>CAZZHK010000007.1:0-28105 GCA_964653725.1 uncultured Planctomycetales bacterium | reverse complement strand
ACCTGCGAGCCGATACCCCGCTCCGCGTCAGCCCCGTCGATCCCCACCCCAGCCCCATGGGCCACCGCGTTCTGGCCGAACAGATCCACGCCGAGCTGACAAGACAGGGCCTCGTCCCCTAGGCATCGGCAAGGGCTAGACTGATTGCCATGAAGCCCCTCCTGGCGTCGTTGTGCCTCGCTGTCGGCGCGTGCAGCGTCGCCGTCCCGATGGACTACCCGCCCGAGGTCGACGGAACGCCGTCCAAGACGCTGAATGCCGTGAAGATGCAGGGAGCCCAGGCGCGGTTCGAGCGCCTCAAGTCCCTGGCGGGTTCCTGGGCCGCGGTGGGGACCAGCACCCTTCCGAATCCAGATCCTCAACTCGTCTACCGGGTCACTGCTGGCGGATCGGCGGTGCTGGAGACGTCCTTCCCCGGCTCGGAGCAAGAGATGGTCACGCTCTACCATCTGGACGGCGACGAATTGATGCTGACCCACTACTGCGCGGCGGGGAACCAGCCCACAATGCGGGCCAAGCCCGGCCCGTTGGACCGGATCGAGTGGGAGTTCGCCGGGGCCACACACCTAGCTTCGATCGAGGATGGACACATGCACGATGGTGTTGTGGAGATCTTCGACGAGGACCACTTCACCGGCACATGGTGCTACTGGGAAGGGGGACTGGAAACGGAGAACGTCGTGTTCGAGATGGAACGGATTGCGCCCGATTCGGACGACTAGACCACGACCATCGTCTCGTCCAGGGGGCGGCGCCTGAGCGCCTCTGCGGGCACCACGCAGTCCTCCGCCGGGTAGCCGACCGGGATCAGGACGAAGGGCCGCTCGTTGGCGGGGCGCCCCAGGATGGTGCCAAGGAATTTCATGGGGCTGGGCGTGTGGACCAGCGTGGCAAGGCCAGCCATCTGGGCCGCGGCCAGGAACAGGCCCACGGCGATGCCGACCGACTCGTCGGGGTAGTAGACAAGGCTGTCCGCCTCGCCCCTCACCTGTTTCATCACGACAACCAGCCACGGCACTGTCTCCAGGTAGGCCTTGTCCGCGTCCGTACCGAGCGGTGCCAGGTCGTCGAGCCAGCGCTCCCCGGCGCGTTGCTCATAGAACTCGCGCTCCTCCACTTCGGCGCCCTCGCGGATCTCTCGCTTGACCGTCGGGTTGGAGACGCAGATGAAGCGCCAAGGCTGCTTGTTTGCGCCAGAGGGTGCGGTGGTCGCGCACCGGACGAGCTGCTCGATGGCCTCATGCGCAACAGGAGCGTCGCTGAACATGCGCACGCTGCGTCTTCCCGCCATGATATTGCAGAAGGCAGCCGCGGCTTCGGCCGGCGTTCGTCCGGGGTCAAACAGCCCGCCGTGGGGCACGAACTCGGGATTGCTCATGCGGCCAGCCTACGCGGGGGTCGGCGCGATGGAGTTCACGTCGCTGCCTGATGCTATATGCTTGAGGTCGGTAAGGGAGAACCAGGTTGCCCCCATGAGTACATCGATGCGAATCTGCTTTGTTTTGACGTGGGCGGTTTGCTTGGGGGCGGGCGAGGCGAGATCCCAGGTCAAGTTGTCCCAGAGCTTGGCGGACGATTGGACGCACGTTTGGGCGGCCCCGCACTACACCGACGATGTGGCCACCGCTGAGTCCGTGTTCGGCAAGGTGGACCAGTTGAACTACGTCTGGTGGCTTTTGTTTAGGTCACCACAGATAGGCGTGTCGCCAGGTCTCTGGGGTGCCCGGTGCCGCATCAAGAAGACGAACAGCGCCAGCAATACGGTGCCGTTGGAACTGAAAAAGTCCATTTCTGGCGAAAGTGTCACTCTTGCAGCGGCGGGGCAGGCCGTCGATGCGTGGACGTGGACCCCGGACCTGCGTTTCGAGGTGAGTGCAGGCTTCGGCTTTCAGGCGGCCGAGTTCCAGTTGTTGAACATCGACAGCACCTACAAGACGGATTACTGGTTCGACCAATTCGAACTGTTTCAGGTGTCTTCCTCTTTCGGCTCCTCGTGCGGAGCCCTTAGTGCCGGAGTCGGAGGCTGGCCTTCGGTAGGGTCATCCACATTCGCGCTCCAGGCGGCGGGTGCTCCTCTGCTGAGCATCGCTTTCTGCGTACTTGGCGCCAGCAGCACGTCCTGGGGTGGCGTGCCTCTTCCGCTGGATTTGGCACTGTTTGGCGCACCGGGATGCGACCTGCTGGTCAGCCCGGGGCTTATCGTTCCGGTACCCACGGCTGCCGACGGGACTGCCTTGATGCCGCTGCCGTTGCCTGCGGATCCGAGTTTGACCGGATTGGAGTTCCATACTCAGTGGTTGGCTCTTGATCCCGTCACCGCCGTCCTTACCTCCTCGGATGGGGTAACTGTCTGGATACAACCGTAGACCGCGGGGTCCACGCAGTTGTTCTTGTGGCCCTGCTGGGGGTCGGGTGCGCCAGTTATGAGGTCCGGGAGAATGGTGGTGGCTTGCCGTCATGGGTGGCGGTCCTTGGGGCGGCACAGGACGCGGGCAGGCCCCAGGCTGGCTGCCGCGAGGCCTGCTGCGGCTCGCTGGGTAGGACTGCGCGGGTGGCGTCGCTGGGACTCCGTGGGACTGAAGGTTGGCTGCTGGTCGATGCGACCCCAGACTTGCCAGAGCAGACCGCAGCGATGGGTTCCATGCCCGCGGCCATTCTTCTGACACATGCCCACATCGGCCACTACGCGGGGCTGGTTCATCTGGGGTTTGAGGCTGCCGCCACGGACCGGATGCCCATCTGGTGCACGGCTCGGATGGCTCAGTTTCTGACGACCAACGCACCGTGGAGCGCGCTTGTGGAACAGGGCCACATCGTTCTGGTGGTGCTTGATCCCGGCAGCCCTTTCGAACCGATTCCTGGCCTTTCCGTCACGTCCTTGACCGTGCCGCACAGGGACGAATACACCGATACGGTCGGTTTCTCGGTCGCCCGTGACGGCCAGAGAATCCTGTATGTGCCGGACATCGACTCGTGGGACCTGTGGGGACAGGATGTGAGCGGCTTGGCGGCCACTCACGATGCCCTGATCCTCGACGGCACGTTTTTCTCGGGCGATGAACTGCCGCACCGCCCACTTGCAGAGGTGCCGCACCCTGTGGTCCGGCGCACGATGGACCTTCTGCAGCATGTGGCGGGCAAAGTCTGGTTTACGCACCTGAACCACACAAATCCTCTATGGGACCCGACGTCGGCGGCCTGGGCCGAGGTGACGGCACGGGGCTTTAATGTGGCTGTGTTTCCTCGGCAAGGTAGAATGTGGCAATGAACTTCTTTCTCCTTGCGATCGTCCCAATCGTCGCCCTCCAAGGCGAATTCACCGACCTAGGCGACGGCCGGGCCCACGCGGTCTCAGCCGATGGGACTGTGGTCGTGGGCTACGACTTGATCGGCCCTTACTCGTGGACCAAGGCGGGCGGCAAGGTGGTCCTGGGCCAGGATTCAGCCAACGACGTGTCGACGGATGGCAAGACCGTGGTGGGGGATATGACGATCGGGTCCATGGGCGTGGCAGGACTGTGGAACTCCGGCTCCGGCTGGACCGGTCTAGGCGGGCTGCAGGGCTCCAGCGGTTGTGGTTCGGACCTGTCCAGCGGGAATGCCCTCTCGGATGACGGTCAGGTGGCGACCGGATTGGCGTGGGACGGCTGCACGGGTCGCGCCTACCGCTGGACCCCCATGACAGGCATGACGGCGTTGTTGACGGGCCCTGGCAGTTCACGCGGTGATGCGGTTTCCGGGGACGGCTCCTTAATCGGCGGTTGGGATTCAGTCTCGAGTGGGTCGCGCCGTGCAATGCTTTGGGCGCCTTCCGGTGTCGGCTTTCATCCGCTCGTTGGCCAACCGGGCAACCAGCAGGGATTAGGGGAAGTCTGGGGACTCAGCACCGATGGGTCGTTTGCGGTTGGCTCAGGGTTGAAGGAGCCCTTCCTCTTCCAGCAACCCAGCGGCAACGTGATGAACCTCGGAACGCTGCCGGGTTTGGCCGCATTCGATGTGTGCGTTGCAACAGGTGTCAGCGACGACGGCAAGACCGTGGTCGGTTTCCAGGGCTCGTTTTTCGGGACGCCATTCCAGGCGTGGATCTGGACGCCGACGGGCGGGATACAGAAACTTGCCACCTATCTGGTGAATCAGGGCGTCGTGCTGCCTCCGTCGACAACGCTGCAGGGTGCAATGGACATCTCACCAGACGGTCAGACGATCGTCGGTTGGTCTGGGAAGACCTTCAGCGACAAGGGTTTCATCGTCAGCCTGTCGCCGTGGGATGACCTCGGCGGCGGCACGATGGGGACCTCAGGCGTCCCGTCTCTCACCGGCAGTGGTCCGCTGTCCGCCTTTTCGCTATGCGGATTGGCGCTGAGAGCGGCAGTGCCCCAGACCGTCGGACTGCTGGCGATCGCCACCCAGTCCACGCCGGTCCCGTTCGTAGGGGGCATCCTGCACGCATTTCCCATCGTCTCGACTGTGCCGGTGGTCATCGACTCGGTCGGCCAGTGGTCTCTTCCATTCTTCTGGCCGGACTACGTGCCCGTCGGATCCGTCTTCACGTTCCAGGTGGGGGTGCTGGATGCGGCGGGCGTCAGCATGATCGTCCTGTCCAACGGCGTCGCCGGTACGACTCCCTGACCGTCTAGGATCCCGGACCATGATCCGGCTGTTGTGGTTGGTGGTTCTGGCAGCGGCGTGCCGTGTCTCGGAGCCCGGCCCCTCGGATGGCACACCCCCTCACGTGGTCATCATCCTGGCCGACGACATGGGTTACGCCGACACGGGCTTCACCGGCGCCGAGGACATCCCGACCCCGGCCCTCGACGCCCTGGCCGCCGGGGGAGTGGTCTTCACCGACAGCCATGTGACCGGATCGGTGTGCGCGCCTTCGCGTGCAGGACTGATCACCGCTGCCTATCCCCAGCGGTTCGGTTTCGAGTGCAACCTGGTCTATGACGACAGATCCGTCGGCCTTGCCGACGGGCAGGTGACCTTGGCGAGGCGGCTGGGCGAGGCCGGCTACCAGACGGCGGCGGTCGGCAAGTGGCACCTGGGCTCAGCCAAGGGCCAGCATCCCATGGACGTGGGCTTCGAACACTTCACCGGGCTTCTGAAGGGCGCCCGCTCCTACTTTCCCCTGCTGGACCAGCCGCCCGGGCTGCTGCAGCAGATCACCCGTGACCGCGTCCTGGTCCCCGAGGATCGGCTTGGCTACCTGACAGACTACCTGTCTGGAGAGGCGGTTCGGCTGATCCGGGAGCGTGAGTCCGATCGGCCGCTGTTCCTTTATCTGGCCTACACCGCTCCCCACACTCCGATGCATGCCAGGGCGGACCTGCTGGAGCGGTTCCGGAACACGATCCCCGATGCGCTGCGGCGAAAGTACGCCGCCATGGTGGTGGCGCTTGACGAGGGGGTGGCGCGAGTGACGGCCGCGCTGGCGGATGAGGGGATGCTCGACAACACGTTGCTTGTCTTCCTGTCCGACAACGGCGGTGCCACCAACAACGGGTCGGACAATGGACCCTGGCGCGGCATGAAGGGCTCCAAGTGGGAGGGAGGCCACCGTGTGCCCATGTTGTGGCATTGGCCGGCACGGATGCCCGGTGGGGCGCGCTACACGTTGCCCGTGAGCAGCATGGACATCGGCGCCACCGCCCTGGCGGCAGCGGGTGTGGGCGCTGCCGCGGATCTGGACGGTGTCGATTTGAGGCCTTTCCTGGCTGGAGCGTTGGGCCGACCTCACGACATCCTCTACTGGAGGCGAGGCGCTGCGGCTGCGGTGCGGAGCGGCGACTGGAAGCTGATCAGGATCCAGGAAGCGGACGGCTCGTATCGTGCGCCGCTGCTGGTCGATCTTGCCTGGGACCCAGGCGAGACCCACGACCTGGCAGCAGAGCGTCCCGAGGTGGCAACCCGACTGATGGGCCTTCTAGAGGCCTGGGAGGCGAATCTGCAGCCCCCCAGTTGGGTTCAGGGGGAACGGTGGCTCACCAACCAGCGTTTGAAGCACGACATGTCTGTGGTGGGTCGGCACGAAGAGCGGCGACTCCCGTAGACTGACGCGAGATGAAAACCCTCATACAAGTGATCACCGCGGCCGCGTTGGGCGGATGGGCCACATCCGGGGACGGTCGGCGACCGGCTGACGACTCGGCCCAGCTCGAGGCCCCCTTTATCGTCATGGTGGACGGTCAGCCGATCGATGTCGATGTGGGCCATGCAGCGCCGGTCCTGGCCGATTGCGATGGCGATGGGGTCCGCGAACTCCTCGTGGGGCAGTTTGGCAACGGATTGTTGAGGATGTACCCGGACGTGTCCGAGTCGGAGAAAGGCGCTCCCGAATTCGAAGATTTCTTCTGGGTCGAGTCCAACAGCCAAAAACTGGCGGTTCCCAGCGGCTGATGCATCGGTTTCGGTCCGCAGTTCGCGGACCTCGACCGTGACGGCGACATGGACCTGCTTAGCGGGTCATGGCCGGGTGAACTTTATTCGTTCGCCTGGGAGGACGGCGTCTTCGGGAACGCCACCGCTATCCTTGGAGAGGACGGCGAACCACTGATCATCGGCAAGGCCACCAACGCTGCCGCAATCGACTGGGACGGCGATGGTGACCAGGACCTCGTCGCCGGCGAGTTCTGGGGCGGGGTCTACGTCCTAGACAACAAGGGGGGAGAGGATCTGCCGCGGTTCTCCAATGGCGGCGTAGTCACCATTGACGGTTTTGATTTGAAGGGTCTCGGCGGCCACAGCGGCGTGTCGGTGGCGGACTGGGATGGGGACGGTCGGGCCGATCTCCTTTTTGGAACCGATACCGGCGCTGTCCACTGGGTGCCTGACACCTCCGAGCAGGCCGGCTTCCAGCCCGGGTTTCCGCGTCAATTGCTGCCTCCGCGGTCGGCGGTTGCCAAAAATGACTTTGTGCAACAGGTTGGCAGTAGGACCAAGATCTCGGTGTGCGATTGGAATGGTGATGGCCGGCAAGACTTGCTCGTCGGTGACATGCAGCAGGGTTCCGGCTTCCAGGCTGACATTAATGGTGGTTCGTCCCTCATTCCCCGGGACGATCTGACGCAGGACCAGCGTGCCCGGTTCGATGCAATCCAGGATTTGATGGCGGACCTTTCCAGACAGTTCGATGCGGCGGTCAACGACCGGTCCTTCTGGGGTGACGGGTGGTCAGACCAGGAGCAGGAGGAAAAAGCTCAGGCGCGTGTATCGGCAATATTCGAGCAGATGGAGCCACTTGATAAAGAGCGGGAGGCGCTCGCCGATCGGGTGGAGGGCGACACCCACGGCTACGTCTGGGTGTGCCTCCGCAAGTAGTTGTTAGGAAGTTGCTGTACGATTGGGGGATGGCAAAGACTCCTCTGGTTGCTGCCGTCAGGGCAACGGGGGTCGCGTTGGTACTGGTGCTTGCATTGCTCTGGGGGGCCGTCGGCGCGTCAGCCCAGGCTGGCCTTCCTCAGGAGGGTTACACGTTGGCAGCCCCCCTGTCGTCTACGGACACCCTCCTGGTGGACCTCAACGGATCGATTGCGCACATCTGGCCGTCAACCGATGCCCCCGGACTGGCGGCCTACCTGCTTCCGGACGGCAACCTGCTGAGGACCGTGGACGACGGCAGCCTCCAGGCGGGAGGCGCGGGCGGCGGCTTCGACGTGATCGACTGGAACGGGCAGGTCCTGTGGCAGTACCGCTATTCCACACCCGACGTTCTTCAGCACCACGACGTGGCGGTGCTGGAGAACGGCAACGTCCTGCTCATCGCCTGGGAGCGCAAGACGCAGGCCCAGGCGGTGGCCGCCGGGCGCGATCCGGCCACCGTGGGCAATGTGCTGCGGCCCGACCACTTGATCGAGGTTCGGCAAACAGGGCCGGTGACCGGCGAAATCGTCTGGGAGTGGCACGTCTGGGACCACCTTGTCCAGGACTTCGATCCGGGACAGGCGAACTTCGGCGTGGTGGCCGACCACCCCCAACTGGTGGACATCAACTTCCCGCCCGGCGGCACGGGGCAGGGGAACATGGGGGACTGGATGCACACGAACGCGGTGGCCTTCCATCCCGTCATGGACCAGATCGTCCTCTCGGTCCACCACTTCAACGAGCTCTGGATCATCGACCACAGCACGACGAGTGCCGAGGCGGCCGGGCCCGCAGGCGACCTCCTGTACCGCTGGGGCAACCCGCGCGCGTACGGTCACGGGACCCCGGCCGACCAGATGCTCTGGGGCCAGCACGATGTCCAGTGGATTGCGGAGGGATCTCCTGGCGCGGGGCATCTCCTTGTGTTCAACAACGGCGGGGGACGTCCGGGCGGCCCGTACTCCTCCGTCGATGAGATCGCCACGCCCTGGGACGCACTCACCGGAAGCTACTCGCGAGACGCCGGTCAGCCGTTCGGGCCTTCTGACCTTGTTTGGAGCTATGTGGCTCCCGATCCCCACTCCTTCTTTGCGATGAACATCTCGGGGGCGGAGAGGCAGCCGAACGGCAGCACGCTGATCACGGAGGGGCCCGTCGGCTATGTGTTCGAGGTGAACGAAGCAGGGCAAATGCTCTGGGATTGGCAGAACACGGTCCCCCAGGTCGGCAACAAGAGGATCTTCAAGACCAGGCGCTACCAAAACTGGCTCTGGGGGGAGGCGCCGGAGATTTCCGTGGCGATCGGGGATGCGTTGGACCTGTCGCTCCTCGCTGGCAGCGCCCAGTCGGGGCGCCTGTACGTGATGGCGGGCTCGATCTCGGGCACCAGCCCAGGTCTGGCCCTGCCTGGAGGGATCGAGGTGCCCCTCAACCCCGATGCGCTCACGGACCTTGTCCTGGCGAGCCCCTTCGGCCCCGTCTTCGTCGACTTTGTCGGCTTCCTGGACGGACAGGGCATGGCCGCGGCCACCCTCGATACCCTGGGCCCGGTGCCTTCGTATCTGGCCGGTGTCACCATGCACTTTGCCTATGTACTCGCGGGGCCGGTCGATTTCGTGTCGAACCCCGTGGCCGTGACTTTCGTCCCATAATCGTTGGCTTGGCTCTCCTGATGATCTCCTTCTTCCGAATCCTCGCGGTTCTGGTCTGTCTGGGGGCGCCGTCCGCCCTGGGCCAGGGCACTCCGCAGCGCCTCCTGGACGCCTTCGCAATCGAGGCGGGAACTGTCCAGCGCCTGGATCTGCCGCCGTCGGCCGGCCAGCCATTCCAGGTCGAAGTCACTCTTGCGGGCGCATCCCACACCCTGGACCTGCGGCCGCACGACCTTCGCGGTCCGGAATACCGCCTGCTGGTGGAGGACGCGGCGGGCGTGTGGCCCGCTCCGACGCCGGCATCGGTGACCTACCGCGGCGCGGCAGCAGGAATGGCAGACAGCGTGGCGGCGGCCTCCCTGGTCGCAGGCCAATTGCAGGCACTGGTGCGACTGGAGAGGGATGGACCCTGGTGGATGGTCCAGCCGGTCACGGACGTGGATCCGGCCGCGGACATGGCCCAGCATGTCGTCTACGCGACGTACGACAACCTGCCGACGGGCGGTGTCTGCGGAGTCGATGATCTGGTGTCGACTCCGGTGCCAAGCGGCAAGATCGGTCTGGCCGGTCAGGCGCTCTGCGAACTGGCGATCGACGCGGACGTGGAGTTCTTCCAGAAGAACGGCAGCAGCGTCACCGCCACCGAGGCGGACATCATGACGGTGATGAACATGGTGGACCTGATCTTCCAGGCGGATACCAGCGTCGCCTACCTGATCACCACGATCATCGTGCGGACGGCGGAGCCGGACCCCTACACGACCAGTGACTACGGCCCGCTCCTGGACGAGTTCGCGAACGAGTGGCAGACGAATCAGACCGGCGTGGTCCGTGACGTGGCCCACTTGTTCACAGGCAAGAATCTCTCAGGGTCGGTCATCGGGGTCGCCTGGCTGTCCTCAATCTGCTCCACGGGGACTGGCTACGGGCTCTCCGAGTCGCTCTTCACCAGCAACCTCTCCAGCCGCACGGGCCTGACGGCGCACGAGCTGGGCCACAACTGGTCGGCGGGCCACTGCGACGGCGCCTCCGACTGCTGGATCATGTGTTCGGGCCTCGGTGGCTGCGGGGGAGACCTGAGCCAATTCGGCGTCGGGTCACGCGGCGCCATCGTCTCGTTCGCGAACTTCGCGTGGTGTCTCGACGAGCAGGCCCCTCTGGACGGCCTGCTGATGCATGAGCCGTTCTCCTATGGCCTGACCGGCGGCGGAAGCGCGCCCCTGGACGGCCAGGCGGGGGGTGAGGGGTGGGAGGGAAGCGCCTGGTCCGCAGGCGGCCTCGCCTGGGTCGTTTCGCCGATCAACAGCCGCCTGTACGCCAAGACGGAGTCGGCCGTCACCTGGTCCCAGGCCGAGGCCCAGGCGGTGGCCGCAGGAGGCCACCTGGCCACGGTCCGCAGCCAGGCCGAGCACGACTGGATCTGGAGCACCTTCGGGCCAGGAAGTCTGTGGATCGGCATGTCCGACCAGGTGTCGGAGGGCTCCTTTGTCTGGTCGTCGGGGGAACCGGTCGGCTATTCGAACTGGGCGCCCGGCGAGCCGAACAACGCGGGCGGGGCCGAGGATTATGGGCACATGTGGAGCGCCTACGCGGACGGCCGGTGGAACGACCACACGGGCTCGGCCACCTATCCGGGGATCCTCGAGCGCGATCCGGGCGGCATCGGGGGCGGCTTCACGCTCATGAACCCCAGCCTGGCCTCGCCAGGCTTCCCGCATCCCGGTTCCCAGACCCTCGGGCTCGGATCCCAGGCCAGCAGGGCCGTGGGCGGTGAGGGCGCCAGCGCGAGACGGGCCCTGGGTCTGGGCCTGAATCTGACCCTGGACACGGACTGGTTCCTGAGCCTGCTCGTCCATCGCGAGATGGTCGGGGCTGCGCCTGCCGGCCAGCGGTTTCAGCTGCTGGACGGAACGAAGGTGCTCGCGTCGTTCGGGTGGGACGCGGCCGGTTCCTGGTTTATCGGCGACGGCATCCAGGACGTGGCCGGAGCAGGAACCCTGCCCCCTGGCGGCACCGCGTTCGTGGTGCTGCGCCTGCACGCCGAGGCGGAGGGCTCCGATCAGGCCTTCCTGAAGGCCTATGGCCCAGGCGATCGGATCGCGGTCGACCACTACCTGCTCTCGGGCCAGGGCACCGGGGAGTTCGAGTGGAACGTGGTGGGACCGGCGTTTTCCTCATTCGACACCTGGACGGATCTCTCCATCGAGCCAGTTGGAGCCGGAACGGTGCTGCACGTTGACGAGGTACGGATCGGGACTGCATGGCGCAAGGTGGTCAAGGGTGCCGGGCCCGTCGTCTATGGCGATGCCTGCGGTGGGCTGTCCATGGGGTGGTCGGAGGACCTGCCCTCCCTGGGGTCGGCGGGCTTCACCCTGGGCCTCGCGGCAGCGCCGCCGGGCGCCCCCCTGAGCCTGGCCTTCGGGCCGTCGGACACCAGTTGGAACGGCGTTCCCCTGCCGCTGGACCTCGGTTTCCTGGGCGCCCCTGGCTGCTGGCTCCTGACCGGTCTGGTGGCCGCCGCGCCGGCAGGACCGGCCGACGCCCTGGGCACCGCCGCCTTGACGGTCGCGATTCCTGCTCTCCCAGCCCTGACGGGAGCCGTCACCTATGTGCAGTGGCTGGTGCTCGACCCCGCCGCCAATCCGCTGGGCCTGACCCTCTCGCAGGGCCTTCTCGTCAAGATCCTGCCCTAGGAAGGAAATACCCTGGACATGACCGTGCTGCCCTTCCTCCTGCTGGCCCTGGTGCCCCAAGAAATGAAGCCGTGGGATGATCCCTCGCGCGTCCTGGTCGTCTACTCCACGACGTATCCCGACAACGACGGCGACGGGGTCGGGGATTCCATCGAAGTGGCCGAGTACTACGCGGCCAGACGGGGCGTACCTGCTTCCCGCATGATTGGTCTCGCGACGGGCCCGACCGGCGTCGCGTACGGCAGCCTGGCCGACTTTACGAACGAGGTGAAACTGCCGGTGCGCGGCAGGCTCCAGTCCCTGGGAGAGACCTCGATCGACACCCTGCTGTTCATCCACGGCGTCCCCTACCGGATCCAGACGCCGCAGGGCCCGCGGTCCCTGGATTCGTGCATGGCGACGCTCTTCAACCTCGGCACGCCATCGAGCCCCGTGTTTTCCAGTTTCGGTGACGCCAATCCCTACTTCGAGGACGAGCCGGCCATCGGTACCGACCTGGGCCACTTCGACCATGCCCTCTACAAGGACCAAGGCAAGGCGATGTATCTGCATGCGCGGCTGGACGGCATCGATGCCCAGGCCTGCAAGGACATGGTGGACCGGGCTCTCTACGGACAGGCGCACATTACGGCCGACACGGCCGGCTACACCGGCACCGCCTACGTTGACTATCGCTACGGGCCCTATACCGATGCCTTTCTGCTGGGCGGGTACCCCTGGAACTACTTCTCCTATGGCCAGGCCGACAAGATGATGGCGTACGCCAAGTTCTTCCTGTCGGCGTTCCCGTGGAAGGCAGAGCCCTATGACAAGGAGATCGGGGATCCGGGAGCGACCTGGGAGGACGGGACGCCGGCCTCGTGGGCGCCCGACGCGCTCTTCTACGGGGGTTGGTACAACTACAACAAGTACGTCGACGCCTTCGAATGGAAGGTGGGATCGATTGCCTGCGACCTCAACTCGGACTCGGCGGACCGGATGCGTGACGCGACCGCCTCCGAGTTCCTGACCAATGCGTTCCGCCGTGGGCTGACCTGCGGGGCCGGGGTCATCAACGAGCCCTATCTCTCCGGCCACAACCGCCCTGAGTCGTTCCTCTATTACGTCGTCGAGCAGGGCTACACGTGGGCGGAGGCCGCCATGGTCTCCGATCCCAAGATCAAGTGGATGGCGCTGCACCTGGGCGATCCCCTCTACCGCATCGACACGGCAGCAGCGGTCCCCGACACGCACCTGGAGATGCCCGCCGTGGCGCTCATGCCGTCCCCGGTGTCGACGGTCAAGACCCTGGTCGCCGACCTGGGCGTGGGGGTGGTCGACGCGGAGGTGTTTTCCACGACCCTGGACCACGGGCCGACGGCCGCCCTGGGCTCCCAGACGACCGGCAACACCCTGTTCCGGCGTCACCAGGAAGAGGACCTGCCCGGCCTGGTGGACGACGTCCCGACCTGGCTGCGCTGGGACTTCCAGGATCCCGTCGGCCACACAGATTCGACACCGCTCTACGCGATCATTCCCGGCACCCCCGCCCCGGCGCTGGCGCGCATGGCGGCGGACAACACCTCGCCCGGACCCGGCGAACCGCTGGTTCTCCGGTTCTCCTTCGCAGCGGCGCCCAACCTCTATGCCGCCACGAATGTCGCCGTCACCGTGTCGATTCCCTCGATGGGTCTCGTGGACGTGGACGTCACATGGGCGCTGCTTTCATTCATGGACGCCGTGCTGCAGTCCCAGGACACCGGCGAGATGCACTTCGCCGTCACCATCCCGCCGGGCATCCTGCCGCCCGGTCCGGTGACCTTCACTTCCACCCTCATGGTCGGTGCTGCCTCCGACAGCGGATCGGTCACCCTCACCCTGCCCTGAACGGGTCTCCTATACTGAAATCATGGCGTGCGCTTTCTTGGTAGTCCTATGCGTCGCCCCTCTGGCAGAGGAGATCCACGTGCCCGGCGACTACCCGACCATCCAGGAAGCGATCGATGCCGCGGCCTGGGTGGGCGACGTAGTCCTTGTCGAGCCCGGTACCTACGGCCCCATCAGTTTCAAGGGCAAGTGGGTCGGGGTGCACAGCACCCAGGGCCCGGAGGTCACCACGATCATGGGGGACGTGGCCAACTGGATCGAGGCCGTGCGGTTCTGGAACGGGGAGTATTGGGGGGCCGTCCTGGACGGCTTCACCGTCACCGGCGGGGGCGGCAAGTACGGAGGCGGCATCTCCATCACGAACTTCGGCGGCAAGGTCTACTGTGAGATCCGCAACTGCATCATCATCGGCAATACGGCCCTCGCCGACACCTCCGGGCCGTTCACCTCGGGCGGCTACGGGGCCGGAATCTACGTCTACGAGGGCGGACCCCAGGTGGAGAACTGCCTGATCTCGGGCAACTTCGCCGAGCGGTCGGGCGGGGGGATCTTCGTGGCCGATTCTGCCAACCCTGTGGCGACGTTTCGCGATTGCCGGATCATCGGCAACACGAGCGCGGCAGGGGGGGGCCTCTACACCTCGGTATCGACACCTGTGTTCGAGCGGTGCGTGTTCAGCGGGAATTTAGCTCTCGATGTGGGCGGTGCCGTCGCGTCCATCGACGGGGGCCCCCGGTTCGACCACTGCACCTTCAATCTCAACTTTGCGAGCACTGCGGGAGGCGGTTTCGCCCTTATCGACATCGCATACCCTGAAATGAGCAACTCGATCCTCTGGGGCAATGTCGCCCCGGTAGACAGCCAGGTGCACGTGAAGCCCAATTGCTGGAACTGCCAGTTCTTCGTCGCCTTCAGCGATGTCCAGGGCGGATGGCCCGGCACGGGCAACCTGGCCGCCGATCCGCTCTGGTGGGACGCGGCTGTCGGCGACTTACGGCTGCTCCCCGGATCACCGTGCATCGACGCGGCGGATCCGGCCGCAGGGACGGACCCGGATGGCTCCATCGGCGACATGGGAGCCGTCGCCTTTCTGCCCGTCCTGCCCTACGGGGCCGGCTGCGGTGGCTTGGTCGCCGGCTGGAGCGGCCTGCCGATCGTGGGCCAGGTGGGTTTCGCGGTCAGTTGCGCCGGGGCGCCGGGCGGTGCGCCAGCCGTGTTTCTGGCGGGCGTGAGCAGCGTTGCCTGGAGCGGAGTGCCGCTGCCGCTGGACCTCTCGAACTGGGGTGCGCCCGGATGCAGCCTGCTGACCTCCGTGGAAGCCCAAGTGGCGGCCCTCGCCGATGGTGCCGGCAGCGTGGTGCTCCCCGTGCCCATCCCTCCGGTCCAGGCTCTGATGGGGGCGGAGGTGTTCGCCCAGTGGATCGTCCTGAGCCCCTCCGCCAACCCACTCGGCATGACCCTGTCCGACGCGCTCTCAATTACCCTTCAACCGTAGATCCATGCCCTTCCTTGCCGTTCGCATCTCCGCCATTGTCTTGGCGCTCGCATTCCTGGGCGGGACCGCCAAGGCCCAGACGCTTCCGGACAACATCGACATTACGGGCTCGCCCAACGGGGTTGTGGATCTGCCGCCGACCGTCCACACGGTCTTCAAGAACGTCTTCGACCGCTACACGAAGATCACGGCGCCCAACGGCCAGGCCATCCATTTCCTGCTCCAGGACCAGGTCACCGATGAAATGGGGGCGCGCGCACGCGAGGTGATGCGCTTCTTCCTCACCGATGCGCCGGGCAGCCAATACGGCGCTGACAAGACCGCCATCCGGAACAAGATGGGGAACTGGGAAGCGACGCTCGTGTACTTCAACAACGAGCAGGCGGCCCAGCAGGCGATGAACGGCCCGCTGGGCAATGCGAACATCTTCGCCCAGGACCTGTATGCCACCGAGTCGGTGGTCGAGGGTTCGAATCCCTACTTCAACAACAACAAGCGCGATGCGACGTTCGAGGAAGTCTTCCACCTGGTCCATGGCGCGGGCATCCAGCCGGTCCTGCCGGCCTACCACGCCGAGATCACCGCAGCGACGGACGCCGCCATCGCGGCCAACATCTACAACCCGCCGCCGCCCTGGGAACTGCCTCCGGTGGACCGGCCCTTCGAGTACATCATCAGTGTCATTGACGTGTACTACGGCTATTGGGCCCACGACCCGGCCCATGACGGCACGGCCTTCTGGGGCGAGTACGCGTTCAACACCAGGGCCACCGTCGAGGCCGGCGACCCGCCGGGCGTGTCGGTCATGCGCAAGTTCCTGCCGGAGTTCTTCACGGCGGACCTCACCTGCGCCGCCTCGATGAGCACCACCTTCCGCCTGGACCTGGTCCCGAGCCACGAGTACACGCGCAAATCCCAGTACATGGACAACGCGCGGCTCTCCGGCACGAAAGCGAGCCACCTGGTGGGCAACGACCGGGGCAATGTCCTCGGCGGCAACGCGGCCGACAACAACCTCGTGGGCGGGCCCGGCGTGGACACAGCCGTTTTCCAGGGCCCCCTGGCGGAATACGTCCTGGGCGGCACGGAGGTCATGGACACGGTTCCCGGCCGCGACGGCACGGACACCCTCGCCTCGATCGAGGCGCTGCAGTTCAGCGACCAGACCGTTCCCTTCGGTGTCGCCCCCTATGGCATGTCCTGCGGCGGGTTGTCGACGGGTGCGGGGGGCGTTCCTGTCCTCGGATCGGCCGGCTTTGCGGTCACTTTGACGGGTGCCCCGTCCGGCACAGCGGCAGTCTTCATGCTGGGGGCCGGCAGCCTGGACCTCGACATGGCCGCCTTCGGCGCCCCTGGCTGCTCGCTCTACCAGGGTTTCGACGTCCTGATTCCGGTGGCCACGGACGCTGCCGGCGCGGTCTCCCTTGTCGCGCCGATCCCCAACGACCCGCACCTCCTCGGCGTCACCGTCAACCAGCAGTGGGCCGTGTTCGACGCCTCCGCCAACCCCCTGGGCGTCACCGCGTCAGAGGGCCTGGCGATCTGGATTCAGTCCTAGGCCACACGGGCGCCGGCCGCCCCAACCGCAGGGAGGGATTCTGCTAGTGGGGCGCTTGGTCTTGGGGACCGTTGTCGGTCTGTCCGACAGGACCATGTGCCTGCCCCTGCGCTTCGGGGCTGACCAGGTAGGCCTCATACTGCACGGGGGTCAGGATGCCCTGTAGTGCGTTGTCCGCTTCTTGCCTCATCTCGGCAATGGCCTCGTGGCCGCCAACGAAGTCGCCAGAAATGATCTGGCCGCGCGCGGCGGCATGGCTTTCCTGCTGCTGAACGAACACCTCTCGCACGGCGCTTTGCTGGCGCGTGTCGAGCCCAAGGCTGACTGTCATGGCTTCCAGCCGCGTCTCGATGCGCTGTGCGGACCGTTCGTCTCTGCGTGCCTGCCTCTCGGACCGCTCGCGCTCCCTCTGCTCCACGACAACCTCACCGACGCGTTCCTGGAACCAGTGCGGTGCAGGGGCCTCCCGGCTCTCCATGGACGCCAGGAGTTCTTCGGTCACCCGGCGCAATTCCGCGTCCGCCTCGTTTGGCACGGCCGTGCGAACGGGAAGCGTGTCCGTGACGGTTGCCGGCTGGGTCTCGATGGCGGTCACTCTGTCCAGCAGGGCAGTGTTGGCACGAGTCAACTCGTCCAGTCCATCGCCGATGCGTTCAAGCGCGCCGTTTGCGGCCGGGTGGCCCATGGTTTGTTGGCCTCCTATCAGGAGCACACCGATGCCGGCACCGGCGGCGCTCAGGACAAGACAGGCCACGGCAAGAAACAGGGATTTCATCGGTTTTCGTCCTTGGGGATTTGCGTTGTGTTCACGCCTGGAGGTTGTTCGTTGGCTAACGCTTCGTAGCGAGTTGGGTGTTGTAGATTTCGAACTGCTCAGCCGAGAGGACTCCCTGGATGCCCAGATTGAGCACCTCCTGGCTGGCGACCTTGATTTCGCCTAGCTCCTCGCGCGGCACGCCCTGCTCCCACAGGGTCGTGAGGTGCGCATCGGACTCGGCCTTCTCCAGAAAGAGCACTTCCATCTCGGATGCCTGGACCGCGCTCAACTGGAGCTGCGGGCTCAACTTGGTGATGTAGCCGCTGACCCATTCCGAACGCCGCTGTCGTCTGATCTCGTCCTTTGCGGCGCGCTCTTCGCCCCGAATTGTCTCCAGCGTCGTACGGACGCTGTCACTCAATGCGACCGGACGTGCTCCGTGCGTTTCTACCTCGGCCATGAAGGTCCGCACTTCCTTCTCGAAGACAGGATCGGCTGCCTGACGGGCGGGCATCCTTCTGGCGGTCCGGGGCCTGGACTCCAACGCCGCCAGCCTGTCACGCAGGGCTTGGTTCTGGTCCGCGAGGTCCCGAAGACGGGCTTCCACTTCCGTATCCACCGGGGCAATGGTCACGCTGTCCGGCGTCGTTTTTGACAGGATGAGGGACGAGGCCACTGCTGCACCCGCGGCACCCGCAGCGAGGGCAAGCGCAAGCGGGCCGATGGGGACGTTATGCATGGCGCTGAGTGTAAACGCTCGTATGTCAGGGGGAGGGCAAAACGTCTGTTAGGATGACGGATCATGGGCCCTCAGGGGACAGGTCCTTGTCCCTAACCCCATGCCCCGCCTCGCTGCCCGCATCTTCGCCGTTGTCCTGGGGCTGGCCTTGGCCGCGCCGGCGGCCTTCGGATCGCAGGTGGAGCCGTATTTGGCCTGGGGCAACGAGCGCCGTAGCAGCGTCTCCGCACTGGGCGATGTGGATGGGGACGGCGTAGCCGAGTTCGTCCTGGTCGGCGTTGCAGTGGGAGAGATGCTGGTCATCTCCGGGGCCGATGGCCGTATCGTGCGAGGAGTTCCCCTGGAGGACGGGACCGTTGCGCTGGCTCCCGCAGGGGACCTGGATGGCGATGGGGCGGCGGACTGGCTAGCGGGCTATCCGTCTCTCAACCTCACGGTGGCCTACTCGGGCCGGACAGGCACCGTGGTGCGTGAATGGATGCCTGGGCTGCCTGAGGATCGGCGAGGCGATTTGTTCGGCCATAGCGTGGCGGGGGGGGGAGACGTGGATGGAGACGGGCGAGATGACGTCATCGTGGCAGCGCCCCTGGCAGGTGCGGCCTTCGTCTATTCGGGACGAACGGGCCATCTTCTCGGAGTGGTGGATGGCAACGGTGATGAGCCCGCGTGGTTGGGCGTATTTGACGAACCGAATCCGGAGAAAGCGGTCGGTCGCAGTTGGGACAATTTCCGGTTCGGGACCCCAGTCTCGATCGTGCCGGACATGGACGGGGACGGACGGGCCGATGTCCTGGTGGGGGAGCCGGGCCAGATCCACGCGTTCTCTTCGGCCCGAAGGACGCGGATCCTGACGATTGATACGACGGGCCCTGAAGGGAGTTACGGAGCCTCCAAGGTGTGGCTCGCGGGGCCCGCAGGCGATGTGAACGGGGACGGTGTGGGCGACATCTTCGGGACCGGGATCGACGTCTGGTTCAGCACGTTCGACGGCAAGACGGGCGAGTTAATCCACACATGGGACTGGCGCGGGGGCTACCTGAATGGGGAGGGGATCTCGGCGGGCGCCATGGGCGATGTGGATGGCGACGGCTGTGACGATGTCATGGTGGGGGCCAACGAACAGGGGATCGACGATGACCCCGGTTTTGTCCGGGTCATGTCGGGCCGCACGGGGGAAGTCCTCCGCGCTTCTGGGCGCAGGACCGGGGACCATCTGTGGGCAGACGCAGTGCCTGCAGGGATGGACGGCTGCCCGGTAGGCGATGTGAACGGCGACGGGATTACCGATGTGGCGGTCCATGCGTTCCAGTCGCATCTCGTCTTGGTCCTGTCTGGCCGTGATTTCCAGCCGGTTTTCACGTTGAAGGAAGACGACCTGCGGGGGCCGGAACCGTTGCCCCGTCTGCCCGAATCCGAATAGACGCAATCCGTGGAAAAGGGTTTGGCGGTCTTGGTCCAGCCGCAGGATTCCGCGCTAGGCTCGCTCCATGGCAGCGGCGTCCTATCGGCACGGATGGCTGACACTGGTCGCAGGAGTCCTTGGGGCGTGCTCCGGCGGGGGCAGTGCCAATCCACCGCGAAAGCCGAACGTCGTCCTGGTGGTGATCGACACGCTCCGCGCCGATCGCCTGTCCTTCTACGGCTGCGCGCGCGAAAACGCGCCGTTTCTTGCCGGGTTGGCGTCCAAGAGCCTGGTGTACGACCGCGCCCTAGCCCCGGGAGCGTGGACGGTGCCTTCAACCGCGTCTCTCATGACCTCCACATATCCGTCCCAGCATGGTGTCGTGGACGGATTCGACTTCGGGGCCTCCGACGAGGAACTCGCGGACGACCAAGTGAACAAGATCCCGTCCGTCGTCGAGACCATGCCGGAAATGATGCGCGCACTCGGCTACCGCACGTACGGGGTATCCGCGAACGTGCTGGTCGGTTTCGAAATGGGATTCGAGCGCGGCTTTGACCGCTTCGCAGCACTCGATGACGAGGTGGCGGAGACGGTGAACGCCACCGCCCTCGAATGGCGCGAGGAGATGATCGAATCGGACCGTCCGACCTTTCTCTACCTGCACTATTTCGACCCCCACGATCCCTACTACCAGCGAAAGCCATGGTTCGATCCGGCCGGTCTCGAAGTTCCGGACAAGGGCAGCGATTCGGCCTTCGCAAGGCTGCGAGATGGCGCCTGGGCGGCCATGGACGCCGATCTGCGAGAAGACCTCGAGCAGTACCTGCCGCGCATGCTCGGATACGAGGAAGAGAAGGACCTGCCTCCCGAGGCGATCGCCAATCCGCTCGACTGGATTCTGGCGTGCTACGACAGCGAAATCCGCTATCTCGACGAGCATCTGCTCGCGCTGTTTGATGCGCTTGCGATCGACGAGCAGACACTCGTCATCGTGACTGCGGACCATGGCGAGGAGTTTCTCGACCACGGGATGTGGGAACATGGCCAGAGTTTCTATGACGAGCTGGTGCGCGTCCCGATGATGATCCGCCTCCCCGGCGACGACGCTCCGCGCGGCCTTGTCACGGGAAACGTCAGCACCATGGACATCATGCCAACGCTTCGCTCGTATCTGGGCGGGCGCCCTTCCCTCCAGGATCGTGGAGTGGACATCCTGGGTACGGTCGACGAATCACGCGCGGTGCTCTCGATGGACATCAATCTGCCCGGGCCGCGCGACGGTGGGCCGCCCGTCTTCCCTTTCTCACTCTTGCGCTCCGTTCGGACCCCTTCGCGCAGCGTTGCCGTCCAGCGCGGGCCATGGAAGGCGATCGTGGGGGATGGTGACCTTCGCAGGTCGCACATGAATCGAGAGTTGTTCAACCTGCAGTCGGATCCGGCGGAACTGTTCGGGCGAGGGGACGGTGACCCCGACGTGCTGCAGTCCCTCGAGGGGGCGTTGGCTCGCATCGAGGACGAATCAGTCATGTACGAGCGCGAGTTCGGAGACGTCATCGCGGGCGGCGATGCGATCGATGCGATTCGCCGGCACATGGAGGGTCTCGGCTACGTGGATGCCGAGGACGATTGAGGGTGGTAGCGGAGGAGGGACTCGAACCCCCGACACGCGGATTGTGATTCGCGGCGAGGCTGATCCGGCCTCACAGCCCCCGACCCCACAAGCCCGTCCAGGGCACCGGAGGGCCACCTGGGGCCGACTTGATGGCAGTAAAGTGGCCGCGTCGTTGGTTCGAAAGAGGCGTGCTACGATGACGTATCAGGCCTGTTTCAGGACAGGCTGCAGCCCCATGCCTCTTCTCGCCCGCATCGCCGCCGTTGTCCTGGGGCTGGCTCTAGCTGCGCCTGGGGTGGGGGGGCAGGGGGTGCTGTATCAGTGGGACGGTGAAGTGGCAGGCGACGAGTTCGGGCGTTCAGTCAGTGGGGCGGGCGATGTGAACGCCGACGGCTATGCCGACCTGATCGTGGGTGCACCCAGCGCAGACTTCACCGGCACCGATTCAGGCTTCGCACGGGCGTTCTCCGGTTTCGACGGTGTGCTGCTCTATACGTGGTTCGGTGGCTTGAATGGCGACAATTTTGGGAGTTCTGTCAGCGGTGCAGGGGATGTGAACGGTGACGGGTTCGACGATCTGGTCGTGGGGGCACCGAGCGCGGACAGCCACTGGGCCTCTGACACTGGCCGTGCGCGGGTGTTCTCTGGCCTGGACGGGGTGGTGCTGCATACGTGGGAGGGTGACTCGGCTTATGACTACTTCGGGGGGCGGGTCAGCGGCGCAGGCGACATCAACAATGACGGGTTCGACGATCTGGTTGTGGGGGCCGTGTTTGACGACCCCAACGGCACCAATTCAGGCAGTGCACGGGCGTTTTCGGGCGTAGATGGCGCGATCCTGTACACGTTCAACGGGGACTCGGCTGGTGACTACTTTGGGTGGTCGGTCTGCGGCGCAGGCGACGTCAACAATGACGGGTTTGACGACCTGGTTGTGGGGGCCGTGTTTGACGACCCCAACGGCACCAATTCCGGCAGTGCGCGGGTGTGTTCGGGCGTGGATGGCGTGGTCCTGTACACGTTCGACGGGGACTCGAACGGTGACGAGTTTGGGAGTTCAGTCAGCGGCGCAGGCGACATCAACAATGACGGGTTCGACGACCTGCTTGTCGGGGCCGTTTATGACGATCCCAACGGTACCAATTCCGGCAGTGCACGGGTGTTTTCGGGCGTAGATGGCGCGATCTTGTACACGTTCAACGGGGACTCGGCTGGCGACTACTTCGGGGGGTCGGTCAGCGGCGCAGGCGACATCAACAATGACGGGTTCGACGACCTAGTCGTGGGTGCCTATGGGGACGACAACCATGGCACCAATTCCGGCAGCGCACGGGTGTTTTCGGGCATAGATGGCGCGATCTTGTACGCGTTGGCTGGAGACTCGTCTGGCGACGAGTTTGGACACTCAGTCGGTGGTGCGGGTGACGTCAATGCCGATGGGTACGCCGACCTGATCGTGGGGGCACACAAGGACGACAACAACGGCAATTCTTCAGGCAGCGCGCGGGTCCTTACACTCGCCACCCCCTTCATTGACTGCAATGGCAATGCCGTGCCAGACGCTGATGACATCACCAGCGGCACCTCCCACGACAACAACGCCAACGGCGTCCCTGACGAGTGCGAGGAGGTTACGTCATACGGCGTCTCGTGCGGTGGACTAGGCGCTAGCTACGTCAATTCACCGACAGTTGGGTCGCAGGTATTCCAGCTTGTCGTGTTTGGGGCTGCGCCAAACAAGGCCGGCCTCTTCATGGTCGGGGCCTCGAGCCTCGACATCGACTTGACCGCGTTTGGAGCTGCCGGCTGCTCCCTCTATCAGGACCTCGAAGTCCTGATCCCCGCCACCACCAACGGTGTCGGCTCAATCAGCTGGGTGGTTCCCATCCCCAACGACCCTCTCCTCCTCGGTGTCACCGTGTACCAGCAGTGGGCCGTGTTCGACACCTCCGCCAACCCCCTGGGCGTAACCACGTCCGAGGCCCTGGCGATCTGGATTCAGCCTTAGCCCAATGCAGTACCCCACCCCTCGCCTAGCCTGCGCCACTCTGGCTCTTGTTCTGGCATCCGCCCAGGCAGTGCCGGGACAGTCGGAACTGCACACGTGGTACGGGGACGGGCTCTTCGACGCCTTCGGGTACACGGCGGACTGGGCCGGAGACGTGGACGGGGACGGCCACGATGACGTGATTGCGGGTGCGCCCTACGGCAACGGCAAGTTCGGGATGGCGCGTGTGTTCTCCGGACGCGACGGCTCGATTCTCCACAGCATGTCGGGGAGTTCCTTCCTGTCCTATTTCGGCGAGTCCGTTGCGGGTGGGGGAGACGTGAACGGCGACGGCATCGACGACATGGTCGTTGCCTCCAGAAGCGATGACACTTTCGGACCGAATTTCGGCAGCGTCACTGCCTTCTCGGGCGCCGACGGATCAGTACTGCACCTGATTGGGGGCACCGCGAACAGCACGTGGTTCGGCTGGGCCGTGGACATTTGCGGGGATGTGGACGGGGACGGACACGCGGACATCGTTGTGGGGGCCCACAGGGACGGCACCGCAAGCCCGTATGCCGGCCGGGCATTCGTTTTCTCGGGCAAGGACGGTGCCGTGATCCACGTGCTGGACGGAGGTCCATCCATTTCCGGCAGCGCGTTTGGGTTCTCGGTTAGCCGTGCCGGTGACATGGACATGGACGGCCTGGCCGATTTCGCTGTGGGCGCGCGCTTCGCCGACGCGCCGTCAGGCACAACAGCGGGCAGGGTGTTCGTCTACTCGGGGGCGTCGGCATCGGTCCTGCACGACTGGTGGGGCGATCACCCGCAGGACTACCTGGGCATTTCGGTGGATTTGGCCGGGGATGTGGACCGGGACGGCGTGCCCGACCTGATAGCAGGGGCCAGCGGTTCCAACACCCATTCGGACTGGACCGGGTGGGCCCGGGTGTACTCCGGCGCCGACGGCTCGGTGCTGTGGACGATGCAGGGTGACACCAAGTACGGCATGTACGCCGAGTCCGTCGCGGGAGCGGGAGACGTCAACGGCGACGGGCACGCGGACCTCCTGGTGGGGGCCTCGACGGAGGATTGGGACGCCTGGGGCTATGCCCCCTACGCCAGGCTGTACTCGGGCGTGGACGGGAGCCTGATGCGCCAGTTCGACGGTGCCTACGAATCCAGCCTGGGCCGCGCGGTCGCGGGCGGGGGTGACGCGAACGCGGACGGCATCGCCGACATGCTGCTGGGTGCTCCGTGGGCCGACGCTCCGGCCGGCATCATCTCCGGTTCCGTCGCCGCGATCGCCGGGGGCCCCGTCTGGCCCTTCGGCTGGTCCTGCGGTGGCGCCCAGGCCGGCTGGCAGGGCGATCCTCAGATCGGCTCCTCCGGCTTCGTCGCCACCGCTTCAGGCGTTCCCGCGCTCTCGCCCCTGGCCCTGGTCATTGGCGCAAGCAGGACGTCCTGGTTCGGGCTCCCTCTGCCGCTTGACCTGGGATCCGTCGGGGCACCGGGGTGCGCACTGCTGGTGGCCCTGGACGCCACGGCCAACACGACGGGAATGGCGGGCGGCACAGCCCAAATACCCCTTTCAATCCCGGACGATATGTCCCTGGGGGGGGTGACTCTCCATCTGCAGTGGGTGGTCGTGGACCCGCCGGCCAACCCCTTGGGGATGACGGTGTCGGACGCTCTTGCGGTCACCGTCCAGCCCTAGCCACCGCAGGGGGGGGTACCCGGGGTCCATCGGCTCGGCGTGTGAGTAGCGGCTAAAGTTCCTCCGTGAAAGACCCCTCCCCTGACACCGGCGATGGCCCTTGGCACGCAATGACGCTGCGTCGGCCATGAACTGTCTCAACGGATCCTCCCTGTCTGCGTAAGGAGAAAAATGAAGCGCAGCGTTATCGCACCCCTGTTTTTGGTGATTGCCGGCCTGGCATGGTTGGTAATGGGTGGAGGGGCGCCGCAAGACGAAGAAACGAGGATCCACCAAATGGAGAGTCCGGCCGGGACTGCACCGGTGGACCGTGATCCGATGGACCTGGAGTCCGGCAACGGTGCGCGTGAAGCGGCAGCCCGCGACATCCGGCGGAGCGCGACGGTGGGCGCGGGGGAAGCCGACCCTCCTGCTGACGGGATCGCCGATCACGGCTTCTTGGGGGTCCGCATCGTAGGTCGGTTGGTGGACGACGGCGGGCTTGTGCATGCGGACCTGGACGTTGCCGCGGTTCTGAAAGAGGAGGATCGGGACAGTCACCCCGGCCCCGGCGCGTCCTTTGCTTGGATGACATTCAAGGACAGGCCGTATGCGGAAGCAGTGTCCCAGGCTGATGGTCATTTCCTTCTGGAAGTTTCTCCAGATGCCTACCGGGAGAATGTCGCTGGTTATGGGATGCGTGGAGGACGTCTCACGTACACGGTCTCCGGTTCCGGCTGGTCCACGCAGCGGCAAACAGTGGATGGTCTGGTGTCCGGGGAGACACATAACGTGGGAGACATCCGGGTGTCCCGGGCGGCGCTTGTGGAAGGACAGATCCTCGACACCGGTGGCGCACCTGTTCCGGGCGCGCGTGTCGTCCGCCGTGACGCCATGGAGCGAGATGTGTTTGGGAACAATGGCGTGGAGGTGGCGGTCGCGGATGACCAGGGGCGCTTCACAGTGGACAACCTGGAGCCGGGCCGTTTCACCCTAGTAGCAAGGGACATGCAGCACCTGCCCGGCATGCCCCTGGAGTTCGAGGTGCTGCCAGGGAAATCGCTGCTGGACATGACGCTCATTCTTGACCCCGGCGCGTCGGTGTCAGGGCGCCTGCTGGATGCGCGGGGCAGCGCCGCCGCTGGAATCATGGTTTGGGCCTGGCCACTCCATGACACAAACCAGGACAAGACCAACCCAGAATGGGAAGTCGACACAGCCGCCGAGAGAGGCGTTGCTAGCGGCCCAGAAGGCCGATTTCAGATTGGCGGTCTGGTGTCGAACATGGAATACCAGCTGGTCGTCCACTGGGAGACGCTCCTCAAGGATGGAGGTTGGGTCGATCCCGTCCATTTGGGAGTCACAGCTCCTGCCAGCGGCCTTGCACTGCGTCAGTCGCAGCCTTCTTCCATCGTGGGACTGATCGTCGTCGGATCGGGCAGTCCCGTGCCGGGGGGCACGGTGGAGGTGGATGGGACCGCCACGCACGAGATGCCGCGTTCTTCCTTCACCGCCAACTGGCGAGGCAAGGTCGATGTTGGAAATGACGGACGGTTCACCCTTTCCGGCCTGCAGCCTGGCCGTCACGAGATGCTGATTCGGCTTGAGGGACATCCAGGGATCCGCGTCGAGGGCATCGAAATACCCGCGCAGGGGGGCGAGAGGAACCTGGGGGAAATAGTGGTGCCAAGTGGTGGGTCTCTTGACGTTCGCGTGGTGGACACTGTTGGCGCGAAACTGGAGGGTGCGTCAGTCGAAATGTATCCGGCCAACTCTGGGGCAGCCGATGCGCGGGCACGAAGAGGATTCGGGTGGTGGGACGGTGAGAAATGGAAGGACGGGGGCAAGTGGCTGCAGGCTGTTCACGCCAGCACCGACCGAGAGGGCATGGCCCGCATGAAGGGTCTCTCGACAGGCGCATGGCTGGTCTTTGCCGAAAAGGACGGATATGCCTCGGCCAAGCCCCTGACAACGACCGTCCGCCCAGGCGGCATCGCGGCGCGAGTCGAGATCGTCCTGGAGGCCCGCGGCAGGATCGAGGGCGCGCTCATCACGGAAGGCGGAATGTCGGGTGCCGGGCTCCACGTCCAGGGAAGGCGGGTCGAGGAGAATCCCACGGCGGAGCAGGTGGCCGATGTGCGTCCGGGCGATGTGATCTACGCGGGCGGGCGCCCTTCCACTACAGCGGTGAATGGGGAGGCTAAGTGGACGCTGGATGACCTTGTGGCCGGCACCTGGCACCTCTGGATCTTGCCAGAGGTCCCCGACGGGCTTGAGTACTGGGACCGCGAGGTCTTTCTGGCCCGCGCCGCGACAGGCCCACCTGATGCGGCGGTGGATCTTTCCTGGGGGGGCGTCGTCTACGTGGAACTCGCCGCGCCCCGGTGGGCCGACCTGGCTGGAGTCGTGCGGCGCGGAGGTGTGGCCGTCGTGGGGGCCGAAGTGTCTGCCCTGCCGGTTGACGCGCCCCGCAGGACCGCAGGGTTCCCACCATCGGAGTTCACGGTCAAGACCGACGGATCGGGCCACTACAGGATGAGGGGACTGCGTCCGGGCACCTGGCGGATCTGGACCCGGGGCCCTAATTTCGGGTTGCCCACCACTATCGAGCAGGTTCTGAAGGTCGGGTCCAACCGTCTCGATCTCTTCCTCGCCGGAGGCAGCATGGCGGGGCAAGTCACGTCCCTTGCCGACGGCCGGGGGCTTGCGGGTGCGGAAGTCACCGTCTCATTTCTGGGACAACCGGAAAGGACCAAGACGCCTGCCTGGGAGAGAGGCTCATCCTCAGTGCTCACCGGGCCCCTTGGCTACTACCTAGTGGAAGAACTGCCCTCGGGCGAATTCACGGTCCACGTGAAGGCAAAGCACTTCGTCGATGGCAGGAGGTCCGTGGGCCTGGCAATGGAAGCCGCAGCTACGGGCGTGGACTTTACGCTGTCAGGGGGCGGGAGGCTGCTCGTCCGGGTGACGGGCGATCCGATCCCCGACAGTGACACGGGGGTCAAGATCCGGCGAGTGGGATCCGGCACCTCATGGGACTACAAGGACGGCTTCGGGGAACTGCTCTTCACGGGCCTGCTCCCCGGTCAGTACGAGGTGGTGCCGTTCGGGATCCTGCCCATCCGTAAAGCGGTGATGGTCTCCGTTGGGGAGGGCCTCACGGACACCCTCGACCTCTAGGGATGAGAACAGCTTGTTCTCGATGATCGCCGAAGCCGGGCAGCAACCGGCCGAAGCCGGGGCCGAAGCCGGGGACTAGGGCGGGCCGGGCACACCGCTGTCA
>CAZZHK010000006.1:85141-138103 GCA_964653725.1 uncultured Planctomycetales bacterium | reverse complement strand
GCGGCCAGGCCATCCAGCCAGGCCAGGGTCTTCTCGGGCTGGCGCCGGGCCCGGCCCTCGACCTGGCGGACCTTGAAGACGATTTCCTGCTCATGCGGCGCCACACCGTCGAAGCGTGCCAGCTCGAGCTCCAGGGCGGTCCGCAGCGAGGCCAGCCCCTCCTCCACCGCGCTGTCCGTCTGGGCGTTCTGCAGGCGCAGTGTGCCCAGCAGCAGGTGGGCGCGCGAATGGCCGGGTTCGAGTTCGGTCGCGCGGATGGCGTGGGCCTGGGCCCGGGCGCCCTCGCCCTGGGACGCCAGCAGCGCCCCGTACTGGAGCCAGCCCTCCGCCTTGTCCGAGCACTCGAATTCGGTTTCCTCCCAGAGCCCGCGTGCATCGGTCCACAGGACCGCGCGCCCGTGGCCCACGAGAGCCAGAACAACCGCGACGGCGACGCCGGCCAGCGGAGCGACGGAGGCGCGACGGCGCGCCAACTCGCTGCCGAGGACCAGGCAGAGGCCGGCCACGGGCATCAGCCCCAACGCCGAAGCCACCTCGCGGCCTCCCGGGTAGAGGGCGGCGCCAAGCGCGCCGGCCAGAACAAGAGTCCAGGCCAAGCGCTCACGCGGCAGGACCCGGAACGCCGCGGCCACCGCCAGAAGCGTCAGCCCACCCGCCCAGGCCGGGCCGCCCAGGGTCCACAGTCCGCCAGACAGCGGCACGATCCGCCAGGCCAGAACGCCCGAGGCTCCCAGCCTCTCGAGGAGCCCCATTCCGGCAAACACGTCGCTGCCCGCCTCGGCCACCGACGCCGCAGGCCAGAATGAACCGAGAACCAGGCCCCGGAGGACCAGGGGCACCAGCGCGGCGGCGGCCAGAGGCAGCCAGCTCGTCGACGCCGTCTCCTCGTCCTCGCGGCCGGCGCAGGCCACGACCAGCGGCAGGAGCAGGGCCCCTTCAAAGGACAGCCCGGCCAGAGCGATCAGGCCAAGGGCCGCCAGGTCGGCGCCACGGCGCCAGGCCAGCACCGCCCCCAGGGCGCAGACCAGGGCCAGCATCCCGGCCCGCGCGGCCGGATCCCCGACCGCGTCCGCCAGGGACGCGTGGGCCACGAACAGCAGACCGGCCGCTTCGCCGCCGGCGCCCGCCAGCGACCTGCCGATCCGGCCCAGCAGGAGCGCCGCAGCCAGCAGCAGAACAACCTGGAAACGGCCATGCGCCGCGCCGCCGCCCGCCATGCCTTCCAGCGCCATGAGCAGCGTCGCTGCCGGCCGCCAGACCGCCGGTCGCGTTCCGTCGTCCCCCCACACCGGCTCCAGCAGGGTTCGGCTGAGGGCGCCGGACTCGCCGGATCGGGCCAGGGCAGGCGCCTTGGACAGCAGTTCGGCGCCGGGGCCCGCCGGCTCGGCGCCGGCCAGCATCGGCCACCAGGCAACCAGGCCGACCGCCAGGCCAAGGGCGGCTGCAGCCAGGGCTGCGCGGTTCAAACGGGATGCATCCATGGCTGGAAGAATACTCAGTTTGCGAAGCGAACCAGACAATCGCCGGCGGCGACCGTGTCCCCTTCCGACACGTCCAGGGCTTCCACGGTTCCGTCGCGCGGCGACGTGACCTCGTTCTGCATCTTCATGGCCTCGACCACGAGCAGCGGCTGGCCCTCGAGCACCTCGTCACCGGCCCCCACCAGCACCCCCACGACGATGCCGGGGATCGCCGCCACGACCTGGTCGGCGGTTTCCCTGGACCCGCCGGAGATGGCCCGCGCCGCTCGCTCCCGCTCGTCTTCCACCTGGCAATGGAATACGTGGCCGGCAATATCCACCGAATAGCGGCCGCGCTCGCCCTCGATGGAGGCCGCGAACACCGCATGGCCGAGTGTGATCCGCAGCTGCCCCAGCCCGTCCACGTCGTCGTAGGCAAGGGGCCAGTCCTCGTCCCCTACCCGGACCCGCCGGCTTTCCACGGATCCGAGAATCTCAACGACCATCTCCTCCCCGGCCATGTCGACATAGTGCTTCATCAGCGCAGGGCATCCCTTCGACCGGCCCGGGTCCAGGCGTCTTCCCCGGCCTGTGTCGTGCCGGACCCTCCCTGGGCTGCCCGGCGCCGCCCGGCCAGCTGGCGGTGGATCGCCACCGCCACGGCGGCGGCCTGCCGGACGACCGCCGGCACATCGGTGGGATCAATCCCGTCCAGGATTCCGGTGTCGTAGTCACCCGACAGGAACCGGTCATTGCCCATGACGGCCAGGCCCATGCTGGCCGTGGTGTCGACGCCTCCCACGTGGAATTCCTGCAGGGCGCGGGCCATCCGCGCGATGGCTGACGGCCGGTCGGGACCCCAGGTGATGATCTTGGCCAGCATGGGGTCGTAGTGCAGCGTGACCTCCATCCCCCTGTAGAGTCCGCCGTCCACCCGCACTCCGGGCCCGAGCGGGAAGCGCAGATTCTCGATCGTCCCGGTCGAGGGCATATAGCCGTTGGAGGGGTCCTCGGCGTTGATGCGGACCTCGACGGCGGCTCCGTGGGCCTGGACCGGCCCCTCCAGGGTCCACTCGCCGGCGGCGATGCGCAGCTGCTCGGCCACCAGGTCGATCCCTGTCACCGCCTCGGTGATGGGATGCTCCACCTGCAGCCTGGTGTTCATTTCGAGAAAGAAGAGGTCCCCGTCCGACCACAGGAACTCCATCGTGCCGGCGCCCCGATAGCCCATCGCCTGCGCGCCTCGGACGGCGGTGTCCAGCAGCGCAGAGCGCTCATCGTCGTCCAGCGCGGGCGACGGCGTCTCCTCGACCAGTTTCTGGTGGCGGCGCTGGACCGAGCATTCCCGTTCCCCCAGGGCCAGGACCCGTCCGGCCCCGTCGCCCAGGATCTGGACCTCGATGTGGCGCGTGCTCTCCAGGTAGCGCTCCACGTACATGCGCCCGTCGCCGAAGGCCGATTCAGCCTCGCCCATGGCCAGCGCCAGGGCGGATTCGATCTGCTCCTCCTTGTCCACGATGCGAATGCCCTTGCCGCCCCCTCCCGCCGCCGCCTTGAGCGCGACGGGAAAACCGACCGCGCGCGCCGCCTCCGCGGCCTCCGCAGGATCCGCCACCGCCTGCTCCGTTCCGGGCACGACCGGGACTCCGGCGGCCGTCATGGCCCGCCGCGCCGACAACTTGTCCCCCATGACGCGGATGTGCTCGGCGGTGGGGCCGATAAAGGCCATGCCCGCCGCCTCCACCGCCTCGCAGAACGCCGCGTTCTCGGCCAGGAACCCGTAGCCCGGATGGACCGCCTCGGCCCCGGTGTCCATCGCCGCCTGCACGACGCGCTCGATGGACAGGTAGGAATCGACAGGCGGCGGCGGCCCCAGCCGGACCGCCTCATGGGCCATCCGAACGTGCAGGGCATTGGCGTCGGCGTCCGAGTAGACCGCGACCGCCCGGATCCCCATCTCGCGGCAGGTCCGGATCACCCGCAGGGCGATCTCGCCGCGGTTGGCCACCAGGACTTTCGCGAACATGCGGCTGCTAGAGCGGGATGTTCCCGTGCTTCTTCGGCGGGTTGCGGTCCCGCTTGGTGCGCAGCAGGTGGAGCCCGGCGATCAGCCTCGCGCGCGTGGTGCCCGGCTCGATCACATCGTCCACGTAGCCGCGCGCTGCAGCCACGTAGGGGTTGGCGAATCGCTCGCGGTATTCCGCCACGTGCTTGGCCTCCTCCGCCTCCGGGTCGTCCGCATCGGCGATCGCGCGGCGATGAATGATCCGCGCGGCGCCCTCGGCCCCCATCACCGCGATCTCGGCGGTCGGCCAGGCCAGGTTCAGGTCGCCCCGGATGTGCTTGCTGCTCATCACGTCGTAGGCGCCGCCGTAGGCCTTGCGTGTGATGACGGTGAGCTTCGGCACCGTCGCCTCGCAGTAGGCGTAGAGCAGCTTGGCGCCGTGGCGAATGATGCCGCCGTGCTCCTGGTCCACGCCCGGCATGAAGCCCGGCACGTCCTCCAGGGTCACGAGCGGGATGTTGAAGGCATCGCAGAAGCGCACGAAGCGCGCCCCCTTGATCGACGCGTCGCAGTCCAGCACACCGGCCAGCACGCAAGGCTGGTTCGCGACGATGCCGACCGGCTGGCCGTCCAGCCGCCCGAAGCCGCACAGGATGTTCATCGCCCAGGCGCGATGCACCTCCAGGAAGCGACCGTCATCGACGATGCTGCGGATCACGTCGAGCATGTCGTAGGGCAGGGACGGATCCTCCGGCACCACCGCGTCCAGGGCCTCGTCGGCGCGGTCCGGCCGGTCCTCGGTGGGAAGCGGGGGCGCGCTCTCCATGTTGTTGGAGGGCAGATAGCCCAGCAGCTCGCGGACGGTCGCGATGCAGGACGCCTCGTCGGGGCTCGAGAAATGGGCCACGCCGCTCTTGGCGGTGTGGACACCGGCCCCGCCCAGTTCCTCGGATGTGACCTTCTCGTGGGTGACCGTCTCGACCACGTCGGGACCGGTGATGTGCATCGTGGCGGTCCCCTCCACCATCAGCACGAAGTCTGTGATGGCCGGCGAATAGACCGCCCCGCCCGCGCACGGTCCCAGGACGACGGAGATCTGCGGGACGACGCCCGAGGCCAGGGTGTTGCGGAGGAACAGGTCGGCGTAGCCGCCCAGCGACACCACCCCCTCCTGGATCCGGGCTCCGCCCGAATCGCACAGGCCGACCACAGGCCGCCCGGTCTGGACCGCCTGGTCCATGATCTTGCAGATCTTGGCGGCATGGGCCTCCGCCAGGCTGCCGCCGAACACGGTGAAGTCCTGGGCGTAGACGTAGATGGGCCGCCCTTCCACGGTGCCGTGGCCGCCCACGACCCCGTCCCCGGGAATCACCTGGTCCTCCATGCCGAAGTCCGTGCAACGGTGCTCGACGAAGCGGTCCAGTTCGATGAACGAGCCCTCGTCGAGAAGCAGTTCGATGCGCTCGCGCGCCGTCAGCTTGCCGCGATCGTGCTGGGCCTGGATCCGGGCCTCCCCGCCGCCGACCAGCGCCTCCTTCTCACGGCGCCGCAGTTCCTCCAGGCCCCCGCTCACGGTCCCGGCTCCGCCAATTCCACCAGCACGCCGGTGCAGCCCTTGGGGTGCACGAAGGCGACCTTCGAGCCCTCCTTGCCGTCGACCGGAATTTCGTTGATGAGCGGCAGTCCGGCGTCGCGGAACCGCTCCAGCACGCCGTCCAGATCCCCCACGTCCAGCGCCATATGGTGCAGCCCGGGGCCGGACCGCTCCAGGAACTTGCCCACCGGCGTCTCCGGGCCGGTCGGCTCCATCAGCTCCACCACCAGATCCCCCGCGGTCATGGTCTGCACCACCACCCCCTGGTCCTCGACCGTCTCCAGGTGGGTCTTTTCGAAGCCCAGAACATCCACCCACAGTCGCGTGGCAGCTTCCAGATCGCGGACGGCGATGCCGATGTGGCTGAGACCCCGGATCACGACGCGGCCCCGCTGCCGTCGAAGCGGCCGAAGACCCTCTCCAGCGTCTCGCAGATCTCGCCGATGGTCGCCCGTGTCTCCACGGCGCGGAGGATAGCGGGGAACAGCGGCGCATCGTCCACGGCGGCGGCCTCTCCGAGTGCCGTCAGCGCCTGGTCGACGGCCGCCCCGTCCCGCGATGAGCGGGACGCCTCCAGGTCCGCCAGCACCTCGTCGCGGACCGCACCTGCGTCTGATCGATCCACCTCGGGCTCCGAGGCATCGGAGGTGAACGCGTTGACGCCCACCACCGTGGTGTCTCCAGACTCCACGCTGCGCTGGTGGTCGAGCGCGGCCCGCTGGATCTCGCGCTGCGGGAAGCCGTCCTCGATAGCGGGCACCGCACCGCCCAGGGCGTCCACGCGGGCCAGGAGTTCACGCGCCGCCTCTTCGACAGCATCCGTCAGGGACTCCACGTAGGGGGACCCGCCCAGGGGATCGGCCACATCGATCACCCCGCTCTCGTGCGCGAGGATCTGCTGTGTTCGAAGCGCCAGCCGCGCGCTGTCCTCGGTCGGCAGGCTGAGCGCCTCGTCGGCCCCGTTCGTGTGCAGCGACTGGGTCCCGCCCATTACGGCCGCCAGCGCCTGGTAGGCCACCCGGACCGCGTTGTTGGCGGGCTCCTGCGCGGTCAGGGTGGACCCGGCAGTCTGGGTGTGGAAGCGCAGTGCCACGGCCTTGGGGTCGTCGATGCCGAATCGGTCGGCCAGCAGCTGCGCCCACATGCGCCGGGCGGCACGGAACTTGGCGACCTCCTCGAACAGGTGGTTGTGGGCGTTGAAGAAGAAGGACATGCGGCTCGCCGCAGCCGCAGGCTCCAGGCCGGCTGCCCGCGCCGCCTCCAGGTAGGCCAGGCCGTGGCCCAGCGTGAACGCGACTTCCTGGACGGCGGTGCAGCCAGCCTCGCGCATGTGGTAGCCGGACACGGAAATCGGGTTCCACCGCGGCATGTCGTCCGCCGTGGCGGCCATCAGGTCTGTCACGAGGCGCATCGAGGGGCCCACAGGAAAACGGTAGGTGCCGCGTGCCACGTATTCCTTGAGGATGTCGTTCTGAACCGTCCCGCGCAGGGCCGCCACGTCGTCGCCGCGCGACCGGGCCACCGCCACCACCATCGCCAGCAGGCACGAAGCCGTGGCATTGATGGTCATGGACACGGAGACCTGGTCCAGGGGGATCCCCTCGAGCAGCCTCTCCATGTCGTCGAGCGTGTTGATGCTGACGCCGACGCCGCCGACCTCCGCTTCGGCCAGGGGGTGATCGGATGCGTAGCCCATCTGCGTGGGCAGGTCGAAGGCCACCGACAAGCCGGTCTGCCCGTGATCGAGCAGATAGCGGAACCTGGCGTTGGTCTCCCGCGCGGACCCGAAGCCGGCGTACTGGCGCATGGTCCACAGCCGGGATCGGTACATTTCCGGATGGAGCCCTCGTGTGAAGGGAGGGTTGCCGAGAGCAGCGTCGTCACCGTAGACACGGTCCAACGGAATCCCGGAGGGGGTCGCCCGGTCGCGCGCGTTCAAATCATCTCCCGACATGGGGGCGGGATTCTAGCGGGCGACACCGCGCGGCACCTGTCCCTGCCGCGCTGCGTCGTTTAGACTAAGGATGTTGCGTTTCCGGGGGGACTCTCTCATGCCCCCGCCGGGAGTTGTTTTCTGCGTCCATGACCGAGAATCGGGAGTTGCCATGAAATCACTGGGTTGTTCCATCGTCCTCGCTGCCGCCCTGTCCCTGTCTGCGGCTGCCGCACCCTTCCAGTCCTCCCTGACCAAGACGGGCGACGGCATCGGTGAGACGGTCAGCGTGTCGCTCGATTCAGCCGGTGCCTTCCAGCTGTCCTACGTGTTCATGGCCACAACCCTGGGAACCGATCCCACGCTCTCCTTCCTGACAGGGGACCCCAATGACACCCTGGACATACCGCTGACGCTGTTCCTGACCAACGGGGTGTCGCTGTCCGGCTTCAACGACGCACTCGGCGACGCCTCGTTCGCGATCCCCGTCCCCTCCTCCCCGACGCTCTCGGGCCTCACCATGTACCTCCAGGCGATCACCATCGACCTCACGCAGCCCATCGCCAGCGCCGGTCTTATCAACGAGGTCAGCAACGTTGCAGCTGTCAGCCTGAACATGCCCGGAACGTTCGCGCCCTCGCTCAACTCGATGACCGACGCAAGGGCCCTGCACAGTGCGACCGATCTTGGCGACGGCCGCGTTCTTGTCGCTGGTGGTGGTCCGATCGCCCTGGCCGACCCCTATGGCGGATCCGCCGCCTGCGAGATCTACGACACCGCAGGAGAGACCTACTCGCCAACCGGCTCAATGGGATCCGCTCGCGTATTTCACACGGCCACCCTGCTTCAGGATGGACGAGTCCTGGTCTGCGGCGGCACCGACGAGGGTCACCCCGATCCGGGAAACCCTGGCGAATACATTGGAAACATCCTGAACACCGCCGAGGTGTTTGATCCCGCTACGGGCACCTGGGCAGCGGTCGGCAACATGAACTCCCACCGCGTGGCCCACACCGCCACCCTCCTGAACGACGGCCGCGTGCTGGTCACTGGTGGAGCCGAAGGCACATCTTCGGGACTGGGCTCCCACACGATCAGCGACATCCTGGACCTGCTGACGACTGCAGTTGCCACCGCAGAGGTCTTCGACCCGGCCACCAACACCTTTTCCAGCGTTGCCGGCATGAGCCAGAACAAGGGCGGCCACGGAGCGACCATGCTGCAATCGGGCAACGTCCTCGTCGCAGGCGGCATTACGGTGACCGTCATCTTTGGGATCCCATTCCCCTCCTTCTCGACCGTCTGCCAGCAGTTCAATCCCTCCACCAACACGTTCACTGGCACGGGATCAATGCAGGCGGGGCGAGCACTGTTCGGCATGACCACGTTGCCCGATGGCCGGGTCCTGGCAACCGCTGGAATCGGCGGATCGCCGCTGGACCCGTCGGGCATCACTGCAGTCGACATTTTCAGCACGTCCTCTTGGGCCTCGCTGCCCAATCTGGCGACGGCGCGTGGCATCCATCAGGACACGCTGCTGGCCGATGGCCGGGTCCTGGTTACCGGCGGAGTCGCCGGCAGCCTTCTAGCCCCGGTGTCGATTGCCTCGTGTGAAACCATTGACCCAGTCGCTGGCACTGTCACTGCGGCCAGTTCCCTCACCACTCCGCGCGCAATCCAGCGCAACATGATGCTCATGGACGGAACCATCCTGGTTGTCGGCGGCGGCGATTCCACGGGCGTCGGCTGCAACACTTCGGAAACCTATTCACCCTGACCTCCGAGCAAGGACCTCGATGCTTCGGTTCCTTTTCCTGATCTCGATCCTGGCCGCTCCTGCCACCGCCCAATCTTCTCTCGCGAAGATGGGCGACGGCGTGGGGGAAACGGTGACCCTTACCTTCCACGGGGCCGCCTTGCGGCCCGTCACCGTTTTTGTCGGCTTGAACAATGGGCCCGACCCGACACTCAGCCTCTTCACCGGTGACCCGAACGACGTCCTGGACGTGGACCTCGGCCTGTTCCTGTTCGGAGGCGTTTCCCTTTCCGGCTTCTCGGACGCTTCCGGCACTCTCGTGCTGCCAGTCCCTGTCCCCGGTGATCCTGCCCTGCCGGGAGCCGTGCTGTACTTGCAGGCGATCACGCTCGACCTGACCCAGCCCCTGCAGAGCGCCGGGTTCATCGACGAAGTGTCGAACCCGCTGACCCTGTCCCTCAACACACCCGATTCCTTCGCCTCGGCCCTCGACACGCTTGCAACTGCCCGAGCGCTGCACCAGATGACCAACCTGGACGACGGGCGAATCCTCATCTCCGGCGGCGGACCTCTGACCCTGGCCGACCCGGTTGGTGCGTCCAAGAGTTGCGAGATTCATGAAGTGTCTACGGAAACCAACGCGCTGACCGGTTCGTTGGGCGTCGCTCGGGCCCTTCATACGGCCACCCGCCTAGCGGACGGCAGAGTCCTAGTCACAGGCGGCGTGGATGAGGGGCACCTTTCGCCCGGTGGCGCCCCCTATGTGGTGATCCTGAACACCGCCGAGATCTACGATCCGGCCACCGGTGCCTGGAACAGCATCCCCGCCACGATGAAGCAGTCGCGGGTCGGCCATCAGGCCCTTCTCATGAATGACGGGCGTGTCCTGATCACAGGCGGCGCCCAGGGCGTCAACAAGAGCTACGCCAACAATGTGCTTGAGGTGGCAACCGACCTCACCGACTCGGTCCTGAACAAGGCGGAATTTTTCAACCCGGCCAACAACACGTTCACGGCGGTCGGCAACATGAACGAGAAGAAGGCCGGCCACGGATCGGCCCTGTTGCCGAACGGAAGAATCCTGGTCGCCGGAGGCCTAACCACCGTCACGATCTTCTTCTTCGAGATCCCTGCCCTCTCCAAGAGTTGCCAGCTGTTTAATCCCGCAACCAACGGCTGGCAGAGCACCGGTGGCATGCAGAGGTCGCGGGCCCTGTTCGAGATGACCCCGTTGCCTGACGGGCGGGTCATGGCTACCGGCGGGATCGGCGGCGACATCCTGTCCCCGTCCTTCGAGGGCCTTGTGGAAATCTACAACTCCACTGCATGGTCTACCCTGGGGAACCTTGCTTCTCCCCGGAACACCCACACGGCCACCGCTCTCGCGGACGGCCGCGTGCTTGTAGCCGGCGGCGCGGCCGGCAACCTCTCCGGCACCGCCTTCACCACCGACTCGACGGAAATCGTCGACCCGAACGCCAGCACGGTGGTTCCAGGGCCGCAGATGATCGCCGCGCGCGGCGGCCACAAGGCGGCCCTGCTGTCCGACAACACCGTGCTGCTGGCCGGCGGAACGGACGACCAGGGCGGCCTGGCGACGGCGGAGACCTACTCGCCCTAGAATTCGCGCCATGTCCGCGCGTCTGCTGCTGGCCGCCGTGCTGGCGCTCCTGGCCTGGTCAGGAGTGGGGCCCTACGACCGGTTCCTGTGGTTCCAGGAGGTGGCTGCGGTGCTCATAGGGGTCCCGATCCTGGTGGCCACAAGACGAACGTTCCCGCTGACGCCGCTCGCCTATGCGTTGACCGCCTTCTTCATGGCGATCCTGATCGTCGGCGGCCACTACTCCTACGCCCGGGTGCCCATCGGCTTCACCTTCCAGGAGGCCTTCGACCTGTCCCGCAACCACTACGACCGCTTCGGCCATTTCTTCCAGGGCGTGATCCCTGCGGTCCTGACCCGTGAGCTGCTGCTGCGAAAAACGCCGCTCCAACCCGGCGGCTGGCTGTTCTTCCTGGTCCTGTGCGTTCCCCTGGCGGTCAGTGCCTCCTACGAACTGATCGAATGGCTGTCTGCGGTCCTCCAGGGCGGCGCGGCCGACTTCCTGGGCAGCCAGGGCGACATCTGGGACGCCCAATGGGACATGTTCCTGGCGCTCCTGGGTGCATTGCTGTTCCAGGTGGTTCTGAGCCGTCTCCACGACAGGCAGATGGCCAGGTTGGGCGTCTAGGGGGAGCTCCCAGTGATGCCGAGCTCCTCGGCATGGGGACGCAGGGCATCGATGATGAAGGCGACGTGCTCGGGGAACTCGACGCCGAGGAGCCTCATCCCCTCCTCGCACTCGAAGCGCTCGACGCCGGCCGCGAACCCCTTCGACTTGAACTTCTTCTTCACGCTCTTCGGCGTGAGCGTCGCGACGCCCTCGGGACGCACCAGGCAGCAGGCCATCACGAAGCCCGTCATCTCGTCGCACGCCAGCAGGGCCTTGTCCAGGTCGCTGTCATGCGGCACGCCCCACTGTGTGTAATGCGCCGACACGGCATGGGCGACCTCCGCTTCACCCTGTTCCGTGAGCCACGCGACGATGCGTCCCGGATGGTCCTCCGGCCACGCCTCGTAGTCCGCGTCGTGCAGCATCCCGGCGATCCCCCACTGCTCCTGCACGTCCGCTCCCGGCCCATAGCGGAGGGCGGCGGCGCGCATGACCAGTTCGACCGCGCGCGCGTGGCGGCGCAGCGACTCGGTCCGGGTCCAGGAGCACAGGTGCTCCCAGGCCGCCTCGCGGGTCAGGGACCCGCCGTCGGTCACAGGATGTAGGGGCCGACCGCGTTGGAGAACACATGGAGGCCCCAGCCCATGTGGACGTGAATCACCTGGAGCACCACCACCGAGCCGGTGATCTCCGCGCCGGCCGGGACAGGCACCGCCATTCCACCGACTCCTGTGGGGCCGATGGACCCGAATCCGAGCGCCATGACTGTGATCGGGTCCAGGTGCTGGATCCCGTGCGGTCCCTGGTCGTCGGGAATGCCGAGGCCACCGGCGAACAGGACCCACCCGTCGCCGGGGCGTCCATTGATCTGGAACTGCGCCGTGCCGCCCTGGACCGGCACGATCAACGTCTCCAGCGAGTCCCCCACCTGGACCAGCATCCCGCCGCCCAGCGCCACCGTGTTGTTCCCCGACAGGGTCTCGGGCCTTGTCGGGTCGTCCGACACCACTTGCTGGACGCTCAACTCGGGCCGGGCCTGGCCCAGCGGATAGTCATCCGGAACCGACCACATGATGTCGAAGGGCCCGACCCCCCAGAACGTGCCGTCGTGCGCAGCGATGGGACCGGTCGGGAACAGGGGCGAAGTGTCCAGGGACGCGCCGGTCTGCGCGTCCGTCCAGCCGTCCGGGTTGTCGGTCAGGATCAGAGGCGTGGGATCGGTGGTGAGCGAGACCCGCGCGCTCGTGATCCCGGTGCGGCCCAGGTTGCGGACCTCTCCCAGCAGGTGGACCGGCTGGCCGGGGGCAACGGGAGAAGGCCACACTTCGACCTGAGGACCGAACAGGGCGGCATCGGGTCCCACAGGGGCCACCTGGGTGCCGTCCGGCAGCCAGTCGGCGCCCTGCACGATTCCGAGCGAGGCCAGATAGGACGACAGGGCCTCCCAGAGGACGATGCCCGTGTCGGCGGTCGCGGGGTCATAGCCCATGAGCCCCTCGATCTGGCCGGATCCGACCGGGGCCTCCACCAGGATGAACCCGTCGATGAACGAACCGAGCATCGGCGCGATGACGGAGTCCACACCGAAGGTGAAGTCCTGGTCCTCGTTGCCCACCAGCGGCACGCCGTTGATCGTCACGGTGGCGGGGTCCACGCGCTCGAAGATGCCCGCGCTCATGTCCACCTCGACCTGGAGCCCCGACCATTGGAGACCGTCGAGATAGCCCTGGACGCCGCCCCCCACGTCGAAGCCGAGCGTTGCGCCAAGACCCTCGACCACATCGCTCAGACTGAAGACGGTTTCCAGGAACAGCTCGACCCGAGAGACTCCCTGGAACTGCGGTGGATTCGAACCCGGGATCATCGCCAGCAGGTCGTGGAGCCCCGGGGCATCCACGATCCCGCCCTGAACGGTCGTCGCGTGCAGGGTGTGGGAGACGGCGGGGGAACTGGTGAGGTTGTGCTGGGGGATCACCGCCTGGGCGTCGTAGGCGGTCACGGCGCCCTCGGGCAGATCGCCACGGAATTGGAAACTGGCCGCGACAGCGATGTCCACGGGCAGACCCTGCTGGCCCGCGTGCCAGCGGAACGAATCGGCGACCAGCAGCCCCAGCGGCGCCTGCGCGGATCCGGGCCCCTCCAGCAGGCCGTCCGAGACCGCCAGGGCGGTGTCCTGCGCGCCGGGCCACGCGATCTCCACAAGCGCATCCAGCGCGGCGGCCGACGCGGCGGTGACCGGGTCCTCGGACCCCGGAAGCACCGCCTCCAGATGGGCGTCGATCAGGATCACCTGGTCGGTCGCGGTGTCGACCATCAGGTCCACCACGCCCAGGAAGGCTCCGCGGGAATCCGCCTGGACGATCCAGGTCGTTCGACCGTCGCCATGGTCCACCGGCACCGCGGTGTTGAGGCGCGTGTGGCTGTGGCCGTCGACGATCACGTCGATGCGGCGGCCGGACGGCGCGACCGCGTTGTTGGCCACCGGGATCGACGTTCCTGGACCCAGATGGGCGGTCGCCACGATCAGGTCCGCACCGTCGTCGGTCAGGGGATCCCCGTCCGGATCCTCCAGATACTCGATCATCTTGGTCGCGTAGGCGTGTGTGACCGGGTCGTAGAAGGTCAGGTTCTCCGAGAGGTCCGATGCCGTCGGCGCGAGTTCCCCGGCACCGACGATGACCGTGTAGAGCTCCTCGTCCGTATCGAGGCCGAACAGGCCGATGCGCACTCCTCCCCGGTCGATGATGGTCGCCTGCTGGAACCGGTGGCCGGGCACCGTCGCAGGATCCATCAACGAGCCGTCGAAGGAACCGAGAAGATCGGTGAATCCGTTTTCGAAGGCCGCCGCCACCTCCGGAGCGACGGTCAGCTGGCCGGCCAGTCCCGTCGTGTCCAGGGTCGAAGGATTCACGTTGCCCCACAGGACGATCGGGGGGGTCGTCAGACCGGACCAGGCCGATTCCAGGATGTCGAAGTGCACCTGGGCACCGAACAGGTGGTCGTGGTTGCCCACCTGGATGGCGTCGTATCCCATGTCGGCCATCAGGGAGTACACGCCAGCACCCCCGTCCAGCGTGTAGTGGAGCGTCCCTTCGCGCTGGTCGCCTCCGTCGAGGGTCACATGTGTGCCCCCCTGGAGGCCGATGTCGAACCGTTCGTCGGCCATCATCTGAGCCAACCGCGCCACCCCTCCCCGCTGGTCCGGCCCGAATGCCGAGACCTGGCTGTGGAGGTCGTTGGTGTGCAGGATCCGGACCGGGATCTGCTGAGCCATAACAGGTCCGGCGCAGACCGCCGCCAGCAGAAAAGCAGTCAGGAAGGGTCGCATCTCTTGTTTGCCGCGTCAGAAGCGCAGGGTCCAGCCGAACGCGAACGCATCCACGCCCGCCGTGACCGACACCCCGTCGAATTCGTCGGCGATCTCACTTGAGTCTATCCGAATCGTCTCAGGCAGGCTGTGGAGCCACCCCAGATGCCACGCCCCCGATCGCGTCCGGCGCGTCACGCCGAGCCCCAGATGGGCGCGTGAAAGGGCCGGTCCCTGCGGAAAGAAGGTCGATGCCGGTCCGGGCACCTCGGTCCAGGCAAAGCCGGCGTGGCCGGTCCAGCCCGGTGCCACCGCCCAGTCCACACCGGTCATCAAACCGAAGGAGTCCGCCCAATCCAGCGGCAGGACAACGTCCAGGACGTCACCACCGACGATCAGGTTGAAGGCATCGTTGTCGCCCTCTGTCAGATGGAAGACCCACTCGCCGAAGCCCTTCGAATACTGCGTCCACACCACGTCGGTCATCCACCTCCAGTCGGGGCCTGGCCGCCAGGCCGCCCCGATCCCGATCTGCAGCGGCTGGCGGTAGCCCCGTACCTCCGCGTTGTAGTGGCCCTGGAATCCGGACACCTGGAATTCCGGGATGAACGGCAGGAGGGGCGAGAACATGTCCTCCATGTCCACATCCACGTCGCCGTTCAGGCTGGAAGCGGTCGACGGGGAACGGAAATGGAAGGCCAGGTCGAGGTCGTCGCTCCACCGGTAGACCGCACCGAACCCGCCCGCCAGCGCCATGGCCGCGTCCGTTTCCATGTCGTAGACGGCCTCGAACTCCTCCAGCCCCAGGAACTGCATGAGATCCCCGTAGGTGGGCTGCCCTAAGGACGACGCATCCCCCTGGAAGACCGAGACCGGCTGGTCCATGCCGCCGCCCAGGAAGAACCGCGTCGGCAGGAATTGCAGTTCCAGGCCGAGCCCGAGCCGTCCGCCCATGGCCTGCCAAGCGACTCTCGACGTGAGGGACCCGTAAACGATCTGGCTGTCCGCCACCTGCTGGCTGGTCGGCGGATCGACGGGCCAGTTGGTCTTCAGGAGGAAGGGCGTCTCCGTGATGGCGCCGCCCGTCGGCGCGACCTGAAGGCCGTAGCGAAGACCGCCGGCCCCGCCGGCCATGCCCCAGGCACCTCCGGGCACGAGCCGTCCGATGCTGTTGGTGTTCTGGACACCACCCTCCATCCTGACCGGAATGAAGGTGGTCCGGACCACCGAGTCCATGGCCAGCCCCTTGCCGAAGGCCAGGGCGCCCGGGTTGACAGACAGGACGCCCTCCGTGTCCGCCAGGCCCGCTCCGGCCCGTGCCATGGAGGGCACGGAGCGGCCGAGCAGGTCGGCCCCCCATTGGGCGCGCGCAGCCCCGGCAAGGACGACGGCAGCCGCTGAAACGGTGATTGCGCGCAGCAAGCGGTGCCGATCCTACCGCAGCCCCCTGCCGGGTTCGTGCGAGCACGGGTAGTCTCGATCCGTGCCGATCCCTCACCGCGTGGTCTTCGTCTGCACTGGCAATTCCGCCCGCAGCCAGATGGCGGAGGGCTTCGCTCGCGCCTGGGCGCCTGAGGGCTCGGAGGTGCGCAGCGCAGGCACCCACCCGGCAGGGATCCACCCGGTCACCATCGAGGTCATGGCCGAGATCGGCATCGACGTGAGCGGCCAGACCTCCGACGGCCTGGCGGATCTGCCGGTCGAGGAAGTGGACCATTTCGTCACCTTGTGCAGCCACGCCGAGTCCCACTGCCCGACCTTGCCCGGGCACATGACCAGGGAACACTGGCCCTTGCCGGATCCTGCGGCCGCTGCCGGTCCCGGCGGCACCATCGAGACCGGCTTCCGCCTGGTGCGAGACGACATCGCCGCCCGCGTGGCGGCCCTGTTCGCGGTCGACAACCCGTTGGACCCGGCAGAGGGCTGATCATGCAGGCGTCCAAGCGGTTTGGCCTCCTGCTCCTTGCGGTCCTGGCGGTGGTTCTCTGGATGGGACGACCCAAGGGCGATCCAGACCTCCGGCCGGCCCTCGACCACCGCACGGACGCAGAAAACGGAGCCATGGGGGCCACTTCGCCCATCGACGGACCGGCCGAAGAACGATTGCGTGACGCGGGACATCGGACGCCGGTCGTCGAGGAGATCCCCGAGGACCGTCGGCGGCCCGGGCGCATCGTTTCGGCCGACGGACGGCCCCTGCCGGGGCTGGCGGACGCGGTCGTGCGGCTGCTCGACCGGGCGCCGCGCCCAGAGCGCGACAAGGGCACCGGCATGCAGGATTTCGCCACCCCCGCCGGCGCCGAGGAGGAGATCACCGACTGGGCAAAACAGATGGCTCGCGCCTTCCGGGACGGCGACACCGGCACGGAAGTCCCCGTCCATGGTGACGGGACCTTCCTGGCCGGCCTGCCGGGCGATCTGGAACGCGCCTGGCCGGTCCTGGACCACGACGTCCTCTACCAGACCGCCTGGCCCGAACTCGATCCCGACGGCGAGACGACCCTCCTCGCCGCCGTGGGAGGCCGGGTCGTGGGCAGGGTGACGGGTCCGGACGGATTCCCCGTCGGGGGAGCCAAGGTGCGCGGCGTGAGGCGCTTCAACCCCATGGACTTCGTGTTCGGGGATCCCCCGGAATTCCGCCACCTGGCGGCCACCACCGGCCCGGACGGGCGCTTCGCGGTGAGAGGCGTGCCGCCGGGAGACGATTTGTCACTGAGGGCAGACCCCCCGGAGGGCAGCAGCCTGTCCGGTGCCCATGTCCCCGACATCGTGGTCGCGCCGGGACGGACGGCGACCGTCCAGATCAGGCTGCCGGCGGCGGCCGGGCTCACCGGTCTGATCCTGGACGTGGATCGAGAGCCGATCGCGGGCATGGACATCAAGATCGAACCCGAAGTCACGGTCACCCAGGCGATGCAGGGCGCCGACCGTTCGGAGACGGTCACGACGGACGAGGACGGCTCGTTTGCATCCAGCGGGCTGCGGCCCGGCACCCACACGCTGATCGCCCGGCGTGACGGCCGCAGAGAGCTGCGATCGGGGCCCTGGATCCTGGCGGCCGGCCAGGTCCTCGATCTGGGCGAGCTGGTCCTGGACGCAGGACTTTCTGTCGCAGGCCGGGTCGTGGACAAGGCGGACAAGTCACCGGTGGCAGGCGCCACCGTCGAGGCGCGGATCCCGGTGGCCGGGGCGGGCGGCTTCGGCCTCGGCGACCTGGCCAGCACTCCGGCCGGAGAGACAGTGACCGGCCCCGACGGGTCCTTCGTCATCGGGGGTCTCGAAGAGGGCGCCGAGGTGACGCTGGCGGCCCGCACGGACACCGCCAAGGGCAAGGCCAAGGGGGTGGCCGCCGGCCGCACCGATGTCGAGATCCGGATCACCGCGACCGGATCCGTCAGTGGCACGGTCACAGACACCGACGGGGCGCCTGTTCCCACCTTCGAAGTCACGCTGGCCGGTGCCTGGGGCATCGCGCAGCGCAGCGAGACCCATGTCGACGGTGCATTCGAGTTTGGCGGCCTGGGCAAGGGCCGGACCACGCTCAGTTTCGCCGCCGAGGGCTTTGCCCCGCACCGCGAGGCCCGCATCAAGGTCCTCTCCGGCGAGACCACGGCGATCAACGTCGTGATGTCGCGGGCCGCCGTCCTGGGAGGGGTCGTCCTTGAAGATGCGACCGGCAAGCCGGTCACCGGAGCCCGCGTCCGGCCCGGCACCGGCATCGAGGCCTTCGTCGCGTCACTGATGGGAGGCAGCGGCGACAGGACCCGGACGGGCACCGACGGGCGATTCAGTCTCGGTGGTCTTCCGTCGCCGACGGCCTCGTTGACCGTGGACCACTCCGACTACGCGCCGCTCGAGGTCGAGGAGATCGCGACCCAGGCCGGCGGCGAGCGCCTGGATCTGGAACTCCGGCTGACCCGCGGCGGCGCGGTCGAGGGCCTCGTCCTGCGTGACAGCGGCGCGCCGCAGGCGGGATCGATGGTCCAGGTCAGCAAGCCCTTCGGCACCGGCGTGCGGACCGACATGACTGACTCCTCGGGCCGCTTTGCGGTGGCGGGGCTGGTTCCCGACACCTACCAGGTGGTCGCCATCGACATGGATACGGACGCACGTGAGTTGGCCGAGAATGTGCTCAACCAGATGAAGATGACCACCGTCACGGTGGTGGACGGCGAGACCGCGTGGGTGGAGCTGGGCGGCCCGGAGGACGGGGCGGGCGCCAGCGTGGAGGGCACGGTGCGCTCAGGCGGGGCGGCGCTGGCCGGCGTCATGGTCGCCACCGCCGGCGGCGAGACCGGCCTGGAATCCATGCGAATGGCCACCACGGACAAGGAGGGGCGCTATCAGCTCCGTCACCTGCCGCCCGGCACGCACACCGTGTCGTTCTCGCGGCCGAACATGATGGGCACGGTGGGCGGCGTGACGATGCGAGACGTCACCATTCACCCCGGGGACACGCGGGTCACGCTGGACGTGGCCCTCGCACAGGGGAGCCTCGGCGGACGCGTGGTCGCCGCCGACGACGGCAGCCCGCTGGGCGGCATCCGGGTGGCGACCAGGCGCCGCGGCAGCGAGATCGGCGTGATGACCGTCGCGTCCGACGGCGAGGCGATCTCTGCAGCGGACGGCACCTGGACGATCGCGAACCTGCAGCCGGGCACCTACGACGTGACCGCGGGAGGCGCCATGTTTCCCGGGCTCAGCACCGCGGACTTCGCCGCCGTCACGCTGTCCGCCATCGAGGTCAAGGCAGGCGCCGTCGAGGGCCTGGACTTTCGGCTGCCGCCCGCCGTGGCCGTTGCCGGGCGGGTGGTCACGCGGGCCGGCGAGGGAATCGAGGGCGCCGCGCTGTTCTTCCGGAGGCCCGGACGAAGCGAGGCCTTCCTGGACGCGTTCACCAGCCGGTCGGGGTCCTTCCGCTACGAGGGACTCGAGGCGGGCACCTGGCAGCTGGTCGTGACTGCCGCCGGCCACGCTCGGTGGGAGCAGTCTTTCACCTTCGGCCAGGGCGAGGAACGGGTCATCGAGGTGGTCCTGGATCCCGGGGTGACGCTGATCGTCGACGCCGGGGGGCTCCCAGGGGTCCGCAGCGTGCTGCGGGACCGGGCCGGCCGGGTCGTGTCGGGCGACATGGGCATAGACGCCCTGACCAGTTTCATCACTGGCGACAGCGCAACCGTCGGGACCTACCCGCCCGGCGACTACACCCTCGAGGTCGGCGCGCCCGGCCACCGAACGAGCACCCTCGACGTGCAGCTGTCCGGCACCGGCACCCGGACCATCACGGTGACGCTCAAGCGGGTCGACGGATAGCGGTCAGCTCTGCCGCCGGCGGAGCCAGTTGAGCACTTCGCGGTGGTCGGCGTGGAGCGGAGCCTCGAATCCCGTGCGGTCGCCGGTCCGCGGGTGGTCGAACTCGATCCGCCAGGCGTGCAGCAGTTGGCGGCGCACGTCGGGCATTGCGTCCGGATGCAGGCCGCGGTGCCAGCGCCGGCTGCGGTAGATGCCGTCGCCGACGATGGGGTGGCCGACCGACATCATGTGGACGCGGATCTGGTGGGTGCGGCCGGTGGTGGGAAAGACGTGGACGTCGGCGAAATCACCGAAGCGCTCCAGGACCTCGTAGCGGGTTTGCGCCTCGCGGCCGCCCTCCTCCACCACCCGCACACGACGGCCGTCCCGCGGATCGCGGGCGAGCCTCTTCTCGATCAGGTCGGCATCGAAGCGCGGGTCGCCGTAGACCAGCGCCCGGTACTGCTTTTTCACCACCCGCGTCTTGAACTGGGCGCGCAGGCTGTGGAACGCCTCGTCGCCCAACGCCAGCAGCATCACGCCGGTGGTGTCGCGGTCCAGACGGTGGACAATGCCCGGCCGGTCCTCGCCCTGGTGGCGCGGCAGGTCCTCGCCCCAGACCGCCACCGCACGCTCGGCCACATTCGGGCCCGACGACATCGAGGAGGGGTGGGCGGTCATGCGCACCGGCTTGTCGATGGCCGCCACCCAGCCGTCGTCGTAGAGCACCCGGAAGCCGGTGCCCGGCGGCACCGCGCCGCGGCGCTCCGTCAGGGCAAAATCGATCTCGATCACCTCGCCGGGTGCCACCGACCGCGACGGGCTGCGGCACACCTCGTGCGCCACGACCACCCCGCCGGCGTCGATGAGAGTCTTCAGCGAAGACCGGCTGCGGTCCTCCAGAAGGACCACCAGGGCGCGATCCAGTCGCTCGCCGTCCAGCTCGGGGGGCACGATCAGGGCCCTTCGCGAGGAATCGTTCACGCGGCCCATCGTCCCCGGTTCGGGGCGTGCGCGCACCCCTTCCCCCGGCATTGTCGGCTTCGGGGCGCCGGGTAACATGGGCGGCCACCGACCCTAGAAGGGGCAGACGGAACCACGCGGCATCCGCCGCGACGCATCGCATCCACACGCATGAAGGCCTCTCTCAGCATTATTGGCGCTAGTGCCCTGCTGGCCGCCGCAGCCTCGGCCCAGGAGCACGCTGCGCCCCCCTCGTTCCGCCTGGTCAAGGAGGGGCCGGCGTGGGTCGGCTACGCGACCAAGCGCGCCAAGGACCTGATTCCCCAGCACACCGAGTTTGCCGCCGCCCTGGCTTCGGAGACCCCCGGCCACTCCGTGGCGGTCGACGGCGTCTATCTGCAGGTGACCGAGGTCACCAACGAGCAGTACGCCGCTTTCGTGCGGTCCACCGTCCGGCAGCCGCCGATTCACTGGGGTCGGGCGGCGCTTGACGAGAAGATGCGCGAGTGGAACGAGGCACAGTTCGCACGTCAGAAGGAGGAGCCCTCCTATTCGCCGGTGCCCTTCAACAGGGCTGGAGCGTGGGAGACCGGCTGGCAGGACCTGGAATGGGCGGTCCCCGAGGGCAAGGACGCATTTCCGGTGGTCTACGTCTCCTACGGTGACGCGCTGGCCTATGCACGCTGGGTCGGCGCGCGGCTGCCCACCGAATCGGAATTCACCCGTGCGGCCCGCGGCTCCGACAAGGGCGACTATCCCTGGGGGCCGGAGTGGGACCAGGCACTGTCCGCCAATGCGAACTCACGTTCCTCGCTGACCCAGGTCGGGGGGTTTCCCGGAGGCGCCGGGCCGTTCGGCCACTTGGACCTGGTCGGCAACGTCTGGGAGTGGACCTCCAGCCGTTTTGAACCCCACCCCGGGTTCAAGGTCCTGACCGTCAAGAATGGCAAAAAGAGGGTCCGTGCCGAACCGATGTGGGACGGTTCCCAGCGTGTGGCCGTCGGCGGCTGCTACCAGAACAGCGAGTTCATCCAGCGGATCAGCATCCGGCGGCCCACCGACCCCTACCAGGTGGTCGAGGCGCTGGGCTTCCGCTGTGCCAAGTACCCGGCGCCCGGGCGCGACCTTCTGGCCGTCGCCCTCGAGGAGGACGTCCGGATCTCCGCGTTGGGACGCGGCGTGGAGTTCGGCTTCGACGCCACCGTCGGCCTGGAGTCCTATTCCTCGCGCGAGGGCCGCTCGAAGGTCGAGGGCTACGCCGTGGTCACCGGCTACCGGGCCATCGCTGCCTCACCGGCCAACGGCCTCCCCTACCGGTCCGCTGCGCAGCTCAAGCGCGACGCACGCAAGGACGGGGCGCCGGTGGTGGGCCTTCTGGCTACCACCGATCCGCTCCTCGAGCCGGCCCTGGAGCCGGGCATCTATGTGGTCCGGTACCGCCCGTCCGGCGACCCGGTCCAGGCCAAGGCCGAGAACGGCAAGAAGGACAAGGGCGGGTCCGACGAATCCGCTCGCCAGGCCATGCCCACGCCTCCGCGTCCCGCCTTCGGCCAGGACCCCGTCATCGAGCTGCCCTACGACCACACGGTCAACCAGTTCCTGTTCTACGACGTCCTGGGCCAGTACGCGGGTTCGCTGCCTGCCGCCCACGAGCCGGAGAAGGCCGACAGGAAGGACCTCTGTGCGGTCTCCGTGGACAAGGCGACCGGCCTCATCGGGCTGGACCTGATCTGCCTGCAGGCGCGCTCCAAGATGCGGGCCTTCAAGTTCAGGCTCGAGCTGAAGGCGGATCCCGCCTCCCTCGCCGACCTCTAGACCGCCCTCAGGCCTCCAGGTTGCGGAGAAGGGCGTCCCGGGACCTCACCAGTTCCTCGCGCCGATCGCGTTCGGAGGCAACCACGTCCGGATCCGCCTTGGCCAGGAATGCCTCGTTGCCGAGCTTGGCATCGATGCCGCGCAGGCCGCCGTCCAGCTTCGCGAGACGCTTGTCCATTAGCGCACGCCACTCGTCCAGGTCCACGTCCTCCCCCAGCACCACGTAGACCTCCATCTCGCCTGCCACCCCCACCGCCGAGTGCTTCGGACGTGCCGTGTCAGGTCCGATCTCGAGATCGCGCAGTCCTGCAGCCGACTCCAGGAGGCCGGCACACCGCGTGAGACGCGCGGCCTGCTGTTCCGGCGCGCGGACCGCCGCAGCCAGCGCGGTGCCGTCCGTCAGGCCAGCCAGGGACCGGGCGGCCCGAGCGGCCCTGGCCGCCTCCTGCATGGTGGCAATGTCGGCCTCCGCCTCCGCGTCCGGGCAGCCGGCCACGGCGGGCCATGGCTCCCTCGACACGTCCAGGTCCTCGCCGCGCATGCGCCGCAGGACCTCGTCGGTCAGGAACGGACAGAACGGGTGCAGCATGCGCAGCGCCGCGTCCAGCGACTCGGTCAGGACCGCGCGCCGCTGATCGGCGGCGGCGCCCCCGTCCCGCAGCACCGGCTTGGCCATCTCCAGACCCCAGTCGCACAGGTCGTTCCAGATGAAGCGGTAGAGCCCCATGGCGGCGTCGTTGGTTCGGAACTCCTGCAACGCCGCGGTGGCCTCGGTGCTCGCGCTCGCCAGGCGGGACCGCAGCCAGCGCTCCTCCAGCGCCAGATCACACGCGTCCAGATCTGACGTGGGGGCAGTGGAAGCGTCTCCCAGCACGAACCGGGCCGCGTTCCAGACCTTGTTCAGGAAGTTCCGCCCCTGCAGGAACTTCTCCTCGGCCAGTCTCACGTCCTGCCCCTCGCGGGTCAGGATCGCCAGGCTGAAGCGCACCGCGTCGGCCCCGTGCTCCTCGACCATGGCCACCGGATCGATGCCGTTGCCCAGGCTCTTCGACATCTTGCGGCCCTGGCCGTCCAGGATCGTCCCGTGGATGGTGACGTCGGAGAACGGCACCTCCCCCATCAGCTCGATCCCCATCATCACCATCCGCGCCACCCAGAAGTAGATGATCCCCCGGTCGGTCACCAGGTGGTCGGTCGGGTAGTGGACCTCCAGGTCCGCGCTCTTCTCCGGCCAGCCCAGGGTCGAGAACGGCCACAGGGCGCTGCTGAACCAGGTGTCCAGCACATCGGGGTCCTGGATGACATCGTCGGAGCCGCATTCGGGGCAGGCGTCGGGATCGGTCTCATGGGCGGATTCATGACCGCACGCCGCGCATGTCCAGACAGGGATCCGGTGGCCCCACCAGATCTGGCGGCTGATGCACCAGTCGCGAGGCTCCTCCAGCCAGGAGGCGTAGAACTTTGCCCAGCGCGACGGGTGAAAGGCGGGCGATCCCTGCTCCAGGGCGGCCAGGGCCTTTTCCGCCAGAGGCGTCATCCGCACGAACCACTGGTCGGACAACCACGGCTCCACGACCGTGCGGCACCGGTAGCAGTGGCCCACCGAGTGCTCCGTGTCTTCCACGCCGGCCAGCCGCCCCTCGGCCTTGAGCAGTTCCACCACACGTCTGCGCGCTTCCTCGCGCGTCAAGCCGGCACAGGGTCCGGCCTCCTCCGTCATGGTCGCATCGATCTCCATCACCCGGACCGACGGCAGGTCGTGGCGGAGTCCGATCTCGTGGTCGTTGGGATCGTGGGCCGGCGTGACCTTGACTGCGCCGGTGCCGAAGTCCGGATCCACGTGCTCGTCTGCGATCACGGGGATCTCGCGGCCCAGGATCGGCAGCACCAGGGTCGCGCCCACCAGGTCGGCGTAGCGTTCGTCCCCTGGGTGCACCGCCACCGCAGTGTCGCCCAGCATCGTCTCCGGACGCGTGGTGGCCACATGGACCACACGGTCCGTGTCGTCCTTGACCGGGTAGGAGAGGGTCCAGAAGGATCCAGCCTGGTCCTCGTGCTCGACCTCGTCGTCCGCCAGGACGGTGCAGCACCGGGGGCAGGAGTTGACCAGGTAGTGGCCGCGCTCGATCAGGCCTCGTTCAAAGAGGGTGACAAAGGCGTGCCTCACTGCCGCCGACAGTCCCTCGTCCATGGTGAATCGCTGGCGAGACCAGTCCACGGATACCCCCAGCCGCCGGACCTGGCCGCAGATGCGGGCCTCGTACTCGTCCTTCCAGTCCCAGACCTGGGACAGGAAGGCCTCGCGGCCCAGATCCTCGCGCCCCTGGCCATCCTCCAGAAGCCGCCGCTCGACCACGTTCTGGGTCGCGATGCCCGCGTGGTCGGTCCCAGGCAGCATCAGCGTCCGGTGCCCGCACATGCGGTGGAAGCGCACGTAAATGTCCTGGAGGGTCAGGTTGAGGCCGTGCCCCATGTGCAGCGCCCCGGTGACGTTGGGCGGCGGAATGACGATCGTGTACGGATCCCCATCGCCGTCCGGCGCAAAAGCACCGGACTTTTCCCAACGTTCATAGGCCGCCTCCTCGATGGCGGACGGCTCGTAGCGGCTTCCGGTCATCGGCGGCGGAGACTACCACCGCCGCCGGCGGCATGACCCAGGTCGGCCAGTTCCGCCAGGGCCTCGGTCACGCCCCGCAGCCGCACGCCCTGCACCGCCAGCGCCGCCTCGCAGCCGAGCGAGACGTCCTGCGGCCGGGGGTCCGGACCCCCGTAGCCGGCCTGGGGAACCGCCCGGCAGCTGGCTCCGGGCACCCCCTCCAGCACACGCGCTCCGAAGTCGGCGCGGCTCAAACGGTCAGGGCCGGCCAGATGGACGACGCCCTCGGTGCCCGCCTCCGCCAGGGCCACCAGCGAGACGGCCACGTCACTGACCTCGACCGGGGTGCGCCATTCGTCCTCGAACAAGGACGCCTCCCTGCCTGCCAGTGCCTCGCGCAGCAGCGCCTCGGAGGCGGACGTGCCCGGGTCGGTCCGGCCGTAGAGCAGGGCCACCCGCGCGACCAGCGCTCCCGGATGGGCAGCCAGCACCTCTGTCTCCCCTGCCGCCTTGGAGGACCCGTAGACCGATACCGGGTCGGGCACGGACGATTCCGCGTACGGGGCCGCCGTGCCGCCGAACACCAGATCGGTCGAGATGTGGATCATCCCGGCGCCCTCCGCCGCGGCCCGCTGCGCCAGACGACCCGGCAGATCCGCGTTCATCCGGCGGGCAGCCTCGGGGTACTGCTCGCAGACTGCGGCGTCAGCCAGGGCGGCGGCATTCACCACCAGCGCGGGCCGTGCGTTGTTCCAGGCCTCCTCCAGCCCATCCTCCCTCGACAGGTCGGCGGTCACGACAGCCACGCCCGTGGCCAGGCACGGGTGGCGCAGGACCGTCCCGGTCACCTGCCAGCCGGCGTCCCGGAAGGCCCGGGCAGCCACTCCGCCCAGCCGCCCCGAGACCCCGGTGACGAGGACCCGGCGGTCCCTGGAGGATCGGTCGGTCGTCACCATCCCCCGTATGATGCCGTCTGACGGCCATGCGCAGACCCACCATCATCGCCAACCCCACCTCCGGCCTCGGCCGCAGCGGGCTGGCGGCCCTCGCCATTGCGCGCGAGTTCGGCCGCAGGGGCATCCCCTGCCCCGTCCAGATGACCGGCGGCGCGGGGGACGCCCGCGCGTTCGCCCGCCGTCTGTCGAACGATGTCGATTTCCTGGTAGTCGTGGGCGGCGACGGCACGCTGCACGAGATTCTCAACGGCCTCGGCAGGCGACGCGTGCCCCTGGGCCTCTATCCCGCAGGCACCGGCAATGTGCTGGCCGCCGAACTCGGTCTGCCGCGGTCCGTGCGGCGGGCGGTCGACAGCTGGCTGGACGGCCGTGAATTCCGCATGGACACCTTCCAGGTCGGCACCCGGAGAGGAATCAGCGTCCTGTCGGCCGGTTTCGACGCCGCCGTCGTCCGCCAGGTTGCCCAGGCGCGCGAGGGCGGCACCACCTGGCCGGGCGCCTACCTGGAGGAGGGGGCAAAGGAGCTGCGCAACTGGAAGGCACCCGACCTGCGGGTCCACGTGGACGGGAATGACGTCGGCCGCGCATCCGGAGTGATCGTGGCGAATGTGGCCGCGTACGGAGGCCGCTGGATGCGGCTGGGCGACGACCACCGGCTGGACGACGGGCGCGTCGAGACCTATCTGTTCCGCGGGCGCCGCAGGACCGACCTGCTGCGCTACGCTCTGCGCATGGGCGTCGGGCGCCGTGCGCGCGGCTGGGATGTCCAGCGGCTCCTCGCCAGTCGTGTGCGCGTCGAATCTGAATCGCCCGTGGATGTCCAGGTGGACGGCGAACCTGCGGGCCGGACGCCTGTCGAACTGGAGGTCGAATCATGCAGCGTGACGCTCCGGATCCCCTGAACCGCGCCACCCGCGAGGTGGCGATCGGTCCCGTGACGGTCGGGGACGGCACGCCGTTCGTGATCGCCGGTCCCTGCGTCATCGAGGAGCAGGAGGCCCTGGTGAACCTCGCCTGCCGCCTGGCGGAGATGGCGGACACGGCGGGAATCGCCATGGTCTTCAAGGCGTCCTTCGACAAGGCCAACCGCACCAGCCTGGGCAGTTTCCGGGGTCCGGGGCTCGAGGAGGGACTCGACATCCTGGCCCAGGCACGCGAGGCCTCGGGACTGCCGGTCCTGACCGACGTCCATCTGCCGGAGCAGGCAGAGCGCGTAGGACAGTCTGTGGACTGCCTGCAGGTCCCCGCCTTCCTGTGCCGGCAGACCGATCTGGCCGTGGCCTGCGGCGAGACCGGCAAGGCGGTCAACCTGAAGAAGGGCCAGTTCGTGGACGCCGCCACCATGGGGCGGACCGCCGAGAAGGTGGAGTCCACCGGCAATGAGAACGTCCTGCTGACCGAGCGCGGCACGTTCTTCGGCTACGGGCGGCTGGTCGTGGACTTCGCCGGCCTGGACGAACTGCGGGCCCTCGGGCGGCCTGTCGTCCTGGACGCCACGCACTCGGTCCAGCGTCCCTCCGGGGCCGACGGGCAGACCGGCGGGGACCGACGCTTGGCTCCGGCCCTGGCGCGGGCGGCCGCCGCCTTCGGCGTGGACGGACACTTCTTCGAGGTCCACCCGGATCCGGACAGCTCGCCCAGCGACGGCCCCAACATGGTGCAGCTGGACGACTTCCCCGCCGTCCTCGCCTCGCTCCAGGCGGTCCGCGACGCTGCGGGCGGCTAGTCCCCGCCCCGACCGGCCATCCGGTCCCACAGCGGGACACCGTCGAATCCGTCCAGATCCAGACCGAGCCAGCCGGCCAGGGTCGGCGCCACGCACGCGGTGGAGGCGAAGCCATCCGCCGTGCCGGAGGCGATCCCCGGCCCCATGAACACCAGGGGGACCCGGCGGTCGTATTCGTAGGGGCTCCCATGGCTGGTTCCGGTCAGCATCTGGATATCCCCTTCGCGCCAGCGGATGAAGACGTCCGGCGAGCGGCCGGGAAAGGCACTGCGCGCGAACAGGCCGGCAAAACCCGGTGCGGCGGTCCTGATCTCCGCGGCCACGTAGGCCGCCGCCACCGCCGGATGCGACTCCAGTGCCCGAACGGCAGCGTGGGTCGCCTCGACCAACCCCTGGGGTGCACCCGCAGCCGCCTTCCGGTCGATCCTGACGATGCCCTGCTTGAGTGCGCCCGGATCCAGCAGGTCGCCTGAGTCCTTCAGGGCACGGAATGCCTGGCGCCGCTCCACGAGGGCGCGTCGACCGGGTCCGCCCAGACTCGAACTCCACTCGGGCAGCATTGCCACGCCATGGTCCGAAGTCAGGACCAGCGCCCATTGTCCGGCCCCGACCTCCTGGTCGAGGTAGGCCAGGAAAGAGTCCAGCAGACGGTCCAACTCGAGCTGGTTCTCCAGTGCTTCGCGTGAAAACGGGCCGGCCATATGTCCCACGAGGTCGGTGGAGGACAGGCCCAGGAAGAGCAGGTCCGGAATCTCGTCGGCTCCCAGCCCCATGCCCTTGATCGACGCCCGGCCGAGTTCAAGGACCATCTGGTCGAGCCTTGGTGACGCTCTCACCGCCAGGCCCAGGTTCGTGCCGTCCTCGGGAAACACATAGGGGAAGGTCCGTCCCAGGGGCATCGCCTCGCCGGGGTAGTCGTCCTCACGAGTCCCGCTGCCGGAGACAGCCCGCTCCGTGGCAACGGCTTCCCATGTGGTGCCGGCGAACCGCGCGGTGGGGCTCTCTTGCGTCCAGGGAGCGGTCCATGGAACAGCACGGGCTCCCGGAGGCCCATGAAACAGCCCGTCCGCCTTGTCCCACCACAGGGCCAGGTCGGCATCCCCTCCCGCCATCAGGAGCGCGGAGCGGTCCTTGCCCGCCAGACCCACCACAAGCGCCCCATCCGCCGCGGCCTTCAGACGCGTCCCCAGGGTGGGCGCCATCAGCGCCTCCGTGGTCCCTCCCTCCACGCAGTAGCGAATCCGGCCCAATCCCGGATCCCACCAACGGTTCCCGACGATCCCGTTCGTGGACGGCCACGTGCCGGTGCCCAGGGCAGCGTGCCCGGGCCCGGTCTCGCTGGCGGCATGGTCCACCACGGCATCCTTGAACCGGACACCCTCGGCAAAGATGCGCGCCAGCCCGCCGGTCCAGTACGGCGCCATGCGGCCCGGGAAATCGGCCCGCATCTGGTCAATGCTGAGGATCACCGTCAGACGGGGCGGCACTTCGGGCGGTCCCTGGAACGGGATGGCGGCGAACAGCAGCAGCAGGGAGCCCGGCATTGCTCGGGCGCGAGTCTACGCGGGAATCAGTCCCGGTCTTCGACCATGTGCCCGAATCGCTCGCGCACGCGGTCGAGAAGGCGGGAATGGACCTTGCACACCCGCGACTCCGAAATGCGCATGACGTCGCCGATTTCGCGCATGTTCATGTCCTCGAAGTAGCGCAGGTAGACGATCTCGCGCTCCTGGTCGCCCAGGCAGGAGTTGATCAGGTCGTAGAGCTCCTGGCGGTGCGCCGATTCCTGGGGCATCTGGATGTCAGGATCGGCGAGGCTGTCTGCACGGCCCTCGGTCGACATGTCACCGCCGCCCGGCGCTCCGCTGGCTGCCGTGGGCGGAGTCAGGGACAGGACCTGTCCGTAGACCGCCACGTACTCGGCGACCGGAATATCCATTTCGCTCGCGATCTCCTCGTCCGTGGGCTCGCGCCCCAGTCCGGACCTCAGGGAGTCGGCGACGGTCGACTGACGGGTGACCTTGCGACGCCACTGGCGCGGCAGCCAGTCCTGGTTGCGGAGTTCATCCAGGATGGACCCCCGCACCCGCATGTCGCAGTAGGTCTCGAACTTGACTCCACGGCCATCATCAAAATTCTGGATCGCGGAAATCAGGCCGAAGATGCCGGCGGTTTCGAGGTCGTCGGGATCCACCGTGCGAGGCAGGCGCACGGCCATCCGACGGACCATGCTCTTCACCAGGCCCCGGTAGTGCTCCACCAGGGCGTTGCGCGCCTCGACGCTGCCGTGCTCGCGAAATGCACCCCACATCCGCATCAGGCGCGGATCCTCGACGACCGGTTTGGAGGAGCGCACGGAGTCCACGCCCGTCTTCTGTGCCGCCTTGCGGGTCACTTGCCCTCGACCTCCGAGCCGGCGGCGGCCCGTTCCTTCTCCAGCGACTCGCGAATCTGCTGAAGGGTGTTCTTGGTGCGCAGTTCCATGATTCGTTGGAGATCGCTGAACACGTGCTCGTCGTACAGGCGATGGCCCGCAACGGTCCGGGATTCCTCGCGGATGAGGCCGATCACCGTGTAGTTGTGGACCGTCTGTCGGCTGAGCCCCGAGTACTCCACCACCTCCCCGATGCGATAGAGCTTGCGGGGCGGGGTGCCAATCCGGCGGACACCTTCGGCAGGCCGGACTTCCGACTGCAAGGCGCGTTCCGCCTGATTCGCTCGCGGGTCAACGTCCATATGACGCAGTTCTTTGTTCTCTTCGTGTTCCATCTCAGCACCTAGTAGACGGGTTGGGCAACCCATCTGTTCTGGTTTTCTTCTTGTATTTTACGTTTTATAAAAGCCACTACATGGAGGGTAATGGGCCCACCAAAACCACCACATGTCGTGGCCATCGGAACGCTTTGTCAGAGACGGTTCGTGTTTTACGTTCCGTCCAATACATTCTTCGTCCCGTTTGGCCCCCGCCTTGACAAGGAAACCCGTTTTCCTGCCGGCGCAGCTACAAGAGGGCGTCTTTTCGGAGTCGGCGAAGGACCTTTTCCTCTGCCCGCCGCATGGCGCGCCGTTCCGCCGGGTTCTCATCATCCAGGCCACAGAGGTGCAACACCCCGTGCGCCACGTAGCGCAGCGCCTCCTCCCTCGGATCCAGGCCCCGGGCCGCAGCTTCCCGTGCCGCCACCGCCAGGCTCACGACCACCTCGCCGGCCCCCTCCCCCAGCGGGAACGCCAGCACATCCGTGGTCTCGTCGATCCCCAGGTACTCGGCGTGGAGCCTCTTCATGGTCCGGTCGCCGACCAGGGCGATGGACAGCTCCCCCTCGGTCCCGCCCCCGATCTCCGAAGCCAGACGCGCGGCAGCCCTCACGGCGTGGACCCCGGCCCGGACCACCCGGGACCGAACCGATACCTCGATCACGGGTCCTGGTAGGCCCTCACGACGTCTCCCACGATCCCGTGGCGGACGATGTCCTCCTCGCCCAGGGCCACCGTCGCGATGCCCTCCCGGCCACCCAGCCTCTGGACAGCGTCGATCAGTCCCGAATCCGCCGGTCGGCCCAGATCCACCTGGCTCGTGTCTCCGGTCACCACCGCCTTGGAGCCTTCGCCGAGCCGGGTCAGAAACATGAGCATCTGGCCGCACGTCGTGTTCTGGGCCTCGTCCAGGATGACGAACGCATCGTGGAAGGTGCGGCCGCGCATGAAAGCCAGCGGCAGGATCTCGACGATCCCGTTTTGGAAGTATCGGTCGGCCCGGGCCCGGCCCAGCAGGGCATTGAGGGAATCGATGAGCGGCCGCAGATAGGGGTGCACCTTGGCCTCGGCGTCGCCGGGCAGGAAACCCAGACTCTCCCCCGCCTCCACCGCCGGCCGTGCCAGGACCACGCGGCTCTGCTCGCCGCGCCGCAGGGCGTCCACCGCCGCACCGACGGCGATGAATGTCTTGCCGGTGCCGGCTGGCCCCGTCGCGAAGGTGATGGTGTGGGCCGCCACGGCCTCGAGATAGGCGGCCTGGCCGTCCGTGCGCGGCTCCACCACGCCGTTCTCGCCCGGCCCTCCCAGCGTGTCCACCGCCTTGGCGGCCACACCCTGTGAGCCGCCGCCCAGCACTTCGCGCACCGCCTCCGGCTCGAACTCCTCGCCTTCACGCATCCGGTCCAGGACCACACGCAGCGCAGCCTCGGCCGCCCGGACGCCGCGCTTTTCTCCCCTCACTACCAGGTCGCCCTCCCGCACCACCACCTCGACACCGAAGCGGTCGGCCAGGAACTTTCGGTGGCTGTCGTAGGGACCAAGCAGGGTCCGCTGTTCGTCGACCGAACCCAGCGCCAGGACCGCTTCGCTCACCTGACCCCCAGCAGCCACAGGCCAAGAGCCAGTGCCGGAGCCGCCAACAGCAGGCTGTCCACGAGGTCCAGAATGCCGCCGATGACGGGCAGGAGCGAGCCCGAGTCCTTCGCATTCGCCAAGCGCTTCAATCGCGAAACCAGAAGATCCCCCATCTGTCCGGCCACATTCACGACCAGGGCCAGCAGGAGGAGCATGGGCGCGCCGGCCTCTATGGTCAGAGCGTCCCCGAGAGCCAGGCCGAGGCCGAGAGCTGCCACCGCGCTCGCCACGGCACCGCTCCAGGTCTTGTTGGGCGAAATCACCGGCGCCAGTTTCGGCCCGCCCACCGAGCGACCCACAAAGTAGGCCGCGGTGTCACCCAGTTTGCTGACCGCCACAAGCCAAACCAGCCATGCCCATCCCTGCCCTCCGCCACTGTCGATCCACCGGATTTCGGCCATGCACAGCATGGCCCCGCAGATCGGCAGGGCGGCAAAGAGCGACAGTCCCGGCGCGGTCAGCAACCGGAGACCCCAATAAATGACGACCGGAAGCACCCACCCGGCATTGGACGCCTGGGCCTCCCTCCATTCTCCCGACACATGCATGTGGGCCGCCGTGAACATGAGCCCCGTCCAAGCCATCAACAACGCTGCAGACAGGACGTTCGCCAGGACAGGCACCGGCTGGATCCGTTTCGCCAGACCGTGGGCCTCCCACACCGCCGCCAGAGCAAGCAGCCACAGCATCACCAGACTGACCAGGGGCTGGGCGCGATCCCACCAGAACAGGGCCAGGACGGCCGTCCAGACGCAGGCGCCTGTGATCAGGCGCGTCGCCGTGCGCCCGGATTCCGGGTGGTCGGCTCCCGTCAAGGTGTCTCGCCCGAGCCCTGCGGCTCGACCACGCGCCCGAACTTGCGCGTCCGGGTCCCCACCGCCTCGATTGCCTCGGCCAGGTGCTCGCGCCTGAATTCGGGCCAGCACAGGTCGGTCACAAACAGCTCCGTGTAGGACAACTGCCACAGCAGAAAATTGCTGACCCGCATCTCGCCGGCGGTGCGCACAAGCAGCTCGGGGTCGGGCACGGACGGCTGGTACAGGTGCGCCGCTACCGTGTCCTCGTCCACTTCATCCGGGTCGATCTCGCCGGCCGCCGCCTTGACCGCGATTGCGCGTGCGGCATCGGCAATCTCGGCCCGCCCGCCGTAGGACAGCGCCAGGTGCAGATGCAGGCCGTCCAGGTCCGCCGTCAGCTCCTCGGTCTCGCGCAGGACGGCCAGGACCTTGTCCGGAAGCCGCTCCAGACGGCCGACGGCGCTCAGCCTGACGTTGTTGTCCATCAGGGTCGGTCGCTCGTCCTCCAGGAACCGCCGCAGCAGGTGCATCAACGCCTTGATCTCGCGCTGAGGCCGCTGCCAGTTCTCCCACGAGAACGCGTAGAGGGTCAGGTCCCCCACCCCCCACTCAGCGCAGGCTTCCGTGACGTCGCGGACCGCCTCGACTCCCGCCTCGTGGCCACGGATGCGCATCAGGCCCTGGCGTCGAGCCCAGCGCCCGTTGCCGTCCATGATGATGGCAATCGAGCCGGGGACGTTCACAGAGCCAGGGTCTGCCTCCGGTCCGGACCGACGGACAGGTAGCCCACAGGAACGCCGGTGAGATCGCTGATTCTCGCCACCAGGGCCATGGCCGCCACTGGCAGGTCGTCCGCCGAGGTGGCCCCGGTAATGTCCTCGGTCCACCCCGGAAGCATCTCGTACACCGACTCGCAGCCGGACAGGTCGCCCAACTCGGCCGGCAGGATTCCATTACAGGTCTGGCCGCCCACGCGGTAGTCAACACAGATCCCGATCTCGCCCATGCCGCTCAAGACGTCCAGATTCGTGACCACCAGGCTGTCCACCCCGTTCAGGGCACAGGCGTAGCGGACCGCAACCGCATCGAACCAGCCGCAGCGGCGCGGGCGGCCGGTGGTGGCACCGTATTCGTTGCCCGCCGCCCGGATCCTCTCGGCCACCTCGCCGTCGAGCTCCGAGGGAAATGGCCCCTCGCCCACCCGGGTGCAGTAGGCCTTGGTCACGCCCATCACTTCCGTGACGCTGCGAGGATCCAGGCCGGTCCCGGCCCCCAGCGCTCCCACCCCGGTGTTGGACGAGGTGACATAGGGGTAGGTGCCATGGTCCAGGTCGAGCATCACCCCCTGGGCCCCCTCCAGCAGGATCTCCTTGCCCTCGCGCGCGGCTCCCCGCAGGTAGTGGCCCGTATCGCACACGAACGGCGCCAGCCTTCCGATGACCTCCTCGAGTTCGCCGGCCGCCTCTTCGAGGCTGATCTCGGGCTCGCCGTGGACCCCCGACAGGACGGCGTTCTTCTCTGCCAGCAGCGGGCGCAGCCGGTCGGTGAATTCGCCGTTCTCGGCATGGCGCACCAGGTCGGCGAACCGCAGGCCCGTGCGCACCACCTTGTCACCGTAGGTCGGGCCGATGCCGCGTCCAGTGGTCCCGATCCGGCCCTCGCCCTTGAACCGCTCCACCAGGCCGTCCAGGCGTCGGTGGATCGGCAGGATCACGTGGGCCCGCGCGGCGATCTTGAGGAACTCGGGCGTCAGGGCGATCCCCCGCGCCTCCAGACGGTCCATTTCCTCCGACAGGACGAAGGGGTCCACGACGACCCCGTTCCCGATCACGCTGACCTTGCCCTCGTGGAGTACGCCGCAAGGAACGAGGTGCAGGACAATCTTGTCCCCGTCCACGACGACGGTATGCCCGGCGTTGTTTCCGCCCTGGAAGCGCACCACGATGTCGGCGGACGCAGCAAGCCAGTCGATGACCTTGCCCTTGCCCTCGTCGCCCCATTGGATGCCGATAATGCCCTTGAGTGCCATAACAGGAAGCGGGAGATTCTCGCGCATGGCCCGGAACGGGGTCAACTGCGCCGGTCTGCTGCTGGCCCTTTCCTGCGCCCCTCAGGACCCCGCCATCGGCGGTTTTCGTGACCGCTCCGGCGCGCTCGACTTCGTACACGACACCGGGGCACGGGGAAACGCGTTCCTGCCCGAGACCATGGGATCGGGCATCGCGCTGCTGGACATCGAGAACGATGGGGATCTCGACCTCTACCTGGTCCAGGGCGGACCGCCCAGCGATGCAGGTACGGCCGCGGCGCCTCGCAACCGCCTGTTTCGCAACGAAGGCGGCTGGCGCTTCATTGACGTCACCGCCGACTCGGGGGCGGGCGACCGCGGCGTCGGCATGGGCGTTGTCGCGGCCGACCTGGACGGGGACGGGGACACAGATCTCTACATCTGCAGCCTCGGCGCCAATGCCCTGCTCCTGAATGACGGCACCGGCCGGTTCACGGACGCGACGGCCGCCTCGGGAGCTGGCGACACTCGATGGTCCTCGTCCGCCGCCGCGGGCGACCTGGACGGCGACGGCGACCTGGATCTGATGGTGGCCAACTATCTGGACCTCTCCGTGGGCTCCCACAAGTGGTGCGGGCGCAAGGAGGAGGGCTACCGAACCTACTGCCATCCGGACGCCTATCCAGGACTCCCCGATGCGCTGCTCGAGAACACCGGCACAGGCGCTGACGGGGTGCCGCGGTTTCGTGATCGCGCCGTTGCGGCCGGCGTGGACAAGGCGTCATGGACGGAAGGCAAGGGCCTGGGCGTCGTGGTCCTGGACCTGGACGGGGACTCGGATCAGGACGTCTATGTCGCCAACGACTCGACCGCCAATTACCTGTGGCAGAACCGGGGCGACGGCACATTCGAGGGCGTGGGGGCCTGGGCCGGCGCCGCCTACAACGCGGACGGCCAAACCGAGGCCGGGATGGGAATCGGCGTCCTGGACCTGAACGGGGACCTGGCCCCGGACTTGCTGGTCAGCCACCTGGACGATGAGACCCACACCCTCTACGCATCCGCCGGGCCGATGCTGTTCGAGGACCGGACAGACGCCGTCGGCCTGGCGCCGCCCACCATCCTGGTCGTGGGCTTCGGCGTCTCGACGGCGGATTTCGACCTGGACGGCCGCACCGACGCCTTCCTGGCCAACGGCCACCTGCAGCCCAACATCGGCCTCTACAAGTCCCATGTGGCCTTTGAACAGCCCGATTTCCTCCTGACGGCCGCACCCGGCGGAGTATTCACAGTTGGGCCGGCGGTACCCGCCGCGCACAGGGCCTCCCGTTCCTCCGCCGCGGGCGACCTGGACGGGGACGGCGACGCCGACCTTGTGGTCACGTCCATGGGCGGCCCGGTGGTCCTGCTGGACAACCAGGCCGCCGGCTCATCGCTCGTCCTCGCCCTGAGCCAGGACGGCCCCAATCCGGATGCCATCGGTGCCAGAGTCGTGCTGCGGACCGGGGACGACAGGCCCCAGGTGCGCTGGATCCTGGCCGGGTCCTCCTACCAGGCCAGCGAAGACCCCCGGGCACTGTTCGGCCTGGGCCGCGCCGGGGATGGCTCCGTGACGGTGACCTGGCCGGACGGCGTCCGGCAGGAGTTCGGACCGCTGGCGGCCGGCAGCCACCTCCTTCGCCGCAGGCCCTAGCTGCCCCAGCCGCCTCCGCCGGGGCTGGTCAGCCGGATGATGTCGCCCGCTCGAACATCCAGGACGGTCTTCGAGGCCACCCGACGAGTCCGGCCCCCGCGCAGCAGGTGCACGGCACCGGGACGGCCCGATCCGCCGCCCGCCGCTCCCTTCGGGCCCGCTGCGTGCCGGTCAGCGAGAACGGAAACGGTCGCCGCCGCGGTGAAGCGCAGCTCCTTGACGATGCCCTCCCCCCCGCGCCGTGCGCCCTTCCCCCCCGAACCCCGCCGCAGGGACAAGCGTTCGACCACCACCGGCGCCGTGCCCTCCAGCACCTCGATGGGCGTGTTTCGGGTGTTGGTCATGTGGGTCTGGATCCCCGACAGCCCGCCGCCGTCCCGGCCGGCCCCCATGCCGCCGCCCAGGGTCTCGTAGTGGGCCCAGGCTCTGCCGTCAGTGCGGGTCCCGCCAAGGCCCAGGTTGCTCATGGTGCCCGCGGATCCGGCGGGCACCCTGTCCGGCACGGCCTTGCCCAGGGCCGCCAGGGCCACGTCCACGATCCTCTGGCTGGTCTCGATGTTTCCGCCGGCGACCGGCGCACCCGGCCGGGGCCGGACCAGGCAGCCCTCGGGCGCCACGACCCGGACCACACGCGCCAGCCCGCCGTTCATGCTGTGCACCGCGCCGCCGGCCAGGCAGCGGGCCACATAGAGGCAGGCCGACCTCGTGACCGCCAGGGGCGCGTTGATGCTGCCCGGAGCCTGGTCGTCGGTCCCGGTGAAGTCGAAGCGCATCCCCCCGCGCCGCGTGAGGGTGACCGCCAGGCGGATCCGGAACGGACCGTTGCCCGCCCCGTCATCCTCCATCTCGTCCACGGCCTTCCAGGTGCCCGGACCGATGGCCCGGAACGCGGAGCGCGCTCCCCGCTCGGTGGCGTCCAGCAGGGCCGAGGCCTGGGCCTGGATGCGGCGAGGTCCGAGCCTCTCCGCCAGGAGCACCGCGCACTCCACTCCACGCCGGTTGGCCGCCCATTGCGCGAGCAGGTCGGCACGCCGCGCCGCGGCGTCCCGGACGTTGGCGCAGACCAGTTCCAGGACGTCACGCTGGACCCGGCCGCCCTTCACGAGAAGGACCGGCGGCACGACCAGGCCCTCGGCCACCAGATCCCGCGCCGGCGCAAGCGAGCCGGGGGCCGCGCCCCCCACATCGGCATGGTGGGCGCGGCTGGCCACGAACCAGACCGGGCGCCTGCCAGATTCCAGGCGGACGCCGGTGACCTGGGTGAGGTCAGGCAAATGGCTGCCGCCCCTGTAGGGGTCGTTCAGCAGGCACGCGTCGTCGGGTCCCAGATCCGGAAACGCCTCCAGGGCGGCCGCCACCGCCGTGTCCATCGATCCCAGGTGGACCGGCAGGTGGGCCGCCTGGGCCAGCAGTTCCGGCTGCTTCGAACACACAACGCACGAGTAGTCGAGACGGTCCACCACGTTCGTGGAGAACGCGGATCGCCGCAGGGCCACACCCATCTCCTCGGCCACGTTGGCCAGCAGGAGCGACAGGGCTTCCAGACGGGGACCGTCGACGGCCCCCCGGCTCAACGCCACAGGTCCTCCTCGTTGCGGGCCCACCAGCCGTGGTTGATTTTCGGCGCCACACGCTCCTCCCACGGGATCAGCGGGATCAACTGGGGACCCTCCCCACCACTCGTTCGCCAGACAACCGACTGGATGTGCAGTGCCAGGCCCGGCGGCTCCTTCCAAGGTTCCTCCAGCGCTTCGCCGGCGGACAGGCGCTGGGCCTCGTCGGATCCGGGCGGGATGACCCGCGCAGTCACATAGATGGTGAACACGTCGGACTGGACGTCGAGCAGTTCGGCCAGCAGCTGCTTGGACGCATTGTCGGAATAGTCAGCGAAGGCCTGGACCAGCCCCAGGTCATCGACCGATCCGAAGACGTTCCGAGGCCCCTGGTCGTCGTCGTTGAAGGGATCGTCGTCATCCAGGGCATCCTGCCGCTTCGCTTCTGCCTCGTCGCCCTCGACCAGTTCCAGGCGCCACTCGAGGATCGCGTCCACGACCTCACCGGACAGGTCGCTGGTAGCCACCAGGGACTTCAAGACTGCCGGCATCGCCGTGTTGAGGTTGACCAGGGCTCCGCGCGAGACCAGGCCGGAACCGCCTCCGCCCAGGGCAGCCGGGACCGGCGGCTCTCCGAGAGACTGGGACGAAGCGCCGCTGGCGTTGGACGAGGCGCCCGCCATCTGGGATGTGGTCTGGGTGCCTCCACCCAGCGGTCCGAGAGCAGCGCCCGTGTCGGACGCCGCCTCCTCATCGGCCTCCGCCTGTGCGCTGCCGTCGGCCAGAGAGGTCCAGACTGTCAGCACGCTCTCCAGACCCGGGACAGGGAGGCCCTCCTCGCTCCAGGTGTCGTAGAACATGAAGGGATCGATGCCCTCCACCAGCAGGAACTCGCGCAGCCCCCAGGGCAGTGACCGGTCGTCTTCCGCCAGGTCACTCTGCAGGGCCGGCCTCGGCAGGTCCTCGTTGCGGGTCCCGCCCTGCATCCACTCGATCATCCGGTCCGCGATCTCCTCGGCATCACTGAAAGACAGGTCGTAGACGGTCCCCTCACGATAGATGTCCAGGACGCGGATCAGGATTTCGCGTGAGCGTTCGGCCCACTCCTCATCGTCAGACAGGCAGCTGAGCAGGTTGAAGCGCCGCTGTTCGTCCTCCACGTGAACCGTCAGATGCACCCGGCCGACATCGGTCTCGAGCACGTCCGCCCAGGTGTCCTCCATCGAATCGGTGACCGCGGCTTCCTCCTCGGATTCCTCCCCGGTCCCACCCGGATCCTGTCCGACGGCCCCCGCAGCGCCACCGCCCAGGCCGGCGCCCAGTGTCCCGGCGTCGCCCGACAACTGCCCCATCATGCTTCCGAGGCCACCTGCCGCCCCGCCGAGTCCACCGGCGGCTCCTCCGTCACCGCCCTCCTGGAAATCGTCCTTGATCCGCTCTGCTGCCTCCAGCAAGGCGGTGTCCGCCGCATAGATCATCTGGGTACGGAGCGCCTCGTTGCGGGCGGACGCATCGTCCAGGGCCGTCGAGATGACCAGCTGGGAGATGACCGCCATCAGGATCAGGAGCACCAGGAGAGCCATGACCAGGGCCATGCCGCCTTCGTTCGACCGTGTGCGTATCGCTGCTGTCACACCCCCTTGGAGGCCCGGCAGCGCCTTCATCTTCCCTAGTCGTCCATCGAGATGGACGGGACCGGCGGCGTTCCGCCCGCGGGCAGGACATGGGGCGTAATGAAGAAGTACACATCCGTGTACTCGACCGAATTGAACTGACCCGAGAAGAGGTACTTGAGGCCCGGGATGTCGCCCAGGACCGGGACCTTGCGGGTCTTCTCGACCTCGCGCTTGGCCAGCAGGCCGCCGATCACCAGCCGGTTGCCGTCCCGGACTGGCACATCCGTCCTCAGGGTACGGGTAGCGATGATCGGGCTGTCAAACTCGCCCAGACTGACCGATCCGGTGACAACGCTGACCTCGGCTTCGACCTGCAGGTTCACCATGTCGGTGCCCTGGAGGAATGCGCTGACGTAGAGCTTGGTGCCGACCGGCTTGTAGGCAACCGCTGCTGTCACAACGCCGCCTGTGCCCGATTGCACCGCGGTGGCCTGGATGATCGGGTGCTCGTCGGCGTTGACCAGCGAGGCAGTGCCGCCGTTGCGCACCGCGGTCCGCGGCATGGAAGTGATGGAAACATTCTCGAAGGCCTTCAAGGCCTGAATCGTGCCGGCGAACTGCAGGTTGTTTTGGATCGCGCTGAACGTCAGAGAGGCCAACTCGCTGCTCTCGCCGACCAGAGGGAAGATTTCGTCGAACGCCTGGAAGGTCAGCCCCGAGTCGGTGGTGCCGACGATGGGCAGTGGATTGCCGGACGCATCCACGGCGTTTGCGATCCCGTAGTCGGAGGTGTCCGAGTAGGTCACCTCGACGATCTGGACCTCGATCTCGATGACTGGAATCGAGCCCAGGAACACGTTGATGAAGCGCTGGGCCTGCTCGATCACCTCCTCGGTGCCGCGCACGACCACCCAGTCGGAAATGGGCTGCAGGGCGGACGCCGGAGGAACCGCTGCCTTGGCGTCCCGGAAGCGCTGCTGGTCGGCGCCTGCCTCGACGCTGATCTGCTCCGCGGCGATCCCCGCATACTTCTCAAGATAGCTCTTCACGGATTCGCCCCGGCCCGCCTCCACCGAGAAGAACTTGGTGATCTCCCCGGTGTCGTCGTGGATCAGGATCTGGGTGCCGAACTTCTGGAACAGCGTCTGTTCGGGAGCACTGACGGGCATGGCGAAGCCATCCACGTCCTCCGAATGGATGTCGTCGCTGAAAGTTTCGGGTGCCGCCAGGTCGCCTGTCTCCAGCGGAAAGGGGTGGGAAGCGCAACCCCAGCCGAGCGCGGCAACAGCTGCAAGTGCGAGACGGGGGCGCAGGTCCATCGGGAATCCCGCGCGTGAGACTAGCAGACCGCTAGCGACCGTTCAGGCGTGCGACCACCTTTGCAGTGATGTCGACGGGCGCCTTGCCCTTGATCACGATCGCGCCGATCTCGCCCACCAGGTCTTTTCCCAGGGCCTTTGCGGTTTCGCCCAGCACCGTCTTGAAGGTGCCGGTGGCCTTCTCCATCAGGTGCTCGTAGCGCGGGGTGCCCTTCTTCACGCCTTCCTTCTGGATGGTCTTGTAGTCAGCGGTCCCCTTGATGACGGTCGACGCCTTCACCACGGCGGGCGCACGGAATGCGTCCGGGTTGCCGTAGTAGATCTTGGTGCGGTCGATGTGATCCACCGCCGCAAACGCGCACAGCACGCCGATCAGCGCCAATGCGCTGGTGCCCCTGAATGTCTTGCCGGTTTTCGCGTTCATTGCCCCACTCACCCTATAGACGGCCACAGGAGCCTGTAGTTGACAAAAAATTCCTCGGAAACGAGAAAAACAGCGGGGCAGAACCCGAAGGTCCCGCCCCGCCTTGTTCACCTAGCGACGGCCGCCGGCGCGCGCCGGCCTCTCCTTGGCCTCGTTGACGGTCAGGTTGCGGCCGTCCAACTCGGTCTCGTCGAGCGCCTCGATGGCCTTGGGGCCGTCGGCGCTGTCCATTTCGACGAAGCCGAATCCGCGCAGCCGTCCGGTTTCGCGCTCGGTCGGCAGGAACACCGAGTGCACCTTTCCGAACTCGCCGAACACCCGGGTCAGGGTCTCCTCACCGGTGTCGTAGGACAGGTTGCCGACATAGATGCGGATGACGTCCGCGCGGGGCGCTTCGTCCCGGCGTCCTCGATCTCCGCGATCCCGGCCACCACCACCTCCGCCACCGGGCTGGGGCTCAGCCCCCTTGCGGCCCAGCTTGATCTTCCCCGAAGGGTCGATGTTGACGACCGTCACCTCGAGCTCGTCGCCGCGGCTCACCGCCTCCGTGGCCTCGCTGATGTAGTCATCAGACAGGTCGGAGACGTGAAGCAGGCCTTCCTGGCCCGGCAGGATCTCGATGAACGCGCCGAAGGGCTTCACGCCCGTCACCGTGCCCGTGTAATCCTTGCCGACCTCGGCCTCTTCGCACATGGCTTCGATGGCGGCCACGCACAGGCTGATCTTCGTCCCGTCGGGGGAAGACACCTGGACGTTGCCGTCGTCGTCGATGACCTCGATGACGACCTCGTACTTCTCCTGCATCTCGCGGATGTTGGCTCCCTTCGGACCGATCAGCAGGCCGATCTTCTCCGAGGGAATCTTGATCGCTTCGATGCGAGGCGCGTACTTGGACATCTCCGTCCGGGGCTCGGCCAGGATGTCCATCATGCAGCGGAGGATGTGGAGCCGGCCCTCGCGGGCCTGGTCCAGTGCCTTCGCCAGGATGGCCCGGTCTAGTCCCTGGACCTTCATGTCCATCTGCAAAGCGGTGATGCCCCGCTGGGTGCCGGTCACTTTGAAGTCCATGTCGCCGACGTGGTCCTCGGTGCCGAGGATGTCGGAGAGCACGGCGTAGTCGTCGCCTTCCTTGACGAGACCCATCGCGATGCCGGCCACCGGCTGCTTGATGGGCACGCCGGCGTCCATGAGCGCGAGGATGGTCCCGCACACGGTCGCCATCGAGGACGAGCCGTTCGACTCGAGGATGTCCGACACGGCTCGCACCGTGTAGGGGAAGTCCTCGGGGTCGGGCAACTGGGCCTGGACCGCGCGGTCCGCCAGGTTGCCGTGGCCGTACTCGCGGCGGCTCGTTCCGCGAATCATGCGGACCTCACCGACCGAGAAGGGAGGGAAGTTGTAGTGGAGGAGGAACTTCAGGCGAACCTCATCCTCCAGACCGTCGATGATCGCCTCGTCGCGGGTGGTCCCGAACGTGATGGTCACCATGGCCTGGGTCTCACCGCGAGTGAAGAGGGCCGAGCCGTGCGTGCGGGGCAGCAGCCCCACCTCGCCGGTGATGTCCCGGATCTCGTCGCTCTTGCGGCCGTCGATGCGCGTGCCGGACAGGACCATCTCGCGGATGGCCGACTTCTCGAGCGCCTTGAAGTCGTTGCCGAACGCCTCCTTGGCGGCCTTGAAGCCCGCGTCGTCATTGGCCACGCCCTGGTCCTCCCAGAGGGAGTCCTTGACGGCGCCGACGGCGGCATCCATGGCGTGCTTGCCCTTGGTCGACAGCGCTTCCTTCAGACGGGCCTTGATGGCGTCGTCCTGGCCGTCCAGGGGATGGGCGACCTCGGGGGCCTCCCACTCCTGGCGCACGGTGCCGGCCTTTTCGGCCAGTTCCTTGGCCATTCCAACGATCTGGCGGGCGACCTCGTGGCCGTGCTCGAGGCATGAGATCATGTCCTCTTCGCCCAGCTCGTCGGCCTGGCACTCCACCATGGCGATGGCGTCCTCGGTGCCCGAGAGAACCAGGTTCACCAGGTTCTCCTCGGCCTTGAGGTCCTCGATGGTGGGGAATGCCACCGGCTTGCCGTCACGGAAGCCGATCCGGCAGCCGCCCATGGTTCCCTCGAAGGGGAGCCCGGACACCTCGATAGCCGCAAAAGCGCCGATCATGGACAGGACGTCCGGATCGGCCTCGTTGTCGGCCGAGAAGACGATCGACTGGATCATCGTGTCGTTCTTGTAGCCCTTGGGCCAGAACGGACGCACGCTCCTGTCGGTCATCCGCATCGTGATGACTTCCTTCAGTGTCGGACGGCCTTCTCTCTTGAAGAAGCCGCCGGGGATCTTGCCGGCAGCGGCGGTCCGCTCCCGGTAGTCCACGGTCATGGGAAAGAAGGGCAGGTCCTTGACCGGCCCCTGGCAGACGGTCGAAAGAACGACTGTCTCGCCCATGGTCACAAGGCAGGCACCGTGTGCCTGCTTGGCCATGCGTCCCGTTTCCAGAATGAGGGTCTTGCCCTCGATATCCCGCTCAACGCGGGCGAATTGGTTTGTCACTTTTCTTTTCCTTGTATCGGAACAGGATCAGGGTCTCTTCCCCGCGTTCATCGACCGCCGGCCAGGCCACCGCGGAAACTCCGCAGTGCCTGCCGCGCGCAGTCGGTCCCGCCTATCGGCGGAGGCCGAGCGCCTGGATCAAGGACTGGTAGCGGTCCGTGCTCTTTCCACGCAGATAGCGCAGGAGCCGGTTCCGCCGACCCACCTTCACAAGGAGGCCGCGCCGGGAATGATGGTCCTTCCGGTGGGTCTCGAGATGGGCCGCCAGAGTCAAGATCTCGGCGGTCAGGACGGCGACCTGGACCTCGGGTGAGCCCGTGTCCCCGTCATGGGTAGCGTGCTCCGAGATGATCGCCTGTTTCTGTTCTTTCGTCAGTGTCATAGTTCCCGAGGACCCCCCTGGGGCCCGCTGTGTCAATCGCTGTCGCCCTTCCCCCAGCGTCGGGACCGCCGGGCGGGGGCCAACCCCGGCTCAGGCCGGGGAGTTCGCGGGGAGATCCCCGCGGTTCAAGCGAAACACGCTATCCGCGGTCTGACGTGCCGTCTACCCCCCGAAACGGAGTATTCAGGGCCCCCATTCAGCGAATGGAACGCGCCGGCAGACCCTGGAACGCCTGGGCAACGACCTTGCTGACCGCATAACGGAGCACCGCCTCCGCCGACTCGGCGCTGCGAGTCTCGTCGCGGAATCGGAAGGAGTGCGCCAACTTGCAGGACCAGAGGGTCATGCCGTCTCCGTCGACAATGAAGACCTCGAGCTCGCAGCTCAGGTTCCGTGAGGAGCGGGTCAGACCCGAGTTCCAGCGCGACACCTTGAACTGGACGGTGGCGTCTGCGTCAAAAGCGGCAGCACCGGTCGAGGCAGGCATTGGCCTGGCAACCGGTTCCCCATCCCCCCAGCCGACCGCGTCGAGGATCCGACCCACCGGGCTCTCGTCGGTGATCCCGAGTGTGCGGTCCACGAAGGCGAGATCGAGCGGCGAATAGCGAAGCGCCACGAGCCTCTCGTAGGCCGCCTCGCGGATTTGGTCGGCCGGCACTTCGCCGGCGGCGGCCGCAACCACGGGAAGGAGCGCCAGGTCCACCGGGGCCGCCTCGATCATCGAAGCGGGGCTGTCCGCCCAGAAGTAGTCGGCGGGCGGTGACATCGACTGGCACGCGAATGCTGCAGCGACGATCGGAAGAATGATTGATGTCCTATGCATGATGGGTCCCTCGGAGCCTCTGCCCCCGATGCTAGTCCCAGAGCATCCCCACTTGAAGCGCGAGGTCCCTAGAACGTGAGGGTCGGTGAGGACGCGTAACCGAAGTGGAAACGGCGCAGATCCGTGAAGTGGAACGCCGAATCGTCGAACGGCGTCGCGAAAAACGGATCCTCCTCTCCGACCGGCAGAAACAGCATCGTGAAAGCCTCCACGCGCATGGTGTGGTTGCCCGAATCCAGCAGTCCCGTGAGGCCAAGAACGGCCAGATCCGGCAGCGCAAGCGTCCGCACGGCGTCAGTCTTCACCGCCGGCTGGGTGGCATAGAGGACCCAGCTGCGCGTCGCCGTGTCGGCCAGGGTCACGCGGTAGAGGCCCGTAGCATCGACACCGTTCAACTCCAGTGCGCCACCCACCCTCGCCACTGGAAGGCTGTTCTGGAAGGAGACCGAGGCCGGCGAATTGCCTACCGCGTCGGTGATGAGGGGCACGAGCGGCAACGGCAGGGACAGCGCGAACAGGGCCTGCATCGTTGCGTCGGCGCGAATCCTGGCGATGCTTGATCCGGTGGCATCGACGGCATTGACCTGGTGGGACACGAATGGACCGGTGACGGCAGCCACCCCATCCGTCCCAGCAGCCAGCGGATCCAGGGCGTATTCGCCGAAGGGCCAGAATGGCGCATTTGCAGGATCCATCAGTTCGGCATCGACCCCGCCTCCCACCACCAGGTTGCCGGGCACACCACGGAGGGGCCCATCCATGGTCACCAGACTGGACGCGCTGCCGCCGGCGGCCACGGGAGTGATGGCGGTTCCTCCGGCTGCCTCCAGGGCGTAGCCGGGGCTGTCATCCAGGGTGTCCAGGTGGTCGGCAGTGAAGAACACGAACTGCTTTTGTGAAGGCGACAGCGTGGCGGCCAGGCTCGGGTTCCAACTGATGGTGGTCCCGGCGCCCAACGGCGCCTCCGTCCCTGTGGCCCGGTAGCGCAGCAGGGTGCCGGTGAGAGTATTCACGTCGGCCACCGACAACTGGAAAGGACGACTCGGCCGGACCGAACGGCCGCCGAAGCTCTTGAACAGGGGGTCACCGATCACCACCGAGGCTCCGGCCTCGTCCAGCAGCCCGCTGAGCCCGAAGAAGGGCGTCCCGGTGGACCCGCTGACAGACCCGCTGACGGTGGCCGACAGGGAAGCCGATCTGGCAACCGGCAGCGACAGGAACCGGGCCGTGGTGTCGGCGAGGGAAACCAGGTCATAGGTGTCCGCGACCACCGTGACGGTAAATGTCTGGGCGCCCGGATCGCTGAACATCGCCCGCCCCTGCGAATCAGTGAGTGCAATGGACGCAGCGCCGGTGGCCGGGTGCAGGACCACCGTCACGTTCGGCAGCACAGCCAGGGTCTCCACGTCGTAGGCCTCGACCGTGACGGCCCCTGACGCACTGCCGGTCACCGCACCGCGCTGGTGCAGCGTGGCGCTGATGGAGGCGCCCTGGTTGCCCGCCGCATCGGTCAGGGTGACCTGAAAGGCGAGCGGCGCAGTCAGGAGGCCCAGCCGCTGCGGATCCACGGCCTCGGACCCGAGCGGCACGGAACGGAAGAAGTTGGTGGGCGTGAACTTGGTGCCCAGAACCTCCAGGGTTGACACATCCAGTTCCGGGCGGGCCGGGACGCTCACGCTGATCCCCCCCACCGGTTCGGTGGATGTTCCGTGAATGCCCGTGTCGCGGCCTTCCACCAGGAAGGTGGAGGCGGTGGGGCCGGCAGGAGGCCCCAGGGAAAGCAGAGAGGGCGGCAGAGTGTCCTGGATGATCGTCTCGCCCAGCAGGGTGGGCGTGGTCGCACCGCCCGGGCGCCGCATGTAGGCGGACACGGCGATGTTGCCCTCGTCAAGGACGGCCACACCCAGATCACGGAGGTCGAGACCGGTGAACGAGACAGGTGTGGCCACCGGCGCCGCCACGTTCTGCTGGAAGGCAATGAAGTCGGAACTGGACTCCTCGTGGAAGATCAGGTGAACCTCGTCGCCCGCGGCCACGGTGGCCGTGTCGATGGCGACGTCCATGTCGAAGGCAACCAGCGAGGCGGCGTTGATGAAGCCGGTGGGAGCCGACTGCTGGACCAGGGCGGTGGGTGCCAGCAGGTCCATGGCCGTGAAGGCGGCGAGGACCGGCGCATCGAGCGGATGAGTCTCGATCTCGGTGTCCGTAATCTGGTTGGTGACCTGGACGGCCACCGAGGCGCTTGCGGCAAAAGCCGCGTCGGGCACGAACCTGGCCATCCGGTCCCCGCCCAGGGGCTCGAGGAGCGAGAAGCCCTTGATTGTGCCGTTCTCGGTCACGCTGATGCCCAGCGAGAGTGTCGTCGGGTCCACCGGTTTGCTGAACAGGACCAGGACGTCCGTGGAGGCAGGCTCATTGACGGAGGTGTCGCTGGGATGCACCAGGACCACCGAGGGCGATATCGGGGCGCCTACCGTGAACGAGGAGACCGTGGCGGCGGCCGCGAGCGGGTTGCCGTCCAGGTCCAGGATGGCGGTGGTCACCTTCAACTCGTAGCTGCCGACGGCGAGGGCGGTGGACGGCGTGAACACCGCAAGCCTTCCCGACGAGAAGAGGCCCACCTGGTCGATGGCGATCGCCGAGTCGATGGCATCAACCAGGCTGACTCCCTCCGCCAGGGTGGATTGCTGGACGGATTCGCTGAACACGACGGCCAGCGATGTCTGGGCGTCCACGTCGGCCGCGCCTGTGGCGGGACCAGCCGTGACGACGGAGGGCGATCCCGGCAGCAGGATGGACTCATCCGGGGGGCTGACCGACGGCCCGGACTGAGGATCCCCGTCGCCGCCGCCGTCGCCGTCGTCCGAACTCGTGTCCGAACCGGTGTCGCCGGAGAACACCTGACCGATGTTCACGCCACCGCAGGCAGCCAGCCAGAGGCAAAGAGGCAGGGCCACCAGGCCCATCCGGATCGATTGCAGCACCGGCACGTTCGACCCGACGGGAAAGCGGCTTCTTCCCGCCACTCTCAATACCTCAACTGCTCACGCAGGGAGGGTGCCGCATTGGAGAGCGCCTCGCCCAGGGCCTCGCCAAGCCCTCCCACCAGGGCTACCCAACGGCCGTCCGCGTCCGCGGCCTCGACCCGCCGGCGCGCCTCGACCACCACCGGCGGACCCAGCGTCACGTGGGTGTCCGCAGAGGCCAGCTCGAGCCTCAGCCGCACCACCGCAGAAACGCCCTCCGGACTGTCCTCCTCGTGGAAGCCGAGGATGTGCCCCTGCAGATGGAGGGTGGCGTGGGGCATGGCGGAGGCAGGACCCACCCGTTCGAAAACGCGGGCCCTGTCCAGCCCCCGGATCGTTGCATCCGTGACGACCTGCCGGAGCCCACTCACCCACGAATGCTGGATGGCACGCTGAACCTCAACGGGCGAACTGAAGGCCACCAGTGCGTCACCCGCCAGTTCAGGAACCGCCGTGAAGGGCCGCACCCCCACTACGACCGAAGCGGGATCGCCCGCCACAGGGGCCACGTCCACGTCGCCCAGCCTGTAGAGGACCATCTTGGGGTCGGGCACTGCACGGGGCTGGATGACAGCGAGGCCGTTGCAGCTGGACGCCAGCAGCACCATCAGTCCCATGCTCAAGGTCTTGTCCATCACTCTTCCTCCGCGGCCTCCTCGGCCGGCTCTTCCTTGGGTTTCGGTGACGCCGGGATGACACGCTCCTTCGGCGGCTTTGAGCGCAGGACCGCGGAAGGATCGTCGCGCAGACGCACCGCCAGCTCCCGCAGGGTCCGGATCGCAGCTGCAAACTCGGTCAGGCCGTCCGTCAGGTTCTGTTCATTGAGGAACAGGATCCGGTTCAGGGTGCGCGTCGCCTCTCCCACGTTGCGAATCGTGCCGGACTGCTCGGCCTCATCCACCAGGCGCCTGAATTCGGCGGCCGCATCTCCCAGATCCCCTGCCGCGGCCACGAACTGGTCCACACCGCGGGCAAGTTCGTCAACGCCTCGGGTCAGGCTCGGACCCGCTTCGCCGAGGAATCCCTGCACGTTGCCTTCGATCCGGTGCAGGGTCCCGGTGATCTCGGCCAGGAAGGCCTCCCGGCTCTCCTCCAGGCCCAGACCCAGGTCCCTGTAGGCCACCAGGAGTTCCCGTGCCACGGCCAGATCCTCGTGCAGAAGATCGCGGGTGTCCGACCCGACCAGGTCCTGGACCGCCTCGAGGGTCGGGCCCAGCTGATCGAGCACCTCGCCCAACGACTGCTGGGCGCGGTCCAGGGCGGTCGGATTGACCTTGATCTTGCTGCCTTCCGCCAGGTCCTGCCCGTGCGTCCCACCGCCGGCCAGATCGATCTGACCGATCCCGGTAAGCAGGTTGAACGACAATTCCGCCACCGTGCCCGACCGCACGGGTATGTCCGGATCCAGCGCCACGTCGACCCGGATGTCCGGAAAGTTCTTGCCGAACTGGATGGCGGTGACCTTGCCCGCATGGACGCCGCGGTACGTCACCTCGCTGCCGATCGCCAGCCCCGAAACGGACTTCTCGCTGAAGACGATGTAGTAGTCGTTCTCCTCCTTCAGGAAGTCCCGCCCCGCGACCGTGAACAGCACTGCAGCGAGCAGCACGAACGATGCGGTCATGAACAGGCCGACCTTATGCTCTTCCAGGGAGGTCCGTGTCATGCACCGTTCTCCCCGAACCACCCGTCCTCCGGCGTCCGCAGCGCGCCGGCCCTCCGCTCCACGAAGGCGCGGACTCGGGCGTCCGCATGACTGTCGAGTTCAGCCGGCGCACACAGGGCCACCAGTTCCCCGTCCAGGATCACGCCGACGCGATCCGCAATGGTCCTCGTGGACGACAAGTCGTGGGTCACGGCGACCACCGTAACGCGAGACACCCGTTTGAGCGTCAGCACCAACGCATCGATCTCGGCCGAGGTCAGTGGATCCAGACCTGCGGTCGGCTCGTCCAGGAACAGCACCTGCGGGTCCAGCGCCATGGCCCTGGCCAGCGCAGCGCGCTTCTGCATGCCACCCGACAGCTCAGAAGGCATCCGGTGGCATGCGTCCAGCAGGCCCACCTGTTCCAGCTTCATCCGCGCCACGGCATGGGCCTCGTCCATTGCCAGACCCGCACACTCGATCAACGGCAGCATCACGTTCTCGATGGTGGACATCGAGTTGAAGAGCGCATTGCCCTGGAAGGCCATGCCCATGCCGGGACGGATGACGTTCAGCTCCTCCTCCCGCATGGAGGACAGGGTGCGGCCGTCCATGACGACCTCCCCCTCGCTCGGCCTCAGCAGCCCCATCATGCATTTCAGAAGCGTGGTCTTGCCGCACCCCGACGGACCCAGCAGGACGAACACCTCGCCGCGCCGGATCTGAAGATCCACTCCTCCCAGTACCCGGTGGTCCCCGTAGGAATGGCCCACGCCGGTCAGCTGGAAAAGAGACTCGCCGCTGTCGGTCATGTCAGGACTGGACCACCATCGCGAAGAAGGCCTCGGCCACGATCACCAGAAGGATTGCCACCACCACCGCGGAGGTCGTCGACCGCCCCACCTCGTCGGCACCGCCGCGAACGCGCAGGCCCTGGCCGCAGGACACCGTGCCGATGATGACACCGAAGACCGAGCACTTGAGCAGGCCGATCAGGATGTCCTGGGTCTCGACGGCGCTGGCCACGCGCGCCATGAAGATGTTGGCCGGCAGGTCCAGGCTGCGGCTGGCGATGACTGCACTGGACACGATCCCGACGCTGTCCATCCACAACCCCAGGAACGGGAGGACCAGCGCAAGGGCCACGATCTTGGGGACCACCAGCCACCGCATGGGCGCCAGGCCCATCTGGCGCAGGGCGTCGATTTCCTCCGACACCACCATGGTCCCGATCTCCGCGGTGTTGGCCGACCCGGACCGGGCGGCCACCACGATGGCCGCCATGAGGGGCCCCAGCACCCGCGTCAGGGAGACCCCCACCAGATCGGCCACATAGGCGGTCGCGCCGAAATCCCGCATCTGCACCGATGCCTGGAAGGTCAGCGTGACCCCCATCAGCACACCCAGGAGGGAGATGATCCAGATGGCGTCCGCACCGGTCCGCTCGATCTCCCGACGGACCCGGTCGCCACGCACCGGCCGACCCTGGAAAGGCGCCACGCAGCACCAGTAGAACGCCTCGACCAGGAGATCGAAGAAACTGCGGAACGCTTCCAGGGCCGGCATCGACGCTGCCCCGACCCGGTCCAGGAAGCCATGGGCACCCAGGACCTCGACTTCCTCGCACATGGCGCTCCGACGCAGCTGCCCCAGTGTGCGGGCGAGCCCCCGGTCGGCACCACGGAATCGCAGCCGGTCGCCCGCGTGACGGGCAACTTCGATGAGAGCCGCAAGACCGGCCGAGTCGAACGTGCCCACCGCGCCCAGATCCAGGACGATGTCCCCTTCCGTCTCGGCCACCGCCGCATCGAGCCCCGACGCGAACGCGTCCCTCTCGAGTGCGCCCTCCAGACGAAAGACGGCCGTGCCGTCCTCGTCCCTGCGCTGGAAACCCAGCATGGCGCACAGGATATCGCCACCAGGCCGGAGACCCCACCGGTTCGCACCGCGCCGTTATTCTGGCCCCGCATGTCTTCCCCGCATCGAACACTCCTGCTGCTCTGCCTGTCGGCCGGGTGCGCCGCTCCAGCCGGACCCTCGGCCGGTGCAGGAGCCGCCTTCCAGGAGGGCCGGTTCGAGGACGCGATGAACGAACTGGACGGCATCGTCGCAAGCGATCCCGCCGACGCCGCCTCCTGGGCGCTGCTGGGCAGGTCCGCGGTGCGGTTCTGGAAGGAGCGCTCGGCGGAGGGCAAGGAGGCCGGATGGCTCCTGGGCGACGCCAAACAGTATTTCGACCGGGCCATGACGGAAGGACGTCCGGCCTTCACAGCAGCCTCGGGCGGGGCGGCGCGCGCCCGTTCTGCCCGGCCGATCGCCTGGGCAGCCACTGCCCTGTTCGGGATGACTCCCGAGTCCGACGTGGAAAAGAGGGCGCTGCTGCTCCTGGATGCGCGGCAGGCCTGGGAGGCAGTCCTGGCCGAGGATTCGGCGGACCCCGAGGCAGCTGTCGCCTGGGCCCGCCTGCTGGTCTCCCGCAGCCGAGGCCCGGAGGCGGCAGCCGTCCTGAAGCCGGCGCTGGCGGACGGGCAGGGCGGCACCGAGGCACTGGAGGCGCTGGACGCCGCGCTGCCTGTGCCGCGCGACCGCATGGCCGTCTTCACATCCATGGGCCCCGCATCCGAGACGCCCGCACTGCTCTGGTATCGGGGACGGACCGCAGCGATGGCCGGTGACGCCACGGCGCTGACGGGCGACCACGAGGCCGCGGATGCGCTGTTCAGATCGGCGGTCGACGACATGCTGCGCGCCTCCGCTTTGCGGCCTGATTTCCAGGAGAGTGCCAGGTGGTGGGCCTCGGTGGCCACCGCCAACCAGGGTTGGTGCCGCTGGTGGTCGGACGGGGACGTTCTGGGCGCCTGGCCCTTCTTCCTGGAGGCGGTGAGGCTGGCTCCCGGCGCGCGGATGGACCGGCTGGGGGCCAACCAGAGCGCCTGGTTCGGGGCCTCCTTCCTGATCGCGCAGCTGTCCGGCCCGTCCGGTTTCGGCGAGCCTGACAGGGCGGCCCTTGAACGGTCGCTGTCCTGGACTGCCCTGCTTGTCGAGGCCGCGCCCGACGACGGGGGCTGGTGGCGAAACCTGGGCCTGTTCCACCGCGACCTGGGCACCGCCCTAGAGTGGGACGGGG
>CAZZHK010000006.1:79118-85041 GCA_964653725.1 uncultured Planctomycetales bacterium | reverse complement strand
ACCCCGGAGGCGGTGCAGGAAGCGGCCCGAACCCCATGGGCGGGCGGGCCTCCGCCCCCGACGGAGGAATCGCCGTGATGGGCCTGGTCGCAGCCCTGCTGGTGGCCGTCCAGGATCCGGCACCCGCGGCGGACCCTGTGTCCGAAGCCACGGCCCATTGGCAGGCCGGACGGCTGGAACAGGCACTCGACCTGCTCGAGTCGAGCCTGAGGACGGATCCGGACAGTGTCCCCCTGTGGTCGCTTCAGGGCAGCGTACTGCGCTCCCAGGCGGAACAATTGATCGCCACCGGCGGCAAGGGCTTTGCCATCCAGGCCACCTACATGGACTCCGCGGCCTCGTTCCGTCGTGCATCGGAGCTGGCCAGCCCGCCGCAAGCGGACTTGTACGTGGGCTGGTCCGACGCCGCCCACCGCGGCGGGGAGCCGGAACGTGCGCTCGCCGCCTGCGACCAGGGGCTCGCCTCACTGCCAGGTGATGCATCCATCCACTACCAGCGCGGGCGGGTCCGCGAAGGTCAGAGCGCGGCCGCATCGGACAGGAGCGAGGCTGACGGGCTGAGGGCCCTCGCCATCGCCGACTACCGCGCCGTCACGGACACGGGCCAGTGGCTGGGAGCCGCCTACTCACGCATGGCGGTGCTGCACGGCGCAGGAGCCAGACCCAAGGAGGCCCGCGCGGCCTGGCTGGAGGCCCTGTCCCGGGATCCCCTGGGCGCCGACCACCGGACGCTGTCCGCCACGGACCAGCCCGCCACGCTCAGGATCCTCTACGACGAGGCCCTGGCCGGCATCCAGCGTGGCGTGGCCAATCCTCCGACCGGCATGGGCCACCTGTACTGGTGGGCCGGCTGGCACACATGGGCGGCCCAGGACCCGGCAGCTGCGCGCGACCGCTTCCGGCAGGCCCTCAAGACCGACCCCACACTCCTCAACGCCGCCTACTACGTGGCCAAAACCAGCACCGAACTGTCCGACGGGACGGGCGCCATCGAGGGCTGGACGACATTTGCCAGGGCTGACATGGATGGTCTCCTGTCCACGGTCCGTACCGGAGGCGAAGCGGAAATCCAGAACACAATCAAGGGGATGGTCTGGTGCATCGACCTGGCGGTCCGCGGCGACGATCTGAAGGCCGCTGCCCTCCTGGCCCGGATCCAGGCCCTCCTGGAGCCGGAAAACGCGGACGCATGGAACAACCTGGGGCTGTTCCTTCGTGATTCCAACCAGGACGAGGAGAGCCTGAAGGCCTACGAAAGAGCCCTGATCCTCACCCCCGACGATCCCGATGTGCTCAACGCCACCGCGGTGGTGCTGCAATACAACCTCCAGAGGGACTACCTCCGGGCCCGGACACTGTACGAGAAGGCAATTCTGCATGCCGAACGGGTCCTGGCAGACGACAAGGCCTCAGCGGCAGAGCGCGCCCAGGCGGAAACCGCCAGGTTTGACGCGAACAACAACCTGGCCAAGCTGGCCATCAGGGAAAAGCGCGAGAAGCGCAAGCGGGAGCGAGAGGAAAGGAAGAAGAGGGAACGGGGCGTCGACGGACAGGACTGACGCGATGGAGGTCAGGACCTATCCGGCCCGTGTCTGGCGATACCAGGGCATTGCGCTTGTCTCGGGCAGCGAGGCCGCTGTCGTGGACCCTGGCATGTTCCCGGACGAGATCGAGGCCATGAAGGCTGACCTCGCCGACCACACGGTCACGACGGTGGTCATCACGCATTCGCACCAGGACCACATCCGCGGCTGGAATTCGTTCCCTGGCGCCGAGGTCATCTCGCCCCAGGCGGTCGTCGACCGCCCGCGGATGAGCAGGGAGCGCATCCTGGCCGCCGTGGCGCGGATGAACCAGTCGCGCGGAGTCGAGGGAGCGCCGGACCTGGCCTATCCGGAGCCGGACCGCACCTTTGCCGAGGAGACCTCATTCCCGCTCGGGGGCAACGACGTGTTCTGCCGCTTCCTTCCCGGGCACTCGATCTGCACCTCGGTGGTCTGGATTCCCTGCATCCGGACCGTTCTGACCGCGGACTACCTGGTGGAGCCGGGCACTCCGTACTGCCACCACGACGCCGCACAGCACCTTGACGCCCTGGACCGGCTGGAACGGATGGTGGATGAGGAAGGCTGCACCCGCGCCGTGCCGGCGCACAACGGGACACGGGAGGGGGCGGACGGGGTCCGGGCGGCCATTCGGGCCGATCGCCAGGCCCTGCTCGACCTGAAGGACGCCCTGGACGCCCACGCCAATCTGCCCGAGGGGCCGCGTGTCGCCCGCGCCGTCCGAGAGGCGCGACCGGGCGCTGTGCGCCGGCAGGACCGCGAGAACGCGGAACGCATCCTCCACGCCCAGGCCGCCGGGCTGCTGTAGGAGCCCCCGCCGGGTATCGTGCCGCGCCATGGCGGAACGTCGCGTTTTCGCGCCGGCCGCGGTGGCCCCCATCGGGTTTGCCGTGTTTGCCCTGCTGGGCGCTGTTGTTCTCGGCATCGTCGAGGACTTGGGCCCCGTCGAGGCCCTGTTCACGGCCACCTCAGCGGTCTGCGTGACCGGCTTGACGGTGGTGGACACGGATTCGCTGTCACGCACCGGCCAGACGATCATTCTGGCCCTTATCCAGATCGGCGGGCTGGGCACGATGACCCTCGGTGTGCTGCTGGTGCGTGCGCTGGGCCGTCGGCTCAGCCTTGAAGGCGAGAGCCAGTTCACCGGCGAGCAGGGGGGCACTGGGGCCGGGCGACTGGCCCTGATCGTCGCGGGCTTCACCCTGGTCATCGAGGGACTGGGGTTCCTGGGCCTGCGGGGACGGGTGGGCACCGGGGACTTCGACGCCATGTTCCTGTCCGTGTCGGCGTTCTGCAACGCGGGCTTCTCGCCCCTGGCGGGCAGCCTGGCCGCCCACCGGGACGACTCCGCGGTGATTTCGGTGATGCTCGTCCTGATCTTCCTCGGCGGCCTGGGCTTCCCTGTGCTGCGGAGCCTGGGGCGGCGGCTGTGGCGCCAGAAGCACCGCGGCCCCCGCTTCAGCCTGCACACGCGGCTGGCGCTGGGCGGCTCTGCCGTGCTCCTGTTCGGGGGGGCGCTGATCCTCATGCTGCTGGAGGGGGCCGGGCCGGGCGACGCCCTGTTCCTGTCGGTCGCGGGGTCGCGTGCTGGCTTCCAGACCATGCCGATGGCCCACATCGGCGCCGCCGGCTTCCTGATCCTGTGCCTGCTGATGTTCGTGGGCGGATCACCGGCGGGCACCGCCGGCGGTGTCAAGACCACGACCTTCCTGCTCTGCCTGGTGGCCGGCCGGGGGCTGGCCCGCCGCGAGTCCATCGTCATGGGCGGCCGGACCATCCCCGACGACCTAGTCCGCCGCGCCATCTCCATTGTCTCCGCCAGCGTGGCTGCGGTCCTGGTCACCGCGCTCGGCCTCTTTGTCCTGACGCCCCCGCACATCGCGGGCAGCGTGCCGCCGAGCTCTCATGGCCCGTTCGCCACCCTGCTGTTCGAAGCGTTCTCGGCGGTGGGCACGGTGGGCCTGTCTACTGGCGTGACCCCCCACCTGACGACGCCGGCCCATCTGCTGCTGGTCCTGGCCATGTGGGCCGGGCGGGTCGGGCCACTTTCGCTGGCCCTGCTGGCCTTCGACAAGGGGCCCACGCCCATGGTCACCTATCCGCAAGAGCGTGTCCTGGTCGGGTAGCATCCCGCGCCCTCATGAGAGTCGCTGTCATCGGTCTGGGACGCTTTGGAGAACGGCTGGCCCTCGGGCTCAGTGAGGCCGACGCCGAGGTACTCGTTGTCGATTCTGACGAGGACCGGGTCAGGAAGGTCACCGACCGGGTCGGTCGGGTCGCGTGCTGCGATGCCGGCGACTCCGAGGCGCTGGGCTCCCTGATCGACAAGTCGTTCGACGCGGTGGTTGTCACCCTGTCGGACATCTCCTCGAGTCTCATGGCGGCCCAGACGTCCCTGGAACTGGGAGTGAAGCGGGTCATCGTCCGTGCACGGTCCGAGGACCACCGTCGACTAGCCGACAAGCTGGGCGATGGAAAGCTGGAGATCGTGTTCCCGGAGAAGGACGCCGCGGACCGACTGACCGGCCACCTGCGGTTTCCCAACCTGCTGGACCTGATCCCCCTGGACGACGACCACGCTGTCGCCGAGGTGACGATTCCCGACCTGTTCATCGGGCGCACACTGGCCGACCTGCGCATCCGGCAGGAGTACCAGGTCCAGGTCTTGGCCGTCCGGGACGGGCCGGACGAGACCTGGAACTACGGCCCGGAACCCGAGCACGAGCTGGCCGAGGGCACGCGGCTGCTGGTCCTCGGGCACCGCAAGGCCATCGACGGCTTTCCGGCCTGATTTCGCACAGGAAATCGCTTTCAGCAGGCCCCCTGGGCTAGACTTCTCCCGGAGCGGACGCCCCTAGACGCGGGGTCCGGATTCTGCCGACCACTCATGAAGACGCACGTTGCCCTGGGGACCGCCCTGGCGGTCCTGGTTGCCGCCCAGGCCGGGCTGGCCCAGCATCCGTATGGAGGCCCGGGTGACGAGGACCCGAGGGCCATGGCGGCCCGTATTTCCGCGTTCCTGGCAGCCCCGGACCACCGAACGGGACCGCCTGAAGTGCAGCTGTCCCCTCTGCCTCCGGGCGGCGGATCCGGTCCGCTCCAGTTGACGATCACGCTTCCCGGCGGCCAGACCGGGACGGGGTATCCCGAGACGTTCATCCTCCAGATCCCGTCGGGGCTGGACGCCTCCAGCGCCCCGGTACCGCTGCTCGTGGTGTGGCACGGTTTCAGCATGACGCCCAACAGCGTCCTGTTGCTGACTGACTACGCCGCCGAGGCCGAAGCACGGGGTTGGATGCTCGTGATCCCGACCGGCGCCTATGACGAGAGCTTCGGGAGCCCTGTGGCGCAGCACCACGTGGACACCGCAATCACCTGGCTGCGGACAGTCCATGAGTCCATCCCTGACGGGCAGGGCGGGACCATCAGCGCACCGCCCATCGACGCTGACCGGATCTACTTCGTCGGCTGGTCCATGGGGGGCGGAGCGTCTCTGTCCTTCGCCGCCCGACACACGGACCCGGGGGCCAACCGGGTCGCGGGGGTCGTGTCCATCACCGGCACCATGTCCTATATCCACTCCTGGACAAACAATCCGGCCATCCAGCCGGTGATGGATCTGGTGTTCGGAGGCAACCCCTCGCAGCAGCCGTTCGCCTACCAGCGGTCCAGCACAGCCGATGTGGATCCGTTCACCGATCAGATACTCGACGCCACCACAATGGCCCGAAACCTGGTGGGCGCAGTGCCAATCTACCTGGTGTGGTCGGCGGAGGACGCCCTGACACAGTTGATCGCCCAGAACCAGGCGGTGGAGACCTGGCTGGCGGCCCAGGGCTTCCCTCATCAGGGACCCGGCGAAATCCCTCTGGGAGGCCTTCCCGCAGGTACGGCCCCCCACTCCTGGGACATCCTTGACGAGGCGGTCGCCTGTGACTGGCTCGCCCTACAGGTCGCCTCCACCCCCCTGACCGGGGACGTCCTCGCAGACCGGTCGTTCCAGGAGTTCCCGCCAAACGGCCCGGTCCGGTGGCACGCCATGGACCTGGCCCAGAGCATGCCCGGCGCCTTTTCTGAAGCCGCGTACGCCGCAGACCCGACCTGGAAGACGGTTGACCTGACGACTCCCCAATGGAACGTGGCGGCCCTGGCCATCGTGGCCGCAGGCCAAACGGCCCCGCCAAAGGGCGTGCTGCGCGATGGTGCCGACTTCTGGAACTGGGAGTGGACTCCCGACGGCGTGGTCCGGCTCGTGGAAGACCCTGCGGACGGGCTGCAGCACCAGTACGTGCTCCACGACACCTACGCGCTGTCCTGGGCTGCTCCCACGGGGCCAGCCGCCCAGCCCCAGTTGGGCG
>CAZZHK010000006.1:0-79018 GCA_964653725.1 uncultured Planctomycetales bacterium | reverse complement strand
CACACTCATCGACAGTCTCTCGCCGCCCCTCGCGGTAGCGATCCAGTAGTCCGCTTGCGCCCCCAGGGGAGCAACGGGATCATCGGCGTGGAACCGCCCGGCCTCATGCGGCGCGGATCCAGGATCATGGCGTCCGCCCACAAATTCCGGTTCGCAGGATCACTGCTTGCTGCTGCCGCCCTGTCAGGCTGCGGCCAAGGCGACGTGATCAGGGATCCCTACCGAGCGAACGTGATTGTGCTGTCCCTGGACACGTTGAGGGCCGACCGGCTCGGGGTCTACGGGAACCAGGACGGCTTGACCCCGTTTCTTGACGACCTCGCTGAAGGCGGGGTGGTCATGGACCGCTGCATTGCGTCTGCTACATGGACCCTGCCCAGCCATTGGACGCTGTTCCTGGGCCAGCACCAGTCGAGCCACGGGGTCTGGACGAGGTCTTCCACCTACGACGGCGCACAGCCCACGATGGCGGAGGTCTTTCAAGCAGCGGACTACGAGACGGCCGCCTTCGTGGGGGGCGGGTTTGTCAGCAGCGAGTTCGGTTTCGCTTCCGGATTCGACACGTTCGACGAACAGAGCCGCTCGGGCCTGGGCGAGCTGATGGAATACCTTCCGCGCCTCGAAGAGTGGGTCGCAAGGCCGCGAGCCCATCCATTCTTCCTGTTCCTGCAGATGTACGACGTCCACCGCCCCTACACCCCTGCCCTTGAGGATCTAGCCCTTGTGCGGCCCGATGCTTCGCTTTCGGACCTGGACCACGGAAAACCGCCGCAGGGGATTCCCGGCGACGCGTGGGATCCCGACACCCTGGGCATCACCGAATCACTGTACGACGCCGAAGTCCGTGTGCTGGACACTGCATTGAAGGATCTGTTTTCCACGCTCGATGAGAACGGACTCCTGGACAACACCCTCGTGGTCGTCACGTCAGACCACGGTGAGGCGTTCATGGAGCACGGATGGTTGGGTCATGGCAGCCGTCCCTACCAGGAACTGGTCCACATCCCCTGGATCCTCTCGGGTCCGGGCCTGGCACGGGGCACGCGCGTGAGTGGTCCGGTGGCTCTCGCAGACATCGAGCCGACCATCATGGGAATTGTCGGCGTCCCGGATCCGGGCGAACGGGACGGACGTGATCTCTCGAGCCTGATGAGCGGATCAGACCCGAACCGCGTCGCCGACAAGCCGGTGTTCGCGGAAATGATCGGACCCGAAGGCAGCTTCGATGCCCTTGCAGTCCACCAGGGTGAGTGGACGCTTCTGCGAGTCGAGGGCAAGGCCGACAGCCTCTTCCATACAGATCTGGATCCCCTCCAACAACACAACCTGGCCGCCAAACGGCCTAGGGCGCTTCAGCATCTGTCTAAGGTTGCGGACCAGTGGATCCGGACTCACACTCCGCGTCGGTCAGCCGGTCTCGCAGCACTCCATCCCTTCCTGCGTAGAGTGCTGGAGCAGAAGTCGCCCGAGGAGTTCGAGGACTGGATCACCTCCCACGACCCCATAGAAGCCCAACAAATGGGTAAGTTCCTGGAAAAGGAAGGAACCCAGGAGGACGACCAACTGGAACAGCGCCGGCTTCAGTTGATTCGGCAATTGCATGACCTGGGATACCTGGAAGACAACTGACGCCGTCAAGCCGACAGGGGGCTGGCCGCAACGCAGCTGGCTGGCCACCGTCACCGTGGCCCTCGCGTGCAGTGGGCAGCCGGGTCCGCAGGACACTGGAATGCGGATGGCGGATTTCCGGGACTTGCCGGTTTCATCGGACAGTGACGGCAAGGGCCGGGGGTGGGTGGACCCGGACCGGTCCGATCCGCTGGTCCCCCGCGTGGGCGAGGACGGGACATGGACCGTGGTCGTCGAGGCGGGCCCCGACGGCATCGCCGAGGGTGGGTCGATCCAGTTCATCGTCTCGCCCTGGCACGGCTGGTCGCCTCCCCAACTGACCCGGTCTGAGGCGCCGGGCCATGTCACAGTGAGGCTCGAAAGACAGGTCCCCGGCGTCTCCCTGGAAACCAGCGTGGCCGGCCTGCCTCCTACCCTGTTCATCGGTGTGACCGGTGCGCGCCTGCCCGGCGGCTCGCGCATCGAGGTGGTCTACCGCGGCCGTGCGGACCGCTTCGCGGAGGGCCGCGAGGAGTTCTGGATCAAGGTGGACGGGGACGGCGACGGGTGGGCGGAGTCCCTGGATCCCAGTGATCAGCCGGGCCTGCGCATTCGCGCCGGCCGGCCCGCGCGGCTGCACCTGGTAATCGACTCCCTGGCACCGCCGGGCGACCCGGTGCGCGCGTCCGTGGCCGTCCTGGACGCTGCCGACAACCGCACGGACTGGGCGGGAGAGGTCCGGCTTGCCCCGCTGGTGGGCGAATGGAGGGGACCGGAATCAGTCGAGATCGCCGCCGGGAGCGGCGGCACCTCGCAGATCACGTTCTCTGCGCCCCTCGAGGGAGTTCTGCGGCTGCGGGCCGAGGCCGATGGCCTGGACAGCGCCCTGTCCAACCCGCTGCTCGCGGTTCCCGGGGCGGGCGAGCCGTGGAGACTGCTGTGGGGCGACCTGCACGGCCACTCCTCGTTCTCGGACGGCACCGGCGAGCCCGAGGAGTATTTCGCCTACGGCCGCGACGTGGCGATGCTCGACGTGTGCGTCCTGACCGACCACGACTATTGGGGATTCCATCAGCCGGATGAGAACAGGGCCGTCTGGGACCGGCTGCGCCGCGCGGCCGAGGAAGCCCACCGGCCCGGCACATTCGTCACCCTCGGTGGCTACGAGTGGACGAACTGGGACTTCGGCCACAAACATGTCCTGTTCCGGTCCACCGAGGGGGCCCCCCTCTACTCCGCCCGGCACGCGGAGACTGACACTCCGGAGGAGTTGTGGGCTGCTCTCCGGGCCACCGGAGACGCCCATCCGGCGCTGACCTTGGCGCACCATCCCGGCGGCGGCCCGGTGGCCACCGACTGGGACCACCACGACCCGGAGCTGGAGCGATTGGTGGAGATCAGCTCGATCCACGGGATCAGCGAGGAGCAGGGCGGAGTGGGAACGATCTACAGCCCGGTCCCGTCAGGCATGGTGCGCGAAGCGCTGGCTCGCGGTTACCGGCTCGGCCTGGTCGGCTCGGGCGACACACACAACGCCCATGCCGGCATGGGCGATCCGGGCGCTCCGGTGGGCGGCCTGGCCGCCATCCTGGCGAAGGACGCAACCCGGGAAGCAGTCTGGGAGGCGCTGCTGGCGAGGCGCGTCTATGCCACGACCGGCCCCCGGATCCTGATGGATTTCGGCTGGGGCGGCGCCCCGATGGGCGGCTCGGTCCCGGCCCGCACCGGACCGCTGCGCGGCCACGGCTGGGCCCTGGGCACTGCAGAGATCGCCTCGCTCCAGGTGATCAGGAACGGCGAGGTCGAGGCCGAGGTCCCTGGCGCGGGCCCCATGGCCTCGATCCGCTTCACAGTGGCGCGGCCCGCCCCCGGTGACCATGTCTACCTGCGCGTGGTCCAGACGGACGGGCAACGCGCATGGTCCAGCCCCATCTGGGTGGACCCCCCGGTCCGCTAGACGGGTTAGTCCTCGTCCAGGTAACCGAGACGCGCCAGTTGGCGCAGGAGCGCGGCGCGCTGTTCGTCGTCCTGCAGCCCCTCGGCGCCCATCAATCTGGCCTCCTCCAGGACGTCATTGATGTCGCCGGCGCCAGCTGCCACGTCATCGACCGAGATGCCCTGTTCCTTGGCCTTGCGGCGAGCCCAGTCCAGGAAGTCCTGGCGGATGCCAGCGGTCCGGACCGGGTGGGCCGCAATCCAGGAGTCCGCAGAGGCGTGCATGCGTGCCGCCACATCCGGTTTCTGCTTCGTCAACTCCTGCTGTTCCATGGGGTCCGTGTCCACGCGGAACAGCCGACCCTGACGGCCCTGGCGCAGGAAGGACCATGGTCCCTCGCGGTACGCGATGCGGTTGACTTTTCCCTTGCCGATGCCGATCGAGGCCGCCGCCACGTCCTCAGGGCGCCCGCCGCCGCCCGCCACCCACGCGGAAAGATCACGGCCCTCCACCATCGGCGGCACTGCCGCACCTGCCAACCCCAGGAGCGTGGGCATGACATCCGACAGCTGCGCCCGGACATTCACGCGCACCCCGGCCGCCACGCCAGGACCCTTCATCAGCCACGGCACGCGGGCCAATTCGGCGAACGCCAATCCCTGATGGGCAGTCTTCCCGTGCTCCATGAACGCCTCCCCATGGTCGGACACGACCGTCACGATCGTGTGGTCGAGCAGGCCCTCGCGTTCGAAAACCGCGAACAGGGCCTCCAGAGAGGCATCCAGCTCCGCCACCTCGGCGTCGTACAGGCGCTCGAGGCCCACCACCGCGGAGCGCCGGGGCCCAGAGGGCTTCTTCACCGGATCGCTCCAGGACCGCTCGCCAGCACGCTTCTCCGGCACGACCCGGCGCAGGAATTCCTCGTCGGGCTCGTAGGGGCCGTGGACGTCATACATGTGCAGGAAGAGGAAATAGGGCTCGTCGTGATCGGCCGCCGCCCATTCCAGGAGCCGATCGAGGTAGTCCGCCAGGACCCCGCCCCCAAACCGGGACTGGTCATCGAACAGGTCGAAGCCAAGGTCAAAGCCGTGCTCGCTCGCCACGTTTCCGCCGCCCACGAAGGCCGCCGTCTCGTAGCCGGCCGCCTTCAGTTGGACTGCCAGCGGCGGCGAGGGGCCCTTGTAGGCCAGGTGATTGGCCCACACGCCGTGGGTGGCGGGCCCCTGGCCGAGCATCAGCGTCCAGTGGCTCGGCAGGGTCCAGGTCGATTCCGCGAGGCACTCGTCCACGACAGTCCCCTCGGTTCCCAGCGAGTCCAGAAACGGGGTGAGTCCCCGCGTATTACCGTAGACCCCCAGGCGGTCGGCCCTCAGCGTGTCGATCGAGATCAGAAGGATATTCGGCCTGTCACCGGGAGCCGATCCGCAGGCCCCTGCCAGGACCATCGGCAGGATCAAGGTCGCGTGCCGGAGGCGCATCTTGGAAGCATAGCCCAGCACTTGGAGGCAGCCCGCAGCAGGGCCTTCCGGTCAGTCGGTCAGGTGCGGCACCAGCCCGGGATGCGGCGAGGGAATCACCACATCGGCTACCAGGTGGCCCCGGTCACGGGCACAGGCGGCGCCGGCCTCCACGGCCGAGCGCACATCCTCGACGTCGCCTGTGACGGTCACGTACGACTTGCCGCCCAGGCCGTTTGCGAGACGGACCTCGATCAATTCGACCGATGCGCTCTTGCAGGCCACGTCCGCGGCGGCCACGCAGGAGGCCACCGTCTGCGTCTCGACCACGCCCACTGAGCCGGCAGCAACTGTGCGCCGCCCGGCGATCGCCTCGGGCACCTGGGGGAACAGGTCCGGAACGAACAGCGAGTCGAGCACATCGCCCCCGGCCATCTCCATGCCCGCCTCCAGCCCGTAGCGCACCTCGTCGGTGGGCCCGGTGAACAGGAACACATACTTGCCCGACTGCACGGTCTCGGAGAACACCAGCGCCACATCCGCCCGCTTGAGTGCCGCGTCGCAGGCCTCGATGCCGAGGGCCACCGAGGCGGTCTCGATCAACCCGATCGACGGCGCAACCGCTGCCGGGTCGGTGGCAGGGTTCGTGTCAGTACGCCAGCCCATGATCAGCGGCCCTCATTGGGCGCGCCCTTGATGGCGTCCAGCGTGTGGTGGACGGCCTTGCGGGCCTCGTCGATGTCGGACTCAGAACCGCACAGCTGCAGGCGTCCCACCGCCCCGAAGGGCCGCATGTTCACGAGCCGCACGGGCGAGTGCTTTTCCGCCTCGTTGGCGGCGATCACGCTGTATCCGGCCGGGTGCACCTCCAGAACGTACAGCGCATCGCCCCCCAGGATCATCATCCCGCTCCGGTTTCGGTTGATGAGCATGGTCTGGTAGTCGTCCACATTGGTGATGATCTCCGAGGTCAGGATGCGCGGCGCCAGGCGCGCCTCCTCCTCGAGGCCCAGGAAGTCGAGGATCCGCCGACCTGCGGCGCGCACCTCTGACTGCGAGTCGGAATGGATCTCGAGGAGTCCGTAGGACCGTTCCACCACCTGCACCGCCGGGATGACGTCGGCGTGCTTGATCGCCACGTCGGTGATGCGGTTGATGGCAATGCCCGGCGCAACCTCCACGTATAGGGCCGCCTGGCCGGACCGGGGGAGGTAGCCGCGCGCCGTCGACGCCACGAAGGACGCGAACTGCGACTGCATCGAGTCGAGGAAGACGAAGGTGCGGAGCTGGATGTCTGCCAAGCCATTGTGCGGGGCTCATCCACCCCGCCCTTGTGCATCAGTCAGCGGCCGGGAGGGCCCGTTCGACCTGGCCGTGCGGTGCCGGGATGACGTGGACCCCGACCAGTTCGCCGACCCGCTTGGCCGCCGCTGCGCCGGCATCTGTGGCCGCCTTCACGGCCCCCACCTCGCCGCGCACCATCACGGTCACGTAGCCGCCGCCGATCTTGTCCTTGCCTACCAGTGTGACCTTGGCGGCCTTGACCATGGCGTCACCGGCCTCCACGGCCCCCACCAGACCCCTGGTCTCGACCATTCCCAGCGCGATTTCCGGATCTTCAGGCATGTCCAGGGTTCCTCAATTACTCACTGCAATGTCATGGTTCCCGTGCCGGGCTGGCCCCGTTGGGCCACAACGTCCCGTTCGGCAACGTCCGTCTTCGGTTCCTGTCCGGACAGGGTCCGGACCTGATTGCCCTGCCATCCCGCACCGGCTCCGGCCGGAGTGAGGTAGCCCGTCGAAAAAGCCGGCGTGCCGCCCATCGACGAGGTCGCCTCGGCGCCGCTGGCGGGACCGTGGCTGGGCGACCTCTCATACCAGTCGCTTCTGAGAAACGCGACCCTCTTCACGTTGACCAGGTGCTCCACCGAGATGTTGTCGGGGGTGATGTTGCCTCCCATCGTCCCGCATCCGAGGGTCATGGAGGGCCGCAGGTTCGTGGCATAGCCCACCGCGCCCTGGCTGGCCGGGGCGTTGATCAGGATGCGGTTGGCAGGCTTCTCGAGGGCGAATGCCTCGATCACTTCGCTGTCTGTGGCATGCAGCACCAGTGTGTGGCCGACGCCGCCGTACCGGAGGGTCTCGATGCAGCGTTCGCACCCGGCCTCCCAGCCGTCCTCGACGTAGGTGGCCAGGATGGGGGCCAGGATCTCGATCGAAAGCGGCCAGTCGCGGCCAACACCTCCCTGGGGGCACAGCAGCACCGTCGCGTCGGCAGGCACGGAAAAACCGGCCATGCGCGCGATCGTTGCCGGCGACTGGCCGACTACTTCCGGATTCATCATTCCCCTGCGGTTGCAGAGCTGCTCCAGCGCAGCCACCTGGTCGGCGTCGCAGATGAACGCACCCCGCTCGACCATCTCCTCGAGGAACCGCCGCTCCTGCGGGGCGTCGATGACCACGGCCTGCTCCGAGGCGCAGATCGTGCCGTAGTCGAACTGCATGGAGTCCACGATGCAGCGCGCCGCGTGTCGCAGGTCGGCGGACCTGTCCACCCATACGGGCACGTTGCCGGGGCCCACGCCGTAGGCGGGCTTGCCGCTGGAGTACGCCGCCTCGACCAGCGCCGCGCCACCGGTCGCCAGGATGACCCCTATCCCTGCGTGGCCCATCAGGGCCTGGGTCGACTCGAGGGTCGGGTTTGAGAGGCACTGCAGGAAGCCCTCCGGCGCCCCCGCCGCCCGTCCCGCGTCACGCGCAATGCGGCAGGTCTCGGCGATGCAGCGCCGTGCCCTGGGATGAGGGCTCAGCACGATCGCGTTGCGGGCCTTGGCGCTGATGAGGATCTTGTAGATCGCGGTGGACGTCGGATTGGTGGTCGGCACCACGGCCGCCACCACCCCCATCGGAACGGCCACCTCCCAGAGGCCCTGCTCGTCGTCGCGGCTGATGATGCCCACCGTCCGACGGTCCCGGATGGACGCCCAGACGTCGCGGGACCCGAACACCGTCTTGGCCGTCTTGCCCTCGACCGTCCCCATTCCGGTTTCCTGGACCGCCTGTCGTGCCAGTTCAGGCGCCGCCTTCTCGACGGCCAGCGCAATCGCCCGGCAGATGGCATCGGTCTTCTCCTGGTCCAGACCGGCCAGCGCGTCCTGGGCCTCGCGCGCGGCGCGCACGCAGTCGCGCACCTCCTGGAGGGCGTCGAGGTCGGCGTCAACCACGTCTGCGGTGACCGCCCCCGTGGGAGCGGGCTACTTCGTGGCCCCCTGCTCGGCCGCGAATTCGTGGAACTGGGGCAGGATCGATTCAAGCTGCGGATGGGGCCGCGGGATCACGTGCACGCTCACCAGTTCGCCCACCCGACGCGCCGCGGCGGCGCCGGCATCGGTGGCCGCCTTGACGGCCCCCACGTCCCCCCGCACGAACATCGTCGTCAGCCCGGAACCCACGCGCTCCGTCCCCATCAAGCCGACCTGTGCGGCTTTCACCATCGCGTCAGCCGATTCCACTGAGCCGATGAGGCCCCGAGTCTCGACCATCCCCAATGCTCGCCCAGCAGAGATCTTTGCCATGGTCTGGCGATACTAGGCACCCGGCCCCCCTTCCTCAAGCAATCCTGGGCCCTTCGCGGCCCCATTCCCCAAAAAAAAGGAACATGCAGGCGTGTTGCCCGCACGTTCCCTTCCCTTCCGGCGGCCGTCCAAGGAGCCGCCTGAAGATGAACTGCTAGATGATCCCTGTCAGTGCGACTGCGAGCAGGACCACGCCGGCCGCGGCGACCAGCGCCGAGCCGACCCAGCCGCCCATTTCGGCGTCGTGGAGACGGCTTCCGCACACAGCACAGCTGGTCTTGCGGAGGTCCGTCGTCACGGGCACGCGATAGGGGGTTGCGCAGCGAGGACAGAGATGAGCGATTTTGGCTTTTGTCATTTCTTGTTCACGAGAGCCGAAACTCCCGCCTCATTTACATCGGCACCTCCGCCCCACTTCTTGCCTCTCTTTTCAGGTTTTATCATTCTTTTATAACTCAATGACTGGCAGACACTTATGAACGTGCCAGCTGGTGTTCACGGCGCAATCCAACGTTCAGAACCCATCCCAGCGCCGCCATTGCGGCCAGGGTCGAGGACCCCCCGAACGACACAAGGGGCAGAACGATGCCGGTGGTAGGCAGCAGTCCGGTGGCCACGCCGATGTTGAAGAACATGTGGGTCCAGAACACCAGGGCCACCCCCACGACCGTCAGCCGCAAGAAGCGGTCCCGCACGCGCGAGGCCACACCAAGAATCAGGCCGACCAGCGTCGCATACAGGCCGATCAGTGCTGCCCCGCCCACGAATCCGGTCTCCTCCGCTGCCACCGCAAAGATGAAGTCGCTCTCGCGCTCCGGCAGATAGCCGAGCCGATTCTGCGGACCATCGCCCAGCCCCGCGCCGCCCCACCCGCCTGACCCGACGGCGACCAGTGCGTTGTGGAGGTGGTAGCCGGTGCTGAGGCGCTCCTGGCGGTCCATCTGGCCCTGGTGCATCCAGGTCTGGACGCGCTGCTTCTGGAACGGGCGCATGCCCATCCACAGAACGGGCATCAGCATCAGGCCGACCAGGGCCAGCACTCCCAGGTGCGGCATCCGGGCACCGGCAGCGAAGCACAGACCCATGCACACGGCCGGCAGGACCAGGGCCGTCCCCAGGTCCGGCTGCAGAGCGACCATCACTGCCGGCAGCGCGGTGATCAGCACCGCCTGCACCACACTCTCGACAGTCCGCGCATGGCGCCTCCGGCTGAGAATCCTGGCCAGGGCCAGGACCAGGCCGAACTTCACGAACTCGGACGGCTGCAGCTTGAAGCCACCCGCGATGTCGATCCAGCGTCTCGCCTCGTTGGTGGTCCGGCCGACCGACGCGGCGATCAACAGGCCCACCAGCGTGAGGGCGAACAGCAGGAAGGCGTTCTCGCGCACCCACCTCTGGCTCACCAGAAGCGCGCCCAGGAAGCACGGCAGGCTGAGGGCCACGCGCAGCGCCTGGCTCTGGGCTGCCGCCGGACCACCGGCGCTCTGGATGAAGACCAGGCCGCACGCGACCAGCCCGGCCGCCACCAGCACGACCTGCCAGTCGCCGTCCCACCAGTAGCGCCGGAGATCCTCCCAACCGCGCTTGAACATCAGCGGCGGGCCTCCAGCCAGCCGTCCAGGACACCGGTGGCCAGCAGACGGGCGGCGACCGGCGCCGCCACCGAACCGCCTCCGCCCCCTGTCTCCTGCCCGTACACGCAGATCACAAGCCGCGGATCGTCCCGGGGCAGCAGGCCGACGAACCACGTGTCGTCGGCGCGGCCGCCGCCGACCTCGGCAGTCCCGGTCTTGCCGGCCGTCTCCGGGGGCAGCGCCGCCGAGGAGGCCGTGCCGGAGTCCACGGACCGGGCCATTCCGAGCCTTAGGACCTCCATCGTGTCCGCCGAGAACGGCACGCCTGATGGAACGGCGTCAGGCGCCGCCAGCAGCGTGGCGGAGGGAATCAGGCCGCCGTTCGCGATGACAGCGGCAAGGCGCGCCACCTGCAGCGGGGTCGCCTCGATCACCGCCTGGCCGATCCCCAGGCGCATGACGCTCCTGGTGTCGAATGCGCGCGCGTAGGCACGCAGGTCGCCGGTCACTTCCGGGATTTCGATGCCGGTAGGCTCCGCGACGCCGAACCGCTCCCGGGCGAACGCGGCCAGCCGCTCGTAGCCCACCCGCTGGGCCAGGTCGTAGAAGACCACGTTGCAGGAATGCTCGATGGCCGTCACCAGGTCCACCTGGCCGTGGCCCCAGGCGCGGTTGCACCGCAGCCCGTTGAGCGAGCCCTTGCAGCGCCAGGTCTCCGAAGCGGATGTGACGTCCAGTTCCAGGGCCGCCGCCGCAGTCACCAGCTTGAATGTCGAACCGGGCGCCGGAGGCCGCCAGGGCCGGAAAGACCGGTGGTGCAGCGGGTGGCCGGGGTCGGCGGCCAGCGCGGTGTAGCGGGACGCGATCTCGGCCTGCCGATAGGTCGGCACCGTGGCCAGGGCCAGGCACTCTCCGGTGCGGGCGTCCATCACCACCAGGGCCCCCCGGCCTCCGGGTAGACCGCCCAAAGCGTCCTCGGCAGCCGCCTGGACCTGGGCGTCCAGGCTGGTGGCAACGGTCCCTCCCGGCTGCGGCTCCTCGAAGGCCAGGACCTGGGCGGCGCGTCCGTGCCGGTCGCGCTCCACGCTGCGCCAGCCGTAGCGCCCGCGGAGCTGCTCCTCGAAGGCTGCTTCTATCCCGGTGTAGCCCATGTTTTCGCTGCGCCGGTAGTCCACCGCCAGCAGCCGCTCGCGAGCCGCAGCCAGGTCCTCCTCCTGCGTGGGCGTCGGGTCCACGACCCGGTTGAGCATCGAGACCAGGCGGCGGTCGGCATCGGCAGCCGCGATCCGGTCCTCCTCGGGCCGCCGCACCCAACCGACGACATGCGCCGCCACGCTGCCCGGATAACGGCGTTCCGTGGCGGGCTGTGCGCTGAAGCCGGGCAGGTCCAGACCCTGCAGGGACAGATGGTGGACCGCCGTGTAGGGGGCGCGCCGTTCGAGCGTGTGGCCCCGCATTTCCAGATCCCGGCGGCGGCGACGCTGTTCCGGGCCTCCTTCGACTTGCGCCACCTGAGCCTCGATGAGGCGGCGCCGCCTCTCGATCTCGGTCAGCAGCCGCCCGCGAGGCCAGGCCAGGGCCGCCTCGAGCCCGGCCACCGCCCCCAGCGCCGCGTCCAGCCTGGCCCGCACGTCCGCCGGGGAAACGTCGAAGGCCTTGCCGAACGGCGCGGCTCCCTCCGTCGACCAGATCTGGAGTTCCGCGGCCCGGCCGGAAAGGCCTGCAATCCGTCCCAGGTAGAAGCGCGCGTCGCCGCGCAGGCGGGAAGTGGGCAGCGCGGCAAGGTGCTGCGGTGTCATCGCGAGGGCCTCGGCCACATACAGGTCGGGATCCGACCAGACATGCAGCAAGCCGTGCTCTCCGGCCCCGACCAGAGCGGCGATGTGGGCCAGCTGACCCAGGGGATGACCGCGGCGGAACGCCCGGTACTCGAAGAGGATGTCGTGCGTGTCCTCGTCCTCGGCGAGGACCACGCCGTGACGGTCCGTCAGTGCACCCCGTCGGTAAGGCACCAGCACCTCCGAGGTCCGCGCCAGGCGGCTCTGCAGGGCCCACTTGTCGTGCTCCACCACCTGCAGTTGGAACAGCCGGCCCCACAGGACGCCGACACTTGCAAGCAGCAGGACCGCCAGTGCGCTCAGGCGGCCACGGTCCACCGGTCCTCCTCGAGATCCAGGGCCGGCAGGCGGACCATGAAGGCAACCCACAACGGCGCGGCCAGTGCGGTCATGGCGGCACTCCCCAGACCCCACCAGGCCGCCGATCCGGCCGGCACGCCGGCAGCGGTTCCCGTCGCGGCCGCCAGCAGCGCGGCGATCCCTGCCGCCGCCCCGGCCCGCACGCGTGCATTGGTCCGGAACAGGGCGTCGCGCACCGACGCCAGGGCCAGGCCCCCACCGAGCCCGACCAGTACGACCACCGGCAGCGGCTCCAGTGTGAGCGCCGAGCGGACCAGGACCAGCCACAGCAGGTCCAGGGCCACCGTGTCCCTGCGGGCCTGGAGTGCGATCCCGGCCACGCAAGCGGCCCACAGGTCGGGCGCTGGCACCGCCGACGCGCCGCGCAGGTCCAGCGCGGTCAACGCGGACTGCGCCAGGAGCGCTGCCAAGGCGCAGGCCCACAAGACGGCCACCCTCATCGGTCCCTTTTCCTTGTCCACAGACCGACGCGGCCGAAGGCGCCCACCGGGAACGGCCGGTGCAGGACGGCGGCCGCCCGTCCTCCCTCGTGCTCTCCCAGGTGGAGGCCCCAGGGCAGGCCGTCGGTGCCCGCCGTGACCAGCGGGCCGGCGCCCGCGGGCCCTCTCGCGGCCATGACCATCTGCCGCCCCTCGACCGACATGGGCTCCAGCGGGAACGGCTCGCCCAGGGTCTCGCCCAGCAGGGAGGCGTGGACACGGGAGCCGGGGTCGGCCAATAGACGGATCCGGCAGGTCCAAGGGCCGGCAGCAGTGACCCGGCCGACATACACCCCATGGACAGTGGCTGCATCGCCCCTGCGGACCCCGTGCAGCAGCCCGGCGGCCGCCGTGACCGATCGACGCACACCCGAGGGATCGCCCGCGCCCAGCACGCGGGCGCTCACGACGCTCCAATGCCGATCATCGGCGGCGACCATGTCCTCCCAGCCCGTCGTGCCGTCGCCCGCCGAGGTCAGTACACCCAGGGCCGGAGGCAGGTCGGGTTGGCTTGTCTCCAGGCGGTAGCGGCGCTCCAGGCCCCCGCCGGGGACCGGTTCGGCCACCATCCGCCCCAGGATGAACCCCCGTGTGCGCGCATCGGATCCGGTCGGCCCCGGGTCCGCCACCACCCATGCGCCACCCTTCATGGCCCGGATCCGCGGATGCTGGATCTGGGGCTCCGGGCCGCCGTCCCCTGCCACGATGAAGTGGGCGTCCCGTTGCTCCAGCAGCCGCGCACCGAGACGCACCGCCGGATGGGTCAGGCGCCAGATTTCGGCCGTGTCGGCCTCGACCCTGCCCACGACGCCCACCAGCACCGCACCGGCCGCCGCCCAGTCCCCTATCGCGATGCCGGACCGGCTGCCGGCCCCGACCAGCAGCCGATCCGAGTCCAACGCCTTTCCCACCGGCGCCACCACGACTGCCCCTGCGCCCAGGGCCGCGGGCGGCCGTGCGGCCTCCTCGGCCAGGACCGCCCACTGCACGCGGCCGTCCGCGGCAATGCTCCTGGCCGGATTCCCCGACTCCGGCAGAAGGGCCAGCATGGGTGCCAGCAGCCCACCCAGCCAGACCTGTGCGTCGGCCACTTCGCGCCGCGGCGAGGCCGCCAGCACGATCGAGGCGGCCAAGACCCACCGAACCCACGATTGGCCGGTCCGGCGACCCCGACTCATGTCACCCTCCGCTGGGGCCGCCCGGCGCTAGTCGTCGTCCATGTTGGACTGCAGCACCTTTGAAAAGGTGGCGATGTCCTCGACATAGACCCCGGTTCCGCGGGCGACGGCCGTCAGGGGCTCTTCCGCGAGAGCGCAGGGGATGCCGGTCTCGTTCTCGAAGAACGAACCGATGCCTCGCAGCATCGATCCGCCGCCGCAGAGCGTGATGCCCTGGTCCACCAGGTCGCCGGACAGCTCCGGCGGGGTCTGCTCCAGGGTGCCGTGGATCGCCTGGGCGATCTTGCGGACCGGTTCGATCAATGCGCCTTCGCGGATCTCCGTACTGCTGACCTCGACGCGGCGCGGCAGCCCGTTCAGGGCGTCGCGGCCCTTGACCATGACCGTCAACTCCTCCTCCATCGGTACCGCCGAGCCGAGGTTCATCTTCAGGCGCTCGGCGCGCAGCGGGCCGATGTGCAGATTGTGCTGCCTGCGCATGTAGCTGATGATCGACTCGTCCATCGAATCGCCGGCCACGCGGATCGAATCCCACGCGACGGTGCCGGCCAACGACAGGACCGCCACCTCGGTGGTGCCGCCGCCGATGTCCACGATCATCGAGCCGTGGGGCTTGGTGACCGGGAGTCCGACGCCGATGCCGGCAGCCAGCGGCTCCTCGATCAGGTAGACCCGGTAGGCGCCCGCGCGCTCGGCGCTGCTGATCACGGCGCGGCGCTCCACCGCGGTGATGCCCGCCGGCACGGAGATGACCACCTTGGGCTTCACCCATTGGCGACCGCCGTGCACCTTGGTGATGAAGTAGCGCAGCATCTTCTCGGTGACCTCAAAGTCCGAGATGACGCCGTTGCGCATCGGGCGTACGGCCTCGATGTTGCCCGGCACTTTGCCGAGCATCTCCTTGGCCACATCGCCCACCGCCATGCCGTCCAGGAGCACCTCGTGGGTGCCCGCCCGGACCGCCACGACGGACGGCTCATTGAGCACGATGCCCTGGTCTTTCACATAGACGAGGGTGTTGGCCGTACCCAGATCAATCCCCATGTCGGCCGAAAACCGTCCCAGGAACCATTCCACCGGCTTGAACATACTGACTCCCTAGTTGCCCGGATCCGATGACCCGCCCAGGCCACCGAACCACTAGATGTAGTGGTTTGACTTCGTTTAGCCGGTACCCCTGGTGCCTCCAGGGATCCAAAGCCCTACCGATGCGAATAGTCTAGAGGCCCGGTCAAGTCGATTCCAAGGAGAGAAGCCCCTAATCCATGGGCTTTTTCGGTGGGTCAGAATCAGCCGATGAGCCAGCCGCCGCCGTAGTGGCGGGACAGCTCGAGCTCGCAGAAGACGATCGCGGTGATCAGGGCCAGACCGGTCGCCACCACCAGCCCCGTCTCCAGGGACAGCGGGTGGGCGACGGCCGGAGCCTTGTCCTTGACCTTCTTCGGCTTTCGCTGCTTCTTGCGCGACGCCTTGGCGGCGGCCTTGCCGCCCGCGCGCTTGCCGCGCTCCTTCTTCTTGGTCTTGCGAGCCATCAGATCCGCGTGCTCGCCTGGTCGCCCTTGGACATCGAGGTGCCGGCCACCGCGGACTCAATCCGCGCAGCGCACATGTTGTCCTCGACGGTCTCTACGACGACGCGCCCCTTGTAGGTCGAGCGGTCGTAGATGTGGAACTCGAAGCCCCGCTTGACGCCCTGGGATCTGCCGACCGACAGCGCCACCAGTCCGGGCTGCACCTCGTGGGCGACGTTCAGCACGTGGCCGCGGATCAGCGGCAGGGCAGTAACCTCCGCCAGGCTTACGCCAGTGTGGGCCTGCAGGGCGGCCAGCTGGGTCTCGAGACCGGACTTGTCGGCGGTCAGTGAGGCCACCAGGCGCTCCAGGCCTGCGACCTCGAGGTCCAGGTCACGCGCGTGGTCCTCGGCAGCCGCCTGGGCCGCCTCCGCATCCTCCTGGCTGGCGACCGCGTCCTCGCGCTCGTCGCGCATGCGATCCTTTTCGGCCTGCAGCGCGTCTCGGCGGCTGGTCAGGTCCGCGATCGTCTCGTTGAACCCCTGCAGCTTGCTGTTGATCTCGTCGATCTGGCCGCGCAGCTGCTGGTTGGTCTGCTGCTGGCGCGCCAAGTCGGTGTCCAAACGGTCCCGCTCGCCTTCCAGGTCGGTCTTCTCGACCCGGACCGTCTCCAGATCGCGGCTCTGGTCGGTGTTCCTCTTCTCGAGGTCGGTGATCTGGGACTCCAGATCCGTGCGTGTGCTCGCCAACTCCGCCTGGGAGTCGTTGTACTTCTGCATGTACTCGTCGCTGCGCGCCAGAATGGCGCTCGCCCACCCGAGGAAGGCGACCGACAGCACGAGGTTCAACACCACGAAAACGCGTCCGATCGGACTCATTCGTTCATCACTCCAGCTTTCGAACCGGTTGGATGCCCGGCGCGAAGGCGCCGGATCCACCGGAACTAGGGTTCTGCCGGGGGCGGGTAACCCGCTGCGGAGGGCCGCACCGGATCCTCGCCTCCCCCGACCGATCGGACAAACTAGGGCGGGCCGCTGCGGGGGTCAAGCGCCGCGCCGCAGGCACAATGCCGCGCCGGCCAGCAGCACGCACAGGCCGCCGAAGGCGTCGCCCCAGACCTGGAAGCCGGTGGTGCCGGAGCGCGGCGTGATGGAAACGCTCATGACTCCTTGCTCATCGATCGGCAGGGCGTGGCGGATCCCCCGTTGGGGATCGGCAACGCAGGTCAGACCGGTGTTGGTCGCGCGGACCACCGGCCGGCCGGACTCCGCCGCCCGCAGGACCGCCATCGCCGCCAGCTGCTCAAGCTCGCGGCTGCCCGGATACCAGCCCTCGTTCGACAGCACGATGTGGAGTCCGGCTCCCCGGTTGGCCGCCTCGCGGAAGATGTCCGGGTAGGCGTTGTCGAAGCAGATCGCGACGCCGAACCGCGTGCTCGTCCCGTCGCGGCGTGCCAGGTCCATGACCGGCACGTCGTGGCCGGGCTGCATGTCGGGGAGACGCACGGCCGCGCCTGCCGCCCAGGCCCGGAGCCGCTCGTGGCCCGGCAGGTAGGCCAGGAAGGGGTTCCACTCCCCCATGGGGACCATGTGCCGCTTGCGGTAGCGTGCCGCCCTCATCCCGTCAGGGCCGAAAAGCAGGGCTGTGTTGAAGGTCCGCCAGGCGCCGGCGCGGCGGCCGTGCTCGATGGCACCAAGCAGCAGCGCCGAGCGACCGCCCAGCAGGCTGCCCACGATGTGGCGGCGCACCATCAGCATCTCTGCGTCCTCGGCCTGGCCGGCTGTAAAGGTGATGGCGTTGGAGCCCGAGCCCCAGCGGTCCAGCACCGCGCTCCTCTCGGGGGCCGGCTCGGACAGTCGTGACGGGAACATGGTCTCGGGCCAGACCACCAGGTCCGGCGGGGGTTCGATGAGGCCGGCCTTCAGCGTGAGGGCCGCGTGGCGCTTCCAGGACTCCTCCGCCCCCCCCGAGGTGCCCTTCAAATCCTGGGGCACCGCCGCCTGGATCGCGGCGAGCCGCACCGGTTCGCCCGCGGGCCCGGTGGCAGGCCAGGCCCAACTGATGACCGCCAGCACCAGAACCACAGCCGGGCCGACGCGGCTGGCGCCGGGACGGCCTCGCAACCAGTCGATCACCACGCCCGACGGGCAGGCCAGGATTGCCGTCACGAGCGGCGCGCCGCCCAGGGCGGCCAGCGGCAGGAACACCGGCCAGCCGGCGGCGGAGGGGGCGATCGACACGTAGGGCAGGCTGACCAGCGGGATCGCCCGCAGCGCCATTTCAAGCGCCGTCCAGACCAGCGGCACGGTCAGGGAGCAGGCCCACCGGCCGGGGATCGAGGCCAGCGCGCGGCCCGCCAGCGGGAAGGGCAGGGCCAGCACCAGCCCGCCCACCGCCAGCCCTACAGGGCTGACCATCGCAACCCAGGCGCCGGCCGCCCACACGCAGCAGTAGCCGACGGCCAAATCCAGAGCCCAGGTGCGCCAGCTGCGGCGCCGTCCTGCGGCAGCCTCGGCCTGCACCGCCCACAGCCAGGGCAGCGGCACCCAGGGTGCCAGGAAGGCCCAGGGCAGCGCCGCCGCATCCGCCCACGGCTCCAGGCCTGCCGGCGGACCCGGCGCCGCCAGCCACAACAGCAGCGGGGTCATGAAGCGGACCCAGGTGGTCCTCATGAGCCGCCCCAGCCGAACGGAAGATAGGTGATGCGGTCGCCGGCCTGCGCCTCGCCGCCCTCGGGCACGCCGGCCAGTGCGTTGGCGTGCTCCAGGGCAGTCAGGTCGTGGCTGCCCCGGCTCGCCAGGGGCTCCAGCAGGGCGCCCTCGGCGGTGACGGTCGCGCGGCACGGGATCCAGGTCTCGCGGCCCTTGCCCCTGATGCGGCCCTGGGCCAGGGTGCCCCAGACCGGAGCGGGTTCGGGCAGGCCCTGCAGGCGCGCCAAGGCCGGCCGCACGAACAGCAGGAAGGTCGCGAATACCGAGAACGGGTTGCCGGGCAGGCCGAAGACTGGCACCGGACCGGTCCCGGTCTCCCGCACCCCGAACCAGACCGGCTTGCCGGGCTTGACCGCCACCCCGTGGAAGACGCAGCTCACGCCGGCGGCCTCGAGCGCGCCTGCGACGAAGTCGTAGCGGCCCTTGCTGACGCCGCCGGACAGGACCAGCAGGTCGGCGGTCTCCAGCGCGGCGGGCACGGCCGCCGCGAGCGCCTCGGGCGTGTCGGCGCAACGCTGCGCACGCGGCGGCTCACAGCCCTCCGCCACCAGCAGCGCGGACAGCATCGGTCCGTTGGAATCGAATAGAGCGCCCTCCGCGGCGGCCTCGCCGGGCTCGCGCAATTCGTCGCCGGTCACAATCACGCTCGCCTTCGGGCGCTGCCGCACCTGCAGTTCCCCGGCCCCCAGCGTCGCCGCCAGGGCGATTCGGCCGGGGCTCATCCGCGCGTCCGCCGCCACCACATCGTCGCCGGCCTGCCGGATCTCGCCCTTGACGCGGACGTGCTGGCCCACCGGGGGCGCCTGGGACAGCGCGACCGTGCCATCCCCCTCCTCCGCATGCTCCACGCCCACAACCGCGTCAGCGCCGGCCGGCATCACGGCGCCGGTCATGATCCGGACCGCCTGGCCGGACTCGACCGGAGCGCCCTCCCACGGGGTCCCGGCGCGCGATTCGCCGAGGACCTCAAGCGACTCCAGGCCGCCGGCCAGGTCCGCTGCGCGCACCGCGTAGCCATCGAACGCGGACGACGTGAAGGCGGGCATCGGTGTCGGGGCCGCGAGCGATTCCGCAAGCACCCGGTCGGCGGCTTCCGCCAGAAGGCAGGCCTCGGCGGGCAGCGGTCCAGGAGTCGCGCTGCGGACGTGGTCCAGCGCCTCGGCGACAGTGATCAGCAGGTCCCCGGTCACGCTGCGGACCTTATCAGCCGCCCGGACCCGCGCCCACACCGGACGGGCCACGAGCGTAGGATGAGGGGCCGGGCTTGCGTCTTTACGTCCGGCCCCACTCATGACTGCCATCGCACGCCTCTCCGTCCTGATCCTGGCCCTGGCCGCCGCCTGCACGCAGAGCACCTCCTCGTCGTCCGAATACGGCGAATGGGGCGGGGACTGGTCCGGGGAGGCGGGGCCCAAGGAGCCCGCGCTGGTCCGCACCCAGGTCCTGGCGCGCGGGCCGGTCGAGGAATTCGTTGAGTTCTCGGCGGTCGCCTCGACCGAGGCGGACATCGCCGTCACCGCGCGGATCAGCGGCCATGTGGCGGAGATCGCCGCCGAGGAAGGGGACCGGGTCGCCAAGGACCAGATCCTCTGCCGGTTGGAGGCCCGGGAGATCCGGCTGGCCTTCGAGCTGACCGAGATCGCCCTGCGCGAGGCGGAGAACGCCCAGCAAGCCGCTGCCATGGCCGCGGACGAGGCCGAGACGGCGCGCGTCCAGGCCGACCGCAATGCCGAGCAGGCCCGCCGCGACCACGAACGCAACACCCAGATGGCCGCGCGCACCCTGCCCGGCCAGCCCGGCGTGCTGAGCGAGAAGGCGCTGGAGGATTCGCTCCTGGCAGCCCAGCAGGCCGAGTCGGCCGCGGAGACGGCGCGGCGCGCGGTGTCGCGGGCGAGCCTGGACCGCAGCGCCGCCGACATCGCCGTCGAGAAGGCGCGCGTGTCCCGCGACCGCGAATCGGTGAACCTGGAGTGGACCGAGATCCGCGCGCCGATCAACGGCGTGGTCGCGAAGCGCGAGGTCGCGCTGGGCGACAAAGTCGAGCCCCAGGCGCTGTGCTTCCAGATCGTCGACCCGTCGTCCATGCAGGCGGTGTTCCACCGCCCCCAGCGGGAGCTGATCTCGCTCCGGACCGGCCTCGCCATGACGGCGCGGACCGAGGCGGTCCCCGGCCGCACGTTCGGCGGCCGCGTCCTGCGCGTGGCACCTGTGGTCGAGCAGGATTCGGGGACGGTGCGTGTGACCGCAGCCATCGACGACAACGCCGGACTGCTGCGGCCAGGGATGCTGCTGCGATTGAAACTCACCTTCGCGGTACGCCAGGACACGCTGCTCTGCCCCAAGAAGGCGGTGCGCTACGACCCGGCCGGCGAGGCGGTGGTCTACGCGGTCCGCGAGGGCCAAGCGGTGGAGCTGCATCCGAAGCTAGGGGTCAGCGTGGGCGAGTCCTGGGAGATCGCCGACGGCCGCGGCCTGGCGGCAGGTGACGCGGTCATCGTGGTGGGACCCGAGGAGCTCGAGGACGGCCGCGCGGTGCGGCTCCCCGAGGACGACGGCGCGGTCACGAGCGAGTAGGTAGCGCGTGAACGGCCACGGGAGGGGTGGACTCCTCGCCGTCCTGGTGGGCCGTCCCATCGGGGTGACCATGTTCGTGATCGGGGTGGCCGTCTTCGGGATGGTCAGCCTGGGGCAGCTGCCGCTCGACCTGCTGCCGACCCTGCAGTATCCGACCCTGACGGTGCGCACCGAGATTCCGGGCGGCTCGCCCGAGGATGTGGAGGAGCGGGTCACCGAAAACCTGGTCGAGCAGCTGGGTACCTTGCGCGGACTGGTCCGCGCGTCCTCGGTCAGCCGCGCCGAGATGAGCGACGTGACCCTGGAATTCCGCTGGGGCATCCACGTGCCCTTCGCGGTGGCCGACGTGCGCGAGCGGCTCGACCGGGTGATGCTGCCCGCCGAGGCGGAGCGGCCGGTGATCCTGCGCTACGACCCCAGCCAGGAGCCGATCCTGCGGCTGGGGATGACCGGCGCCGGCGGCGACCCGGTGCGGTTGCGGCTGGTGGCGGACGAGGAGCTGCGGCGCGCTCTGGAATCGATCGAGGGGGTCGCACGAGTCCGGGTCCGCGGCGGCATCGACGAGGAGATCCGGGTGTCGCTCGACCCCGACCGTCTGCTTTTCTATGGGCTGTCGCCGGACGTGATCGGCGCGCGGCTGGCTGGCGAGAACCAGGACGCCGCTGGCGGCGTGCTGCGCGAGGGCAACACCGAGTACCTGGTCCGCACCCTGGGCGCCTTTCAGGGGCTGGACGAGATCCGGTCCGTGGTGGTCGGCAGCGTGGGCGGCGTGCCTCTCCGGGTCTCAGACGTCGCCGACGTGGCCCGGGTGCCCAAGGAGCAGGAAGAGCTGTTCCGCATGGATGGGGTCCCGGCGGTCGAGATCGACATCTACCGCGAGGCCGGCCAGAACCTGGTGCGGCTGGCGGACGAGATCCGCCGGCGGCTGTTCGTCGGCGACCAGGCGGCGGCGCCCGCGAGCGGTGGCGACGGCCGCGGCGGACGGTCGCGCGGCGCGGCCGTCGAGCCGGCGATCGTCGAGGCGGTGGCGGCGCGCGCACGGATCCCGGATCTGGAGGTCACGGTGCTCTCCGACCCCAGCGCCTTCGTCCGCGACGCGCTCAGCGAGGTCGGCAACGCGGCGCTCTATGGCGCCCTGTTCGCGACCCTGGTGCTCTACCTGTTCCTGCGGAGGCCCGGGGCCACGCTGGTGGTCGCGCTCTCGATCCCGGTCAGTGTGGTGGCGACCTTCGCGCCGATGTTCCTGCTGGACGTGACGTTGAACGTCATGAGCCTGGGCGGGCTGGCGCTGGGGGTGGGGCTGCTGGTCGACAACTCGATCGTGGTGCTGGAGGCGATCACGCGGCGGCGCGAGGAGGGCGACGACGCGCACACCGCCGCCATCCGCGGCGCGGGCGAGGTGGCCGGCGCGGTCACGGCGTCGACGCTGACCACCGTGTGCGTGTTCCTGCCGATCGTCTTCGTCGAGGGGATCGCGGCGCAGATCTTCCGCGACCAGGCGGTCACCGTGGTCTCGAGCCTGCTGGTCAGCCTGGTGGTCTCTCTCACCTTCATCCCGACCCTGGCCGCGCGGCTGGGCAGTGGCGAGGCGAGACCGACCGGCAGGAGCCGAAACCCGCTGCTGCGCACATTCGACGCCGTATGGGGGCGCGTCGAGGAGCGCTACCCGCGCCTGCTGGGCGGCGCCATGGCGCGGCCGGGGCGCACGCTCGGCGTCGCTGTGATGCTGTTCGTCGGCGCCAGCTATCTCCTGCCGCGGCTCGGCAGCGAGCTGCTGCCCGACCTCCACCAGGGCGAATTCACCGCGGAGATCACGCTCGAGCCGCGCACGCCGCTGGCCGGGACCGACGCGGTCGCGCGCGAACTGGAGGGCCGCGTGCGGGCGCTGGACTCGGTCGCGACCACCGCGCTGATCGTCGGCGCCGACCGCGAGGAAACCGGCCGACAGGGATCGGGCCGCAACACCGCCCGGCTGACCGTGCGGCTGCCCGAGTCCGTCACCCATGACCTGGTCGCTGCCGAGGAGGCCGCCGAGCGCGACGTCCGCGCGCTGGTCGAGTCCGATCCGCGCATCGTCAACTACCGGATCACGCGGCCCACGCTGCTGACCCTGGCCCCGGAGATGGAGATCGAGGTCTACGGGTCCTCGCGCGAGGAGGTCCGCGCGGCATCGCTGGCCGTGGGCTCGCGCCTGGAGGCCATGGAGGGCCTGTCCGATGTGCGCACCACGGTCGGCGCGGGCGTGCCCGAAGTCCGGATCGTCTTCGACCGCGAGGCCTGCCTGCGCTACGGGATCACGCCGGCAGCCTGCGCGCAGCTCCTGCGCGACGAGATCGAGGGGACCGTCCCCACCACCCTGGGCGAGGGCAACCGGCGCGTGGACATCCGCGTGCGGGCCGCCGAGGACGCGGTGGACGGCATCGAGAAGATCGAGGCCCTGGTCGTGAATCCGGGCGCTGCCGTGCCGGTGCTGCTGTCCTCGGTGGCGACCATCGAGCGCGGCCGCGCGCCGGCCGAGATCCGCCGCATCCGCAATGCCCGCGTCGGCCTGGTGAGGGCCACGCGGACCGGCATTGACCTGGGTGGGTTGACCTCGCGCGTCGAGGCCATGCTGGGCTCGCTCGACCTGCCGCCGAACGTGACCGCGCGGGTCGGCGGCCAGCGCGAGGAGATGGACGCAGCGCTGGGGGCGCTCGGCGGCGCGCTGGCGCTGGCCCTGGTGCTGGTCACGCTGGTCCTCGCCGCGCTGTTCGAGTCGGTGGTGCGGCCGCTGGCGGTGCTGCTCACCGTGCCGCTCGCCGCCGTCGGGGCGATTCTAGGCCTCTGGCTGCTGGGCGTGCCGATTTCGGTCGTGGTCCTGATCGGCTTCATCCTGCTGGCCGGCATCGTGGTCAACAACGCGATCGTGATGGTCGACCGCGTGGCCCGCCGCCGCCGCGAGGGGATGGCGGCCGCCGAAGCGATCGTCGACGGCGCCCGCGCACGGCTGCGCCCCATCCTCATGACCACGCTGACCACGGTCCTGGGCTTGATCCCGCTGACCGGCTGGATCGGCGCGCTGGGCGGCGGCGAGGGTGCCGAGATGCGCGCGCCCATGGCCGTCACGGTCGTGTTCGGCCTCGCCCTCTCGACCCTCCTCACCCTCCTCGTCGTCCCCGCCGCCCTCTCCCTCCTCGAGCGCGACCGGCGCCCGTCCTAGGCGGACCGGACCGTCAACTGGGTCGCCAGTCTGCCACGTCCTGGCTCACTGATCGCGGCTACAGGTCGATTCGACCACCGTCCACAGGCACTCGCACCACTCCTTCACCGGCTGCCATCTCCGCGTAGCAGGCCAGCACCAGCTTCTCGCCTCGTAGTAGGCCACCGGCTGGCAGCCTGTTCCCGGTTTCTTGTGGCTCTCTATGAGGCGCTGTCGGCGCCCGAGGATTCGATCCCACACTACGATCACAGAGGTCTGATGCGTTGGAACGGCATGAACTGTGGCAGGAGGGCCGCCTGATGGCAGGGATGTTCGTGCGACGGCCGATCGGCGTGGCGACCATGGCACTGGCCGTGGTGGCCCTTGCGCTGGTGGCGCTGCCGCGGATCCCGGTCCAGCTGGTGCCCGAGGGCGGCGGCGGCTCGACGCTGTCGCTCAACGTGCCGTGGCGCAACGCCTCGCCCCAGGAGATGGAGAACGCGATCCTGCGGCCGCTGGAGGAGGAGCTTCGCACGATTCCTGGCATCAAGACCGTCACCTCGCGGACCAGGGAGTCCAGCGCCAACGTCTCGATCGAGTTCGGGCAGCGCCAGGACATGGATCTCGCCGTCGCGGAGGTGCGCGACCGCATCGAGCGCGTGCGGCCGAGGCTGCCCGACGATGTGGACCGGATCTGGCTGTGGCGCTTCAACATGGACGAGAACATGCCGGTCATCTGGATGGGCATCGCCACGCCCGAGATCACGGGCGATTCCTCGCGGCTGGTCGAAAACGTCTTCAAGCGGCGGCTCGAGACGGTGGACGGTGTCGGCGGCGTGAACATCTACGGCACCACCGCCGAGGCGGCGCGCATCTACCTGGACACCGGCCGCGTGGAGGGCGCGCGCTCCGACATCGGCGGGCTGGTGGGCGCCCTGATGGCCGACAACTTCGTCCAGCCGGTCGGCCGCATCGACCTGTCGGGCGAGCGCACCGTGCTGCGCGTCGACATGCGGATCGAGGACCTGGCGGAACTGGAGGCCTATCCGCTGGCGGACGGCCGCCTGGTCAGCGATCTGGGGGAAGTCAGGGTCACCCAGTCGGTCCGCGACCAGCTGAGCCGCATCGACGGCGACTACGCATTCTATGGATCGATCTCGCTGGCGTCGGGCGCCAACGCGGTCGAGGTGGCGCGCGAGGTGCGCGCCGAGATGAAGCGGATCGAGGACGACGGGGTGCTGCCAGGGCTGCACGTCACCATCTTCTTCGACCAGGGGCAGATGATCTCCGAGGCTCTCACCGGCCTGGGGCGCACGGCGCTGTACGGGGGCCTGCTGGCGGTGGTGGTCCTCTACCTGTTCCTGCGGCGCGTGAAGCTCACGATGCTGGTGGCCGGCGCGATCCCGCTCAGCATGCTGGTCAGCATCCTCTACCTGTTCTTCTCCGGGTCGTCGTTCAACCTGCTGAGCCTGATGGGGATCACGCTGGCGGCGGGGATGCTGGTCGACAACTCGGTGGTGGTCGGCGAGGCCATCCTGGCCCGGCGCGAGAAGACGCGCTCCGGCAAGGAGGCCGCCAGCCAGGCGCCGCGTGAGGTCGCCCTGGCCTTGACCCTGGCGACCCTGACCACCGTGGTGGTTTTCGCGCCGCTGATCTTCATGGGGTCCGACCGCAACACGCGCATCTACATGGAGGCGATGGGCTTCCCTCTGTGCGTGGCGCTCCTGGCAAGCCTGGGGGTCGCACTGATCGTGATCCCGGCGGCCGCGGCGCGGATCCTGGGCGACGGCGGCAAGGTGGAGATCCACCGGGGCGGGCTGATCGGCGTCGGGCTGGGCATGAACCGCCGGCTGGTGCCGTGGCTGATCCGCCACCGTGTGGTCGCCGTGATTGCGGGGCTGGCGGTGCTGGGCGCGGCGGTCCCCGCGATCCAGAACCGGCTGGTCCCGACCAAGGTGGGCCAGCGCGAGCAGGGCAAGCAGGTCAAGCTCGGCTGGACGGTGGCCCCCAACACCACCCTGGCGGAGGTCAGCCGCGCGGTGCGGCCGCTGGAGGACTGGATCGGAGAGCGCCGCGAGGAACTCGACATCGCCCACTCGATCGTGCGGTTCTCGACCGGCGACGTGTCGCTGACGCTGCACATGGCGCGCGACCTGGAAGACGAGGAGGAGGACGCGCTGCGGGAGAAGATCCGCGGCGAGGCGCCGAAGTCGCCGGTCCTGGTCAAGCGCTCTGGCGTGCGGTCCTGGTGGGGCGAGGACAGCGACATGGGCCAGACTGTCCGACTGCGATTCACCGGGCCCGACACGGAGACGCTGTTCGGGGTCGGGGTGGAAGCGAGAGCCCTGCTGGAGGCCACCGGCCGGTTCCACTCGGTCGAGATGGGCTCGGGGCTGGGCGGCCGCGAGGTCCAGGTGACGCTGGACCGCGAACGGCTGACCGCGGCCGGGCTGGACCCGGCGTCCGTCTACCGCACGGTGGGCTTCGGCCTGCGCGGCATGCAGGTCACGCGCCTTGACCCGGGCGGACTGGACCTTCCGGTGATCCTGGAGTTCGACGAGGAGGACCCGGATTTCCGGGATCTGGAGGAACTGCGGCTCTGGTCGGAGGCGGGGGAATCGATCCCCCTGGCGGCGGTCGCCGATTTCCGGGTGACACGCGGCCCCCGCTCGATCAGCCGCATCAACGGACGGACGTCCCTGACCCTGCGCGCCAAGCCCAGGGCGGGCGGCGCCCTGGACACCTCCGACGTGATCGACGGCGCGCTGGCCGGAATGAGCGTGCCGCGCGGCGTGGCCTGGGAGGAGCAGGGCGGCCGCGTGGAGTTCCAGCAGGTGGCGACGGAGATCGGCAAGTCGCTGGCCCTGTCCCTGGTGCTGGTGTTCCTGCTGATGGGGATCCTGTTCGAGTCGGTGCTCCTGCCGGCGGCGGTGCTGGTGACGATCCCGTTCGCGCTGTGGGGTGCCTACTTCGCCGTCTGGGCGTCGGGGCGGCCGCTGGACGAGGTGGGCCTGATCGGCTTCGTGATCCTGGTCGGCATCGTGGTCAACAACGGCATCGTGCTGGTGGACAAGATCGGGCGCCTGCGGCGGAAGGGCGTGGAGCGCGGCCAGGCGATTGCCGAGGCCTGCGAGCAGCGGCTGCGCCCGATCCTGATGACCGCCGGGACCACCGTGACCGGGCTGCTTCCAATGATCCTGACCGCGCCGGCCAGCCGCGACGGCATCGACTACCGGAGCCTTGCCACAGTAGTGGCCGGCGGCCTGGCGGTCTCGACGCTGTTCACGCTGTGGAGCGTGCCCGTCGCCTACACGATCCTCGACGACCTGGGATCGCGGCTGGCGCGCCTCGCGAGGTGGGCGCTGCGCCTCCCCGCGTCCCGCACGGCCACCGTGGGGTAGAGTGCGGCGTTCCCATGGCAATGAAGAGTGGTGCAGCCCCCGGTGGCGGGGTGAGCGGTGAAGGCCGCAGGATCGGCCTGGCCGTCGCGCGATGGAACAGCGATGTGACTGACCGGCTGCGAGCGGCCGCCCGCGCCGCGCTGGCCGAGGCCGGGGTCGCCGACAGCGACATTCGGGAGGTGTCCGTGCCCGGCGCCTTCGAACTGCCGATGGCGGCCGCCGAACTGGCCGCAAGCGGTTCCGTCGACTGCGTCGCGGCCCTGGGCTGCGTGATCCGCGGCGAGACACCCCACTTCGAATTCGTCGCCGAGTCGGCGGCGCTCGGGATCCTGCAGGCAGGTCTCGAGACCGGCGTGCCGGTCACCTTCGGCGTGCTCACCTGCGACACGGAGGCCCAGGCACTGGCCCGCGCCAACTCGGACGGAGGGCCCAACAAGGGCGCCGACGCGGCGCTGGCGGCGCTCGAGATGGCGGCCCTGGTCGAGGACCTCCGGTCATGAGACGCCGGACCCGGGCCCGCGAGACCGCAATGAAGACCCTCTACATGCTGGACACCGGCGGCGAGTCGGCGCTGGACGAGAAGGAGGCCTTCCTTGCGGGGGAATCGGAGGACGAGGAGGAGCGTTCCTTCGCCGAGCGGCTGGTGGACGGGGTCATGGAGCACCGGGCGCAGATCGACGAGGCGATCAGCAAGGTGGCGGACAACTGGGCCATGGACCGCATGGCGACGGTGGACCGCAACGTGCTGCGGATGGCGACCTTCGAGCTGCTCCACTGCGAGGACATTCCGCCGAAGGTCTCGATCAACGAGGCCATCGACATCGGCAAGCGCTACTCGACCCACAACTCCGGCGCCTTCATCAACGGGATCCTGGACCGCATCAAGCGGGACGCGGGGCAATAGGCACCACCCGCAGGGAAGCCCGGGGCCCGCTGAGCCGCGTGCGGCTCGCGCCCTGGCTGATGCTGCTGGTCCCCGTAGTGCCTCTGCTGGGCGGCTGGTGGGCCGGAGCGCCGGTGCCCTTCCCCGAGGACCTGTCGCGCGCCGTCGCCGCGGTCTGCATCTGCGGCCTGCTGATCCCGGTGGCTTGGCGCGCGCTGTGCGGCGAGCTGGCCTTGCCGCCGATGGCCGGCCCACTGTTCCTGCTGGCGGCCGCTGGCGCCCTGGCCGCACTGCGCGCCGAGCGGATGCGGCCGGCGATGGAAGGCGCGGTGGCCCTGGCCGGCATCCTGCTGCTTGTCGGGCACCTGTCTCGCGGCAAGTGGAACCTGGGCCGTCCCGCGCTGCTGGGCGCCCTGGTCGTTGCCTCGGTCGGCGTCTGGCAGGTCGTCGCCACGTGGCGGACCGAGGGCGTCTTCCACCCCCTGGTGGGCCCGGTCGGCAATGCCGGCTACGCGGCCGAGATCCTGGTGCCCGTCCTGTTCCTGGTGGTCGGTCGGATCGCGAAAGACAAGATCCAGCCGGTCTGGGCCGGCCACCTGGCGGTATGCGTCCTGCTGGCGGCTTCACTCTGGACCGGGACCATCGCGGCCTGGCTGGCGGTCGGGCTCGGTGTCCTCTGGTTCAACCGCCACGACCGGGTGCGCGGGCCGGTGGCCCGCCGCACGCCGAAGGCGCTCTACTCCGCCGCCGCCGCGGTGGGCCTCCTGGTGCCGCTGGTCCTGGCCCCCGCGCCGCCCGCACCCGGAGCCGCCCCGGCGGACGCTGCCCGGCTGCAGGCCGCGCCGGCGCCGTGGCTGCCGCACTCGGCCCGGGTTCGCCTGGGGCTGTGGGCGGCGGGGCTCGAGGCGGCCGGCGACCGCGTCGTGCTGGGCTGGGGCCTGGACAACGCCGAGAGCGCCCTGGCGCTGCACCGCCGCAGCTGGGAAGCCGACCTTTCCCGAGGCGGCACACCGGAGCGGCCCAGGGAGAGCCGGGCGACCACCGCCCACAACGAGCCGCTCCAGATCCTGCTGACCACAGGCGCGCTGGGCCTGCTGGCCTGTCTGTGGGCCCTGCGCCGCGCCTGGCCATCGCTGCTCAGTGCCCAGCCGGGCGAGATCGCGGCGCTGTTCGGGCTGGTCGTCTTCGCGTGTGTCCGGAGCCCGCTATCCGACAACGCGTTCGCCGCCTGCCTGTTCTGGTGCCTGGTGGCGCGGCTGCACCCGGGCCGGCTGGTCACGGGCGCGCGAGCGCGGGCCGCGGGGCTGGCCGTCGTCGTGCTGCTGGCGGTCGCCCTGCCGCGCACGGTGCGCGCCCTGGGCGCCCAGTTGGATCTGGCCTCGGGTCGGCCGGAACTGGCGCGCAGGGCCGTCGAGCGCGACCCCTGGAACTTCAACATCCTGCAGTGGCGGGCGATGACCGAGGAGCCCGGCACCGCCGCGCGCCGTGCCGCCTTCGAGGCCCTGCGCGACAAGCACCCCCACCATTTCGGCGCCCACATGACGCTGGGCGCTATGGCCGCCTCGAGTGGGGAACTGGCCGAGGCCGCACTTCACTTCGACCGCGCGGGCCGCTACGACCCGCACCACCCCGGGCTGCTCAGGAACCGGGAGCGCCTGGAACGCGACCGCGCGCTCCTGCAACAAGGAGCGCCAGAACCGCGATGAGCCCTGCGATCGACGCGGCCAGGCCCGCGTCGAGCCCCGGGGTCCGGTAGCGCCACACGATCTCGTGGACGCCGCTCTTCACCTGCACGCCGCGCAGGCACATCCAGGTCCGCAGGGGCTCGGCGGCCCGGCCGTCAATCTCGACGGTCCAGCCCGGCCTCCAGACGTCGAGAAGGGTGGCGATCGCGTCGCCGTCCGTGGTCGTCGTCATCCGCACCTCGGTGGGCGCGATGGACGTGACCTCCACGCTGCCGATGGTGGCCGGCCAGGGCAGCTCGAGCGCCTCGGCCAGGACCGCCTGGCGCGGAATGTCCAGCACCGGCAGGTCGCGGGGGTGGAGCACCGTGACCGTCTCGGTGGACAGCACCGCCCGGCCCCTCCAGGCGTCGGCCTCCCAGATCCGCGCGCCAGGCATGCCTTCAGGGGGGAACACGCGCCGGAATCCGGCGCCCAGATCGGGCGTGTCCGCGTCCCCGAGCAGGAAGCGCACGCCCAGCAGAGGGAAGGTGTTGGAACGTATGGCGGTTCCTTCCGAGCGCCAGGTCCAGCGCACCAGGTCCAGCGCCTCTGCATCCGCCTTGTCCGGATCGCTCGCCCAGCCGCGCACCTGGTTCTGCAGGAAGTGGCGGAACGGCCTGTAGCCCAGAGCATCGTAGAGGTCGACGCCCTCCAGCCCGGCCCCCATCGGTGTGGAGGGCGGCAGGGCCGAGTCCAGCCCGATGACGCGGAAGGTCTGCTGCGGCGCGGCGTCGACGTGGCGCTCGCGCAGCCAGGACAAGGCCGGGGTGTCCGGATAGACAGCGGCCCGCGGCGTCAGAGGGTTGAAGCCGACTCCGGCGACGGCCAGCTCCAGGCCGGTCACCGCCAGAACGGCGGCGCCCCACGGCCAACGCACACGGTTCGACGTGGCCGGCACGGCCAGGAAGACCGCCACCGCCGCCAGCGCCAGCGCCAGGGAAGCGCCTTCGGGGCCGGGCTCGCCGCTGGTCATCGTCCAGCCGCCCATCAGCGCCAGCGCGGCGAGCCGGCGCCACACCGGAGCACCGCTCGATCGCTGGCCGCAGGTCCGCGCCGCCAGGATCGCGGCGCACAGCGTCAACTCGGGCCCGAGCCGGGTCAGCGCCGGGAAGGGCAGGCCGAGACCCACGACCCCCCACCGCACCACGCTTCGCACGAGGTCGCCCACCACCGGCAGCCCATAGACCGCCCCCCAGCCCAGCAGCACGACCACCGCCAGCAGCCGCGAGCCACGCCGGAACCTCAGCACGCCCTCCAGCGCGAACAGCGCCACCAGCAGGCCCACGTAGCCGCTGGCGCCACCATGCCAGTCGGACAGGCCGGTGTCGGGATCGACAGGGAGCGGACCGTCCAGGGGATGGCCGCCGGAATGGGGATCGACCAGCCGCATGGCCGGGGCTGGCGCCTGGGCACCGATCCCCGTCAGGCGTCCCGGCGAGGCCGCCGCGTCGGTGTCGGGCAGGATCGCAAGGAAGGGGGCCCAGGACGCTGCCCCGATGGCGGCGCCGATGGCCAGCGCCACGACCGTGTGGAGTGCGACGCGACGGCCCGCGTAGAGGCCCCGCGCCAGGCCCAGGACGGCGGCGTAGAAGGCGACCTCGGGGTGGCCCGCCAGGCACATGACCCCGAACGCCCCGGCGGCGCCCGCCGTGCCGCGCAGCAGGCTGCGGTCCTCGTGGCGGGCCCAGCAGGCGTCCTCGATGCCCAGCAGCATCCATGGCAGCAGGCAGGACACGTCCACCAGCGGGTAGCCGAGCCATCCGACGGTCCAGCCGCCGTAGCCGTACGCCAGCCCCGCCAGCGCGGCGTGGCCTGCCTTGATCTTGCAGGCCCGTGCCAGCAGCCAGGCGCCCCATGCGGACAGGGTCAGCTTGAGCCAGCCACTCCAGGCCCATGACGCCCATTCCGGCAGCAGCCGATGAAGGATGCGGTAGGGAGAGTGGATTGCGTACTGCGGATTGGCGGCGAGCGGCATGCCCATGCCCTGGGCCGTGCTCCACTCGGGAAAGGTCTCTTCGGCGTCGCGGAAGGCGCGGTGCAGAGGCACGAAGGCCAGATCCTGGTCGGTGAGCACCGTGTTGCGAGGCGCGGTCGCGTCCGAGCCCCCGCGCCAGGGCGTCCAGTCCTGCAGGTTCCCCGCACTGACCAGCACGGAGTCCGGGCGGGCCGGCGCCCCCTCCAGGAAAAGGAAGGAGACCGCCGCCGCTGCCGCCAACACGCAAAGCGAGCTGCGGCTGAAGATCCCCTCGCGAACCGTCACGGCGCGCGATCCTACCTGCGTCGGACTAGACTTCACCCCCACCCACCCATGCTGCAGCTGGTGATCCCCATCTACGACGAGGCCCATTGCCTGGAGAAGGCAATGGATGCCGCGCGACAGTCCCTCGAGGCCACCGGCGAGCCGTGGCAGCTGGTGTGCGTGGACGACGGCAGCAGTGACGGGTCGCTGGAGATCCTGGAGCGTGCCGCGACAGCGGACGACCGCGTGCTCCTGGTCCGTCACGAAACCAATCGCGGCAAGGGGGCGGCACTGCGGTCCGGCCTGGCCGACTGCGCGGGGGATTTCGTGTTCTTCGCGGACGCCGACCAGTCCACGCCGTTTTCCGAGATCGGCCCGGCGCTGGAGCTGCTGCGGAACGGCGCCGACGTGGCCGCCGGCACGCGCCGGCATCAGGATTCGCGAATCAGCGCCCGCCAGCCGATGCTGCGCGAGCTGATGGGCATGGCGTTCACCAACCTGGCGCGTCTGGTCACCGGACACCGTGGCAGGGACTTCACCTGCGGCTTCAAGGGCTTCCGCGGCGACGCGGCACGGTCGATCTTCTCGGCCATGATGCTCGACGGATGGGCCTTCGACGCCGAGCTGTTCCTGATCGCGCGCACCCGGGGCTACTCCGTCATGGAGCATCCGGTGCCCTGGAGCCACGACCCGCACAGCAAGGTGCGGCCGATCGCAAATGCGGCCGCCAGCCTTCGTGACCTGGGGCGTCTGGCGGTGCGGCGCATGGCGGGCCGCTACCGGAACAGCGTCTGACAATGGATCCCGCCGCCGTCGAGGAGATGGCCCGGGTGGAGGAGCGCCACTGGTGGTTCCGCGCGCGGCGCGCCATGACCGGCCCGCTTGTGTCGCGCGCCCTGGCAGCAGGAAACGGCCCGGTCCTGGATCTTGGCTGCGGCACCGGCGCGCATCTGCGGCGGCTGCCCGCCGATGTCGTGGGCGTGGGCCTGGACGGCGACGCGGCCTGCCTGGCGCACTCGCGAGAGGGAGGCGCGGCGAGGCTGGTGCGGGGCGAGGGCGGCGCGGTTCCCCTGGCGGACGCCAGCGTCGGGCTGGTTACCGCCTACGACGTGCTCGAGCATTTCGACGACGACGAGGGCGCGATGGCCGAGATCCACCGCGTCCTGCGGCCCGGGGGTTTCCTGCTGGCCACGGTGCCCTGCCACATGTGGCTGTGGGGACCGCACGACGAGGTCCTCCACCACCGCCGCCGCTACGCCGGCGGCGAGCTCGAGGGCAAACTGCGCGCCGCCGGCTTCACAGTGGAGCAGCGACGGGGATTCAACTTCCTGCTGCTGCCCGTCCTGGTGGTGGTCCGCGCCCTGCGGCGCAGGCTGCGGCTGCGGGCCGGCTCGACCGACTTCTTCGCCCTGCCGCCGGGCGGCGACGCCCTGGTGGCAGCCCTGCTGGCGCCGGAGCGGTGGCTGCAGGCGCTGTGCCCGATGCCGATCGGCGCCAGCCGCATCATCCTGGCCCGCCGCGGGTGATCGCACCGCGCGTCACTGCCCAGGCCCTGCCGCGCTCGCCCTTCACCGCGGGCGCCGCGCCGGTCTTCGCCCCCCGCCACCGCCGCCTGCAGACCCTCTTCGCGCGACTGTGGAGCGCGTGGGGCCCACGCGACTGGTGGCCCGGAGACACGCCCTTCGAGGTGGTCGTCGGCGCAGTCCTGACCCAGAACACCAACTGGAGCAACGTGAAGCTGGCGATGGCGCTGCTGGACGAATCCGGACTGCTGGCCGACCCGGCCGCGCTGGCCTCCGCCCGCCTGCCGCGACTGGAGCGGCTGGTCCGCTCCAGCGGCTATTTCCGCCAGAAGGCGGCGCGTCTGCGCGGCGTGGCCCGCTGGTATGCGGACGCCGGCGGCGCGCCCGCCCTGCGGCGCCGGCCGCTCGCCAAGCTGCGCCCCGAGCTGCTGGCCCTGCACGGGGTGGGCCCCGAGACCGCCGATTCCATCCTCTGCTACGCCCTGGGCTTCCCCGTGTTCGTGGTGGACGCCTACACCTGGCGCGTGTTCGAGCGCCACGCCCTGGTGGAGCCAGGCCTCGACTACGAGGCCCTGCGCGCGTGGACCGAGGCACGACTGGTGCCGGACGCCTTCAACGAGGCCCACGCGCTGCTGGTGGCCGCGGGGTCGCGTCACTGCAAGCCCCGCCCGGTCTGCGAGGGCTGCCCCGCGCGCCGCTGCCTTCCCCGCAACGGCCCCCGCACGTAATTTCGGCTTTCCTAGGTCATTTCCAGGAATGGCACGCGGGGGAGGTTCGGTGCCTCAGGCGGGGATGGAGATCGAGCGGGCCTCGATGAGGTCCACGCCGGAGGGCAGCTCCAGCGGCTCCTTGGTCTCGCACCAGAAGGCAAGGCCGCGCCAGGAGGTCAGATAGCGGGTCTTGGCGCCCACCAGGACGATCTTGGTCGTCGCCACCACGACCGTGGGGCGCTCCTCACGGGCCAGGATTCCCAGGAAATCCGCCACCTCCATCTTCACCAGCACCCCCGACGCCTTGATGGCGTTCGCAATCGCCGCCGCTGCTGCCGCACCACCACCAGCCCCGACCATGCCCCAATCCTAGCAGAAGGATCAGGGACGGATGCGGAAGGGGCCCATCAGGAGGACGTCGACATTGCCCTTGGCGAGGGACGCGAGGGCGTCCGCAGGGGTGCAGACGATGGGCTCCTCATGGTGGTTGAAGGACGTGTTGATGAGGGCCAGATCGCCGGTGGCCTGGTGGTAGGCGGTGATCAGGCGGTGGACGTCGGGCTCGTCCTCGGCGAAGACGACCTGGGGGCGCGCGGTCCGGTCGACGTGGACGGTGGCGGGCGCGGAGGCGGCAAATTCATCGGTGACGTCGTAGGTGATGGTCATGAAACGCGACGCACGGTCGTCGGGCGTCCAGCCCTTGAAGCAGCGCGGAGCCAGCTCGGCCGTCGTGACCGGCGCGAACGGCATGAACTCGGTGCGGTCGAGCCGCGCGTTCAGCCACTCGTTGACCGAAGGATCGCGTGGATGGACCAGGATCGAGCGGTGGCAGAGCGCACGCGGGCCGTATTCCATGCGGCCCTGAAACCAGCCCACCACGCCGCCGGCCACGAGCTCCTCGACTGCGGCGGCGACCGGATCGTCGACGCGCTCGGCTGACAAGCCGTCGCAGGCGGCCTCGATTTCGGCGTCAGATGATGCGGGGCCCAGGAACACGTGGGCCAGGGGGCGCGCGGGCAGCTCATCGGGCGCGACGTCTGCCATGTGATGCAGGCAGGCGCCGAGCGGCAGCCCGCCGTCCCCCATCCCGGGGTGGACGAACACCGAGGACACGCCGGGGATCGCCGCCAGCCACTGGTTCAGTTTCACGTTGCCGAACACGCCGCCCGCCAGCGCCAGATTCGCCTGGCCCGTCTCCTCCACATGTCGGCCGACCCAGCCGACCATGACCTCTTCCAGGACCTGCTGCGCGGCGGACGCGATCTGCTCGCGCGAAAACGGTTCGAGGGCCTCCCGCAGCGCCGGAAGGTCGGTGGTGAAGAACGGCTTGTAGAAGGGCCCTGGGTGGGCCCGGATCAGTCCGTCCTCGAAGGAGACCATGCGGCGCACGACGTCCAGGGCCCCTCCCGGTTCGGCGTAGGCAGCCAGCCCGGTGACCTTGCCCTCGTGGCGCTGCGGCCGGAAGCCGAGCAGCTCGGTCAGGATCCCGTAGAAATAGCCGAGACTGTCGAACGTGGTCAGCGCCTCGCGACGATCGACGGAATGGCCACTGCCGACCGCTGCGGTGGCGCTGAGGAAGTCGCCCTTGCCGTCGCAGGTCACGACCAGCGCCTCGTCGAACGACGAGGTCAGGAACGCAGCCGCAGCGTGGGCGGCGTGGTGCTCGACCATCACGACTCGGTCGTCCCAGCCGAACTCGGCGGCGCCGCGCAGGAAGCGCTCCACGTTGCCCTTCTGGTTCTTGATCTCCGTGTCGACCCGCTGGGCGCAGATCTCCTCCGCGGCCGGGTCCTCGGCAGCGGCCGACGCCGCCCGCGCACGGATCAGGTCCCGGACCCCAGGGCCGTCCAGCCCCAGGCCGTTCGACCACCCGTAGCAGACCGCTTCGATGTCGCCTGCCTGCAGCCCAGCCTCCTCCAGCAGCCAGGCAATGGTCAGGCTCGGGAAGCGCGAATCGAGCTTCTTGCGCGAGAAGCGCTCCTCGTTGGCGCAGCCGACCAGGACCCCGTCCACCACCAGCGCCGCGCCGGCATCGAGATCGTTGGCGATCCCGAGGATCTTCAACCGGCGTCCTCACCGGAGGCGGGGCCGGCCGCGTCTCGCAGCGCCTGCTCCTGGCCCACCACCGCGCCGCCGCCGCCCGCCCAGGTCTCGACGAGCTCGGGTGTCCGGCCGGCGCCGGCCGCGCAGGCCGTCTCCGCCGCCGCAAAGCCCGAATAGACCGCCTCATCCGTGTTCACGTAGCGGAACTCGGCCTGGCGGCCGGCCACGGACACGTTGGGGAAGGTGGCCACGAAGTCCAGCACCGCCTTCAGGTTCTCCGAGGTCCAGATGTCGAAGATCGGGTAGGCGTTCGGCACCCGCGACACGGTCCAGCCGACGACCTCCTCCCCGGTGACGGCTCCCAGGGCCACCGCGTCGCGGATCACCGCCGCCGCCAGGTCCTCGTCCTCCGCGGTCCACGTGTCGTCACCGGCGAAGCAGGTGATCTCGCAGCCCAGGCCGGTGTGGCCCTCGGGCGCTAGGCCGGGCCAGAAGTGCTTGTATTCGTTGACGCGGTTGAACACGAACTCCGGCCCCGAAAAGTAGACCCACTGGGCGTCGAACACCTGGGGCCGGGCCACCTTCAGATTCACGATGACCATGGCGCGGTAGCGCAGGCCCTTCGCGGCCGCCCGCACCGGCGAATCCTCCGGTTCGCCGGCGGCGTCCGCCAGCAGCTGCACGTAGGGCCCGATCGGGATCGTCATCACCAGGTGGTCGCACCCGATCCGCTCCTCCTCCCCCGATGCGCCGCGCACCACCACGCTGGACACCCGCCGGGTCCCCTCGTCCAGCCCCAACCCCACGACCAGCGAACCGGTCCGGTAGTCGGTGCCCAGGTCCTCCGTGACCCGCTTCAGGTGCCCCACCAGGGTCGACGACCCCCGCTTCCCGTAGACGAAGGTGGCGGGCTGCTGGTCGTAGCGCGCGCGCCGGAGCCGGGCCAGCCCGATCAGTTCGCGGACCGCGCCGGTCACCACCTCCCAAAGGCTGATCGTGGTCACCCGCCGCGCCAGCTCCTCCGAGGACAGCTCTTCGGCCGGCACCCCCCATACCTTCTCGGCGTAGGGCCCGAAGTAGATCCCGAACAGCTTGGATCCGTAGCGGCTCGTCACCCAGCCCCGGAACGTCGCGTCGTCTCCCCGCACACCCATCCGGCGCAGCACCCGCGTCTTCACGAAGTCCACGCCGCACAGGACCGCCACCAGAGGATTCAAGGCCAGGAAGAGGTCTTTGGCCTTGAGCGGATAGCCCAGGTAGCGCTTGCGGAAATAGAGGGAGGTGTCCTTCTCGACGGTGACCAGGTCGTCGCCGCAGATCTCGCAGATATCGGCGATGACGCCTTCGGTCTCGGGCCGCGAGGCGAAATAGCCATGGACGCCGTAGTCGAAGATCCAGCCGTCCGACGCGACGCTGCCGTCCATCCCGCCGATCTCGTGGCGCTTCTCGACCACGATCGCGCGCACATCCGCAGCGGCGCGCCGACGGCCCAGCCCCCAGGCGGTGCCCATGCCGGCCGGACCCGCACCCACCACCACGACACTCAGCGATTCGGCCATTCCGGTGCGCAGGATAGGGTCCCGAAGGTTTCGGGAGACCCTCTAAAGGACGCTCTGTTTCCGGCGGACCGCCTTCAACACGGCCAGTTCCGGCATGAACGCGTAGAAGCGCCGCCGCACCCGCGCCCTCACCACCTGCGTATAGGCGCGTGCCATCAGGTTCATGGCACGGTGCTGGCGGGTCCACTCGTTCATCGTGTGGCCGTCCAGGAAGAAGGTGAAGTAGCCGGCCTTCTCCAGGAAGCGCCGGTCCTTGTCGCCCAGCCAAATATGGTCAGCGGTGTTCCAATCGTCCCGGCCCCACTCCTCGAGAGACTCCGGCGACTTGAGGCCGTGCTCCACGCACCAGTCCCACAACTCGGTGCCCGGATAGGGACTGAAGAGCTGCAGGCTCGAGCAGCGCGCGTTCGGGTGGATCCGCGTGACCTCCTGCATGAGGTCGATCGTCTCGTGGACCTCCTCCATGGTCTCGGTCGGGAACCCTGCCATGAATGAGCAGTGCGGCGCGATGTCCGCCTCGCGCAGCACCTCCATGCCCTCGATGACTCGCTCGCGCGTGATGTACTTGCGGATGAACTTGAGGATCCGGTCGGAGCCGGACTCGACCCCGACGAAGAGCATCTTGAAGCCGGCCGACCGCACCTTCTGGAAGAAATCGAGCCCCATGCCGGCGGCATAGTCGACGCGGCAGTCGGCCCGGAAAGTCATGTCCACCTTGCGGTCCAGCAGCACCGTGGACAGCTCGTCCACCCAGCGCTTCTTGGCGAAGAACAGGTCGTCCTGGAAGTTGATCGCCGTGATGCCGAACGTGTCGCGCAGCCACATCAGCTCCTCGACCACCTTTTCCGGCTTCGGGGCGCGCCAGCCGTTGTTGACGAACTCGCTGGTCTCGTAGCAGTAGGTGCACACGTGCGGGCAGCCGCGGCTGGCCATGTAGAGGAAGTCGCGCTCGCCCAGCGTCCGCGTCGTGATGTAGCGGCGCATGTCCACCAGGTGATAGGGAGGCCGCGCAAGCGCATCCAGGTCCACCGCCTTGGGCAGCTGCGTGGGCAAGTGCACGGTTCCGTCGTCGCCGCGCCAGGCGATGCCCGGCACCTCGCCAGGAGACTCGTCGGCCAGCAGGGCGTCGAGCAGCGCCGGCAGGACGTCCTCGCCCTCCCCCACCACCGCCGCGTCCACCAGCGGGTGACTGGCGGTCTGCTCGCCCAGCAGCGTGGGATGCACCCCGCCCCAGACGATGGGAACGGACGGGTCGGCGTCCCGCACCACGGCCGCAGCCTCCAGGCCACCGAGAATCTGCAATCCCGTCATGGCGGTGATGCCCACCGCCAGCACGTTTCCCTCGCGGGTCTCGCGCGCCAATTCTTCGCGCCATCCGCGATCGAGCCGCTGGTCAAGGATCCGGACCTTGTAGCCCTGCTCCAGCAGCGGCCCGGCCAGCAGCAGGAGCGGCAGCGGCAGGCCCACGGTGACGCCCTCGGTGTCCCAGCCGGTGACGGGAAACACCAGATAGACCGTCTTGCGGTCCTTGTCGAACGAAGCGCCGAGTCTCATGGGGTTGGGCAGCGAACCAGGGGAAGGGACGGCCGGGTTGCGGCAGGCACCTGGGAGAACAAGGATGGACGGCCCATTCCCATGACGGGTAGGACACGTACAGCCAGATTGCTCCTGGTCCCCACAGCAATCCTACTCGGCCTTTTGGCCGTTGAGGGGGGTTTGCGGACCGCCGCATGGCTCTATCGCCTGACCGCCCCGCGAGAGATCACCGCCGACGGGGGCGGCCTGACGGTCCTGTGCGCCGGCGACAGCAACACTTTCGGCCTCTGGATGTGGGACCAGGACACCTGGCCGGCGGTCCTGGAGGCCAGCCTGAGGGACGCGGGCGACACGCAGGCGCGCGCGGTCAACATCGGCATGGCCGGCATGAACACCTGGGCGGTGCGCGAGGCGATCGAGTCCACCGGCGACAAGTACAAGCCCGACGTCGTGGCGGTCCTGGCCGGCGTCAACAACATCTGGAGCCATCCCCGCCGACCATCCTTCACCGACCGTCTGCGCATCGTCCGGCTGATCCGTCTGCTGCGCGACCGCGACGGGCGCGACGCCGACGGACACCATCCGGTCAAGGCCCAGACCCGCGCCGGCGACTGGCTCCGGTTTGTCAACGTAGGCAAGCCGCCAACCCTGGAGGAGGCGGCCGCCGGCGTCCGTCGTGACCTGGGCGCCATGGCCACCTGGGCGGCCGAGCGCGGCGCGCGCAGCGTGTTCATCACCTACGGCTCCGAGACCGGCCACTACGCGGTCATCAACGAGGCCATCAGGGCGGCTGCTGGTGACGCCGGTGCCTTGTTGGTGGACGCGTCGGACTGGTTCCGCAGAGCCCGCTCACAGGACCCGGGGCTGACCCTGGTCTTCCCCGACGACCACCCCACCGCAGTCGGCTACGGCCTCATTGGCCGCGCGGTCCACGCAGCTCTTGGACGCGCGGGCATGGCCAGGAAGCCGGGCTCCGGTCCCCTGGACGGCCTCGCGGCCGTGCCGCCCCCCACCCTCACGGCGGTCCGCGATGGGGACCGCGTCCGCTTCCATGTCGAGTCGATGCGAGGCGACTTCTGGCGCATCCTGGTCAGCCGCGGCGACCAGGGCGCCCTGGCCTGGGGCACGGCCCTGCCGCTGGCCGCCGACGCAACCTGGGAGGCCACCTACGCCCACCCCGGGCTCTCGGGCGAAATGGGCTTCCGCGAGGGTGACGGCATGGGCATCGGCGATCCGGCGGTCCTGGTCAGCGACCTCCATCATGGCGACCCGGCGGACGGTCCCCTGCGGGTCGTGGTCTGCGCTGTCATGGTCCCGCACATCCCCGCCGACTCCGGCTTCACCGCGCAGGATGTCCTGGCACGGCCGGGCGCGCCGTTCGGGATCGGCGCCGTGGTGGGCGTCAGCGAGCCGGTGCTGCTGGACTAGGCCCTAGCCGCCGCGCGGTGCGTCCCAGCCGTTCGGCAGGGGCGTGTCCGGCACACCGGTCGCCGGATACTGCTGAAACATCTTGCCCCACTTGGTCTTCAGCGCTGCGCGGATGCGCTTCTTGCCGAACGCGTTGAGCCAGAACACGTCGTGGTAGAGGCGCGACGCCAGGTAGGACCACGGCACCAGCCAGGTGTGCATCAGCAGGTGCTCGACCGGTTTGAGCATTCCGCCATAGAGCGCCTTCTGACCCTTGCTGGCCATGTTGTCGCCGCTCGAGAAGCCCAGGTTCATGCCTGATACGTCGTCGCCCACCAGTTCGATCTCGTCGAATTCGCCCACGCCGAGACCGCGCTCGTGGGCCAGCCGGATGAACTTGATGTCCATCGGCTCGAAGCCCATCAGCTTGGCGGCCACGGCGTCGATCGCAACCTGGTCGGCGGACGCCAGGATCACGTCGGCCTCGTGCCAGTGCATGGTGCGCGGCCCGGCACCGGATCCCGCGAATGAGCCGTCCATGACCGCGAACAGGCCGCCGAAGATCTCTTTCTGCTGGACCAGCAGGTCCACGAGGCATTCGTGGATCCGGCCGTGGGCCCAGTGGCGCTCGTGGTGGAGCATCGCCCCGAAGGCGTTCTTCATCGCCCCGGTCATCGTCGTGTGGACGTGCGTCTTCATGGTCGGGAAGTGGATGACGTTCTCGCCGTAGAAGTGCTTGGGGATGTACTGACCGTCGGGGAACGTTTCCGGGATCATCAGCATCTCGCCCTTCGGCTCGACCTTGACCCACTCGCCGTCGTCGACCAGCCGCTTCCAGGCCTTCAGGTCCTTGGGCTGGATATGGACCGAGGGAATCCCGTACTTGTCCGTCACGCACTTGTGGCGGTTCAGGACCTCGCCCACCTCGCCGTCCACCACCACCGTGCGGTTGTGGCAGCCGTACATGTCGGCCACGTCGTAGCCGTCCTCGATCATCTTCTTGATGACCGCGTCGAGCTGCCACGGCGTGGTCGAACAGCCGGGATAGAAGACCTCCCAAGAGATATTGATCTTCAGGGCCGTCTTGTTCGTCTTCGGCAGGTAGGTGGTGTACTCCGCCAGATCGAGCAGGCGGGCGTAGTCCTCGAAGACGGACTCGGGGGAGGTCCGCAGGACTGCAACCTTGGGTGATGCCATCCACTCATCCTAGGCAGGTTGGGCGGACTTCTCGACCTCTCCGGGCTACCCTTCCGGCTCATGAGCGTCGTCGTCATCGGCGGCGGGCTGGCGGGTCTGGCCTGCGCATACGAGTTGTCCGCGGCCGGGATTCCGGTCACCGTGCTCGAAAAATCCGACCACGTGGGAGGGATGGCCTCTTCCATGCGGGTCGGCGACTGGACCGTGGACCACGGCCCGCATCGCTTCCACACGCGCAACCGCGAGCTGATGGAGCACTACCGGCTGATTCTGGGTGGCAACACCCACGTGCGGCACCGGCTCAGCCGGATCCACATGAAGGGCAAGTTCTTCAACTACCCGCTGAAGGCGTCCAACGTGCTGGTCAACCTGCCGCCCCACATCCTCATCAAGGCCCTGTTCGACTACGCAGTGGTCCGGACGCGCAACCGGATCCGGCCGATCCCCGACGACAATTTCCGCAACTGGGTGATGAAGCGCTTCGGGAAGACCATCGCCGAGCTGTTCTTCGTCACCTACACGGAGAAGGCCTGGGGCGTGCCCGCCACCGAGATCTCCGCCGACTGGGCCAGCCAGCGGATCACGCTCCTGAACCTCTGGGACACGGTGAAGAAGAGCCTCAAGCCACCAGAGGGTGGCGCAAAGAACCGCACGCTGATCACCCAGTTCGAGTATCCGGCGTCGGGCCGCGGCATCGGGACGATCTCCGAGAACTACGCCAAGCGGATCACCGCCCAGGGCGGCCGCATCCTGACCGGCGCCGCCGTGGAGGAACTGCGCGTGGAGAACGGCCGTGTCACGGCGGTGGTCCACGACGGCGAGGGCGAGCCGCTGCAGCCCGACCTGGTGGTCAACACCGCTCCCCTGCCGCGGCTGATCGAATACATGAGTCCGTCGGCCCCCCAGGACGTGATCGACTCCATCGCGTCGATGACGTACGTGGCAATCCACTTCGTCTATCTGGAGGTGGACCGGCCCAAGCTGACCGACGACCACTGGATCTACCTGCCGGAGAAGCACCTGACGATCCACCGCATCTCCGAGATGAAGAACTTCGACCCCACCATGGGGCCGCCGGACAAGACGGTCATCTGCTGCGAGATCACCTGTCCGCCGGACGGCGAGATCTGGAATTGGACAGCGGAGCAGGCCGCCGAGGCGGCGGAGCGCGATCTGGTCGCCGCCGGTCTGCTGACGCCCGGCGAGTGCCGACCGATACACACGACGAGGCTGCGCTACGCCTACCCGATCTACGACCTGGGCTACCGCGAGCACCTGCGGCGCCTGCTGGACCACGTCGAGGGGATCGAGAACCTGCACACCACCGGGCGCCAGGGGCTGTTCCGCTACAACAACATGGACCACTCGGTGGCCATGGGGCGCCACATCGCCAAGGGCGTGATCGGCAAGGCGGACATCGAGGGCCACGCCGAGGTCGCCGCCGAGGACGACCTGTTCGAGAACCGCGAGGAGGACCCGGACCTCTATGCGGGGACTGACGGGGGCGAGGAGCAATGAGCCTGGAGGTGGCTTCCCTGGACCTCCAGGAGGCGGCGTGCATCCTGTGCGGCGACGAGAACGGCGCCACACGGTTCACCGATGGCCCCTTCCGGGTCGTGGACTGCCCGTCCTGCGGCCTCGCCTACCTGACGCCTCAAATGGTGGCCGGCGACCTGGCCGACCTCTACCAGAGCGACTACTGGGAGAGCCACAAGGCCCGAGACTTCGGCTACACGGACTACCGCGGCGATGTGGACCTGTATGTGCGCACCTTCCGCCGTCGCATGCGGCTGGTGGACCGCTTCTTCGCCCGGCCCGGGCGGCTGCTCGACGTCGGGTGCGCGGCAGGCGCCTTCCTGCACGTGGCAGGCGAGGCGGGATGGCAGACCCAGGGGGTCGAAGTCTCCGCGCCCATCGCGGAGTTCGCGCGCGAGCGCTTCGGCCTCGACAACATCACTGTCGGCACGCTGGACGACGTCGACGCGCCGGAGGACGGCTACGACCTGATCACCATGTGGGACGTGATCGAGCACCTGCCTGATCCCCAGGCCGCTCTGCGCAAGGTCTGGGAAATGCTGGCGCCGTCGGGCCGGCTGATCCTCGAGACCCAGAACGTCACCGCGCCGTTCGCGAGGCTGATGGGCCGGCGCTGGCAGCACTTCAAGCAGCCCGAACACCTGATCCACCTGAACCCGGACACCGCCGCGCGCCTGCTGGGCGACTGCGGCTTCGAGGTGATCGAGAACACCTCGGCGCTGGGCGGCAAGACGATCTCGGTCGACTTCCTGATGGAGCGCGCCAGCCGGGTCAGCCGCGCGCTGGGCGTGTGCATGCAGGTGCTGCGCCCGCTGCGCAGGGTTTCCTTCTACGCCAACGTGTTCGACGAGATGGTGATCGTCGCGCGGCCCGTCTAAGGGGTCCCATGGAAGAGACCGCCATCCGGCAGTTCCAGGACCTGGAGACCCACCACTGGTGGTTCCGGGGCCGCCGTACCGTCTACTTCGCGCTGCTGGAATCGGTCCAGGACGACCGGTCGGGCCCGGTGCTGGACGTCGGCACCGGAGCCGGCGGCTTCCTGGAGGGGCTCGGGCGCTGGGGCCGCGTGGTGGCCTGCGACCTGGTGCCCGCCGACCTCGTCTTCGTGGCCGAGCGCGGACTCTCTGACACGGTGGCCGGCGACGCGGCGAGCCTGCCGTTCGCGGACGCCTCCTTCGGCACGCTCAGCCTCTTTGACGCCATCGAGCACACGGAGAACGACGTGGCGGTCCTGCGCGAGGCCCTGCGCGTGGTGCGCCCAGGCGGACGCGCGATCGTGTCCGTGCCCGCCCACCCCTTCCTGTTCAGCAACAACGACCGGGTGGCCAGGCACCACCGCCGCTACAGCCGCCGCGTGCTTCGGCAGCGTCTGCGCGAGGCAGGCTGGGAGATCGAGCGGGCCACGTTCGCCAACGCTCTGCTGTTCCCGCTGATCCTGCCGGCGGTGCTGCTGATCAAGGCCAAGGAAGCCCTGCTGCCGCGAGCCTTCGACACCACCACCAACCTCACCTGGCGCTATCCGCGGTGGCTCAACGCGGCACTGGCGGCAGTGTTCTCCCTCGAGCGCTTCCTTGTGAGGCACTTCGACGTGCCTCTCGGCCACTCCCTGGCCGCCGTCGCCCGCCGCCCGGACTAGGTGTCGGTGTCGTCGTCGGTGGCGTCCGGATCTGGCTCGCGGCCGGGGAATCGCAGGTCGTGGAGGCGGGCCAGGGCGTCGTATGACAGCATGTCGTCGAACACCGCCTGCTGCGCCTTGCCCATGGCTATGCGCAGAGCGTTCTGGCGGTCCAGCGGACGCATGTCATCGACCGTCGGCTTGCGGCGCTCGAGCGACTCCATCACGACCCAGCGCCGGGCGGCCGGATCAAAGACGGCGTTGGCCACACCCACCGCCCCGTCCTCCATGGCGGCCAGGGCCGCCAGGTTGCCGCGGGTCCAGCGCTCGAGCCCGTCCTCCATGTTCACGTAGTAGGGATCGCGCTGGGCATCGAGGCTGATCCACTCGTAGGTCTCGGTGGCCAACCCCGCTGCCTCGGCAGCACCGGCGAGGCCGCCCTCACCGCCGGCAGCCTCGAACAGGGCCGTCGCCGCCGCCTCTGCTGCGGTGCGCCTCTGCTCCGCCTGCCAGGATTCCAGGAAATCGGCCCGTGCTTCCGAGAACGGCATGGCGCCGGCGTCCACGTGGTCGGTCACGCGGTAGATGACATACCCGGCCGGCACTGCCTCGACCATGGACGAGAAGGACCCTGTCTCGGTCGCGAAGGCGCGCAGCGCCAGGCGCCCGGTGCCGATCTGCGGGTCGGTCGACAGGTCGCTCTGGTTTCGGGGATCGCCCCCGGGCAGATGGACCAGACCGAACGAGGCCGCGAAGGCGGCGCCGTCCTCGATGCCGTCGGCGGCCGCGTCCGTACGGATTCGTTCCATGGCGCGCCGCAGACGGAATTCGTGTTCGACGGCTTCGCGGACCTCGTGCAGCTCTGGCGCGACGGCTCCGTCCTCCTCCGCATCGAACCGCACGGCGCGCACGTCGGCGAAGAAGTTGGTGATTTCGTCCTCGGGCGGCGCCCACGCCTCGTCGGGCTCGATCATCATGGCGGCAAAGGCGTCGGTGGGCGCGGCGGCCGGATCGACGATCCACGCCTCCAGGGCGGCCATCTCCGGCGAGGGATATCGGAGCGCCCGGGACTCGACGTCCAGTTCGTCCCACGCGGCGCTCAGCACCTCGTCCCCCGGGTCGTCAGGACTGTGGGACTCCAGCGCGATGGCCACGGCCGCCACCCGGAACTCCTCAGCCTGTTCGCCGAATGCCTCCAGCACCTGGTCGGGGCTGGGCGTGCCCAGGGCGTCGGTGAAGGCGCGCGTGTAGTGCTCGACCACCAGATGCCGGCGCAGGGCCTCCTCCCAGTCCCGCATGCGGATGCCCCGTGACTGTATGAAGACGCGGTAGTCCTCGGGCGTCTTCAGGCCCCACATGGGATCGCTCACGAATTCCGACAGCTCGGCCTCGGTGACGTGGATGCCCGACTCCAGGGCCAGGCGGTAGGTCATGATGAACTGGTAGAGGTCTTCCTGGGTCGGACGCCCGCCGAACAGCCCCAGCAGGCCCGCGTAGCTGCGCAGGGTGTCGGGATCGACGATCACCCGATCGCCCGAAGCCAGAGCGAACGAGGGGTATTCGTCCTCCGCACGCTGGCCCTGGAACAGCCTGCGGGCGGACTGGATCATGTCATCGGTGACGGTGAAGATCAGCAGCGCGAAGACCGCGATGCCGATGAGCACCACCTTCTGGGTTGTGGACTGGTTCTTGGCGGACATGGGGGCGAAGATTCTCTACGGGAGCGGGCCATCTGGGAAGGGGGCCTACTCCTCCTCGTCGATGGACTCCTGCTCCGGGAACGGGTCCTCGGCCAGGTCCGGCAGGTCCTCGACCGAGCCCAGACCGAAGACATCGAGGAATCGGCGTGTGGTGCCGTACAGCAGAGGCCGCCCCGGCACCTCCTCACGGCCGGCCACCCGCAGCAGACCGCGATCGAGAAGGGAGCGCAGCACGGGGCCGGCCTGGACGCCGCGGATCCGTTCGACCTCGGCGCGGCTGACCGGCTGCTTGTAGGCGACCACGCTGAGGGTCTCGAGCGCGGCCGTGGACAGCCTCTCGTCGCGCCGCGTGCGGTGCAGACGGGCCATGTAGTCCTCGTGCTCGGGGCGGGTCAGGAACCGCAGGCCTCCGCCCACCTCCACCAGGTCCGCCGGCAGCCCCGCCTCTGCGAGGCGCGCTGCCGCAGCGTCCAGGGCCGCCCGGACCTCTGCCGCCGGGACGCCTCCCAGAGCGTCCGCCAGGCGCGTCATCGGCACGGCGCCGCCCGCCGACAGCAGCAGCGCCACAGCTGCCGCGCCGAGCTCGTCGGGCGAGGCCGGAGGTATCGGCAGCGCTTCGTCGACCGCCGCTTCCGATGCGGCGGGAGCGAGATTCTCCGTGGGTGTGTCGGCCATGGGAGGTTTCAGAATAACTCAGTCGCCTTTCCCACCGAAGCCCGGACGCAGGACCACGCCGCGCTCGGCGCGCTGCCCCTCGAACCAGCCCGCCCACTCCTCCGGGCCCACGGGCCTCTCGGTCAGATCGGCAGCAATGTCGCCGGCGGCCTCCGCGTACGGACGGTCGTCGGCGGGAATGCGTTCCAGGACTCGCACCACCACCCAACGGTCGCCCTCCGGCACGCTGAAGTGCACCGGACCGCCCACCTCTCCCGCTGCGACACCCTCCGCAGCCAGGACGTGTGGCGCCTGCGCACCCCAGGCCGGCGTCACTCGGGGCAGGAGACCCTCCTCCGCACCGGACGGGTCGAGAGAGCGTTTGCGCGCCAGGACGCGGAAGTCCGCACCGGCGCGCACCTTGTCCACCACCGACTGGGCCTCCTCGAGACTGCCCACGACGATCGCCCGGACCCGCAGGGCATCCAGCCGCCGGGACGCGTCGCGCACGACCACCGCCGTGAGGCGCCGTTGCAGCACCCAGGCCGCCAGCCGCTCCCGGTAGGCATCGGGCGAGAGACCGCAGGTCATCAACACCCACTCCTCGACGTCGACCGCGGCGCCGTAGGCCACCTCGAGCCCCTCCCGCAGTCCCTCCCATTCCTCGGCCACCGTCCGCTGCACCTCGGCAGCATCGATCTCCACCCCCAGGGCCTCCGCGGCCTGCAGCACCAGCTCCTCGCCCGCCACCTGGTCGATCAGGCGGCGCACGATCTCCGGTTCGTGGAACCAGAGACTCTCGAGCACCTGGCGGTCAGGGACGTCGACGCCGCCCACGGCCAGCAGCGCCCGGTCGGACCCCGGCCACCGCCGTGCGTCGGCGGCAGTCAATCCCTGGTCGCCGGGCAGGAAGAAAAGGGGCAGCGCCAGCCAGGCGCGCCGGTCGCCGATCACTTGAAGCGGACCGAGCGTTCGAGACCGATCCGTTGACACGTGGGGCAGTCAACGCCGGCCTTGTTGCTGCCGTTGGAGGCCACCACCAGCGAGATCTCGCCGGCCCCCTTGCACGTGCGGCAACGTCGTCCCGAGGGCTTCACGATCTCCATGTCGCCCCCGAATTCCGCGTAGTAGGCGAGAGCCCATCGCGCCCGTTCGCTGGTCGTGGCCCGGGCCCACCAGTCGTCCGGCGTGGGCGGTTCCGGTCCGGCCTCGCTGCCGGAGCCGCGGCCGCCCCGACCGCCCCTGCCTCCGCGCCGCTCCTGTTCCTTCTCGCGGTTCTCCAGGTACTTCTTCAGCTTCTCCTGGATGTCGCGGGGCAGCGCTCCGCTGCCGCTGGCCGGATCCTCCTCGCCATCGACGATGCCCTTGCGTGCCGCGTCGAGCCCGAGAATGAACGTTCCTGTCCCGTAACTGGCGTTCTGCTCGCGTCCCACCTTGCCGCGGTCCGACCACAGATTCCGGACCAGGGAGTCGTCCGCCGTTTCCGACAGCCGCTGAACGGCCAACAGAACCTTGGATCGAACGATCTGTGAGAAGCCGTCCGGGTCCGTCAGGAACTCCTGCACTTCCTCGACCTTGAGGGTCTTGTCCAGCGCCATCTTGCGTGCCTCCTTGGAGGCCACCGTGTGCCAGGTCGTGACAATCTCCTTCTTGAGGCCGGCGCTGCGCTCCGCCGTGATCCGGTCTGACATGCGCAGCACGTCCCCGGTCAGCTTGCTGCGGGGAAACGTGGTCCGGAAGTCGGCAGCCAGCGCCAGGGCAGCGTCCCAGCGGTGCCGGGCGCGCAGGCGCTTGATCTCCTCGAGCTGGTCATGGGCCGCCTGCTCCGGCACGTCCTTCTCCAGGGCCCGCAGTTCGCCCGCCACCTCCTGGGGGTGGAAACCGGGGTGGGCCGCCGCCAGTTCCTGGAAGCGCGTCTGGGCGTCTGCCAGGGCGTGGATCGCGCGCAGATAGCGGGCCAGCTCCAGGAGGCCGTCGGCAGTCTCCAGATCCAGCCCTCCCTCCTTCTCGCGGGCCAGCTGTTCGCGCGTCTTCACCTCCAGGGCACGGACCATCACCTTGTCCACCGGTGCGGCTGCCTGTGCCTTGGGTGTGGCGATCCGGTTGCCGCGGGCCTGGAAGAAATACGAGTCTGCCGTCTCGCCCACCAGGATGCCGACCACTTCCTCGCCGTTCTTCAAGCGGATGCGGTCGGCCTCGATCATGACCTCCTCGACGTCACCTGCCGAACGCAGGCCGTAGGCGATCTGGAGCGCGTCCCGCTGGGGCGGATACACCTGGGACCAGCCCAGGGCCACCCGGCCGCCTGTGTCGTGGCGGACCACGACGATCCCCTGTTCGTCCACCTCTAGGACGTCGCCGAAGATGAACTGGCCGTTGCGCAACTGGATCAGGTCCGCATGCGCTGCTCCGGCCAGGCCGAACACGGCCACGGAAAGGAACGCGAGGGTCCTCATGGCACCCATCCTATCCGGGCAGGCGCACCAGGTACCTGGGAAACCCGTCCGTCACCTCTCCATCGCCCTCTGGACGGCCTCCATGTAGGGAATCTCGCGGACTGCGATCCACGGGAAGGTGAGGGAACGGACACGGCCGCGCTCCTGCCACGAGACCTCCACCTCGCCGATGAATTCGCCGGGCACCGTTTCGCTCTCCCGCCATCCAGGCTGGTCGCTGCCGGGCACCAGCACCCGCACCGTCAGCGGACGGCTGAATCCGGGCACAGTGATCCGGTCGTCGAGGACCACCCGTGGCCTCGCCGAGACGCTGCCGGCTGCGTCCACCGTGAACAGGTCCTCCTGCACCGACAGCCGGGCCGCCGCCAGTGCCTGGGCCGCCCGGTCGCGCGCGGACGCGTTGTGGTGCGCCGCCGTGCCTGCGCTCATCAGACCGATGATCGTGGTGAGGCCGATCAGCAGCAGCGCGAACGCCACCAGCATCTCCATCAGGGTGAATCCGGCGCGTCGGTCAGCCATCGGTCGCGACCTCACGCCAGGGGCCGGGCACCACCACCTGGCCGAAAGCGCGCCCGAAGCGCACTTGCGTACCGGCCTCATGGATGGCCTGCGTCGTGTCTCGCCAGCCTCGTCGCACCGATGTGACACGGCGTCCTGCATCGGTGACGGCCAGCCACTCGGCCCCGATCTTGACGCCCTCCACACCCTTGAGTCGCCGCGGCGCATTGACCCGCATCTGCGTGGTGCGGGCACCGACCTCCGCTGCCAGGGCAACCGGCCGTCGGTCGATGGCGTCCCGCTCCGCGGTCAGCAGCAGGCGCACCGATCTCGGATACAGATCGAGCCCGGGCCGCGCCGAGGCCGGATCCGTGAAATCCCATGGCGAGGCATTGGCGGGATCGAGCCCGGCATCCAGCAGGCCCGAACGCGTGGAGTCCCAGGCCCGCACCGGCCCACCCGGCCCCACCTCCTCCCAGCCGCGCGTTGACGGCGCCCAGACCTGGAGCTCGAAGTGAAGCACGCCGGCCGCGACTTCCACCGCGTCCGGCGGCGGCCGGACGGGAAAATCCACGACCAGCATGGTGCCTGCCGCGTCCTGCAGCGGCCGCTCGGCCCTCATCAGCACCAACCCGGCGCCCGTGGCGTCGCGCCGGTCCGGAGCCGCCCACCAGGCCACCTCGGTCAGCCCCTGCGGGGCGCCGGGATCGGAGCGGACCAGCCTCACCCGGCTCGCCTTGCCCCCCGCCGGCAGCGGGACCAGGTCCACAACCAGAGCCCCACGGGCGCCGCCATGCAGGGCCCGAAGGTCCTCCGCCAGCAGCGCCAGGATCTCGACCCCCTTTTCCTCGTAGTCCTGCTCCTCCGCCCCGCGCCGGAACACGTCCAGTGAACCGGTCAGGAGCGTCATCAGCAGGGCGCCGAACATGGCCAGGAGCGCCGTCACGACCATCAGTTCCAGCAAAGTGAAGCCGTCCGACCGCACAGCCCGCCTCACGAGTCCTCCCTCCACAGGGTGCGGATCGGCTGCAGGTGGCGCAGATAGACCGAATTCAGACGCGGCGACCGCTTCCACGCATGTTCGGCGTTGGTGAACGGGTCGAACGCGCCGGCGCCGTACAGGAACAGGAAACGGACGTCGCAGCGGTCACCCAGCGACTCGATGGCGTTGCCAAACGTGTCCAACTGCGGGTTGTTGAACTGCCACAGCCCCGGCGTCAGGGCCGGATCCGCGTCCCATGCCACCGTTTCGTCGGTGCGCAGCAGGGCGACCACGTCGAAGGGCCCCTCCGGCAGCTCCTCCTCCCACGCCAGCGCCCCGTAGAACCCGCCCGGGCGGTCCACGCGCACGGCGAAGTACCCCAGATCGGGCGCATCCGCCTGCAGGGCGCCCCTGTCCCAATAGCGGAACGGCCATTCCAGGGCCACGACCCCCGCCTCATGGTCCAGCGGCGGCGTGCCGAACCGGCCCCGGAACAGCCCCGGGCCCTCGCTGCCGTCCGCATTCGTGCGTCGCGGCATTTCCAGGGTGTTGGCCAGGCGCCAGGAGTAGTGGAGCAGCTCGTCCCCGACCCGCAGGCAGCCCAATGCCCCGAAGGCATCCCCGTTCTCGAGGATGACCGACCCGTCCTCTGGTCCCAGACCCCCGGTGAGTTCCCCCACGACCAGGTGGTCCAGGGGCTCGACCGGCTCCCAGGCGCTGTGCGCGCTTGCGGTCGTCCCCAGAAAGCCGCGACCGTCGGGGGCCACCGTCAGCACCCCGGTCCCTGTGTCCCTCTCGGTGTAGGCGATCAGTTCCTCGCCGATCTGGACCACCCCGGCCGTCTCCGGGAACGAGTCCAGGTAGTTGGTGTTCCCGTCCCCGCCGAAGCCCATCGGCAGCATCACGGTCATGGTCGACACCGGGATCTGGGTGGCTTCCGAGTCGAAGGATCCGCCCGTATAGACCGCTCCCAGCAGGCCGGTGCCCCCTGGCGCCGCCCGCGTGTGGAACTGGACCTCGTCGATGAGCCCGCCGGGAGAGGCCCCGCCGAAGTGGTTCTGCGCCACCGCCACCGTGTCCACGATGCCGGGCATCTCGCCGGCGGGGAACTTTGTCAGGCGCGTGTAGTTGCGGCTGTCGTAGGGGTCGTCCTCGTTGGAAGGGCCCGATGCCACGTACAGGGTCGGGAGCGGCTCCTTCAGGGCGACCAGCTGGTCGCGATGGAAGTTGCCCTCCTCGTCAAGGGTCGAGCGCCGATAGGTCCAGTTGACCGTCCCCCAGAACGGCGCGCCTCCGCCCGCCTCGGCGATGGCGACCCGGTCGGCGCGTCCGGGGCGGCCGCGAAGCACGTCCGTCTCGCGCAGCCGCGTGTGAAAGACCGGGTTCAGGAGCGCTCCGGACTCGTGCCCATGGTCGAAGGTGCGGTGGACGCCGCGCATGCTCAGCGACCGGTCCATGCGCGCAGTCAGGTTGGTGCGTTCCTCCCGCGCCCCCAGATAGCCGGCCATGTTTGACTCGGCGGGGTTCAGTGCGTAGTCCGCCGGATCCAGGCGGCCCACCGTATTGAACAGGCTGCCGATTCGGTTCGCCGAATCGCGCACGAACCACGAGCGGCCCGCGGTGGTGGTCCCGAACGAGTTGTATCGGACCCACTCGCAGGTCTCCTCGCTGCCCTGGTCGTAGATCTGCACGAACTCCGGGCCGTTGATCGGCTCGCGGTAGGTGCCCGCCACATCGCCTGCTCCCGCAATCGAGATCGGGATGACGTAGGGGAGTTTGGCCGGCGCAGTCGGCTGGGGCACCCAGGACTCCCAGGTGACCACGAAGGCCCGTGCCACGGCGTCCCCGTAGCCGCTCGAGGCGGCGTTGGTTCCGGCGAACGAGGTCATGCTCCAGGTGTTGGAGTACTGGGAGATCTGGGCCCTCGCCACCCCGGTCAGGCTGTTGCCGGAGACGCCCGAATAGGTGATGAGCTCGACGCCGATATAGGGCGTCTGGATGGTCGTCGTCTTGGGGTCGAGGGTGGCCTGGAACGGCGCCGGCACGCCGCCGTAGGCCGGGACACCGGCCGACTGCATGATGACTGCATATCCGCCGGTCGGTGAGAACGCCCCGATGAAGTTCGGGTCGCTGCCGTCGGTCGGGTCCACCAGGTCCAGATCGCCGCCGTAGGCGCCCTCGATGCCGGTTCCCACGAGAAGCGGCACCGGCACCCCGCCCGGGCCGGGCGGCCCAGGGATCACGATGTCGTCGGGCTCGCTGGCCAGGCGCCCGCAGGAGAACTTGCCGAGAGGCGCCGGCAGGGAGGACCCGCCGGGCAGGACATCCTCGGCAAACAGGTCGGTATAGCCGTACAGCGCCACCGTCTCGCCGACCGCATGGGAGGTCTCGGCGGCCAGGATCGCAGGCACGCCGTTGACCAGCACGTCGCGGGCCAGACGGCCGCCGGTGAAGGCCGCCGGATCGTCGGCAGCGGAGATCCAGGCCGCATCGAACGTGGTGGGCCCCGTGACCCTGGCCTCGATCAATTCCTGGCCGATGCGCAGCACGCTGACCGCAGGGAAGCCGACCGTCGACTCGACGGCAATCACCCCTCCCGGCACCGGCGACCCGGGCAGGGTCCCGTCCGGCTGGGCCTCGTCCAGAGCTGCGGTCAGACGGGTCAGGGCGTCGCGCTCGCCGCGCGGGCTGCCGTCCACCAGGAGGGTCAGGTCGGACGGCTTGCTGCCGCGAAACGACATGCCCAGATGGTGCCAGGTCTCGGCGGGCAGCCCCGCGTCCGGCGTCCACCGGATCGTCCCCGCCTCGACCTCCGCGGTCGTCGGGTCGTCCCCGATGTCGTCCCACAAGCGCAGCACGACCTCGGCGTCCTCCCAGGCCAGCCGCACCCGGTTGCGGTCGCCCTCGCCCGACCCGATGTCGAAGAAGGTCCCGGTCCCGGACGACGGCCGGAACCAGCCCTCGATGGCGCCCGGGGCCAGGCCGCCCGACAGGTCCAGGCGGACGGTGTCGTGGCCGGGCGGCAGGGCCAGGCCCGCCTGCGACACGTCGTAGCCCTCCATGTCCTGCTCCGCATCCCAGTGGAACACGCGGATTCCGGCCGACTCCTTGCGCGAGGGGAGGATCTGGACGAAGGACTCCCCGGCGTCAGCCGAGGGCAGGGTCGGACTGCCCGCGCTGTTGCGGCCCAGGTAGGCGGGCGCACGGCTCGGCGGCTGGACCGCTCCTGCGGGGATGCCGACGTGGTCAGGCCCGGTGGCGGTCCAGCGAGCCGCCCGGCCGGGCCGCCAGGACTCCTCGAATTCCACCTGGGTCGAGACGACATGCAGAAGGGGCTCCTGGGGCGCCACGGACAGGACCCGCTCCGTGGAGTGGCGGCCGCGCTCAGCCCCGGTAGGCGTGTTCACGGACGCATTGGACAGGACACGGAAACGGCCCTCGTTCCGGAATCCCAGCGTGTGAAGGGAGGCGCGGAGCGTCCGGTCCTCCGCCGCCAGGGCAAGCCGGGTCACCGAGTCCACGGTGCGGCCGTCAATGTCGCCGTCCTCCTGCAGCGGCCACAGCACGCTCCCCAGCAGATCGCCGATTCCCCGGATCGGCCGAGACGCCACGATCGCGTCCGTCAGCAGGTCCGCGGTCGGGTCGGCGATCCCTCGCGAGGGCGTGAGCCTGATGCCGCCGATCACCAGACGCAGCAATTCCGGAGCGGCCGTGTTGATGTTGATCGGATGACGGACCAGGAAGGACACCAGCGCCTCGGCCGGCTCGTATTCATTCCTGACCGGGGCCGCCAGCCGGAAGCCGGACGCCCCGGGCTGGGCATCGGCCACCAGGCCGAATTCCTCGCGGCCCTCCGCACTGATCCGCACCGTCGTCCCGACCCCGAAGTACTGCCCGTCCCAGGGCAGCACGAAGTCCGTGGCGCCGGCGATCAGCGGCGCCGCCGCCCTCACCGGGTCGGACCAGATCTCGGCGCCGGCACCGCCGGCATGGACCGTGACCAGGTCGGCCAGCTGCGCCACCTCCTCGCGGGAGAACCCACCCTCCAGCGACCAGGGCGCCGCTCGCAGCAGGTCACGCACGCTGTCGATGCGTCGCGGATCGCCGCCGGTGCCCTCGGTGCGCCAGAGGTGGAACGCGTAGAAGCGTTCCGGCATGACAGCGGTCCCGGGGCGGTGGCCGCGCGCCGGACTGAAGCCCTGTTCTCCGGCCACCGCCCGATCCACCTGGGTGAAGGCGGTGTTCGACTTGGACCGGTAGGACACCAGCTCGCCTGCGATCCACAGGAAGCCCTCGTCGGGGAACCCGTCCGTGCTGTCGACCTCGATGACGTCCGCGGTCTCGTCGACGGCCTCACGCACGTGGGTCAGCCGCCCCAGGAGGGCCGCCAGGAAGTGGGGCGTGACGGAGCGCAGGTCGACGCGCGCCTGCTCGTCGCTGCCGCGGACGTCGAGCAGCAGCGCCCGCGGATCCCTGCTCGAAGGAGCGTCCGACGACCCCGGCCGGCGGCCATCGAGTTCGCGCGGGACCGCCATCTCGCCGAGGCCGTCGAACAGCGGCGTCGCGTCGAAGGAAGGGTCGGGAAACGTGGCCGCCAGGCTGGCCCGGGCATGGACCACGCCGGCCTCGGCCGCCTCGCGCGCCCGCGCGGCGTCCGCGCGCAGCCCCGACGCCTTGCCGCGGTTGCGGGCGTTCATGACAAAGGGCGCCACCAGCGAGACCAGCAGGCCCAGCGCGATCAGGACCATCAGGAGCGCTATCCCGCGCTCCGATTCGCGAGGCCGGGTCACGGAAGTTCCTCCGCCCGCACCAGCGTTCCGTAGACCCCCACCGTGAAAGCCACGTCCGGCCCCGCCACCGACTCCAGCGGCACCTCCACCGGACCGCCCGGGTGATGAGCGGTATCCAGCCGCCCGCCGCCGGCGAAATGCACCACCAGGTCGGCAGGGAAGCTGAATCCCTCGGGCAGCAGCGTCTCCTCGCCCTTCACCAGGGCCCAGACGCGCACCTCGTCGATCATCCCGTCGAAGGGGGCGGCGCTGGACGAAATGGACAGATCGCCCCAGCCCCGGTCCGGTCCCGGGTCGACCGGCCCCGACACCGGGGTGCGAGCCACCACCACACCGTCCACCTCCACGGTCAGCTCGAAGCCGTCGTACTGGGCGGCCAGCCGCGTCCAGCGTCCGGCGGGGACCGCGCCCGGCGCCGAGGCGGTCTGTTCGGTGCGAGCCAGGGCTCCTTCCTCGTCGGTGGGCGGGGCCAGGCGCACGGAGGCGACCGCAGCCCCCTCGGAGTCCACTCCAAGCTGCAGCCGGTTGCCGACCGACAGCACGCGCATGCCGCTGATCCGCCGGGGAAGAACCCAGGCCTCCAGGCGGAACCCGCTTCGCAGACGCCAGGCCGAGCGCTGGGCGGTCGAGGCAGTGGCGTAGGGCCGCGGCAGGACCGGGTCGAACGTGATGCCCGCGCCCAGGCGCCCCTGCCCCCCCAGCGCCCCGCTGCCGGTCTGCAGCGACAGGCCGAACGCCCCGAGCTCGTCCTCGAAGTGGAACAGGCCGACCGGCTGGTAGCCCGCGGCGAGAATCGTGCGGCGCTGGGCATCGAAGCGGCAGAAGGCAGGTGCGCCCTGCAGTGTGGCGGTGGCATGGGCCTGGCGCAGCGCACTGCGCACCGCATCGGAGGCAGCCGAGCGGCCGGGCGTCTTGCGGCCCAGCACTCCCACACCCACACCCGCCAGGACGGCGATCAGCGCCACCACGACAACAAGCTCCAGCAGGGTGAACCCTGCCGCGCATCGTCGGCTACCAGTTGCCGACGTTGTCCTCCGTCGTCGCAAAACTGCCATCGGGGCCTGCACTGAAGAGTTGATAGTCCTCCGGATTGTAGGGCGACCCGGTGGTCGGGTTGCTGGCCGGTCCGATTCCTGACTCGATACCGATCACCCCCATGGCGATCTGGGGCCGCCCGTAATCGTCCTCGCGGATGTAGACCAGCGGGTTCCCCCAGGCGTCCGCCAATTCGAACAGGTCGGGCCTGGCCATGATGGTCAGCGAGCGCGGGGCGCGGTCGCCGTCCATGTTCACCAGCCATTCGTCCTCCGGGCGAATCCCGTCATGCGCAGGATCGAAAAGGCTGAGCACCAGCGCCTCGATGCCGGCATTGGGCAAATCGGCCCCGCCCACGTCGAAGGTGGCCAGCGAGGAGGGCGGGTACCAGCCCATCCGGTCGGTGTACTCGTCGATGGAGAGCCCGATCTGGTCGATCATGCCCCGTGTCGTGGCGCTCTTGGCGGCATCGGTCGCGGAGGAGATGCGCGGCAGCAGGACCCACATCAGCAGTCCGAGGATGCTGATCACCACCATGAGCTCCAGAAGGGTGAATCCGCCGCTCCGGGTCCGGTCCGTCATGGTCAGCCGTCCTCCGTGGTGCGGAAAGTGAGGTCGAAGTTGTCCAGCGAGGCTCCCACCTCGCGCTGGGTGTCGGCACGGGCCATGACTCCGGCACGGATCGATCCGGCCGGACTCTTGAGGGCCCGTGCGGTGATCGGGGATCCGACAGGAACGCCGTCCAGCAGGACCTCGATCCGAGGCAGGCCGCTTTGAGGCACGTGCTTGGTGAACGAGATGCGGACCGGTGTGCCCAGCGGCCAGGTCGCGGAGACGCGCTCCATTTCCTCCGGATCGTTCACGCCCTTGCGCACCACCAGAAGGACCTCGCCCTCGCGGGGGTCGCGAAGGAGCCCCACCAGGAACGACGGGACGGTGGCGTCCCGCGATTTCCGTTCGATGGCGATGAACAGGCCGGCCCGGCCCTGGGCGCCGGCGGGCACGGTCACATCAGCCTCCACAGCCAGGAATTTCGACGCATCGATCTCGTGGTAGAGCCGGGTGTCGCCCTTCTCGCGGTGACGGCCGGCCAGGACCACCTGGCCGCCGGCCATCCGCCAGACCGGTCCGAGCCTCGCGTCCGCCTGCCACTGCTTGAGCAGGACGGTGCGGTCGAAGCGGTCCCGCCAGACGCGCTTCGTCGCATGATCGCTGACCGCCTCCAGAGTCTCGCTGGCCCACGCGGCGTGGGGACTGTCGTCCTGGTTGGCCAGCTGGTCCACGACCGCAGCCAGGCCCCGCTGCGCCTCGGCCAGTTCGTCGTCCGCATACAGGATGGTGGCCAGCCCGTTGCGGGCGGTCCACGATTCGCGGTCGGCGGCGACCGCCGACTGGAAGGCGTCCCGGGCGCTGCTCAGGCGGTTCGCGCTCAGCCGCGCCAGCCCCGCCAGGCTCAGAGCCGGCGCCGGATCGTCGGTCAGCGTGGACGCGCGCACCAGGTAGCGGTCGGCATCCTCGAACGCTCCTGTGTCCAGAGCGGTGAGGCCGCGCTCCACCAGAGCCCCCTGGAAGTCCAGGGAACGCCCCAGGGCAGCATCCAGATCGCGTGCGGCTGTGTCCGTGTCGGCTCGCAGCCGCGCCAGACGTCCGTGCAGATAGAGCACATAGGGGTCGGTCGGATCGGCCTCCCAGGCCTGCTGGGCCGCGGTCCAGGCCTCTTCGACGCGGCCCGCCACAGCGTGCAGGAAGGCGGTGCCTGCCAGAGGCAGGGCTGTCTGCAGGGGGTCCATCGCAGCTGCGGCCAGAAGGTCGTCCTCAGCGCCGTCCACTCCCATGCGCGCCAGGCACAGGCCGCGCGTCAGAAGCAGCGACACATCCGCCGACGGTTCCTCGCCCAGATGATCGGCGCAGATCTCCACCGCATCGGCCAGGTTCCCCTGCGCATAGCGCACCGCCGCCAGGGTCGCCCAGGCGGCCGCGTCGCCGACCGCCGTCGCAGCGCCATCGGCCTCCGAGGCAGCCTCCACCAGGCGGCCCTGCGCCAGCAGGGCCTCCGCGTACAGCAGCCGGACGGGCGCTCCGGTCCGCACCCGCTTGTGGGGCGCCAGCGCCTCGGCGGCCGCCCCCGGTTGTCCCTGGTCAAGCAGGAACCGGCCCAGCGCCGCAGCTCCGGCGGCATTCGCCACCGCGCCCCGCCTCAGTGAGTCCACTGCCGCCCGCCCCATGCCCAGGCGCGCCTGCAGCTGGCCGAGCGCGGTGTGGAACGGCTTGGGGTCCCCCTGCCCGGCCAGCGTCTGAGCCCGGTAGAGCTCGTAGGCGTCCTCGAGCCGGAAGGCGGCCTCCATGGCCTTGCCCAGCCCGATCCAGCCACGCGGGTTGGTGGGCTCGAGGTCGGTCATGCGGCCGAACACCCGCTCCGCCTCGTCGAACGCGCGTGGCGACTCGTCGGCCGGCTGGTCGGGCGCGGCGGCCAGGCACTCGTAGCCCCATGCCTCGAGCTCGTCGAGGAAACCGCTGGTCTCCTTGAGCTCACGGCGGCGCAGCTCGATGTGGTTGGACACGGTCTTCGCGAAACCCCAGTCCGACACGCTTGCCTGGTCGATCGCCATCTTCTGGAGAAACCGGCCGACGTCGGGGTCCCAGCGCTCGAACACGAGCCGTTCCGCAGGATTTCGGCGCAGATCGAACCGCTTTGGATTGCGGATAAAGCCCCAGCGGCGATCGCCGGGCCTGAATTCGACCCAGTCGTAGGACCGGGCCCACACATCCTCCTGCACGTCCACATCCAGACCGTCGAACAGCTCCTCGTCGGAGGCCTCGCCGTCCGGCAGATCCTCGTCCCACACGTCCCCTGGATCCGTGCGGCCCGCCTCCTCCTCGTCCGCCGCACCCGGAGAAAGGGACTCGACGGCATAGAACCGATGCCATCCGGACACGTGCACGCCGGGCACGGTTGGCGGAGCCAGCAGCGCGACCGCGGGCCGCGGCGGCAGTTCGAGCGTCATCGCTTCCAGCGGGAAGGTGTCCCGAGGCGGTTCGAGCGGGTTGCGGCCGTCGCCGTCCACCACCGCCACGGCCAGAGGCACCGGGACCCGGGGCGCCTCGAAGGTGACGCCCGCCTTGTTCGGGCGGCCGACGCGCGGCGCGGTCCACGAGCTCAGACGCCATCCCAGCAGGGCGGCCAGCAGGCCTGCCAGCACCGCCGTGATCTGCTCCTTGTTGAGGCCCACGTTCACTGCCCGGCCTCCTCCCGTACGCGAAGCGCCAGCAGCGTTACCTCGGCCAGCCTCTTGCCCTTCTGACGGCGGTGCTCTGTCACCTCCGCCTCGCCCATGACGAGCCCAGCGCCCAGGCACCCTTCGATGAAACGGAGCACCGCATCAGGCCGCCCGCGCACGTCGAAGGTCACGGGGATCTCGTCCAGGAACGCCGATGTCACGGTCGTCTTGGCCGTCCGGCCGCGCCTGCCCACCTGGACAGGCGTCATGCGGATCCGCTCGACGGCATCGACCCTGGCGCCGATGGCAATGCGCGCCGCCCGCTCGACCAGGTCCAGGGCCCGCAGCGTGCGCGCGATGTCGCTGGGCGAGGTGGGCGAGGTCTGCGGAAGGCCCATGTCGATCGGCAGATCCACATTCATGCGGGCCGCGTCCGGCAGCAGGGCCTGGGACACCTGCTCGGTGATCCGCAGATACTGGTTGGCTGGCGTACTGCCCGCACTGCTGAGTTCGAACTCCGGCCTCGTCACGAAGACGCCGCGGCCTGCCAGGGCCTCGAGGGCCGCCCCCAGGCCGTCGTGGGCGGCGCGGGCGGCCTTGCGATCGTCGGCGTTGTGGAGCTTGGCGCGCAACCGGCCGTTCTCGCTCAGAAGCGTGTTTTCGGCGAGACGAAGGTCGTCCCCAGGCCCGTTGGCGATCAGGGCCGAGGCAATGAAGAAGGCCACCAGTCCCCCCACCACCGTGGAGATGAAGGTCTTGTGCTCCTGCCAGACGTTCTCGAGGTCCATCAGCCCTCCTCCGTCCCGGCCACGGGCAGCAGGTTGAGAACAAGGGTGAACGTGAGGCGGCCATCCTTCCAGGACGACTCCTGCCGCAGCGAAGCCGGCGCGGGGATCACCAGTCGAAGCTCCTCGGTGAATTGGCTCAATACGTCGCTCAACCGCTCGCCGCCCTCGCGGCCCATCCCCTCCACCCGGACCAGCGGCCGCACCTCGCCGCCGGTGTGCAAGTCTCCGCTGTCATCCGTCGTCCTCTCGACATGAATGCGCGTCACCCACAAGTCCTCAGGCATCCGCGAACGCAGGAGCGACAGGACCGCCCCCAGGCTGTCTCCTACACCCAGCCGCGTCTCGAGCGCAGCGGTTCGTTCGTACAGGTCGCGGCTGCGGTCCAGCAGGCGCCGGGTCTCCTTGTCGTCGCGCGACCTGCGTGTGTTCTGCGCGTGCGCCAGTCCCGACGCCTTCTCCACCACGGCCGCCCTGTCCGCCAGCAGCCACGCGTTCGCAGCCAGGTAGCCGGCCAGCAGCAGTCCGGCCGCCCCGGTCCAGGCGTGACGCTCGACCAGGTCACGCTTCGCCCTGATGGCGTCGGGCAGGATTTCGATCCCGTAGAGAGCAGGGTCCGCACCCTGCACCGCCAGCCCCAGAGCGACCACCGACTCCAGACGGTTCTCGTCGAGCCGGTCCGCCTCATCCTCCGGCAGACCCGACAGGTCCACCGCATCGAACGGGTCGAACCGGTCGACCGGCACGCCCATCGACGATGCCAGGTAGCGGTCGAGCCCGTGGAGCCTCGCCGCACCGCCGCACAGCACCACCCGGTCCAGTTGGAGGGAGGTCAGCCGGACCTGCGACCTGGCGAAACTGAGCGTGGTCTGCAGAAGCGACAGGATCTGCCCGGCCGGCCCGGTCAGGGCGCGGGCCACCTTTTCGGCATTGGGCTCCGTGTGGACGGCTCCCGGCGTCAGGTCGCCCAGCCTCTCCTTCGCCTTCCTCGCCTTGGCCCGCGGTGCGTTGAAGCGCTCCATGACTGCCTCGGTAAACAGGCTCCCGCCGCCTGCCACGTTGCGGGCGAACAGCAGCTCCCCGTTGCGGACCAGCGCCAGGTCCAGATTGGCCTCGCCAACGTCGGCCAGCAGGACAGTGCCGTTGGTGTCGTCGGCAAAGGCGAGGAACGCGTTGTAGAGGGCGACCGCCGAGGGCGTGAAGCAGCCGAGTCCGGTGCGAGTCTCGCCCAGGGACTCCATCAGCCCGTCCAGCAGCGTGGTCCGGGCCAGGGCCAGCAGAACGGTTTCCTCCTCCGCCATTTCGGCGGCGGCCGGCAGGAGGTTGTAGTCGGACGCGATGGCGCCGCCGGACTGATCGGCGATCTCCTGGACCTCGAAGTCCATCAGCGTGCGCAGCTGCCAGTCGGGCACCGGGGGGACGTTGGTGTAGCGGAAGATGACCTCGCGGCCCGACACGCCGACGCGCGCTCCAGAGCCGCGGATGTCGGCCTCCGCGACAAGATCGCCCAGCACCTGTGCCGGCTCCAGGGCCCCCTCCACCGGCGCGGCGGCGAACCGGCTGAGCCGGAAGAGGCCCTTCACCATCCGGCCCTGCAGGATCCGGACCCCCGAGGTCCCGGCGTCCATGCCCGTGGAGGCGCCGCTCACCGGCCGCCTCCCGTGCCCAGGCGCTCCAGGGCCGTGGCCGCGGCCGTCGTGCCGGGATGGGCATCGATCAGATAGTGGAGCATGTGGTCCGCCAGGACACCGCTGCCGCTGGCGCCAAGTTCCGTGGCCCTCTGCAGCAGGCGGGCCGCCTGGTCCGTTCCGCGCGCCACTTCCAGCAGACCGCGTTGGTCCGCTGCCCGCTCCTTCAGGCGGCCCGCCTCGGCGGCGACCTCGGTTCCCGCGAAGTCATCCACCAGTCTGCCCAACCCCGCCTCGAGGGCCTGGTAGCCGTCCACCAGTCCAAAGAACGCGGCTTCCTCGGACTGCCCGCGAAGCACGGACAGCCGCTTGAGGCCGGTCTGGAGCAGGGCGGTGTGCCTCTCCGTCGCCCGCTCGACTGCAGCAGGGTCGAATGGGAACTCATCGAGGATCGTCGAATAGACCGCCATCGCGGCGCCGGGGCGGCCGGCGCTCTCCGAGTCGCGGGCCTCGCTTTCCAGCTGCGAAGCGCGCGTCTTCTCGACCGTGAAGTCCACCTGGACTGCCACCGTCGCGGGGCCCGGCCAGCCCAGTTCGACACGGGCGCCGGCCGCATGCCGGCGGGCGTCGACCGAGGCCGGCGGGTCGAATCGCAGCCGGATCCGGTCGTTGTCGGCGCCCAGGATCAGGGAGTCGACGTCCTCGGCCGCCAGTTCCTCGTCGGACCGCAGTGCCTGGCCGCCTGCCAGCAACAGGAAGCCGGCCTGGCTCATGAGGTCGGGCGACACCTCCAGGCGCGTGCCGCCCGAAACGCCCACGGAAAACGCACGGCCGTCGTCGGCCACCTGCGCCGACCCGGCGTTCGCCAGGCCCAGCAGGACATAGCGGTCGTGCTTCCAGACGCCGATCGCGGCCGGCAGGCCGTCAGGCCTCACCAACTCGTATGCGCCGATGGACGGCCTCACGATCTGGGCCGCTCCGGCAAACTCGAGTCCGAGGTCGTCCACGGTCACAGGCCCCTCGGCTGGCCCGCGCAGCACCAGCCCCACCCGGCGGGCCCCGGGCGGCGGCACGACCTGGCCCTCGAAACTGCCGTCCGCGCCGACCGTCGTCTCCAACGGATAGACGTAGGGCTGCACCTGCCCCGTACCGTCCGCATGGCCGACCTCGAATTCCAGATCCACACGCGGCGGAACCGGCCCGGCCTGGCGGCCGGTCACACGGACCCTGCGTCCGCGCTCGAGTTCATGGGTCCGTGCCCATCGCGACTGGGCCCCAGGCCCATCGAGCAGCAGGGCACGCATGCCCGACACCTGTCCGGTGCCCACCAGGCGGGCCCCTCCGTCCATTTCCCAGCCGCCGTCTCCCTCGAACGACCAATCCTGCGCCAGCAGGTTGCCAGGGGCGGCCTCCGCGAGAGCAAGAGCTGCACTGCCAGGCTCGCGCAGCATCCAGGCGGCCGTGCCTCCACCGGCCAGAACAAGGATCAGGGCGAACAGGCCCCAGGGTGTCCGTCGCTCCGGCAGGGCATCGATCGCCATGGAGCCCATGGCGTCGGCGTCGGTGAACAGCAGCCGTGTCTCTCCGACCCGGACGGAACACCCGTCACCGAGGGTCCGGGGCTCCGCTTCGACGCGGGCCTCGTCCACGAACGTCCCATTGGTCGACCCCAGGTCGGTCAGGGTCCACACGGATCCGTCCAACGACAGGGCGGCGTGCTCACTCGAGACCGTGTGGTCGTCGATGGTCACATCGCACTTCTCGAGGCGGCCGATGGTCAGTGAGGACCCCTCCAGCGCGAGGCTTTCGCCGTCGCGATCTCCGCCGTCGAAGGTGAGCGTGAATCGGGAGTCCATATCGAATAAATGTGCGGTGAGGGGCACCCTCCCCCCCGTCCATCCGGTCTTGGTAGCCCCCCCGGAGACCGCTGTTACGGACGCCGGCAAGGCCGCCCCGGCGCCGGGACGGGGAAGGGGGGAGTCTAGTACGTACGGCCGTGAATCGCTCCTGCCGGTCGGTCGCAACCACCCTCGCCATGGTGTATTCCAGGGGCGCCATGGCGCGGCGATTCCTCATCGACAGAGCTCCGCAGGACGGGGTTGCGCTCCTGCGCGGCAGCGAACAGCGGCACCTGCGCCGCGTGCTGCGGGCCCGGACCGGTCTGGTCGTCGAGGTGGCCGATCCGGAAGGAGGCCTGTGGCGCGGCACCGTGGCCGCGATGGAGGGGCAATCGGTCCGGATCGAGGGTCTCGAGGCCCTGCCCGCACCTGTCCTGCCTCGCCCCGTGCGCCTGGCGGTGGCCGCCCCGAACGCTTCCCGGCTGGACGCCTTCATTCCCGCCCTCTCAGAGCTGGGCGCCCGGGCCCTGCTGCCCATTTTGGCGGAACGGACCCAGCGCCCCCCCTCGACCGCCCGCGTGGACCGGTGGCGTCGGATCGCCGATCTGTCCATCAAGCAGTGCGGCCGAGCCGGGCCGCTGGTGATCGAGGACCCATGCTCGCTTGCAGATTTGCTTGAGGACCTTCCCGATGGTGAGCGCCTCGTGGTCTGCGACGTGGCTGAGACCGGGGACGGCATCGATGCCGCAGCCTTCGCGGGGGGAGATCCGGTCCTGGTCCTGGTGGGTCCCGAGGGCGGCTGGTCAGATGCGGAACGGGATCAAATTCGCGCGGCCGGAGCCGTTCCTGTTTGTCTGGGCCCCCTCACGCTCAGGATCGAGACCGCGGCCGTTGCCGCCTGCGCTGTTGCCGTGGCCGGTCCGGCCTGACACATGGCCTTCCTCGGCCAGGCTGACCCAGCCTGGCCGTCCCAGGATCACGTGGTCGAGCAGCCTGATGCCGACCAGGTCACCTGCCCGCTGCAGACGGCCTGTGATGTCCAGGTCCTCCGCGCTCGGGCTGGGATCCCCGGACGGGTGGTTGTGGGCCACGATCACTGCGGCCGCCGATTCTGCCAAAGCAGGGCGAAACACGTCCCTGGGGTGCACCGGGCAGGCCGTCAATGTCCCCGAGGCAACCACACGGCAGGAAATCAGCCGGTGGCGCCCGTCGAGAAGCAGCACGCGGAAACGTTCGCGGGTCTCCCCTTCGTAGCGGCCGCGCAGCCACTCCCCGACCTGGCGGGGCGTGCGGAACACCGGGCCGGTGCGGCCGTCCGCCGAAAGCGACCTGCGGCCCAGCACCAGGGCGGCTGCCAGGCGCGCCGAGCGCACCTTGCCCATTCCGGTCACCTTCTCCAGTTCCACCGGTGAGCACCGGGCCAGCCCCCCGAGCCGACGATGCTCGAGGCACAGGACGGCGGCCCGACGGCTGCCCAGCACAAGGGCCAGAAGGTCCTCGTCGCCCAACCGCCCATCGCCCCAGAGGGCCAGATCGTGCCTCGTCTCTCGCAGTTCCCTCATCAATCGTCCACCCTCACGACGTTGGGAAGGGCGAAGGATGCGTTCTTTCCCGGCTTTCTCTCTAGCGGGCGCGGGTGAGCAGCCAATCACGGTACAGGTCGGCCGGAGAGACGCCCCACTCCTCGGCCAGCACCTGCTCGGCCGCGCCCTCGCGGCCCAGCGCCTCGATCCCCTGGACGATGACGCCCCGGCCCAGGACCCGGTCCAGCCACGCAACGAACAGCAGGCCCTGGTCATAGGCACGGCGGACGCGGGCCTCCGAGCCCAGTTCAAGGAACGGGCGGACGAGGTCCGAGTAGGGCAGCCAGCCCTCGGAGCCCCCCAGTCGCGCCGCCGCACGGGCCAGGTCCTCGCCCTCGACCCACTGCGCCAGGCCCTCGTTCAGCCAGGCTGGGCAGCGCGTGCTCAGCCTGTCCACGAACGCGTGCACCAGTTCGTGGCGCACGGTGTCGGACAGCTGGGAGTTCTCGTAGAGGTCATCCAGCGGGATGCGCACCCGGCCGTCGTAGACCCCCGCCACCCATTCCGGCATGTCCATCAGCCGTGCGAAGGTGGCCGGATCGTAGATCAGGACCTGGACGCGCTCGTTCCCCGGAAACGGCCCGAGCATCCGCTCCACGTGGCGCCGGGCTTCCCACAGCAGGTCCGACATGGTGCGCGACCCCTCCCTGGTGCCCAGGTCGTCGCGCCACATGGAGTACCGCAGCTCGAAGCCCGGCGTGGCCAGGGACGACCGGAATTGCGCCTCCACCTCGAGTTCGGCGCGCACCCGCTCCAGAAGCGCCGTCACATGGGCCATGCCGCCTCGCTCCGCCCGGGCCAGCAGGTCCTCGGCCTCGAAGAGGTCGTGGCGGCGGTAGGCGTCGCGCCCCAGCAGCAGGCAGGCCGCCGGCTGGTCCGGATCCTCCGCCCGGACGGAGGCGGCATCTGCAAGGGCATCGGCGTGGCGCCCCTCCTCCCACAGCGACCAGGCCGCGGCCGCACGCTCTGCCAGGGTCGGCTCCGGGGCCGGCATCTCCTCCACGGGGCCGGGGTCGGGAGGCGGATCGGGTGCGGCGGATTCGGGCGGCGCCGCCTCCTGGGGCGCCGCCGGGATCCGGATCACCACGGCCGGTGTCTCCCGGGGACTCTCCTGGCGCCCGCAGGAGGCGAGCGCCAGACAGAGGGCGCTAGCGAGGGCCGCGGAGCGTGTCGCGCCCATGCCTCTGGCGTTCAATGTCGGCCACCAGGGCCGCCGGGTCCGGGTATCTGATGTCACGGTCCTTGGCCATCATCTTCTCGAGGAAGTAGTGGAAATGGGGACTGAGGCCAGCCCGCCCCAGGGCCCGGCTCGACAGGGCGGACTCCAGGTGATCGGGCGGCGGCTCGCCCACGCCCAGATGGTAGACGGTCGCGCCCAGCGAGTAGATGTCCGAGCGCGCGTCGACGCCCGCCTCGCCCAGCGCCTGCTCGGGCGCCACGTATGCGCGGGTGCCGACGCCGGTCCCCTCCGATCCCCCACCACCGGCTGCCGCCAGGCCCAGGTCCAGCAGGATCAGACGGCCGTCCGCATCCAGGAAAAGATTGGAGGGCTTGATGTCGCGATGGACCACGCCTTCGCCGCGCAGGTGGTCCAGGACACGCGCCGCCTGCAGCAGGATGTCCAGGACGGTCTCCTCGGCGAGCTCCCCCTCCCGCTCCAGCCGCTCCAGGAGGGTCTCGCCCTGCAGGCGGTCCATCACGAGCACCAGCCAGTCGCCGGCCTTGGCGATCCTCCTCACCTTCACGATCCCCGGGTGATCGAGCCGCCGCAGCAGCTTGCCCTCTTCGACGAACGAGGCCACCGCCGACGCCTCCCCCCGCAGGGAGGGACGCAGCGTCTTGAGCGCCACCGTCGCGCCGGTCGCCTCCTCGTGGGCCTCGTAGACCCGCGCCTGGCCGCCCTCCCCCAGCAGCGCGCCGGCCCGGTATCCCGGCAGCAGCGGCCGCACCCCGCCCTCGGTGGCACGAAGCCAGCCCACGCGCTCCCGCTCCAGTCCGCCCCGGCTGACCAGCGCCACGTCCAGGCCGTCCTCGGCCAGGCTGCCCATCACCGCCTCGGCCGCCTGATGGTCCACCTCGCCCCGGTGGACCAGCAGCGCCAGGAACGCGACGTCTTCGGCAGAGGTGTCGGGCACGACCGCCATCCTGCCCCAACTCCCTTCCTGCGAGTAGGATCCGCCCGCCATCTCTCATTGGTGGTTCCCATGCTGCAACGCCTTCTTGCGCTGTCCCTCGTGTCGCCTTCGGCCGCTCTCCAGGACGATGACCTGCTCTCAGGAGGGCTGGAGGAGGAATTCCTCTTCTCTGGCTCCGAATCGGTCACCACGTCCGACCTGCACCCCCGCAAGGGCCGCCGAGGATATGAAGGAGGCCTTCGGCATGCGGGAGGAGGTCGTTCCGCACGTCGACGCATTCCTGGTCCTGGCCGACACCTTCTCGGCTGGACGCGAGGCCTTCGCCCGGCTGCGGCTGCTGTCGCTGCGCCACCGGGTACCGCTCATCGGGCTGGGGACAAGCCACGTCAAGCAGTCCGCATTGCTGGCCCACGAGGTGGACTGGCGCGAACTCGGGCTGCAGGCCGGTGAGCTGGCCGACGAGACGATCGCCGGACGCGCCCTGCCGGTCGTGCTGCCGCCCCGGCGCACCAACGTGATCTACGACAGCCGCAGCGCAGCGGCGCTGAAGATCCCCTTGCCCAGATCGCTGAGGGAGTCCGCCACCGACCTCGCAGTCAAGGAGAAGGAGGAGGCTGAGGCTGCGGAAAGGAAAACCGGCGGGTGAAGGGACACTCATCCCTGCGCCGGCGCCTGCTGGTGCCCGCCGTGCTGCTGGCGGTCCTTCCCGGTGTGCTGATCGGGACATTCTCCTCGAGGACGCTGGGCCGGCTGACGGAGGAGAAGCAGGCGGAAAAGGTGACCGCGCTGACCACACACCTGGCCGCCGCTTGCGAACTGGGGGTGCTCTCCCAGCGCCCCGCGGACCTGGTGCCTCATGTGGACCGGCTGTTCGCCGAAGAGGAGGTGCTCTACGTCGCCGTCTACGACGCGGCCGGCAGCGTGCTGCACGCACGGATCCGTCCGGAGGAGCGTACCGACCTGCTGGGAGGCGCCCGTGTCTGGGAAACCCCCTCACACGGGCCCGTCGAGGCACACATCACGGACCGCGAACAGGGGGACATCATGATCCTCTGGGCCCCTGTGCTGCGCGGGACCGACGCCGGCGCCCCGGACATCGGTGCCGTGCTGGTCGAGGAGAGCGACACCGACGTGATCGGCTCCGTCGCGGTCGGCATCACGCTGTCCGCCACCCAGGCGGAGCGCACCGCCCTGGTGGCACGCATCGTCAGCCTGATCCTGGCCACCAGCGTGGTGGCCGGCACCCTGGCCTGGTTCTTCGCGCACCGGATGTCCGACCCGATCGTCTCCATGACGGCGGGCGCCAAGGCGATCGGGGCGGGCGATCTGGACCGGCGCCTCCAAGTCATGGCGAACGACGAGATCGGGGAACTGGCCCGCGCCTTCAATGCGATGACCGGGGATCTGAAGGGCTCGCGCGACGAGATGGAGGCCGTCAACCTCGACCTCGAACACAAGGTCGCCGCGCGCACCGCGGACCTGCAGACCGCCTACGACGACCTCAAGGTGCTGGACGAGGCGAAGGACGTATTCATCTCGACGGTCAGCCATGAGCTCCGCTCGCCGCTGACCTCGATCCGCTCCTTTGCGGAGATCCTGACCGACTACGCGGACGAGGATCCCGAACAGCGGCGCGAATTCCTGGGGATCATCCGCAAGGAGAGCGAGCGGCTGACCCGGCTGGTGAACGAGGTGCTGGACCTGGCGAAGATGGAGGGCGGCACCTTCCTGGTGGAGCCGGTCGCCATGGACGCCGAGGAGGCGGTGCGCAACACGGTGTCATCGATGGCGGGCATGTTCGAGGACCAGGACATCGAGGTGACCGTGGACGCGGCGGCGGACCTACAGCTCGTATCCGCGGACCCAGACCGTCTGGCCCAGGTGCTCCACAACCTGCTGTCCAACGCGGCCAAGTTCGCCGGCAGCGACCCCCAGATCGAGGCGCTGCTGGGCCTCAAGGATGACACGGTCGAGGTCAGGATCCGGGACCACGGTCCCGGCGTGCCCGACCACATGAAGGCCCATGTGTTCGAGCGTTTCCGGCAGATCCACGGCGCCGATCCCCTGGCGGCCGGTCCGCGAGGCACGGGCCTGGGGCTGGCCATCTCGAAGGAGATCGTGGAGCGCCAGGGTGGCCAGATCTGGATCGAGGACACCGCCGGCGGCGGCACGACTGTCGTGTTCTCCCTGCCCCTGGCATCGGAGTAGGATCCTCGCATGCTCATCGGCAAGGTCGTCGGCTCGGTCGTCAGCACGCGCAAGATCGAGAGTCTGGACGGGCTCAAGCTGCTGGTCGTCCAGGTCCACGACCACCATGCCAAGCCCACCGATCGCTACGTGGTCGCGGCCGACACGGTGGGCGCGGGCCACGACGAGATGGTCCTCTACGCGACCGGCTCGTCGGCCCGCCAGACGCCCCAGACGGACAAGCGGCCCTGCGACGCCTCGATCATGGCCATCCTCGACTCGTGGGACGTCGAGGGCCAGGTGGCCTGGCGGAAGTAGGGCGGGTGTACCTGGGACGCGTCGTCGGCCGGGTGGTCGCCACGGTCAAGTCGCCTGGTCTGACCGGCGTCGCGATCCAGCTGCTCCAGCCGCTCGGCGAGGACGGCAAGCCCGACGGAGACGTCCTGGCCGCCTGCGACGTGGCCCAGTCGGGCCCGGGCGACGTGGTCTACTGGATCGACGGCCGTGAGGCCGCGCTGGCCTGTCCCGAGACGTTCGTGCCGGTCGACGCCGCCATCCTCGGGCACGTCGAGCAGATCGCCACCACGCCGCGGCGCAAACCGCGGGCGCCCCGAAAGACCACCGCAACCAAGAAGCCGGCCGCCGCCCCCGAGGCGGGCGCCTGACCCGTGTTCCTGGGCGACGTCGTGGGCACGGTGGTCGCCCCGGTCCAGCACCCCTTCTACGACGGCCGCACCCTGCTGCTGATCCGGCCGGTGGACCCCGACGGCAAGGAGACCGGCGAGACGCGGGTCGCGGTCGACATGGCCCAGGCTGGCGTCGGCGACCGCGTGCTGGTCAACGACGAGGGGAATGGCGGCCGCGACGCCACGGACTCCGCCCCTGACGGCCCCGTCAAGACGATCGTGGTCGGCGTAGTCGACACGGTCGAGGTGGGCGGCGCGAACCTCTTCGACGCCACCGGCCGCACCGCCCCCACCACGCCGATCCAGGCCTCCCACAAATGACCGCGCTGCCTCTCGACGAAGAAGGACTGCTGCGCCGCGGCATCGCCGAGGTCGGCAGCCTCATGTACCAGAAGGGCTTCATCGCCGCGACCGACGGCAATATCTCCGCGCGCCTGGGGGACGATCACCTCGTGATCACCCCTTCGGGGGTCTGCAAGGGCTTCATCACCCCCGACCAGATGAGCGTCATCGCGCTGGAAGACCTGGCCGACGCCGCATCGCCCACCGCAGGCGGCTACATCTCGACCGAGATTCGCATGCACCTGGCGGTCTACCGCGAGCGCCCCGATGTGCGCGCGGTCTGCCACGGCCATCCCCCCCACGCGGTCGCATTCACCCTGGCCGGGCTCGACCTGAACAAGGCGGTGATCCCCGAGATCGTGGTCACCCTGGGCACCATCCCGACCGCCCCGTACGGAACGCCGGGCACCGACGAACTGCCGGACTCGATCCGCGAGACGATCCGCTGCTCCGACGCGATGCTCCTCGAGCGGCACGGCGCACTGTGCGTCGGAGAGAACCTGACCGAGGCCTTCCAGCGCATGGAGCAGGTCGAGCACACCGCAAAGATCGTCTACCTGGCCAAGACGCTTGGCAGCCTGAAGACCCTCGATCCCGACCAGGTCGCGCGCCTGCTCCAGACGCGTGCCGACCTGGGCATCGACTCGATGAACACCATCTGCTCGCTCTGCGGCGGCCCCATGCACAAGGGCCACAGCCACGAGCCGGCGGTCTAGTCCTCGTCCTCTGCCGATTCCTCCTGCGCAGGCGCAGGGTCCAGCCGCTCCTCTAGCCAGGCGGCGATCGTCTCCGCCACCCCCTCCACTGCGCCGAACATGCGCGTGCCGTGGACGCGCTCGGCATTGAACTCGGTGAGCGTCACGCGCGACGGCTCCGGCTCGTCCGCCTCCGCCTCACGCGCTGCACGCTGAGAATCCAGGACCCGCGCGATCTCCCGCGAGGCGGACGCTTCCTCCTCGGAGGTCAGGATCAGAAGTTCGCGCTGCCCCCAGGCCCTCAGGTGCGTTCGAGTGTCGACGCCCAGGTAGTCGAGCCCGGGCGTCATGACGACCACGTCGCGGAGCGATTCGTCGCGGCGCGCCGTGTCGATCGCCACCGAGCAGCCGACGCTGGCGCCCACGAGCCCGATCTCGCCCTGCACGCCCCGGACCTCGCGGAGCCACTTCACCGCCGCCGCCGCGTCCTTCCACATGGCGTTGAACAATGCGGGGTCGCGGTCCACGACGCGCTTCCGCAGGTCCTCGCCCCCGGGGCCCGAGCGCGACTCGCCGTGGCCGCGCATATCGATCGACAACCCCAGGATCCCGTGTTCCGAGAGCAGGGGAAACATCCCGCCCCGCTCCCACCAGGCCTGCTTATCCGATCGGAACATGTGCAGGAGCACGACCGCCGGCCGGCGCGCCGCCTCGCCCACCAGCCGCCCGTCCTCATCCCGGTGCTTGCCGCCGTGGCCGTGCGGCCCGTGCGCCCAGCCATGGATGGTGATCCCGTCGGCGGTCACAAACGAGACCGGCTCCGGCCCTCGGGCCACCTCTCCTCCCGGCCCGGCGGCCAGCAGGGGCATCAGGGCAACGGGCAGCAGGAACGTAGGGATACGCATCATGACGGCGGCCTCCGCGCCGATCCTACGCCCCCACCCCCATTCGGGGGGGCGCTAGGATGAGCGGCCCGGGCGGGACGCCCCCGCACGGAAAACGAGAGACCCGGAGACGCCCATGCACCTGATCCTGCTCGCCCTGCCGTTTTTCCTGCCGGCCCAGAACGTTGTCGAGGCCGCCGCCGACACAGGGGCGGCGCGCGCCATGACGCCCTGGGACGTTGCCCGGCTGAGGAGCGTCGTCGATGTAGCGCTCTCGCCCGACGGCGAGCATGTCGCCTATCTGCTGGCGATCCCGCGCACGGAGGATGAGGACGACGGCAGCTCGTGGACCGAACTGCACGTGGTGCCGTTCGACGGCGGCGATTCGCGCGCGTACGTGACCGGCAAGGGCAACGTGGGATCGATCGCATGGCGCCCCGGCACGAACTCGATCTCGTTTCGCCAGAAGCGCGGCGACGACAAGCACAGCCGCGTCTGGCTGCTGCCGATCGACGGCGGCGAGGCCCAGCCGGTGACGCCCGAGGGCGAGGCTGCCGGCTCGTACAAATGGTCGCCGGACGGGTCGCGCCTGGCCTGGACGAAGGGCGCCGAAAAGGGCAAGGAGGTGAAGGCCCGAGAGAAGGCCGGCCACAAGCAGATCGTCTATGAAGAGGACTGGCGCCACACGAATCTGAGGCTCTTCACACCTGGCGAGGACGAGAGCGTCGAGGTCGAGCTGGGCATGAGCGTCCAAGGCTTCGAGTGGTCGCCTGACGGGACGCGCCTAGCCTTGGCGCTCACCCCGACGCCGCTGATCGATGACTCCTACATGTCAAAGTCGATCTGGATCGTCGATGCTGCCGCGCCTTTTGATGCCCGGCCCGCGGTCGCCAACAACGGCAAGATGGAATCCTTCGGGTGGGCGTCGGACGGCTCGGCGATCGTGGTCCAAACCGCTTTGGACATCCACGACCCGGCCGCCAGCCAGGTGGCCTATGTCAAGATCCAGGCAACCGACGGCAGGGCCGTTGGCGTGGGCGATCCAGGCTGGAACTGGGTCACGGACAACGCCATGCCGGCCACAACCGCCCAGGCCGGCGCCGGCAGCGAGCCGGGCAGCGCATGGTGGCTTCAGCACACCGGGTTCACGGACGAGGTCATGTTCGCGGAGTTGGACGAAACCGGAGCTGGCGAGGCACAGCCCATGTGGGGGGGGCTGGGCAGCATGCGGTCAGTCGAGTTGGACTCCGTCCACCACCGGGCAGTGTTTCTGGCTTCGACCCCGAACCACCCGTTCGAGGCCTTCGCCTACTCCCACGACGAGCACGAAGCTGGCGGCCGTCCGCGCAGACTGACCAACGCCAATCCTTGGCTGTCGGAATGCGAACTGGGCAGCCAGAGTGTCATCACCTGGAAATCGCGGCCGGACAACGGCTCCTGGCCCATAGAGGGGCTCCTGCTGACGCCTCGTGGCTGGACCGCGGCCGACGGACCGCTCCCGACCATTGTGGTCGTACACGGCGGTCCCGAATCCAATATCTCCAACGGCTGGGTCACCAATTACTCCTATCCCGGCCACATGGCGACTGGTGCCGGCTACGCGGTGCTCATGCCCAACTACCGGGCGTCGACGGGATACGGAGTCGCGTTCGCGAAGGCCAACCAGAAGGATCAGGCAGGGGCCGAGTTCGACGACATCGTCGACGGGGTGCACCACCTGATTGCCGAGGGCATTGCCGATCCGGACCGCATCGGCGTCACCGGCGGCTCCTACGGCGGCTACGCGACCGCATGGATGGCCACTTACTACTCGGACGTCTTCGCCGCCGGAGTGATGTTCGTCGGCATTTCGGACTTCCTCTCCAAGGTAGGCACCACCGACATTCCCCTGGAGATGGAATTGGTCCATGCCACCGAGCGGATCAGCGACGGACTGTGGGTCAAGTACCTCGAGCGCAGCCCGATCTACCACGTCAACAACGCGCGGACCCCACTGCTGATCATGCACGGCAAGGACGATCCGCGGGTCTCCCCCACCCAGTCTATGGAGATGCACCGCCACCTCAAGTTGAAGGGCGATGTCCCGGTCCGGCTGGTGCTCTATCCCGGCGAGGGCCACGGCAACCGCAAACGCTCCAACCGCCTGGACTACAACCTGCGGATGATGCGCTGGTTCGACGCCTTCCTGGTCGAGCAGCGGACCGTCAAGCCGCCCATCGAAGTCGACTACGCCGAGCCGGGTTCCGAGCCGGTCGAGGCATCGGCGGATCTTGAGGAGGAAGGCCGCTGACCGACCCGGCGGGCAAGGCGGCAGCGCCGCCCCCCCACCAGCCCGACATCCCGGCGGAGAACACCGCCGCCCCGGAGGTCACGCTCCGGGCGATCGTCGCCGGAGTGCTCTTCGGGATCATATTCGGCGCCGCCAACACGTATCTGGGGCTGCGCGCAGGGCTGACGATCTCGACCTCGATCCCGGTGGCGGTGATGACGGTGGCCGCCTTCCGGGCGGCGGGCCTGCGGATCGGCCTGCTCGAGGCCAACATGAGCCAGACGGTGGGCTCGGCGTCCTCGTCGGTGGCCTCGGGCGTCCTGTTCACGATTCCCGCGCTGTTCCTGTGGGGCCTCGACCCGGCGGCGCTCGAGCTGACCCTGCTGGCGATCTGCGGCGGCCTGCTGGGCGTGCTGTTCATGATCCCGCTGCGCGGCTACCTGATCGCACAGCAGCACGGGAAACTCCCCTACCCCGAGGGCACTGCCTGCGCCGAGGTGCTGCGCGCCACCGAGGGCTCGGGCCGCGGCGCCGGCCACGTGTTCTGGGGGCTCGGCGTCGGCGCGGGGCTGCGGCTGCTGGAGAAAGGCGCGCTGGGGCTGTGGACCAGCAAGTTGTCCTTTGCGGTCCCCTTGCTGCCGCGCGCAGAGCTGGCGGTGAAGACCTCACCAGCGCTGTTCGGGGTCGGCTGGATCCTGGGGCTGAGGACCGCGACCATCATGGTCTCTGGCGCGCTGCTGGCCTCGCTGGTGATCATCCCCGGGATCTACCTCTGGGGAGAGGGCCTCAGCGAGCCCTTCTACCCGGAGACGGAGTCGCTGATCCGCGACATGTCCGTCCACGACCTCTGGAACCGCTACGTGCGCTACATCGGCGCCGGCGCGGTGGCGACGGCGGGGATCCTGACACTGATCAAGACCCTGCCGTCGATGGTCGAGTCGTTCCGCTCCAGCATGGCGCAGATGCGCGCCAATCGCGGCGACTCGGCCAGGGCGGCCGACACCCCGCGCACCGAGCGCGACCTGCCGCTCAAGGTCGTGGGCCTGGGCGCCCTTGCAATCGTCCTGGTGGCGGCCCTGGTGCCCGGTGTCTTCCAGGGGATGGACGGCTGGTTCGAGCGCCTGATCGCCGCGCTGCTGGCCGCCGTCTTCGCCTTCTTCTTCGTCACCGTCTCGTCGCGCATTGTCGGAATGGTCGGCGTGTCGTCGAATCCGACCTCGGCCATGACCATCACCGCTCTGCTGGGCACGTCAGCGGTCTTCCTGGCGCTGGGCTGGACCGACCTGCCCGCCAAGGCGGCGGCGCTCACGGTCGGCACCCTGGTCTGCATCGCGGCGTCGATCGCCGGCGACTGCAGCCAGGACCTGAAGACCGGCTTCCTGCTGGGCTCCACACCGCGCCGCCAGCAGGCCGGCGAACTGCTGGGCGTTCTCACCTGCGCCTTCTTCGTGGTGGCCACGCTGCGGCTCCTGCACGAGGCGCCGGGCATCGGCCCGATCGGCGGCGCCGAGCTGCCCGCGCCCCAGGCCATGCTCATGAACCTGGTCATCTCCGGCGTCCTCGATCAGGACCTGCCCTGGATGCTGATCGCCATCGGCGCGGCCATCGGCCTGGCCGTGGAGTTGGGCGGCCTGCCGTCCTTGGCCTTCGCGGTCGGCGTCTATCTGCCGGTCTCGACCCTCACTCCCATCTTCCTGGGCGCGCTCGCCCGCCACTTCCTCACCAGACGCAGCGCGAACCCTGACTCCTCGCGCCAGGCGGGCGTGCTGTTCGGTTCGGGCCTGGTCGGCGGCGAGGGCCTGATCGGCGTCGCCATCGCCGGCTTCGCGCTGGCCACCGGCTCCGCCCCGGGCGGCGTCCTCGACCTTTGGGGTTTCCTCGAGCCCGCGGCGCCCCTGATCCCCATCGCCGCCCTCTTCCTCCTCTTCCGGTGGCGCACCCTCACGAGGCAGCCCACCGACAGTTGAGCAGCGACCCGGGTGGAGCGCATGCGGGCCGGTGGGCCGGGAGCCTCCTGGTGGCGGCGTGGGCGGCCTGCTCGTGAATGTCCTGGTGCAGGAAGTGGGCCTGGAGGCCGTGGCGGCGCATCTCTACGGTGCGCCGGAAGCTGCCTGGGAAGCGGCCTGCCGGGCAGCTGGCACCACGGCAGCCGCGGTCGAGCGCGCCTTCCGGCGCCGCATCGCGGGACCCTAGGAAGGCGCCCAACGAGGATAGGATCCGGCGATGCTCATCGCCGCCCTCCTGGTCCTGGCCCCCCAAACCCAAGAGCCCGTCTCGTATCCTTCCGCTGACGCGATTGCGGGCGACTACGGGCCCGTGGTGGGACGGATCCTGGCAGCCGCCGAGGCGGAGAACATGGCTTTCCGGAAGCTGGCGCATCTCTGCGACGAGATCGGGCCACGGCTGACCGGCAGCGTGGGCGCCGAGCTCGCCGTTGCCTGGACGGCAGAGCGCATGAGGCACGACGGACTGATTGTGCGGCTCGAGGAGGTCACCGTCCCCGTCTGGGTTCGCGGCGAGGAGCGCGCATGGCTGTCGTCGCCCCGCTCCCAGGAACTGGTCGTCACCGCGCTGGGCGGGAGCATCGGCACCGGCGACGACGGCATCGAGGCGGAGGCGGTCGTGGTGGGCGGCTGGGACGAACTCGAGGCCCTGGGCCGCAAGGGCGTCGAGGGGAAGATCGTCGTCTATGACGTCGCCATGGACCCGGCCACCCGGCGCGGCTCCTCCTACGGCCGCGTGGTGGCATTCCGGAGCCGAGGAGCCGCCGCGGCGGCCAGACTGGGCGCGGTCGCCGCCCTCAATCGTTCGCCGGGCACGTCACGGCTGCGGATAGCCCACACCGGGCAGATGCGCTACGAGGAGGGCGTGGCGAAGATCCCGGCCGCGGCGATCAGCCACGAGGACGCGGAGCTGCTCCACCGCCTGCAGGAGACGGGCGCCCAGCCCCGGGTCCGGCTGCTGCTGGGCTGCCGGAGCGAGCCCGACAAGATCTCCCACAACGTGATCGGCGAGCTGCGCGGCAGCGAGAAACCCGACGAGATCGTGGTCCTGGGCGCCCACCTGGACTCGTGGGACCTGGGCACCGGAGCCTTCGACGACGGGTCGGGCTGCGTGATGATGATGGAGGCGGCCGCGATCCTGAAGCGCGGCGGCTTCACCCCGCGGCGCACGATCCGAGTGGTCCTTTACATGAACGAGGAGAACGGGCTGCGCGGCGCCATTGCCTACGCCGCCGACCACGCTGACGAGGTCCCGAACCACGTGGCCGCCATCGAGTCGGACTCGGGGCCCGACGACC
>CAZZHK010000005.1:0-149097 GCA_964653725.1 uncultured Planctomycetales bacterium | reverse complement strand
TTGGCGGCGGTTTTTTTTGTGGGGAAGAGGGGGGGGGAGAGCGGCGGTTGCGCCAAGTGGCTGGGAGGTCTAGGGCTGGTTGGAAATGAAGAACGGCTCGAACGGCGCCCAGTAGAGCCGAAACGGCGGCGGACTGGATTTTGGGCGCGCCCCCTCCATGAAATAAGGGGCCAGCCTGATCGAAGCGCCCACGCGTTCCCCCTCAGCCCCCGTCACGCCCAGGCCCGCGACCAGAACCGCCATCCCCCCCACACCAACAGACGCACCATGGAAAGGGCCATCCTGGCCAGGGAACCCGGCTAGGCGCTGAGTTCCGGGAGCCCGGGGTGCTTGCGCAATGCCGTAGGGGGCCCCAGGACCTCGCGCGCGATCAGGGCCTGGCGCCAGCCCGCCGTGGTCGACGGGGCCATCCATGCGGTGTTGGCATCGGCCCCTGAGATCGTCGCGGCGACACTGTCGCCCAACAGGCGGCCCTCGGACGTGGCGCCCTCGTCGAAACCCTCGCGCGTGAGCTCGTCGCGGATGCCGGCGCCGGCGTCGAACACACTGGTCAAGGTGGTCGGCACATAGTCGTCGGCGGAGGTCAGCTCTCCGGGATCGGATGCCATCACGTCGCCGCCCAGGACCGAGGAGCCGACCGCCGCCAGGCCGGAGTCCTCGTGCGCGAAGGACAGGAAGACGAGTTCTCGCCGTGCGACGGCCCGCACGCACGAGCCCACGCCGGCCCCGCCCATGGCGCCGGGCTGGGCTCCTGTGGAACTGCTGATGCGGCCGGCCGCGCGTCCCGCCGTCGCAGGATCCGTCGGCAGCGCCACCACAGCCAGCTCGGGCCGCCGCTCCGCGCCCCGGGCCACCAGGTCCTCCGCGATCTCCGTCGGCAGCGGCGACGCCACGATCAGGACGCTCTGGCCCCGGGTGGCAAACACGTCCAGCGCCCTGTGCAGTTCGCCTGGATCGAAGGTGCCGGGCAGCAGCAGCACGGCGGGGTTGTCGAGCGCCACCTCGCCGCCCGCCTTCTCGCGCGCCAGCACCTGGTCCAGTCCGACGCCCGGCACCCGCAGGTCGTCACGGCCTGCAGACACACCCGATGTCTCCAGCTCATCCTCCATCGACGCCCGGAAGGTCCCCTCCGCTTCGGTGACCTCGCCCTGTGCCTCGAGCGCATCCTCCAGCGACGCGCCCTCCTCGGTCGCCTTGGCGGCCTCGCGCGCCAGGTCATGGAGCGCCTTGCGCATCTCCTTGAACGGGTCCGAACTGCCCGGCCGCGGCTGCATCGGCCCGCGCGAGCGCTCCGGCTTGGCGGGAGCAGCGGTCGCCGCAGGAGCCCGCCCTTCCTCGGCGGCGCGCCGGGCCGCCGCCTCCCGCATGCCCTTGATCGCCGGCACCAGTGCGCCGGAGATCAGGACGACTAGATAGATGAGGTCGCTGAAGTCCATGGGAGGTCAGCGAAGAGCGCGCTACTCCGTGGACTCGGGACGCTTGGAGTCGTCGCCGCCGATCGAGCGCCGCATCGTGGTGTCGGCCTCGATGTTGCGCAGGCGGTACTGGTCCATCACGCCCAAATTGCCGGAGCGCAGAGCCTCCGCCATGGCCAGCGGCACCTCCGCCTCGGCCAGGACCACCTTGGCACGGTTCTCCATCACCGTCGCCTTCTGCTCCTGCTCGGCGGCCACCGCCATCGCGCGGCGCTTCTCGGCCAGTGCCTGGGCGACGCGCTTGTCCGCCTCCGCCTGGTCGGCCTGCAGGCGCGCACCGATGTTGTGGCCGATGTCCACGTCGGCGATGTCGATCGAGACGATCTCGAACGCGGTCCCCGAATCGAGGCCCTTGTCGAGCACGCCCTTGGAGATGCCGTCGGGGTTCTCGAGCACGTCCTTGTGGGTCGTCGAGGAGCCGATCGAGGACACGATGCCCTCGCCCACCCGCGCGATGATGGTCTCCTCGGTGGCACCACCGACCAGCCGGGCGATGTTGGTCCGCACCGTCACGCGCGCCTTGGCCAGCACCTGGATGCCGTCCTTGGCCACCGCCGCGACCTCGGTCTTGCCCTTCGCCGGGTCGGGACAATCAATGACCTTCGGCATCACGCAGGTCTTCACCGCATCCAGCACGTCGCGGCCGGCAAGATCGATCCCTGTCGCCATCTTGTAGTCGAGCGCCACGTTGGCGCGGTTGGCCGCCACCAGCGCGGAGATCACGGACATCACGTTTCCTCCGGCCAGGTAGTGGGCCTCGAGGTCGCGCTTGTCGATCGGCGGCAATTTGGCCTGCACCGCAATGATCTTCGCGCGGACGATGACCTGCGGCTTCACCTTCCGCAAGCTCATGCCCAGCATGTCCAGCAGGCCGATGCCCGCCTTGGTCAGCAGGCACTGCACCCACAGGTTCAGGTACTTGAACAGCAGGATCGCGAAGACCAGCAGGAACAGGACCACCGCACCCATCACGATGGCCGTCCCCGCGTTGCCCATTTGCATCAGCATCAGTTGTGTCCTTCCGTTTCCGTTTCTCGAACCACCACCCGGTTGCCCTCGACGGCGATCACCGTCACGGGGGTCCCGGTGGAAAGCATCTCGCCCCGGGTCACCACGTCCACGCGGCGCCCGTCAATCTCGGCCAGCCCGGCGGGCCGGCAGGTCGAGCGCGCGGTCCCGGTCTTGCCGGCCAGATCCAACACGCTCTTGTCCACGCCGACCCCCTCATCCGCCTCGAAGGTCGTTCCGTCGACGATCAGCCGCTTCCCGAAGCGCGTCTTCGGCAGGATGCGGTAGGAAACCGTCAGGGTGAGGGGAATGCCCACGACGGTGAGCGCCGGATAAAGCCATGGCATCGAGGAGTCCCACCCCATCACGGATGCACCCAGGAGGCACAATCCTGCCAGCACCGACAGGGCCCCCATCGAGGGGATGAACACCTCCAGCACGACCAGGCCGAGGCCCGCCATGAAGAGCGCCAGCGGCATCCAATCCATCAGGTCTGCGTCCCTTGCATGGCGCCCACGATCACCGAGTTGGTCTCGGTGCGCAAGACACGGACTGGCTCTCCTTTTTCCATCCAGTCGCCTTCAGTCTGGGCGTCGAGCAGATGGCCATCCACGTCGACCTTGCCCGCGGGCCGCAGCTTCGTGACCGCCACGCCTGTGCGCCCCACCGGGTCCCATTCGCCGCCGATCACCCCACCGGCACTGCCTGTGAGGCCGCCCGCATCACCCGTCCCCTCCAGGGCGAAACGTCGCAGCCCCGGAATCTTGTGCATCCAGCGGCTGAGCACGCTGGAGGTCAGCACCACCGCCACCGTGCAGCCCACCATGGTCCAGACGCGCGATCGCAGGACGGAGACATCCGACGGGTTTTCAGGCAGAAGGAATGACTGGCTGGACAGGACCAGGCCTCCCACGACGCATGCGGCGCCTGCCACTCCGGGGAAGATGGCGCCAGGCATCACGAAGATCTCGATCGCGACCAGCAGGATGCCGGCAGCGACCAGGACGATCTCGAACACCTGCGCCAGGCCCTGCAGGTAGTTCATCGTCAGCAGCAGGGCGAACAGAACCACGGCGCCGATCCCGGGCACGCCGAAGCCGGCCACCTTGAGTTCCACGAACGCCAGCACGCACGCGGCGATCAGGATCCACAGCTGGTAGCCGTGCAGCCACCGGACCAGGTCCTCCGACCATGACGGCAGCACCCGGGCGACCGGTACGGTCTCGAGCCCCAGCCGCAGGAACAGGTCCGCCTGGCTGGCGGCCGATCCGTCCGCGAATCCGAGCCGCAGCGCCTCCTGGGCAGTCATGTTCAGCAGTTCGCCACCGGCGCAGACGGTCTCGCCCTCGCTGCCGCGAAGGGTGCCCTCGTTGATAAGGGCATCGACCTCGGAGGGCGTGACCAGCCGTGCCTCGCCGCCCAGCCGCACACGGATGACCTCGACGTCCTCGTCCACCATCGCCTCGGCCAACAGCCCGTCGCGTCCGGCGGCCTCCGCCTTGGCCCGAAAGTCGGCCCGCATGGCCGACAGCCCCTTCTCCTTCACGCGCGGGTCGTCGGTCATCGCGGTGATCCCGCCGGGACCGATCTGGATCGGCTGCGCGGAGCCGATCGACGAGCCCGGTGCCATGAAGAGCCGGTCGCACGACATGGCGATCATCGCGCCGGCCGACCAGGCCTGACCGGACACGAACGCGACCGTCTGGACGTGGTCGGCCTCGATGATCTGGCGCGCCAGATCGCCCATCAGGACGACCTCGCCGCCCGGCGTGTCGATGTCGAAGACCACCGCGTGGGCGCCGGTCTCGCGACCCGAATCCAGCGCGCGCTTCACCAGGGAGCGCATGGTCGGATCAAGCTGGCCGTGAATGTCGCAGACCACCACGCCCGGCGGCGCGGTCGCAGGCATGTCCGCCGCGGGCTCCTGCGCAGCAGACAACGCCAGAGCCATGATGAGGGCGCTCATGCGGGGCCCAGCCTACACCCCACGCTCAAACCTGGTCCGTGTCGCCCAGCGTGTAGAACCAATTCTGCTTGAGCCAGTCCATCACCACCCGCTTGTGGAAGTGGCGGCCCACCATGAAGTAGTTGGTCGGGCCGACCAGCCAGCCGAAGTCCTGCAGCCGGTCGAACCAGCGGCACCACTCGGGCAGCCAGCCGCCGACCACGTCGGACTGCCTCGCGCGCGCGCGCTCGACCAGCCAGCGCGCCAGGGAGAGCCCCGCCTCGTCGTCGTCGTCGGGGCAGATCCAGTCCACCATCAGCGTCATGTTCGGCACGATCCAGTCGCCATGGCGCACGACCGCCAGCGCGCGGATCCCGCCCGTTCCGTCCGGCACCACGCCGAACGTGTAGTCGTGGCCGGGGTGGTCGGCGTAGCGCCAATTGAGCGCCGCCTCGTCGCGCACGATCGACGCGCCCCACTGGTCCTGCACCCGGTCGTAGAGCGCGGTGGCCTCGGGGCCGACCCGGTCCTGCTCGACCACCTCCAGCGAGGGCAGGGCTGTGAGCGCGGTGTCCATTCGGTGTCCCGGCAGGTAGAGCGCCGATTCCGTCCGGACGATCTCGTATTTCAGGTAACGGTGCCCGAGCCGGAAATGGGCGTAGGTCGGGACGCCGAACATCATCACGTCGGCCTCGGGCCCCCCGTAGTCGACGAACAGCGGCCACGCGGTTCGCAGGAACAGCGACGGCGTGTGGGTGCCCGCCGCGTCGGGGTGGCGCATCGAGTCGGTGATCTGGGCGAACATCGCGTCCCGCCCCTCCAGCCGCACACGGCAGGGAGTGGACGCGTACTGCGCGTGGATGGCGCCGTCGGATTCGCGGGCCGCGACCCAGATCCGCTGACCCGACGGGTTGTCCAGGTATTGCCACTTCCACCAGTCGAGCGTGCGGGGCGGCCGGTCGGGGAACATCGGCCCGAAGACGGCGGCGTGGCACTCAAGGATCGAGGCCTCGTCGCCCGGCGCAAAGCGCCGGATCTCGTATCCCTCGGCGGTGTGGACCTCGGTGAAGTCGCGCATCAGACCAGGTCCGTATCGGCCAGGGTGGTCTGCCAGCGATGGCGCAGCCAGTCAGGCGTGAAGCGCCGCACGAAGTTGCCGCCCACCAGATCGTATTTCGTGCGGGCCACCCGCAGACCCGCCTCCTGGAGAGGCACCCACCAGGGGTCGCAGTCGGCCAGCGACACGCCGACCTTGTTCTCGCCGCCCTCCTTCGCACGGCCCTGCGCCCAGGCCACCAGGGCGCGGGCGGCCTCGTCGTCGCCCTCCTCGACCATCCAGTCGACGATCAGGCCCTGCGACGTGTCGGTGTACGTCCCGCAGCGGAAGACTGCCATGGCGCGCCACGCGCCGTCGCTGCCCGCCACCACGCCGACCGAATAGTCGTAAAGCGGGTTGTCGGTGAAGCGCCAGGTCAGGAAGGCCTCGTCGCGAATCGCCATCGCCCCCTTCGGCGGGCACACGCGTTCGAAGAGCGCGCCTGCCTCGTCACCGAATCCGCTGACCTCGTCAACCAGGCCCGCGTCCCCGTCCCAGGCCGCGCCGCCGTCCAGGGCCAGGTAGTTCTGGGTCCGGATCACGTGGTAGCCCAGGAATCGCTGGCCGATCCGGAAGGCGTGGGGCACGGGGAATCCGTACATGACCACGTTGCGCTCGGGGTCGCCGAAATGCGCCACCATCGGCTGGGCGGTCGAGACCCACAGCCCGGGACGCTTCAGCCCCGCGCGGTGGTCGGGGTGAGCGAACGAGTCGACGATCTGGCCGAACAGCACCTCCTTGCCGCGCAGCCGCACGCGGTTGGGAACGCTGGCGAACTGGGCGGCGCAGGTCCCGTCGTCGGTCATCGCCACGTAGACCTGCATGCCGGCCGGGTTGGCGGGGAAGGTCCAGTCCCAGATCTCAGCGCTGCGCGGCTCGAACGCCGGATTGTCCTCGGCGAACACCAGGTTGAAGGTGGCCAGGATCGCCTCGCGGTCGTCCGTGGTCGCCGGACGGATCGTGTAGGCGCCCTCGCGGATCACTTGGGCCTCGGCCATGGCCGGGCAGGGTAGTGGCGGGAGCGCATGGGAGTCGAACCCACCGGGGACGCGAAAACGCGCCCCCCAACGGCTTTGAAGGCCGCGCGGTACACCGGCACCGATCCGCTCCCCTGCCTGGACCCCTAGTTTCAGCACCCACCGCGGTTGCGGTCAACCGGAGATGCAAGTCAGACCAGCCGCAGGAGGGGGCCGCCGGGCTCGACCATTCGGCCAACGCGGACAGCGGTGACGCCCAACTCCTCGCAGGCGCCCTCGAAGACATCCTCCTTGCCCTCGCGGACCGCCAGCAGCAGGCCGCCGGAGGTCTCCGCGTCCATCGCGATCCCCGCGATCATCGGATCCACGCCGTCGCCGATCTCGATCAGGCCCTCGAACTCCATTTCGGCGCGCGCGCGGCGACCGGAAAACCAGCCGTCACCGGCCAGGGCCAGCGCACCGCCCAGCAGCGGCAGGGCCGTCGCATCGAACTCGATCGCCGCGCCCGAGCCCTCCGCCATCTCGCGGGCGTGGCCCATCAGGCCGAAGCCGGTCACGTCGGTGGCGCCGCGCACGCCGGCGCGTTCCGCTGCCTTGGCCGCCGCCTCGTTCAGGGTGGCCATCGACGCAACAGCCGCCTCCATCACAGCCGCCGGCGCTTTCTCCTTTCGGCCCGCCGTGGTGATGACGCCCGATCCGAGCGGCTTGGTCAGATAGAGGTGATCGCCGGGCCGCCCGCCACCGTTCGTGGTGACCGCGCCGGGATCCACCAGCCCCGTCACCGCCAGGCCGTAGATCGGCTCGGGGGCGGTCAGCGTGTGGCCGCCGGCCAGCACCGCACCCGCCTCGCGCACCTTCGCGGCGCCGCCCGCATAGATCTCCGCCTGCCACTCGACCTCGAAGTCGTCGGGGAAGCCGGCGATGTTCAGGCACGCGACCGGCCGCCCGCCCATCGCGTAGACGTCGGACAGCGCATTGGCCGCCGCGATCTCGCCGTAGGCGCGCGGATCGTCCACCACCGGCGGAAAGAAGTCGGTCGTCACCACCACCGCCTGGCTGTCGTCCAGGCGCACCACTCCCGCGTCGTCGAACCCGCCGGGTCCGACGATCAGGCGCTCGTCGCTTTCCAGGTCTAGTTGGCGCAGCACCTGCGCCAGGGCCCCGGGCGAGGCCTTGCCTGCTCACCCGGCGCAGGAGGCGTATTGCGTGAGCCGATGTTTCTTCTTGAAGGGCATGGTCGTCGTGTCAGCCGCGGAGCGCCGCCTCGAGGGCCTCGCAGGCCTGTTCGAGCTGGCCAGCCAGCAGGGTGCGGGGATCCATCAGCAGGTGGTCGTGCTGGACGCGCGCAAAGACGCTCGGGTCCCCGGTCCGGAGCCTGGCGGCCAGCGCCGGCGTGTCCGCGTCGGGGGGCATGATCCGGGCCGCCGCAGAGGGGATCTTGCGCTCCGGCGCCGAGCCGGAGCCGACCCGAGCCTCCGCATCGACGACCTCCGCCTGGCAGCCGGCCAGCGTGGCCCGCTCCGCGATGGCCTGCGCGTCACGACGCACGTCCTCGACCGGGCGCAGCAGCATCTCGAGCGCCGGCACAGCGGACGCGGCCACCTCAGCCCCGCCCAGGTGCAGCCGCAGCGTCGCCTCCAGCCCCGCCAGCTGCGTCTTGTCGCAGCGCACGGCGCGCATCAGGGGGTTGGCGCCCATGGAGCGGACCGGTTCGTCCATCCCCACCACCAGCCCCGCCTGGGGTCCGCCCAGGCATTTGTCGCCGCTGAAGGTGACCACATCCATGCCGGACGCAACCGCCGCGCCGACCTGGGGCTCTTCCGCCAGCGCTTCGACGCCATAGTCATCGAAGCACCCGCTGCCCAGGTCCCACGCGACCGGGACGCCGTTGGCCTGGCCGAGGGCGGAAAGCACTTCGGCGGGCGCCTCCTCAGTGAAACCCTCGAGCCGGAAGTTGCTGGGGTGGACCTTCAGGATCAGGCCGGTCCTGGGGCTCATGGCCTTCTCGAAGTCCGCCAGGCGCGTGCGGTTGGTCGTGCCGACCTCGACCAGCGTGGCGCCGGCGCGCTCCATCAGTTCGGGGATGCGGAAGCTGCCGCCGATCTCGACCAGTTCGCCGCGGCTGACCAGGACCTCCTTGCCGCGGGCGAAGGTGTTCACCGCCAGCAGTACGGCTGCGGCGTTGTTGTTCGTGACCAGGCCGGCCTCGGCGCCGGACAGGTGAGCCAGCAGTTCACCGCAGACGGCGTCGCGTTTGCCGCGCTCGCCCGTCCCCGCGTCGACCTCGACCAGCCCGTAGCCCGAGACCGCGGTCATGGCGTCGATTGCGGCCTGCGCCATCGGCGCACGGCCGAGCCCGGTGTGCAGCACCACGCCGGTCACGTTCAGGACCCGGCGCAGGGCCATCCGCGTGCGGGTCGCCAGGAACGCGGCCACACGCTCGGTGCCCTCCTCGGCCCAGGCCGCGGCGCGTTCCTCGTCCACGCGAGCTTCCGCCAGTGCGTGGCGGACGGCCTCTACGACCAGCGGTCGCGGCGACGTCGCCATCAGCGCCTCCACCTCCGGCTCGCGGAGCACATCGTCCACCGCAGGCAGGGTCCGTCTTGCGTCACTGGTCTCGCCCATGGCGGGATTCTAGCCGCCGCTAGGATGCGCGGCATGGCACGAGGTTGGGGCATTGCGGCACCGGAGCCGGACCTGGCAGACCGCGCCTTGCGGTCGGGGCTGCACCCCGGCGCGCTGGCGGTCCTGGACGCGCGAGGCATCCGCGGCGAGGCCGGGCTTCGGGAACATCTGGAGACCCGCGTGGACGACCTGCTCGATCCCTACGAGATCCACGGGATGAAGCGCGCGGTGGCGCGCGTCCACCGCGCGATCACCGAGAAGGAGCCGGTGATGGTGCTCGGCGACTACGACGTCGACGGAACCTGCGGCGCGGCGCTTGCCACCCACATGCTGCGGGCGCTGGGGGCGCGCGTCACGCCACGAATTGCCGAGCGGCTGGAGGACGGCTACGGGCTGAGTCCCCGCGCAGTGGCGCGCGTGCTGGCCGAGAAGCCCAAGGTCCTGATCTGCGTCGACCACGGCATCAACGCGGTGGCCCAGGTCGCTGAACTGCGGGCAGCCGGCATCGACACCGTCATCTGCGACCACCACCTGCCCGGTGACGAGGTTCCCGACGCCGCCGCCGTGCTGGACCCTGCAGTGCAGGGCGACGGCGCGCCCGGGCGCGCCCTGTGCGGCGCCGGCGTGGCCTGCAAACTGATGTGGGCCCTGGCAGCCGCGGCCGGGCCGGGCCGTCGCGACGAACTGGCCCCGGTCCTGCTGCGCACCCTGGCACTGGCCGCGGTCGCCACCGTCGCCGACCTGGTCCCGCTGGACATCGAGAACCGCCGCATCGTGCGGCTGGGCCTGCGGGCCATCGCGGGCGCCGGACCGGTCGGCCTGCGGACACTGGCGGATAAGTGCCGCGTCGATCCCGCGCGCGTTCTCGCCGAGGACATTTCCTTCGGGCTGGCGCCGCGGCTGAACGCCGCCGGCCGCATGGGCGCAGGCGCCGAGGCGCTGGAGCTGCTGTTGGCCCTGGACGAGGGGCCGGCGCAAGCAGCCGCCAAGACGCTGGAATCGCGCAACCGGCGGCGCCGCCGCACCGAGGATTCGGTGTGGAAGGAGGCGCGCGGCGCGGGCAAGGACGCCGACCGGATCATCGTGGCGGCGGGAAAGGGCTGGCATCCCGGGGTGCTCGGGATCGTGGCCAGCCGCCTGGTCGAGGCCCACGGCAAGCCTGCCTTCGTCATCGCCACGAACAAGGGCAGAGGCCGCGGCAGTGCGCGGTCGGGGGGGTTCGTCTCCATCCACGAGGGTCTCGAGGCCTGTTCCGGAATCCTGGAGGGTTTCGGGGGCCACGCCTTCGCCGCTGGCTTTGACATCGCCCCTGACCGGGTGGACGAACTGCGTGCCGCGCTGGAGGAATGGGCACTGACCGCCGCGCCGCCCGTGCCGCCGGGCCACGGCGACGCGGACGCCGTACTGCCGCTGGCCGACGTGGGCTTCGACCTGATCCGCGACCTGGAGCGCGTCGGGCCGTTCGGCAAGGGCTTCGATCGGCCGCGCTTCGCGGTCCACGACGCAATGCTCGAGGGCCTGACCACGTCCGGCCACGACGACCGCCATCTGGTGCTGAATCTCGGCCAGGGCGAGGCCAAGCGCCGCGCCGTGGCCTACGGCCGCGGAGGGCGGCTCGAGGAGCTGGCTGGACGCGACACCGTCGACGTGCTGTTCACGCCCGGCCTGACGCGCGGCGGCCGTCCCCAGATCGAGCTGCGCATCTTGGATTTCGCGTAGCGGCTGGACTTCGCCTGAGCGGCTTCTCTGGCGCATACTTGGCCCACGTGAAGCTCCTCCGACGTCTCTACGACTGGGTGCTCGGCTGGGCCGACACCCCCTATGGCGGGCCGGCCCTGTTCCTGCTGGCTCTGGCGGAGTCGTCGTTCTTCCCGGTGCCGCCCGATGTGCTGCTGATCGCCCTGGGTCTGGCAGCACCGCTGCGGGCGTGGCACTTCGCGCTGGTCTGCTCTCTCGGGTCCGTCATCGGCGGCGCCCTGGGCTACGCCATCGGCGCCTTCCTGTGGGGCTCGCTGTCGGCATTCTTCTTCGATGTGGTGCCGGGCTTCACACCCGAGATCTACGCCAAGGTCGAGGGCCTTTTCCGCGAACACGGTTTCCTGATCATCTTCGCGGCCGGCTTCACGCCCATCCCCTACAAGGTCTTCACGATCACCGCCGGCGTGTGGGGCATGAACTTCCCACTGTTCCTGCTCGCCTCCGCCGTCAGCCGCTCGGCGCGCTTCTTCCTCGTCGCAGCGGTCATCCGCCGCTTCGGGGATCGCGCGCGCACGTTCCTCGAAGAGCGCTTCGAGGTCGCCACGCTCGCCTTCGCGGCTCTCCTGATCGCCGGCTTTGCGGCCATCAAACTCCTGCTCTAGGGAGCCCCACAGCGGTCTCGTCACTTAACGCGAAAACGGGGCCTCCAGACGGCGCGTCCGCGGCCCAAATCCGAGTTAAGTGACGAGACCGGCATGCCGGGCCTAGGATGCGCCGATGGCGGGGCGCGTTTTCCTGATCGACGGCACGGCGATGGCCTACCGGGCGCACTTCGCATTCGAGCGCGCTGGGCTGACCGACGCGGCCGGCCGGCCGACCGGCGCCGCGTTCGGGTTCCTGCGGCAATTGCAGAGGGTGCTGCGCCAAGAGAGACCCACCCACCTGGCGGTGGCCTTCGACGGCCCCGAGAAGACCTTCCGGCACGAGCGCTACCCGGACTACAAGGCAACTCGCGACAAGACGCCCGACGACCTGGTCGCGCAGATCCCCGACATCGAGGCGCTGGTGAAGGCCCTGAACCTGCCGTTCCTGGTCGAGGCCGGCTGGGAGGCCGACGACCTGATCGGAGCTCTGGCCATCAAGGCCGCCGCGGCGGGCCATGAGGTCTTCATCGTCACCGCGGACAAGGACTTCGCGCAGCTGGTGGATGACCGGATCCGCATGGCGTCTTTCCCCAAGGGAGCGGACGCGCTGGACCTGATCGGGCCCTCCGAGGTCGAGGAAAAATGGGGCGTGCCGCCGGATCGGATCCGCGACCTGCTGGCCTTGATGGGCGATGCCTCGGACAACGTGCCCGGGGTCCCCGGCGTGGGCCCCAAGACGGCGGTCAAGCTGATCCATGAGCACGGCGGTCTCGAGGACGTGCTGGGTGCCGCCGACGGCATGCCGGCATCCAAGCTGCGCGACAGACTGATCGACCACGCCGAGGACGCGCGGCTCAGCTATGAGCTGGTCACGATCGGAGACGCCGCCCCGGTGCCTGAAGGCCTGGAGCCTCTGTCGGTCGGCGAGCCGGACCTGGACGCTCTGCGCGAGGTTCTCACGCGCCTGGAGTTCCACGCCATCATCGACGAATACGACCTGGGCGGCGGCGAGGCTGCAGACTCGTCCGCCTGGGCATGCATCGACAGCGACGAGCAGTTACGGGAACTGGTGGCGCGTCTGGAGGCGTGCGGCGACGCCGGATTCGCTTTCGACACCGAGGCCACCAGCGCTGACGCCCACACCGCCGAGATCGTCGGCGCGTCCTTCTCCTGGGCCGACGGCGAGGCCGCCTACGTGCCCTTCAACGCGGCGCCCTGCCTGATGGGCGGCCGCGATGCCCTGATCGAGACCCTGCGAGGCCCGCTCGAGAACGCCGCCATCCCGAAGTGCGCGCAGAACGGAAAGTACGACGTCACGCTGCTGGCGCAGACCTGCGGGATCGACGTCACGCCGCTGACCTTCGACACCATGGTGGCCCACTACGTCCTCCACCCCACCGGCCGCCGCCACGGGCTGGACGCCATGGCGCTCGAGGTCCTCAGCGTCCAGAAAATCCCCACCACCGACGTGATCGGAAAGGGCAAGGCCCAGGTGACGATGGCGGAGGTCGCCATCCCGGTGGTGGCCGAATACGCCTGCGAGGACGCGGACGTGACCTGGCGGCTGAGAGGGATCTTCGAGCACCAACTGGACGAATCCGGCAACCGGGCCCTGTTCGAGACCCTCGAGATGCCGCTGGTGCCGGTATTGACCACCATGGAGCACAACGGCATCCGGCTGCTGCCGGCACCCCTCGCCGCGCTGTCGAAAGAGGCTGGCCAGTCGCTGGAAGGGCTCACCGACGAGATCCACCGCATCGCCGGCCACGACTTCAACATCGCGTCCACCCAGCAGCTTCAGGTTGTGCTCTACGAGGAATTGAAGGTCCATGAGGAGTGCGGCTTCAAGCCGCGCAAGACCAAGACCGGCTTTTCGACGGATGCCACGGCCCTCGACGCCATGGCCGAACACCCCCTCTGCGCCGCACTGCTCGAGCACCGTGGCCTGGCCAAGCTGAAGTCCACCTACCTGGACCCCCTGCCGCTGCTGATCAAGGAAAGGACCGGACGCCTGCACACGTCCTTCAGCCAGGTTTCGGCCGCCACCGGGCGGCTGGCCTCCTCCGATCCCAACCTCCAGAACATCCCGATCCGAACCGAGATGGGCGCGCGGATCCGCGAGGCGTTCGTGGCCGAGGACGGCTGGCGGTTGCTGAGCGCCGACTACAGCCAGGTCGAGCTGCGCGTGATGGCGCACCTGTCAGGCGACGAACAACTCTGCGCATTCTTCGCAGAGGGCGCCGACATCCACGTGCGTACCGCGGCGCTGGTGGGCGGCGTGGACCCGGGTGACGTCACGCCGGAGATGCGCTCGCGCGCCAAGGCGGTCAACTTCGGCCTCATCTACGGCATGGGCGCCCAGCGTCTGGCGCGCGACTGGGACATGAGCGTCAAGGAGGCCAAGGCCTTCATCGAACGCTACTTCGAGACGTTTCCCGCGGTCCGCGTGTGGCTGGACCGGACGGTGGAGCAGGCCCGCGAGCACCTGTTTGTCGAGACCATCATGGGCCGCCGCCGCGAGATCCCGGAGATCGCCGGCAAGGACCCGCGCGCACGCGCCTTCGCCGAGAACGCCGCCGTCAACACCCCGGTCCAGGGCTCCGCCGCAGACATCATCAAGCGCGCCATGATTGACCTGCACGCCAGCATGGCCGAGGCGGGCGTGAAGTCGCGCCTGCTGCTCCAGGTCCACGACGAATTGCTGCTGGAGGCCCCTCCCGAGGAGGAGGAGCAAATGGAAGCCATGGTGGTCGCCGCGATGCAGAATGCAGCCGATCTGGCCGTCCCCCTGACCGTCGACACAGGCTGGGGCGCCCACTGGCGGGAGGCCCACTAGCCGGGCGGAAACGACGCGGCGCAGCCACTTTGCCTCGGTCCCCTCCACCGGCCCGAATGCCTGAAGCAGATCCGAGAAGCGTAGGCTCATTGCGAAGACTCCGCGTCGGCAGCGCGTCCAGAATCAAGAGCGCCCCAAGAGCAAAGGGAGAGAGAACGACAAGCCAGATGCGTTTCGTGGGTCAGGGCGTACGCCCACCGCCCCGCTCGCAGCCAGTACCCGCAGGGCGACCGAAAGGGGTTGAGGAAGCGGGGTTTCGGGGCGAAGATAGAGGGGATGGCAGACACGTTTGCAGTGATCCCCGAGAAGTGCATCGCGTGCGATGCATGCTGCGTGGAATTCCCCGAAGTCTTCACGATGGAGGAGGAGTACGCGGTCGCGCGCGACGACCAGTCGGGTGGTGAGCTGAACGCCCGCACCGTGGTCGAGACCTGCCCCACCGACGCGATCACCTACTCAGGCGAACTGCCCGAGCCCGAAGAGGTTGGCGCGCGGCCCGAGATCGACGGCTGGCAGGAGGCATGGGAGACCGCGGCCCGAGCCGGAGCGCGGGACACGATGCAGGAGCGCGAACGCCGCTACGGCCGCGACTATCACGTAGAGACCCACGACGATCGGGTCCTGGTCACCGTCCAGATGCCGACGGTGGTCCCGCCTGTCCGCGACCGCTTCCGCTTCGGCATCACGGCGAAGATGCCCGCCTACGAGGTCGAAATGGAGGCCCGCGGCCAACAGCTCGTCGTGAAGGCGGTCATGGCCGACGAGGACGTTCAGCTTCTGACCAACGGCCCCGCCTTCCCCGACCGCTTCCAGATCGTCGTCGACCTGCCCTGGCATCCCGAAGCCACCAGTTTCCGGATGGATGCCAACGGCCGCATCGAGGCCGCCGCGTTCCAGACCGAGGAGGCCCGTGCCGGCCACACATGGATCGCCCACCTGATCACCGACGACTGCACGGGCTGCACCATCTGCGCCAAGGTCTGCCCGACCGGGGCCATCACCGGGGAATCGAAGGAGATGTTCTTCATCGACCCGGAGACCTGCATCAACTGCTCTGTCTGCGGCATCTTCTGCCCGTTCGACGCCATCAACGATCAGCACAACGTCCTTGTGCCCAAAATGAAGCACAAGGAGATCCCCAAGGCGCTGGTCATCGACGACCTGTGCACCGGCTGCGATTTCTGCGTCACGGTCTGCCCGTTCGACTCCATCACGCTCGAGGACACGGACGTCGGCTTCACGCCCGTGGCACGCGTCAACGAGAAGACCTGCGTGTCGTGCAAACTGTGCGAGCAGGTCTGCATCAAGGACGCGATCTACGTCCCGCGCGACCAGGAGTTCTCGGACATCGGCTGGTCCTTCCAGGAGGCGTAGACCGGCGAGCGCTAGAGCGCGACCGGACGGCGGTCGTCGTCGACTGCCACATAGGTGATCACCGCTTCGGTGACGGGGACGTCCGTCCCGCGGTCCTCCATCGGCGACAGCAGGCCCCGGGTGGCCACGACATCGACCTTGCAGGTCACCGACGTGGTCCCTGTCGCGGTCACCTCCGCGTAGTAGCTGACCAGATCGCCCACGAAGACCGGCGACTTGAAGTCGACCTGGTCCATGGCCACCGTCACGATCATCTTCGAGGTGGCGCTGTGTGCGGCGACCGCGCCCGCCTGGTCGATGTAGGAGAGCAGCACGCCGCCGAAGATGGTCCCGTGGCCGTTTGTGTCGCGCGGCATCATCGCCACGCGAATGGCCGGTGAGCGGTCGTCTTTCATGCCCATCCCTCGATCTGGAGTGTCCGGCTGTCGCGCCAGGCCCGGCAGGAGGCCTTGAACTCGTCGACCGCGATGGTGCCCAGATCGCCGCCCTCGCGCAGCCGCACGCTGACCTGGCCGGCTTCGGCCTCGCGCCCGCCCACGATGACCATCACCGCCGCCTGGTCCTCCTGCGCCGCCTTGATGCGGCGCCGCAGCGGGCCGTCGTCGTCCAGTGACACCCGGAAGCCGTCCTGATGGAGCGTCTCGCGCAGCTCGTCGCAGAACGGGGTCTGCTCGTCCTTGATCGGCATGATCACGATCTGCTTCGGTGACAGCCAGAACGGGAAGCGCCCGCCTGTGTGCTCGATGAGCCCGCCCACGAAGCGCTCCATCGAGCCGAACATCGCACGGTGGACCATGACCGGGCGCACCCGCTCGTTCTCGGAGGACGTGTATTCCATGTCGAAACGCTCGGGCAGGTTGAAGTCGACCTGGATGGTCGGGCCCTGCCACTGTCGGCCCAGGGCGTCGGTCAGCTGAAAGTCGATCTTGGGCCCGTAGAACGCGCCGCCGCCCTCGTCCAGGTCCATGTCCAGACCCACCGACGCGGCTGCCGCCTCGAGCGCGGCCTGGGCGTGGTCCCACACGGCCGGCTCGCCCATCGCATTCTCCTCGGGGCGCGTCGCCAGCACCGCCTGGAAGCCGTAGTCGAACAGGCCCAGCAAGGAGCGCGCGAACTCGATGCAGTCGGCGACCTCGGTCTCGAGCTGATCGGGCATGCAGAAGATGTGGGCGTCGTCCTGCGTGAAGCCGCGTACGCGAAGCATCCCGTGCAGCACGCCGGAGCGCTCGTAGCGGTAGACCGTGCCCAGTTCGCCGAAGCGGATCGGAAGCTCTCTGTAGGACCGCAGCGCGCTCTTGTAGATCAGGATGTGGCCGGGGCAGTTCATCGGCTTGACGCGGTAGGCGTTCCCGTCGATGTCCAGCGGCGCGAACATGCTGTCGGCGTAGTTCTCGAGGTGCCCCGACTGCTCGAAGAGATCCTCGTTTGCAATGTGCGGCGTGTAGACCCGCTCGTAGCCGCGCCGGTGGAGTTGCCCGCCCAGCCAGTTCTCGAGTTCGGCGCGCACCGCTCCCAGCGCCGGGTGCCAGAAGACCAGGCCTGCGCCGGTCTCCTTGTGGGTGCTGAACAGCTCCAGCTGCTTGCCGATCGTGCGATGGTCGCGGCGCGCGACCTCCTCCAGCCACTCCAGGTGCGATTCCAGGTCCTCGGCAGTCCAGAACGCGGTGCCGTAGACGCGCTGGAGCATCGGGTTCTTCTCGTCGCCGCGCCAGTACGCGCCCGCCAGCCGCTGGATCTTGAAGTGTTCGATCACCCCGGCGCTCTTCACGTGCGGTCCTTCGCAAAGGTCCGCCCAGTCACCGTGGCCCCAGAAGGTGATGGTCTCGTTCTCTGGAATGTCGTCCAGGATCTCGACCTTGTAGGTCTGGTCCGACTGCTCGAGCCGCTCACGGGCGGCTGCGCGGTCCATTTCCTCGCACTCGAACGGCGCGTCCTCTGCGGCAATGCGTCGCATCTCGGCCTCGATCGCCTCGATGTCATCGTCGGTCAGCGCCCGGGGCAGGTCGAAGTCGTAGTAGAAGCCGTGGTCGATGGGCGGGCCGACTGCGTACTTGGCGCCCGGCACCAGGTGGCCCACCGCGCTGGCCATCAGGTGGGCGCACGAGTGGCGCAGGTCGTAGAGCGGCGCCGGTCCCTCGGAGGGCTCGGGCTGGCTGGCATCGGGGGGGCTCATGAATCAGGCCATCTCCGACGCGACGTCGGACGTGCCCATGATGGGGCCCGGCCCCATGCCCGGCAACGCCTTGGGCGTCCATGCGCGCAGTTCGGGCACCAGGTCGACGCCGCACGTCGCCTTGACCCGCTTGGCCATTTCATCGATCAGAGCCAGGACGTCTTCGTCGGCGGCGTCTCCTTCATTGAGGATGAAGTTGGCATGCAGCGTGCTGACCGCCGCCTGGCCGACACGCAGACCCATGCATCCGGCCTCGTCAAGGAGGCGGCCCGCGGAGTCCCCGTCCGGATTGCGGAACGCGCAGCCTGCGGAGGACTCGCCCACCGGCTGGGTGCGTCGACGATGCTGGAGCCGCTCCTGCAGTTCCCTGGTCAGGTCCGTCTTCTCGCCGGGTCCCAGCGCGAGCGTGACCTCGACGCACACGGCATCGCCCAGACGTCCGTCCCGGTAGACGGGGTCACAGTCGGCCCGGCCAGCAACGCGCACGGTGCCGTCGGGATCCAGCAGCGTCACCGATTCGATCCGGTCCCAGATCTCGCCCTCCGGCGTCCCCGCGTTCATCGCCACCGCGCCGCCGATCTGACCGGGCACGCCGGCCACCGCGTTCAGCCCCGCCAGCCCTGCCTGCGCGGCCCGCGCCACCGCCTTCGGCGTCGGCACGCCAGCCCCCAGCACCATCCGCCCTTCGCCAGCCAGGACGCCGTCCAGGCCGCCCAGCTGGATCACCGCCGTGTCCCCGGGCAATCCGGCCGAGGGCACCAGCGTGTTCGAGCCACCACCCAGGATCCGCACCGGCCATCCCTGACGAAAGGCCTCGGCCAGGGCCGCGGAGGCCTCCTCCACGCTTTGCGGCGCCGCGAAGTGCGGAGCCGTGCCACCGATCCCCAGGGTGGTCCGGGGCCCGAGCGGTTCCTCAGGCGTCCACATCGCGCACCCTGACAGCCGCATCGGAAGCCAGCGCCTGCCGCATCCACTCGACCTCGTCGCCGATGTCGCCGGCCCCCACCACCAGGATCACGTCGCCGCGGCGGGCCTCGGCTATGGCTGCCTGGCAGGCGTCGCGGGCCGTGCCCCAGGCACGGGCGTCCGTGCCTGCGCCGCCCAGCAGCTGGGCCTCGCGTGCCAGGTCCTCGCTGGCGATCGTGGCCACCACGTGCTCGGGATCCCGGGCGCGGTAGATCGGCGCCAGAAAGAGCCGGCTCGCCCTGCTGAGCGCCACCGCCAGCGGCCGCTTGAAGGCGAGAGTGCGGAAGTGCTGGTGGGGCTGGTAGACCATCAGCAGCCGGCTGCCCGGCCAGGCCTCGCCCGCCGCCTGCAGGGTCGCGTCGATCTCGGTCGGGTGGTGTGCGTAGTCGTCCACCAGCGCCACGCCGCTGCCCTCCTGTCCGCCCAGGACGATTTCGAAGCGTCGTTCAGCGCCGCGGAATTTGGCCAGGGCCTCCCAGGCCTGGGTGCGTCCCACTCCCAGTTGCCGTGCGGCACGCAGAGCCAGGTGAGCGTCCAGGCGCGCGTGTCGGCCGGGGACCAGGAGCGGGGGGATGGAAGAATCGTCCGGGTCCAGCACCTCGATCTTCACGTCGGGCAGCTGGGGGGACAGCCACTCGGCCACCTCGGAAGGCATGATCATCCCGCCGCCCGGCTGGACCCTGCGTCCGAACTGCAGGAAGGCGTCGCGCACCGCCTGCAGGTCGTCATAGCAGTCAAGATGGTCCTCCTCGACGTTGGTGATCACCGCCAGGTTGGGGTGCAGGTGCAGGAAGTTGCGCGCATACTCGCAGGCCTCGACCACGAACGGGTCCCCGTCCTTGGCGCTGTGGCCCAGTTGCGCCACATCGCCGCCGATCAGCCATCCGGGGTCCTTGCCCGCGGAATGCAGGATCCACGCCAGCATGCTGGCCGTCGTCGTCTTGCCGTGCGTGCCGGCCACCGCAACCGTGTGCCGGACCCTCGCGGCGCGGGCCAGGGCGCCCGCATATGTCATGACTTCGATGCCGGCCTTCTCCACCGCCCGCCTCTCGGAATCCGTGTCAGGCACGGCGGCGGAATGCACCACGATGTCCGCCAAGGTTGCCTCGTCAGGCCGCGGACCGTCCGTCCAGACGTCGAAGCCGTCTTCGCGGAGCGCCCGGGTCCGCGACGACTCGACAATGTCGGACCCCGACACCACCCAGTCGCGCGCTGCCACCACACGCATGAGACCGCTCATGCCGGTGCCGCCAACGCCGATGAAATGGACGCGCCCTCGCGCACCCTGCCCGCCCTGTGTGGTCATGGAAGAGATGTTAACCAGGGGGGCGAGCGGTCTCTAGCGCGTGGGTCTGAAGGCGGGTTCGCGGCGCGTCAGGCCCTGCTCCCCCCACGTGGGATGAAGCGCCCCCAGCGGCTCCGGCGGCGGATAGGCGGCCATCCCATTGAACGGCAGCGGAGCCAGGGTGGTGGGAAAGGCGGTCAGCGGGCACATGTCCTTGCAGTAGCCCTGGGCCCGCAGAAGCCAGGTCCTTGTTGTTGCCGCCGGCACGGGTGGGAAGGACGACTCGTCGAACCGCAGCCGGATCTCGTCGCCGGCGCCGATCACCGCGAAGACGTCGTCGCGCTCCGCCAACTCGCGATCGACCGGACCGAACGCCGTGTAGTCGCCTGCGTGCGTCTTGAAGTCGCTGAAGCCATCGCGCTGGGCATAGTCGAACAGGAGCGGCAGCTTCCCGTCGGGTGTGACCTCGCGAGGAAAACCGCACCAGGCCAGCTCCGCGGAGGAAGGCCCCGCTTCCGTGAGCGCCAGTTGGCCGCCGCCCGACACGTCACGGGCCAGGAAGGCCAGGTCGAACCTCACCACCAGGTTGGAGCGCAGCCGCAGCCGGATCGTTTCGCCCACGCGGGCCTCATCCAGAATCGAGCCGAGCGGGACCGCCATCATGCGCGGCTTGCCGGCCGGGTAGCCGAACTCCGGCAGCACGGTCCGCCAGCCGCCTTCAGGTCCGGGCACCTCCAGGCTCAGGGATTCCATGCGCCGTCCCTCCTGCCACGCGGCGAAGTTGAGGCGCGAATACGGGTATTCGATCCACCCGTGAAGGAAGAGCCACGCGTCCGTTGCTCCGTCGAGGCCTCCGGCCGGGAAAGCCAGTTCCAACGCCCAGGGATCCGCGTAGCCCAGCAGCCTCCGGTGCAGGCCGAAGGGACCGGAGGTGGACCGGTCCACGTCTTGCAGCGCGGCCAGGTCGTCACGCGTTCGCCCGGACCCGTCCAGCGCGCGGGCCTCGGCCGCCGTCGGCGCAATCCGCTGCTCGACCAGCAGCGGCCGGCCGGTCGGCACCGGATCTCCGGTCGCGAAGCGCTCGTCCAGCCATACCTCCGTGCCCTCCGGGTGGTCCACCGCGATCAGCGTGGCCCGGTCCAGGAAGGTCGCTTCCTCCATCGGCTCGCCGACCCGGATCTCGTAGGCGCCGTCCAGGGGTTCCAGTTGCGTGCCCACGCGCACGACCTCCTCGGGATCGGGCGGCCCATAGAGCGACGGATCCACCAGGAACCCCACCCCGCCGCCGCCCAGGAAGTCGGCCAGGTAGTCGAAGCGCTCGCCGTTCCAGAAGAACAACTGCGGGCACGAGGAGGCCTCGCGGTCGATCTGCTCGATCCGGTGAACGCGCCCGGCGGGCTGGTCGAACTCGGACTGCACCACGCCGTCTGGCCACACCAGACGAAGATCCGCGCTCCTGGCTCCGGCCAGGTTGAAGCGCACCGTCTGCGGCGCCGTGGCGCCCACCCCTCCGCCCAGCCCGGACACTGCCACCCGGGTGGTGCCGCCGGAGCGCACCTCGATGCGCGTCCCGATCCCCAGCGCCCGGCCTCGCGCAGCGCCACCGTTCGCCACCCCCAATGGCAACACACCGATCCAGTCCGGACCGGTAGGCGTGGTGTTCTCGATCATCAGCGGTGGGGCTAGGCCCCGGGTGACAACCAGATCCAGGTCCCCGTCGCCGTCCTTGTCGAACGCCACATGGCCCAGGGCGCCCCGGAAGGCAGCAGCCATGCCCTCCAGCCCGGCGTCGGATCCGCCATCAGCCCAGGAACCGTCGTCCAGGTTGATGAACAGCCCTGGCGACGAGCCCAGAATGAGCGCATCCAGGTCCCCGTCCCGGTCCACATCGACCAGTGCAGTGCCCGGGCCCCGCGTCGCCGCCGCAGCCTTGGAAAAGGCCCGCGCTGCCTCGTAGCCACCGCCGGCCGCCGCGACCAGCAAGGAGGGCGGCCCGCCGCGGCTTCCGGTCAGCCAGTCCAGCTGCCCGTCCCCGTCCACGTCGCCCATTGCCACGCCATCGGCGAAAGGCGCACCCGAGCCGGTCACGCCGGGCAGGTCGGTCTCTTCGAAACGCCACAGCTTCTCGTTGGTCCAGGCCCGGATGCGAGGCTCCCCCGGGGGGTTGGCCCAGACCACGCAGTCCAGGTCGCCGTCTCCATCGGTGTCCGCCAGGAGCGTTCGCGTGACGGGTCCCGGTACGGGCCCCGGCGGTTCCTGGGCCTCGAAGCCGGCTCCGGTCCAGGCATAGGCGTGCAGGCCGCTCCGACGGCCGAGCAGCAGGTCCAGATCGCCGTCCTGGTCGATGTCGCCCACGGCCACGGCCGCCGTCGGCTCCTTGTCACCGCCGGCGCCGGCCAGCGGCCTGGAAAACCGCCCCAGCGGATCCCCCTCGGGGCGCCCCAGCACCAGGTCGTGGCCATCCCGCCCCAGGAACAGGTCGAGACCCCCGTCGCCGTCGAAGTCCGCCACCGCAACGGCAAACGTGGTCGGCGGCACCGGCTCCGCGGGCGGCAGGAAGTCTGCGGAAGCGTCCGTGAAGACGCCGTTTCCGTCATTGGTCCAGATCCACGCATCGAAGCCGCCCGCCGTGCGTGCCGCCACCAGGTCCGTGTCACCGTCGCCGTCCACATCCAGGGCGGTGACCCCGCCGTTCGCGCCGGTCACCTCGCCCAGCCCGGCGGAGTCGCTGACGTCGCGAAGCCCCACCGTCAGAGCGGCCGCCGCCGGCTCGCCAGGCGGTGCCTCGATCCCGAAGTCGCGGATCACGTCCGCGTAGAAGCCCATCTTGCCGTAGACCAGCCCGCGCTCGACGCCACCCGATTCGCGCAGCGCAAGGAACTCCGCCATCGTCCGGTCGCGTCCGCCCGCGTCGCCGGTGGCCCCCAGCGCCTGGGCCAGTCCGTAGAGTGACGACAGCAGCGCCGGGTTGCCGGCCAGCGCGGCACGGAACGAGGCGACCGCTTCGCCGGGCCGCCCGGCCTGCGCATGCAGCATGCCTAGCCGGTCCAGCGTGTCGGGATCCCCCGGATCCATGACCAGCACCGCTTCGAAATGGGCCTGGGCGCTGGCTGGACTGTTGGCGCGCGCGTCCAGCAGCCCCAGGCAGTAGTGGGCCCAGGGGCTGCCGGCGTCGTCACCCAGCACATTCTCGAAGACGCTGCGCGCGTCCTCCTCGCCGCCCGAGCGGTTCAGCGTCGCGATGCCAAGGTTGATTCGGGCAGTGGTCCAGTCCGGGGCCAATACCAGGACGGCACGCCAGGCATTCTCAGCATCCGCGAAGCGATGCTGCTCGGTCACGGCTACCGCGCGGCTGGCCAGCCGCCAGAGCTCGGCCGGGTCCGCCGTGTCCAGCGACGGTCCGCCGCATCCACCCAGAAGGACACCCGTCGATACGACCCTCCACGACCAGCGCATGGCGGGAGTCTAGGGTCTCAGGGGCCCCCGAATCACGCCCCGGTCAGCACCTCGTCAAGGACCTCGAGCAGGGCCAGGGTGCCGTCGGTGCGACCGATCTCGCCCAGGACCGCCACCAGAGGCCTCCGGGAACGCTCGTCGGCGGCCAGATCGGCGATGCGGGCCGCCCAGGAATCATCCAGGTCGGCTTCCTCGCAGACCAGGGCGCCGTCCCCCAAGCACGCGGCGTTTTTCGCCTGTTGACGGTCCTTGTGGTGCGGGTAGGGAACGAACAGGGCAGGGGTGGCCGTGGCCGCCGCCTCCGCCACCGTGACTGCGCCGCCCCGGCAAAGGGCGACATCCGCCGACGCCCAGGCAGCGGCCATGTCCTCGATGAACGGCAGCCGCACCCAGCGGCCACCGTCCGACGACGGACGCGGTCCCTTTGGTCGGGCGTTGTCGGCCGGCAAGCCCGCCGCATGCAGGACGTGGATGCCGCGTCCGGTCCACTCGCGAACATGCGTCTCGACGAAGGTGTTCAGCGCTCGAGCACCCTGGCTGCCTCCCACCACCAGCAGGCACGGGCCGTCTGCCGGCAGGTCAAACACGGCGCGCGCCGCTGCCCGGATGGGCAGTGAAGAAAACGCCGCATCCAGCGGCATGCCCGTCGTTTGGGCGCTCACCTGGTGGGGCAGGGTCCAGGCGGCGTCCGGGAATGCACAGGCGACCGCAGCGGCCTTGCGAGCAAACAGCCGCACCGCGCGTCCCGGCACCGCGTTCGCCTCGTGCAGGACCAGAGGCAGGTTCGCGAACCCCGACGCCAGCGCTGCCGGCACGGTGGCCAACCCCCCGAACCCGACCACGATGTCGGCCCTGGGCGGTCCCTCCATCGCCCGCCGCGCCGCACGCACGGACCGCAATGCCCCGACGGCCCGCCCCAGCGGCCCGCCCGCCTGGCCGCCCCGCTCGAGGGGCAGCGCGACGGCATCGATGTCCTCCGCCGGCTCCAGGAAGGAGCCCTCCACGGGTCGCCCCGCGACCAGCAGGCTCGCCTGATCGCCGCGGGCGCAGAGGGCACGCGCCAAGGCGATCGCCGGGACCAGGTGTCCACCCGTCCCGCCCCCTGCAAGGATCGCCTTCATGTGTGGGAAGTGTGACGGTAGGGGGCCACCGCCAGAAGAGGTTTAGGGACCGGCTACGGCATCCTGAGCCGCATGCCGATCTGGAGCGCTCCCGGGTCGTTCAGCACGTCCCGGTTCGCGTCGAAGATGTCCTGCCACCGGTTCACGTCGCCCAGCTCGCGCTTCGCGATGGCACTCAGCGAATCCCCGTCCCTCACTGTCACGATCGTGCCCGCAGCGGCCTTCAGGACGGCGGGGACCGGCTTGCCCGTCTTGCGGTTGAGCGCAGGGATCACAAGTCGCTGGCCCACCTGCAGCGCGGTCGGATCCAGGTCGCCGTTGGCGGCGCTGATGGCTTCCCAGTGGTGCGAAGACCCCATCAGTGTCAATGCGATGCCGCCCAGCGTCTCGCCCGCCGCGACCACATGGGTGCGGCGTCCGGACGAGGCAGTCTCGCGCGTCGCTGAAGCGGCCGCGGGCGCCACGTCCAGATTCTCCTTACGTTGGGTCTGGACCACAGGCTGGAACAGCTCATCGATGCTCTTGCGGCGCGGCGTGGCATCCCGCTTCGGCCGGGTCAGCGGGGCGGCATCCGCCGCCCGCGGCGGAGCCGCCGCCAGGCGGGTCGTGGGCTCCAGGCGTCCGGGCTCCCCGGAGGGACCCCAGATGGAGACCGCCAGGCCCATCGTGGTCACGAAGACGAGGGCGCAAAGTCCGTAGCGTTCGAGGTTTCCCATTTCGGGTCTCCTTGGCCAGGGCGCGGGACGCGGCGCACGGCGCCGACGGCCAGCCCGAGGCCGGTCATGAGTGTCACCATGGATGTGCCGCCGGCCGACAGGAAGGGAAGGGTGATCCCCGTCGGTGGCACCAGACCCGTCACCACGCACAGGTTGATGGCCGCCTGCATCGTCACCAGGCTCACCACGCCCAGGACCAGGAGGGCCCCGAACATGTCCCGGCACGCATACATGGCCTTCAGCCCCTGCATGAGAACGAGCACATAAAGGCCGAGGACGGCCAGGCTTCCCAGGAAGCCGCCTTCCTCGCCCACAATCGTGAAAATGAAGTCGTTGCGCCAGAACGGAATGTAGCCCAGCTTCATCCGTCCCTCGCCCAGCCCCGCTCCGGCCCAGCCTCCCGACCCCAGCGCGTCCAGGGAACGCGTCACCTGCATCGAGGGCTCGTCTACGAAGGACAGCCGGCCCCCGACGTGGGGGAGCAGACCCGCCGCCACCGCCAGCGCGGTGAGGCCCAGGACGCCCACGCCCAAGGCCACGATGTGGCTGCGCCGGCCGCCGGCCGAGATCACCAGGAAGCTGGCGAGCACGAACAGGATCAGCGCGCCCTTGAGGTCCGGTTCGATCACGATGAGCGCACCAGGCACCGCCGCCAGGGCGAACACCGGCAGCACCACCTTCTTGAAGGACTGCACATCGCGCGCGCGGGCCGCCAGGAAATCCGCCACCATCAGGATCATCGCGACCTTCATCGGTTCGGAGGGCTGGAGGGAGAAGCCGCCGATGGCGATCCATCGCTTTCCGCCGTAGAGCTCGCGTCCGATGCCCGGAACGAAGACCAGCAGGAGACCCACCAGTCCCACGCCGTAGAGAACCGGGGTCACCCTCCGCAGCCAGGCGGTGGGAACCCGGCGGGCGGCAAGGAAGCAGAAGACGCCCAGGGCGGCGTGCATCGCCTGCTGCGTTGCCGCGCCGCCTGCCTGGCCCGGCGGACTGGCCGACGCAGCGGCCACGATCCCGATCCCGATCAGCGCCAGCACGGCGAAGAACAGCCGCTCGGCGGCATCGACCCCTTCCGACGGGTGGATGTAGCGGCGCCAGAGGGCCTTCATCCGTCCACCTTCAGCATGGCCAGGCTGGCGACCGAACAGACCGCTCCCAGGATCCACAGCCGGACGACGATCTGCTGTTCGGCGTATCCGCGCAGCTGCCACGCGTGGTGCAGCGGCGCAATCGGCAGCACCCGTTTGCCGGTGGCCTTGAAAGTGGCGGTCTGGACCAGCGAGGAGAGCGTCATGTAGACGAACACCGCACCGATGACCGGAAGCAGGAGTTCCAGCCGCGTGACCACGGCCATGTAGCCCAGGAAGCCGCCCGCCGGCAGCGAGCCCACATCCCCCATGAACACCTCGGCGGGATGGCAGTTGAACCAGAGAAAGCCCAGCAGCGAGCCCGCCAGCGCGGCTCCCATGACCGTCAATTCACCGGAGTGCGACACGTGCACGATGCCCAGGTAATCGGCCAGCTTCGCGTGCCCGCACAGGTAGGTGTTCAGGGTCATGCCGGCGGTGGCCATCAACGCCAGCCCGCCCGCCAGCCCGTCCATCCCGTCGACGATGTTCACCGCATTGGCACAGGCGACAATGACGAGCGCGCCGAAGCCCGCCACCAGCACCAGACCCGCCACGCCCCACGCCGCCCCGTCCCAGGTGAGGCCGCGCACGAAGGGGAACACGATCTGACGGGTCTCAGGCGCCTCGAACGCCGGCCCCAGCCAGACCACCAGCCCCGCTGCCGCGCCGCCCGCAGCCATCGTCCAGGCCCACTTGGCGCCGCGCGACAGCCCACCGCCCCCGGCCAGCTTGGACCGGTCGTCCAGCGCCCCGGCGAAGGCCAGCACGACCAGGAGCCCCATGCCCATCCGAACCCACGGATTGGCCAGATCGCCGAACAGAAGCGTCGCCGCGACGGTCGCGCCGATGATCAGCAGCCCGCCCATTGTGGGCGTCCCGCTCTTGGCCGCCACATCGTCCCGGTCGCGCAGCAGCTCGGCGTCGGTCTCTAGCGTCTTCTCCCCCACACCCCCCGCCGCCAGCCGGTTGACGAAGCGCCGGCCGAACAGCAGCCAGGCCCCGCAGCCGGCCATCCCGGCCAGGGCGGCCCGGACCGTGATGGCGTCCAGGGCCCGCAGACCATCGAACTGGCCGGCCAGCCAGGCGATCACGCCGATGCCTCGCCGAACGCCTCGGCCAGGAGGTCCACCATCCTCTCCAGCCCTATCCCGCGGCTGCCCTTCAGGAGCACCGAGTCGCCGCTCTGCAGCAGTCCGGGCAGCTCGTCGCCGAGTTCGGCCACGGTGCCATAAGCAGTGCAGTCCTCAGCGGCCATGCCCGCCTCGACTGCCCCGGCCACCACATCGTCCGCAAACGATCCGACCGCGATCACCCGGTCGATCCTGGCGGCCCCCGCCGCGCGCCCGACGCGAGCATGGAGATCCTCGGCCTGTTCGCCCAGTTCCAGCATGTCGCCCAGGACCAGCACCTTGGCGCCCGGCCCCGCCATGCCCGCGAGCACACGGACCGCGGCCTCGGCCGACGCGGGATTCGAGTTGTATGTGTCGTCCACCACCTGCAACGCGCCGAACCGCTTGGATTCGAGCCTTCCCTGGGAGGGCTCCAGTTCGCGGACCCGGTCCAGGGCGTCCCCGCGCTCTACCCCCAGTCGTTCCGCGACGGCCAGGGCCATCAGCAGGTTCACGACCGAGTGGGTCCCCTGCAGAGGCAAGGTGACCTCCTGGCTGCCGTCCAGCCGGAAGGTGGTGCCTGCCGGCGAGGAGTGCAGATCGGTCGCGAACACGTCCGCGTCTTCGTCCAGTCCCACCCACACCACTTCAGCCGCGGCACGCTCCGCCAGGGCCACCGTGCGGGGACAGTCGGCGTTGAGGACCACGAAACCTCCGGGGTCCACCGCCTCGACCAGCGCGCCCTTCTCCTCAGCCACTCCGTCCAGTGAGCCGAATCCCTCCAGGTGGGCGCGGAAGATGTTGGTCACGACCCCGCAGGTAGGCCGGGCCACCTCGCACAGCGCCGCGATCTCGCCGGGGTGGTTGGACCCGATCTCCAGGACCAGGGCCTCCGTCTCCGGCTCCGCCATGAGCAGGGTCAGCGGCACGCCGATGTCGTTGTTGTAGGACTTGGGGCTGGACACGGCCCGGATCGAGTCGCCCAGCAGGGCGGCCAGCGTGTCCTTCGTGGAGGTCTTGCCGCACGACCCGGTGATGCCGACCACGGGGCCCGTGTGGGCTTCGCGCGCCGCCGCGCCAAGGGCCCTCAGGGCAGCCCGTGCATCGGCCACCGCCACCACCGCAGCGCCGTCGGCCTCGATTCCCCAGGACCCTTCCGGCACCACGACCACTGGGGCCCCCGACACCACCGCAAGGGGGGCATACTCCGCGCCGCGGAAGTGCGGTCCGTCAAGCGCCACGTAGGCCTGGCCGGTCTGGAGAGTGCGCGTGTCGGTGGAGAAGCCGGTGACGCGGGTCGCCCCGTCGCCGGCCATGACCGCCCCCCCGGTCCAGGAGGCGATCTCAGACGCGGAGGCCTGCACTGTTGATCTCCTTCCACGTTTCAAGGGCCACCCGTGCGTCGTCGAACGGAAGCTGTTCGTCACCGATGATCTGGCCGGTCTCGTGGCCCTTGCCGGCGATCAGGACGACGTCGCCGGGATCGGCCATCTCCAGCGCAAGCCGGATGGCCGTACGCCGGTCGGGCTCGACCACCAGCCGGTCCCGGCCGGATTCCACCCCCGCTGCCACCTCCGCGATGATCGCGTCCGGGTCCTCGGAGCGCGGATTGTCGCTGGTCAGCACCGCCCTGTCCGCCCCGTCGCCGGCCACCCGGCCCATACGGGGCCGCTTGGCCCGGTCGCGGTCGCCGCCGCACCCGAACACGCAGATGAGACGGCCGCTGGTCAGCGGGCGAAGAGCGCCCAGGACCGCGGCAAGAGCGTCGTCTGTATGGGCGTAGTCCACATAGATCCCGAACGGAGCGTCGGCCGCGACTTGTTCCAGTCGGCCGCGCACCGGCTGTGCCGCGCCGAGCCCGCGCCCCACTGCCTCGGGGGAGATGCCCATGGCCAGAGCGGCCCCGGTTGCAGCCAGCGCGTTGGCCACGTTGTGCCGCCCGATCATCGCCAGCGAGACAGGAATCTCGCCGTCGACATCAAGCGCCCGGCTCCGCGTCAGCCGGATCGTGAAGCGAGTGCCCTCTGCGGTCTTCTCCGAGATGCGGGCGGAGATGTCGGCCGGGGCGTCCAGGGCGTAGGTCAGGGCGCGCGCCACCGAAACCGCCCGCATCCTCGCGGAGGCCGGGTCCTCGGCATTCAGGACCGCGGTGGCACCCTCGTCGAGACCCGCGAACAGCTGCGCCTTGGCGTCCGCGTAGGCACCCATGTCGCCGTGATAGTCGAGGTGTTCGGGCGAGAGGTTGGTGAACACCGCGGTCTCGAACTGCACGCCGTGGACCCGCGCCTGGCACAGTGCATGCGATGAGACCTCCATGACGCAGTCGGTCGCGCCCCGGTCCACCATCTGGCGCAGGCGCCCCTGCAGGGTGATGGCGTCGGGGGTAGTGCGGTCCGAGGGCAGATCGAAGCCCGGCATCGAGATGCCAATGGTCCCGACCACGCCGGTCTCGCGGCCGTCGGCTACCAGGATGGAGTGGAGCAGCGCGGCCGTGGTGGTCTTGCCGTTGGTGCCTGTGATGCCGCAGCAGTAGAGCTCCCGGGACGGATGGCCGTAGAAGGCAGCCGCGGCCTCGGCCGCGGCCATGCGTGCGTTGCCCACCACCAGTCGCGGCACCTGCAGCGCCGCCAGGTCGTTCTCGCAAACCACCGCCACTGCGCCCCTCTTGACCGCCTCGGGCACGTAGGAGGCCCCGTCCTCGGCCGTCCCGTCAATCGCGACGAAGACGTCACCGTCCCGGACCTCGCGTGAATCGAGCGCCAGGCCTGTGATCTCCGGGTCACCCCCGTGGCCGCCCTTCGGGCGCACCCCCAGCCGGGCCAGCACTTCCGCCAGCTCGCTCAGGCGCATCCTCACTGCGCCTCCAAGGCCATTGCAGCCTCCAGGACCGCCGCTGCCGCAGGCGCCGCGACCTGGGAACCGAAATGCCTCCCGCCCTGAGGTCGGTCCACCACCGCGACACAAAGGTACCGAGGCGCGTCCGCCGGTGCGAATCCCACGAAGGTGGCCGTATAGCCACCGTCCGCCCGGCCCAGCCGGACGGCGGTCCCGGTCTTGCCGCCCATGGTGAGGCCCTCCGGCACGATCCGCGCTGCGGTGCCGCGTTGGCACACATCCACCAGCGCCTGGCGCACGGCCATTGCCACCTGTGGATCCAGGATCCGACGGCGCTCGGCAGTGCCGGGTCCGCGCGCGCCGTTCTCCACCGATTCGACAGCGCGTGGCTCCACCGACCACCCACCGTTGACCAGGGGGGCGAAGGAGGCGGCCAGCCGCAGCGGCGTGAGCGCGACCTGGTAGCCGAACGACACGGACGGGACGGTCCAGGCGGTGCCCTCGCGTCCGCGCCAGCGCTCTGCAGAGGGGATCTGCGCACGCACCTCGGCGGATGAGCCGATTCCGGTCCTGCTGCCCAGCTCGAATCGGTTCAGCCATCCCTGCAGCAGTTCGGGGCCCAGCCGCAGGCCGATCTTGGCGGCGCCGATGTTCGAAGACTCCACTACCACGTCTCGTGCGGGGAGCCGATCGAAGGCGTGGACGTCGATGATCGCCTGGCTGCGTCCGGGCGGCATCCATCGGCCTCCCTCGCAGTCGATCTGCTCGTCGACTCCGACCACCCCCTCCTGGAGCGCGGCCGCCAGGACGAACGGCTTCATCACCGACCCGGGCGTGAAGAGTGATGCCACGGCCGGATCGCTGTAGACGTCGTGGTCGGGGTCGAAGAAGGACTCGTAGCGGTTGGGGTCGAAGGACGGCGTGGCGTGGCTGGCGAGGATCCGGCCGTCGCGCGGGTCGATCATCACGATCGAGGCCCAGGCGGGGTCGAACTCGCGCTGGACCGCATCCAGCGCCTTGGCCGCGGCGTGGTTGATCCGGCGGTCCACCGTCAACCGGACGTCCGCACCGTCGCTGGCGGAATGGACGCGCCCGGGCCGGAAGACGCCGGTGCCCGCGACCCGGGAACCAACCACCGTCCAGCCCAGGCTTCCCGGATGGCCGGAGAGGTCCGCCTCGAGTTCGCGCTCGATGCCGGACCGCCCCTCCCAGGACGTCTCCGTCCGCCCGTCCGCGTCCCGACGCGTCGCCGCGCCGAAGAAACCGATCAGTTGCGCCCCTTCCCTGCCCTGGGGATAGGAGCGCACATGGACCGGCTCAAAGCTCATGGTCATGCCCAGCCGCCAGTCACGGTGGAGCTGCCGCAGCGAGGCGCTCTGCCGGGCCGTGACCTCGGCGGCCAGGATCCGGTAGTGGCCGGTTCCGGCGATGCGCTCCACCACTTCGGCCTCGGACACTTCCAGCAGGTCGGCCGCCGCCTCGACGAAATCGCCCAGGCTGACGCCGCGTCTTCCCAGCGTGGCCCTCAGGTTGGCCGGATCGACCGCCACCCTCTCGGCGGTCCGCGAGGAGGCGAGGACCACGCCGGTCCGGTCCAGGAGGCTGCCGCGGTTGGGCGCCAGGATCCGCTCCTTGGTGGTCAACCGGTCGACCCGGCCGCCGCGCTCAGCTGCCTGGAGCACCTGGACCTGGAACAGCCGACCCCCGAGGACCAGGAAGACTGCTGAAAGCAGGAGCGCCGGCCCCATCGGCCGCACCCCGGGTCCGGGGACCAGGGAACCGCCGGGACCGCGCCTGCTCATTCAGTCCCTTGCCCCGGCTGCGTGTCCAGCCTGGCGGGGGCCGCCAGCACCCTCACGTTGGCCGCCAGTTCGTCGCGGCGCGCCTCCAGGCGGCGCCCTGCGTCCAGCGCCCTGTTGAGTCCGATCTGGTGCAGCAGGGTCTGGTTGCGGAGGATCGCCGTCGTGGTAAAGGCGGCGCACAGCGCGCAGCCCAGCAGGAAGGCCCATCCCTGGGACCGGGCTGCTGCGTCTTCCTTCACGACACGCGCTCCAGCACCCTCATCCGGACGCTGCGCGCCCGCCTGTTGTCGGCCGTCTCGGCGCGGTCCGCCTGGACCGCCTTCTTCGTCAGGTTTCGCCAGCCGTCCTCGCGGCCCAGGTCGCGGAACGCGTTCTTCACCGGCCTGTCCTCCAGGGAATGGAAGGCCAGCACCACCATTCGCCCGCCGGGCAACAGGGCCGCCGGCCCCTTGGCCAGCAGTGCGGCGAGTTCACCGGTCTCGTCGTTCACGGCGCGGCGCAGGGCCTGGAATGTCTTGGTGGCGGGGTGCAGCCGTCCGGAACGGCCACCAGTCGCCCGAGCCACGCAATCGGCCAGCTCACCGGTCCTCTCCATCGGCCGCCCTGCCACGATGGCGCGCGCGATGCGTCGCGAGCGGTGCTCGTCGCCCTCGCGGTAGATCAGGTCCGCCAGGTCGTTCTCGTCCATCGAGTTGACCAGGTCAGCGGCGGTCGCCCCGTCCGCGCCCATGCGCATGTCCAGCGGTCCGTCGTGGCGGATCGCGAAGCCGCGTTCGGGCTCGTCCAGCTGCATGCTGGCAACGCCCAGGTCGGCCAGCAGCGCGTCGACGGGCTTGCCGCCCAGCACCTCGTCCAGCCGCGAGAAAGGCAGGTTGTGGAACGATACGCGGTCGCCGAACGACTTCAGGCTGTCGCCGGCCAGGTCCAGCGATCGGGGATCGCGGTCGACGGCGATCACGCGGCCCTCCGGCGCACTCGCCTCGAGCCACAGCGCGCTGTGGCCTCCCGCACCGACGGTCGCATCCAGCAGCACGGCCCCGTCCCGCGGCGCCAGTGCCTCGAGTACGCGGGGACCGAGGACGGGCACGTGGGCGGCCACGGCGCTATTCGGCGTCCGGCCTGACGGCGCGCATGCGGCGCGCCAGTTCGTCGTAGTCCTCGAGCGCCGGCGTGATGTAGGCGCGCCAGGCATCCGTGGACCAGAGTTCGATGCGGTTGGGCAGCCCCACCACCGTCACTTCCCGGTCGATCCCCGCGTGCTCGAGCAATCGCCCGGGGATCGTCAGCCGCCCCGTCTTGTCGACCGAGGCCCAATGCACGCTCGAATAAAAGGCCCGCTCCAGGCGCCCCTCGTCCCCGGTCCCCAGCAGGCTGGGCGTGATTCCCTGCTCCACCAGCCGGTAGAGGGAGCGCGTGTACAGGAACAGGCATCCCTGCGTTCCGCGCGCCAAGGCCATCTCGGTGCGCTCGTCCGGCGCCACCGCGTCCAGGACGCGTCTCGGGACGGCAAGACGGTGCTTGGCGTCCAGCGTGTGATCGGATTCGCCGGCGAACATGGTCTACCACTCTGTACCACTTTCTACCACCTGACGCCCACTTCCCACCACCCAAAAATCCGCAGACCTTCGGCCCCCAACGGTGGTTTTCCCCTGTCCAGGGTTCGGCGAACTAGGAAGTGGGGTCTTCGACGACCTCGCCCAGCCGCGAGCGGAGCTCGTCCAGCTTCTCGGGCGTGAGGTCGGGGACGGTGAGCGTGATGCGCTCGCGCTTGCGGGGCCGCGCGACGACCAGGACGTCGCCGCGGATCTCGACCAGGCGCAGCGCCCGCTTGCGCAGCAGGATCAGCGCCAGCAGCGCCCGCAGATCGGCCTGTTCGCTGCCGTCCTCCAGCCCGTGGAAGGCAGCCGTGACCGCCTCCAGGTCCAGCACCGGTCCCTTGCGCGCCTCGGTGGACCATTGGCCGCGCCACCACAGGGCGGGCTCGGGGCTGCGGTCGGCGTGGCACGCCTCGCAGGTGTCGGCCCGCTCCAGGACCGGCCCCTCCTCGCCCTCGCCCACCGCGAGGGCGGAGATGACGGCCTGGTCGTCGCTGAAGCCACGACCGCAGGCCGCGCAGTCGGCGGCACGCTTGGGGATCCGCCAGTCGTCGCTCATCGGGGGGTGTGGGCAGCGGCGGCTGCGTAGACGGACTCGAGCGCGTCGGCGGTCTCGTCCGGCGCTGCCACCTGCTTGGGCGCCCGGGCCAGACGGTAGCGGAGCCGGGCGTCGTCTGTCAGCCGCTGCAGGCAGCGGGCCAGGTCGTCGGCGTCGCCGGGCGTGAACAGCAGCCCGTCGACCCCGTCCTCGATGCCCTCCGCGAGGGCACCGGTGCGCGACGCCACAACCGGCACGCCGGCCAGCCAGGCCTCGCGGATCGTCATGCCGAAGGCCTCGGGCCAGATCGAGGGCACGACCAGCACGTCCAGTCCGGCAAGCACATCGGCCGCCCCGTCTTCGGGAAAGCGACCCAGGAAACGGACCAGCGGGCCGTCCGGCTCCACCTGGGCGCGCAGCCGATCTCCGTAGTCCTGGTCCTGGTGCCACGGCGTGGCCTCGCCGTGGATGCGGATCTCGGTCCGGACGGGATCCAGCTGCCGGGCAGCGTCGAGCAGCACGTGGATGCCCTTCGAGGGGATCACGCTGCCCATGACGCCAATGCGGATGCGTGGGCCGGACCTGTGGAGCAGGCCCTTGAATGGCGCGGGGTCGATGCCGACGGGCACCACATGGAAGCGCTCAGCGCCCACCCCAATGCCGGTGAACGAGGAGGCCATGTGGGCGGAAGGGGTCACCAGGGCGTCCATGCCGCGCAGCACGCGACCGGCCGCCTCCAGCCACCGCATGACCTCCGCTTCGCCCTGGCCCACCTCGCGCGGAAAGAAGGGCCACATCTGCGCCAGGCACGGCGCGCAGCGCTGCGGTGACGGAGCCTCGCAGGGATCGAGGTCGGCGCGCAGCCGCTGGCCGCGCGGGCAGCCCATCCAGTAGTCGTGCAGTGTCATCACGGTGGCGGCGCCGCGCGAGCGGGCCACCTCCGGCAGGCCGGTGGACAGGCACGTCAGGTGATGGAAATGGACCAGGTCCGGGCGGACCCGGCCCAGCAGGTCGCCGAACCAAGCCTCCCACATCGGCGAGGACCAGATCCGCTCGAACCTGTCGCAGTCGCCGAAGCGGTAGGCCATCGCGTGGACATCGAATCCCTCCCACTCGCGCTCCACCCCCTCACCCTCTGCCACCGCCTCGTCGGTGGTGCGGGTCGCCAGCGCCACGTCGTGGCCGCGGTCCCGGAACGCGCGCATCAGCCCCGCGACATGGACCTGGACGCCTCCCACCGACTCCGGCGCGCTGAACGGCGTGACCATCAGGATCCTCACGGAGCCACCAGGTCCCCGTACAGATCCTCGATCTCCGCCGCCAGATCGTCCATCGACCGGACCGCCGGGACTCCGGCCGAGCAGCGCGCCACCTCGTCGCGGTCATCAGCGAGCCGCGCCAGCAGGGCGCCCAGCGCACCGGCGTCGCCGACGGCGAAGGTCCAGCCGGACCGGCCGTCCTCGACCGACTCCGCCATGCCGCCCAGGTCGCTGGCCACGACCGGCAGCCCGGAGCGGTAGGCCTCCAGGATCGTCAGCGGCGCGTTTTCCAGCCAGATCGAGGGGATGACCAGCAGGTCGAAGCGCGCCAGGACGGCAGACGCCTGGTCGGGTTCGTAGGGCCCCATCAGCGCGACCGTGTCCTCCTCCGAGCCGCTGGCCACCGCCGGACCTCCAGCCCCTAGTTCGACAAGCGAGGCCACGTAGTCCGGGAACCAGTCCACCACGCCCCACATTTCGCAGCGCGCAACAGCCGCCAGGGCGGGGTCCTGGAAGGCCCGGACCAGCAGGTCGGCCCCCTTGGGCTCGTTGATCAGGCCCAGGAAGCCGCAGACCAGCCGGTCGCCGTCCGGCCGCGGCGCGATGCCCTCCGATTCGACCGCCGGCGGCAGGCCGTGGGGCACGACGGCGACCCGGTCGCGAGACACGCCGTGAACCGCATAGACGTCTCGCAGCGTCCGGCTCGGGCTGATCAGCAGGTCCGCGTGGTCCAGCGCGGCCAGCGTGAACCCCTGGCGTGCCCCGACAGCCGATACCCGGGCGGCCTTCTCCTGGCCCTCCTCCAGCCCGTAGCGGGTCGGCTCCACCGGCCACGGGGGAATGCACGAGGCGCACACGGACGGCACCGCGGTGTCACATCGCACCCCGCCCGGCTGCAGGAACGTCGAGCGCAGGCACAGCGCGTAGTAGTCGTGGAGCGTGGCGATGACCGCCGCGCCCGACTCCTGGGCACGGCGCAGGGCGTCGGCGCCCCAGTGGGCGGTGTGGTGGAAGTGGACCACGTCGGGTGCCAGGTCCGCGAGCGCGGCGCTGAGCGCCTCGCCGGTGACCGGCTCGCGTTCGCGTTCGGCGAAATCGCTGAACGCGTCGTTCCAGACCACCTCTCGCACCGGGACGCCCCCCACCTCGAAGTCGCGGTGGCTGCCCTGCTCCTCGTCCTCGCTCCGTTCGGTCGCCAGCACGGTGACCTCGACGCCCCGCGCCATGAGAGCGCGGCTCAACTGCCATGCATGGATCTCGGTCCCGCCGGGATGGTTCGGCAGGAAGTCGTGGACGACCTGGACGACCTTCACCCGCTCACCCGGTAGCGGGCCTCGGCCCGGTCGAACAGTTCTGCGAGCTCCGCGCGGTCGAGGCCTGCGGTCTGCGGCGCCGGCCCGGCCGTCGCGGCGCGCTCCCAGAGCCCTCGGACTTCCGCGGCGTGATCGCTGAACAGCGGCAGCACCGGCGCGGCCGCCCGCAGGGCGGCCACCCGTGCGGGGTCGGCCACCAGCGCATCCAGCGCGGCCGCCAGGGCCGCAGCGTCACCTCGCGCAAACACGACACCAGCGTCCGGCCCGGCCTCTCGCACGCGCGCGCCCAGGGCGCCGGCGTCGCTGGCCACCACCGCACAGCCCAGCATCCAGGCCTCGTCCAGCAGGAAGGAGTGCGACTCCAGGCACAGGCTCGGCAACACCGCGATGTCGAATCCGGCCGCCTCCAGGTCGCTCGCCTGGAAGGACTCGCGGAAGGTCACCGGCAGCCCGGCAGCGGCCGCGCGCACCTGCTCGCCGTAGCCCTCGACCACCGCCTCGCCCAGCACGCTGACACGCACCTGGTCCGCGTGCTGCATGCGCGCCAGCGCATCGATCAGCACATGGGTGCCCTTCAGCGGATAAACGGATCCCCAGCAGCCGATGTGCAGCGGGCCGCGCCCGCTCTGGCGGTCGGCCGGGGCGACCCGCCGGAACGGCGCATGGGGCAAGACTGTGAAGCCCGACCGTTCGCGCCCCGTGACCCGTGCCAGCAGGTCGGCGTGGGTTCCGCTCGGCGTGATCAGGTGGGCCGCCCGGTCCCACTCCGCCTGCATCGCGCCGCGGAACAGGGCCAGGCCGCGCCGCGATTCTTCGCCCCCCCACCAGGGTTCGGTCTCGCCGCAGGCCGCCACGCACGGCTCGTCCGCCAGGGGCGCCTCGCAGGCCGCCTGCTCCTCGCCCCGCACCCGGAAGCAGGCCAGGCAGGTCGCCCAGGTATCGTGGAGGGTGGCGACCGCCGGGATCCCCGCCTCGCCGCAGCGCTCCAGCAGGTCGCTGGACAGCCGGATCCAGTGGTGCACGTGGACCACGTCCGGTGCCTCCTCGGCCAGGACGGCTGCAAACGCGTCCGACGCCTCCGCACAGAAATGCTTCTCCCAGCGGTCGAAGTAGAGGTCGGCGCGATGGATGCGGACCACACGCTCCCCGTCCTCGGTCGCGCGGCTGACCCGGAGCTCGTCGCCCCAGTCGTGGCTGCCCGCCACGGTCACCGTCTCCCAGCCAGCCGCGCGGGCCTCGCTGCCCAGCGCCTGGACGTAGTACTCGGTGCCGCCGACGCACTCAGGGGGCGCCCCGTGCACGACCTGCATGACCTTCATTGCACCGCCTCGGCGTAGAGCCCCAAGCACGCGGCGGCGTCCTCGGCGATGTCCACCACCGGTGTCTCGTGCGCCCGGCACGCTGCCAGCAGGGCCGGGTCCGCAGCAAGCCGCTCCAGGTGGGTCGCAAGGTCGGCCGCGTCGCCCACCTTGAACACCCAGCCGTCGCGACCCTCCTCGACCAGTTCCGGCATGCCGCCGGTGCCGGCCACCAGCACAGGCGTGCCTGCGGCCTGGGCCTCCAGCACCACGAACGGCGCGTTCTCCCACCAAAGGCTCGGCACCACCAGCAGGTCCAGGCCCGCCAGCCAGCCGGGGACCTCGTCGCGGCCCAGCGCGGCCTCCAGCGTCGCCCCGCAGTCGCGGGCGGCGCGGCCCAGATCCGCCGCCAGGCCGGGGTGGTGGCTGGCGTCGCCCCGGATCTCCAGCGTGGCGTCGCATTCGCCCAGGTCGGCCTTGCCCCAGGCCTCCAGCAGGAGTCCGGCGCCCTTGTGCGCGGCCAGGGTGCCCAGGAAACCGGCTCGCAGGCCCTCTGGCGCGCGGTGCGTTGGCTCGGCGAAGCGCGCCGTCTCGACGCCGGTCCGGTGAACTCGCACCCGGTCGCGGGGCAGGCCCCACTCGACCAGTTTGTCGCCGACGAACCGGGACGCGGCCAGGAAGGAGTGGATTGCGGGCACGACTTCTGTCCGCAGGGCGGCATCGCGTTCCGCCAGCGCCTCCGCCACCCGGCGCCATTCCTCCTCCGGCGGCTGCTCGAAGGCCGATTCGCCGCTGCGCAGGCGCCGCGCCGCGCGGCTCAAAGGCCCGGACACGTCCAGGCCCGCCCGGGCCAGGCCCGAAACGATGGGCGCCGCCGCCCGCTCCATCCCCGGTTGGGACCAGGCGGTGCGCGCCATGCAGCCTCCGCAGCGCTCGCCCGAGATCTCCACGCAGATCTCGCCGCGCGGGTGGAAGCGGTGGCCGAACCGGGGGCACGAAAGCCAGAAGTCGTGGAGGCTCATGACCGCCGGGACGCCCAGGCCCGGCAGGTGCGCCGCCGAGAGGTTCATCAACTGGTGGACGTGGAGCGCGTCCGGCTCGAAGCGCGCCACCGTCTCCGCCATCCGGGCGCCGATCCCTGGATGGTCCCAGGTCTCGCGAAAATCGTCGTGGACCAGGTTGTTGACGATCTGGAAGGTGCGGATCCCCTCGACCCCCGTCTCCTCCAGCTCGCCGTCCGGCCGGGCGACGTCCTTCAACGCCGTGCACACGGCCACCTCACAGCCGGCCGCCGCCTGGGCCGTCGCCAGCGCCGCCACGTAGTTCTCGACCCCGGCCCGGTGGGCCGGCAGCCAGCGGTGCACCAGATGGAGGATCCGCACGCCCGCTCCTCAGCCCAGCAGGGCCTCGACCGTTTCGCGAGTAACGTGCCTGCCCCGGAGACCGTCGACGAGCCCCCGCGCCTTCATGCGCGCCCCCCGCGGGTTGCGTCCCAAAAGCACCTCGCGCAGCCAGGCCCACCCCAGGCCCAGCACATCGAAGAACAGGAAGCCGGCCCAGGCCCGCGCGCCCCCGTAGCGACGCAGGAAATGGACCGAATTCACCGCGTTGGCGTACTTGCGGACCGTGGAGTAGCCGCCTCCGGTGGACTTGCTCATCTCGTGGTAGACGCGGCCGGATCCCACATACAGGTTCTTCCAGCCGGCCAGTTTCAGACGGACGCCCAGGTCCACGTCTTCCATGTAGAGAAAATAGGTCGGATCCAGCATGCCTACCTGGCGAAGCGCATCGGCCCGCAGCAGGACCGTACAGCCCGGCACGTAGTCGACCTCGAAGGTGCCCTCGTAGGTCCCGTCGTCGAGGCGCATGTGGCCCAGCAGCCGCGTCACGTTCTGGCGCCATGCCACCGATCCGCCGGCCGCCCAGATCTTGTCGGGCTCGGTTGCCAGCAGCACTTTGGGTCCGATCGCCCCCACCTCCGCGTCCAGCCGGCCCGCCTCCAGGAGCGGCGAAAGGAAGCCCTCGTCCACATAGACGTCGTTGTTCAGGAGCAGCACCCAGTCGGCCCCCTCGGCCAGGGCCGCCTTCATGCCCACGTTCGACCCGCCGCAGAAGCCCAGGTTCTCCTCGTTGCGAATGATCTGCATGTTGGGAAATGCCTCCTCGACCAGATCCGCGGACCCGTCCACAGATCCGTTGTCCACGAACCACACGACCATGCCGTCCACGTGGGCCGTCTCCAGGTGTTCCAGGCACACCAGGTTCCGGTTGCCCCCGTTCCAGTTCAGGACCACCACTGCGACGCGGACCGCACTAGCCACAGCCGCCACCCACCAGCTGCCACCACGCCTTCATCGAGTGGTCCATGGCTCGCGACACCAGCTGGCGGCCGCCGGGCGTTGCCACGTGCGGCGCGAAGGTCAGAGGTCCGCCCACCAGCAGGTCGCGGTCGGCGCGGCCTGGCGGAGCCCCGCGCCTCGACCTCTGCAGGGCGCGGCGGGCGCGTGCGACGGAGCCCAGGTGCCTGATCACGTCCAACTTGCCTGAAAGGTAAGCCCCCGGCGCTCCCGACCGGACGGCAAATCCAGCCCACACGACCTCGTAGATCAGCTGGGCCGGAAGGGTCAGCAGCAGGGTGCGCAGGCGCAGGCAGCGCAGCAGGAACAGCCATCGGTTCCGAGAGTGCAGGAAGATCCGCCGCTTCGGATAACGGCCGGCGCCGCGGTGGCTGATGCCGGCGCTGCCGTGGCGGTGCAGGACGCGCACCCCGGGGTCCCTCACCACGTCGAAGCCCAGCGCGCGCAGCCGGAACGACAGGTCCAGGTCCTCGAACAGGATGAACATCTCCTCGCAGAAGCCGCCTACGCCCAGCACCGTCGTGCGGTCATAGAGCGCCGCCACCGACACGAAGCCGCCGTCCTTGTGGGCCTCGGGGCCCGGGTGGGCGGCCGCCGGCGGCGCACCGGACTCGTAGAAGCGCCGCAGGCTGAACAGACCCGCATAGTGGATCTGGCCGCCGTCGTAGTGGACACGCTCCGGGTCGTCGAAGAACACCGAGGTGGGCGCGACCACCGCCGCACCGGGAAAGCGGTCCGCGGTGGCCAGCAGCGCGGCGGCGGCGCCCTTCGGAGGCACCGCATCGCAGTCGGCCAGGAACACCCAGTCGGTGGAGGCCTCCTCGAGCGCGCGGTTGCGCGCACCCCCGGCGCCCAGATTGGTGCCCAGGTCGACCACCCTCCATGCCGGGAAGTGCTCGGTGACCCAGGCCGCGCTGCCGTCGGTCGACCCGCCGTCCACCAGGACCCGATCCAACACCTCGCAGCCCATCGCCGCCTCCTCCATGGCCGGCAGGCAGTGCGAAAGGTGCTCCATGCCCTCCCAGCAGATGACGGCGAGGGTGACCTTCACTTCCACGGCATCTCGAAGTCGGGGTGGCGGCAAGGCTGGCGGTGGCGCAGGCAGTGCGGCAGGGTGCGCAGCGCAGAGCCCACCGCACGGACGAGGATCCACGCCGCGCCGGGCGTCTCTGTCAGGCTGCGGCCCACGCCGATGGTTCCCGTGGCGTCGGTGGCGGCGGCCCCGAACAGCGACCCGACGAGCCGGAACGGCGCCGCCGCCAGTTCCGCCGCCGGTGCGTATTTCATCGCCCACAGCAGGAAGTTGCGCGCGTGGTAGTAGAGCGACCTCTCGCCCTGCTTGATCCCGAACGGGGTCTTGTGCCAGGTCGTCACCTCCGGCACCTGCTTGATCCGGTAGCCAAGGTTCATCACCCGGGCGGACAGGTCGCGCTCATTGCCGTAGATGAAGAAAACCTCGTCGTAGAGGCCGGCGCGAAACAGAACCTCGGTGCGCGCCAGCGTGCCGCAGCCCCGGAAGGTGCCCATGTAGCGCTCCGTGTTGAGCGCCTCGCTCTCCCGATATTCGAGCGGCATGCCCGGCTCCAGGATCCGTGTGGACAGGAGCCCCGTGGTGTCTGGCTCCTCGGCGAAGCGTGCCAGCAGACGCCGATTCCAGTCCGGCGGCAGCACGATGTCGTCGTCGAGGATCGCTGTGAATTCCGTACGGCTGGCCCGGAACCCCATGTTGAAGGTCTCGCAGGCGCCGGCTTCCGAGTGTTCGCAGGCGATCAGCGTCACCTCGGGGAACTCGCCGCGGATCATGTCGGCGGTGCCGTCGTGCGACGCGTTGTCGACCACCACCACCGCCGTGAACGGGACCTCCTGGGCGCGCACCGCCAGCAGGTTCTCGCGCACATCGCTGCGCTTGTTCCAGGTCGAGATGACCGCCGTGGACCCGGGGTCCAGGTCGGGCGGCACGGGCACCGGCTGCATGTTCACGACCGCCGGGCCCCCAGCCATGCCTGGAATTCGCCGTACCGCGAGGCGAGCGTGGCCAGATCGTCCAGCCGGCAGGCCAGGAACGCCTCCAGCCGCTCGATGCCGGGCATGTCCACGTTGACCGCGCGCGCACGGTCCACCCACTCGCAGCGCCACGCCAGCTGAAGCGCGGCCTGGGTCTCGAAACGGCCCAGGGCCTCGTTCTTGGCCGCCGTCTGCGCGGTGATGTCGTAGAGCCCGGTGGCCCAGACCGGATTGTTGACGCCATACAGATGGCAGGCCGTGTCGGAGAGATCTCCCTCCCACCCGGCGGCCGCCAGGCCCGCGAATACCGCCCGGTGGTCGGGATGGGCCTCCCAGGGCGACGGCGCATAGACCAGTCCCGGGGCGAAGCGTGCCACCTCGTCGGCCAGGACCGTCGCCAGCCCGGCGCCCTGGCCCAGCCGCCCGTCGGGCAGCCCCAGGTCCACCACGTCCCCCACGCCCAGGCGCTCCAGCGCACCGCGCGCCTCCGCCTCCCTCTCCTGGGCGACGGCGCGGTCCGCGTCCAGCCCTGCGCCGTCGCTGACGTGCACGACCCGCACCGCGTCGCCTCGGTCTGCGTGCCAGGCCAGCATGCCGCCGCAGCCGAGGATCTCGTCGTCGCTGTGCGGAGCGAAGGCGAGCACGCGGTCGGGCAGCGCGGCGGGGTCCAGGATCGGCAGGAAGCCCTCCACGCTAGGGGCCTCCTTCAATCAGGGCGTCCAGGTCCACGACCAGGTCGGCCACCGTACGGCCGCCTGCCTCCGCAGCAAGCGAATCAAGGTCCCGGCGGCACGCCTCGATCGCCGCGGCCAGGCCGTCGTCCCCCACCACCCTGCCCGCCGCCCCGGCGCGCTCGGGGAGCGCCCCGACGGGAGTGACCAGGACCGGGATGCCGTGCGCCTGTGCCTCCTCCACCACCAGACCGTACGACTCCTCGCACCGGGAGGGGAACACCGCCAAGTCCGCCGGCCCTGCCAGCGGCTCGCCGCCGTCAAAGGCGCCGTGCAGGGTGACCCGCGGGGCCGCCTGGGCTGCGGCCTCGATCTCCGGCTCGAGGATGCGGCCCCAGAGGTCCAGGGCCACATCGCCCTCCAGCCCCTCCACCGCGTCCACCAGGTCGCCGGTGCCCTTGGCGGCACCCAGGTTGCCGAAATGCAGGATCCGGAACACGCCGTCGGTCGACCGCGGCGTGGGCGGGCCCGGCTCGGCAAGCAGCCCGTGGGCCAGGGCCAGAGGGGGACATTCGCTCCACAGGTCGGGGCGCAGGCGAGCCAGATGCGCCGCGTGGGACTTGGACGGCGCGATCACCGCGGTGCACGCGTCCAGTTCCTCGGCCATCCGGACGTCGCGCAGCGCCAGTTCCTCTCGCGCCGCCGCCGCGTCCAGACCCGCCTCGGGCCCCACGCACTCCGCGCAGGCGTCCCTCGCCAGGGGGTCGTCGTAGCCGGGACACTCGACGCCGGAGGGCGGGGTCCGGAAAAAGCGCGGGCACACGGTCCATACATCGTGCAGGGTGGCCAAGACGGGCAGGCCCGCCGCGCGCAGGGCGGGCGCCATGCCCAGGCCCAGCGTCGACCAGTGGTGCAGATGGACGGCATCCGGGCGGAAGTCCTCCACCACCGCCATCACCTGGTCCAGGATCCGGGGCCGGTCCACGACCAGGGCGTAGGGCTCGTCCGGCCGGCGGTGGATGCGCCGCACAGACACCCCGTCCACCACCTCCGGATCTCCCAGGGTGCCGGACTCGGTGACGACCTCGCTGCCCGCCGCCACGCAGACCTCGTGCCCGGCCGAGACCTGCGCCACCGCCAGCGCCTGGACCACGCGCTCGGTGCCGCCCAGGAACTCGGGCGGGTAGTTGTGGACCAGATGGAGCCAGCGCATGGAATGGGCCGCTCAGTCGCCGGCCAGGGGCACGAAGGCCTCGGCGTAGCCGCCGGGCTCCTCCAGGTAGACCGCCCGGTGCGTGTTCATGCCGGTCGTGGTGCGGGGGAAGTCCCAGTAGTTCATCTGGCTGGCGTGGCACTCCAGAGCGCGAATCTTGGTCTCGAACACGGCAGTGATGTCCAGCACATAGCGCGGCACGCAGGTGGTCCATACCTCGTAGCCGAGCGCCAGCGCACCGCTTCCGGTGCGCTCGAGCCCCAGCGCCACCGCCCGGCCCAGCGCCGAGTGGTCCGCGTGGGCCTCGCCGGTCCATGGTGCGTAGATCACGTCCGGGTCGAAGTCGCCGATCGCGCCCGACACCCGCTCGGCCACCGCGTCCAGGTCGTGCTCGGAGGGCACCCAGCCGCCGTCGGGCAAGTCCCAGAACACCAGGTCCGTCGCGCCGGTGACCGCCGCGGCGGCACGGGCCTCGGAGCGCCGCAGGGCGACAACATCCTGGCCCTCGAAGTGTCCGTCCGGGTCGCCGCCCGACCCGTCGGTGGCGAACACCACACGGACCGCGTCGCCCCGGGCGGTGTGCATGCACAGCGCCCCGCCGGCGCCGATCACCTCGTCGTCCATGTGGGGCGCGAACAGCAGCACGCGCGAGCCGGGCGGCGCGGTCCAGAGTTCCGGGGCCGCGGGACCGGTCACGGAGCTCCCACCCCTGCCGCGGTCGCGGCCATCACGCGCTCGAGCATCCCGTCCAGCTCGGCCACCGCCGCCTCGCGGGCCTGCGGGTCGTGCCGGTGCATGCGCATCACCCGCCGTCGCTCCTCGCGGGCGCGCCACCGCGACGCGGCCCGCGCGAGCAGGCGACCGGGCGGCCCGTAGTGTTTTGCGTAGTAGCGGATGCGTCCCATATACAGTTCCCGGGCCATGGCAGGGAAGGTGGCCGTCGAGGCCCCCTTGTGGTGGACCACTTGGGCGTCCGCCAGGTAGCGGATCTTCCAGCCGCCCTTGGCCAGGTCCCGGCACAGATCGACATCGTTGTAGTAGAGCCAGAACTGCTCGTCGAAGGCCACGCAGGGATCGGGCAGGGCCTCGCGGCGCAGGCACAGGCAGGCGCCGGGCGGCTGGTCGACGTCGGTGTCGTGCTCGTGGTCGAAGTCGCGGCAGAAGTAGTCGCGCATCCAGGGGTTGTCGGGCCACAGCCGTTCGAGCGGCGTGTCGTAGGCGAGCAGGGTCGCCAGCCTGGGGAAGCGCATGCAAGCCGGCTGGGTGGTGCCGTCGGGCCACAGCAGCCTTGGGCCGCAGGCCGCATAGTCGGGATGGCCTCGCAGGAAGCCGGCCAGGGCCCCGAACGCACCCGGACGGACCTCGGTGTCCGAGTTGAGCGTCATCACGAACTCGCTCTGCGGGTGGACCGCCACTCCCTGGTTGTTGGCCGGCGCGTAGCCGCGGTTGGACTCGTTCACGATCAGATGGACGTCCCCGAACCGCTCGGCCACCGCCTCGGCGCTGCCGTCCTCCGACGCGTTGTCCACCACCACCAGCCGCACCCCCAGGCCGTCTGCGGCGCAGCGCTCCGCCTCTGCCGACGCCGTCTCCAGGCACCTCACGAGCAAGTCGCACGTGTTCCAGGACAGGACGACCACCGACACGTCGATCACTCGGCCGCCCTCGTGAAGGTCCACAGCCCGACCGCCTCGTAGGTGGACAGGTCCAGACAGCGCACGAAGAAGGGCATCTCCATGTGCAGCGCGTCCCAGACCGCCGGGGCGGGCGTCCACGGCCCTCCGTCGTGGATATAGCCGCCGGCCAGGAAGAAGGCCGGGTCCTGGCAGATCTCCAGCAGGCACGGCTCGTCCAGCGGCACCGGCAGGGTGACCGCGTCCTTGCTGCGGCCCAGGTCCTCGACCGGCGCCCCCTGGCCCGGCAGCGCCCTGCCGTCGCGCAGTTTCATCACCCCGCAGGACAGCCGGTAGCTCGCATTGCCCCAGGCGCCGTAGAACCGGCGGTAATAGCGCCGCTGGCCGACCAGATATCGCTCCATCGCATCGGCCCGGTCCCCGGCCACCACCGAGCGCGAGTAGAGGTGCTGAACGAAGGTCCGCGGGTCGAGCAGGCACTGGTAGCCGGCCTCGCCGATGCGACGGAACAGGTCGGCATCCTCGTAGTAGAGCGGGTAGCCGTCGTCGAAGCCGCCGACCGCTTCAAAGACCCCGCGCCGCATCACCAGGAAACTGCCCGACAGCATGGCCAGAGGCGTGGGCTCGACCAGGCTCCAGTAGGACAGGGCCTCGCGCGCGCGCATGCGCAGGAAACGCCGGTGCCACGCGGGCGAGAAGTTGGAGGCCACCTGGGACCAGTGGTCAGCCAAGTCTGGCAGCCGATTCATGGGCAGCCGGATCCGGTTCAGGGGGTCGATCGAGGTGTAGGGCGCCACCGCTCCCGCCTCGGGCCGCTTCGCCAACTCAAGCAGAGGCGCGAGCGAGCCCTCGGGGATCACCAGGTCGGGGTTGGAGATGAGCAGGACCGGCGCGGTCGTGCGGCGCGCCGCCATGTTCATGCCGGCCGCATAGCCAGCGTTGCTCGTGTGGCGGATCACGTGGGCGCCGGCCGCCTCGAGCGCCGCCAGGTGCTCCTCCTGCCCCGGGTCCGGCGAGTCGTTGTCGACCACGCAGGTCTCCAGCTCCAGACCCAGCCGTTCCGCCTCGGCCATGGCCGAGGCATGGCACCCTCGGGCCAGGTCGCCCGAGTTGTAGTTGACGATCAGCGCAGCGAGGTCGGCCACGGGGGCGTCAGTCGGACTCCACGATCCACTGGTGGTCCTGGAGGAACAGGCCGACGTCCTTGCCGCGGTTGAGCACCACCAGCGGCTGCTCCACGATCTGCTCGTCGTAGCGGTGGATGCCCTTTTCGTCGAACAGCACCGCGAAGACCTGGAACGTGCCGGACAGCAGCAGGACGCGCGGCACCCGGTGGATCACGGTCCCGGACTTGCCGGGAAGCGGGTCCTCGAGGGCGAATTCGGTCGAGTCCGCGCAGCACAGGGTCGAGTCGTTGCGCAGGAAGCCGACGCCGATGTGGACCGGGGTCGCGGCCGGGTCGGGGTTCTCCCATCTCACCACCACATCCACGGCATCGCCCGGCGCGGCCTCGCCCATGGGCTCACGCGTGCCGCCCCGGCAGACCTGGGCCGACACGATCCTCGGGCGCGGGCCGCGGTCGGGCGCCTCGGGCAGATGCTTCACGACCTCGCTCGCGTCGGCGCCCAGCGAGCGTTCGAAGGCCGCGTAGTCGTTGGTGACGCTGATGGCGTCGCCGCGCGACTCGATGCGGCCGTCCTTGATCCACACCGCCTCGTCGCAGAGCTGGCGGATGTCGTAGAGCGAATGGCTGCAGAAGACCATCGTCTTGCCGGCGTTCTTGAACTCGTAGATCCGGTCCACGCACTTCTTCTGGAAGTACATGTCGCCGACCGAGAACACCTCGTCGACGATCATCACGTCGGGGTCGACGGCGATTGCGACGCTGAAGCCGAGCCGCATCGCCATGCCGCTGGAGTAGGTCCGCACCGGCTCGTCCACGTAGGCGCCCAGTTCCGCGAAGTCCAGGATCGGGCCGATCCGGTCAGCCATCTCGCGCCTCGTGTAGCCCATCAGCGCCCCGTTCAGATACACGTTGTCGCGTCCGGTGAAGTCCTGGTGGAAGCCCGCACCGAGCTCCAGCAGGCTGGCGACCCGGCCCTCGACCTGGAAGGACCCCTCGGTCGGCTGGGTGGTACCGGCCAGGATCTTCAGAAGGGTCGACTTGCCGGCCCCGTTGGCGCCCATCACGCCCAGCACGCGCCCCTCGCCGACGGTGAAGTCGATGTCCCGCAGCGCCCAGTGGGCCCGGTGCGTCTCGTGGCGCCCCAGCGACGCCCACTCGAGGATCCGCGACCAGGGCGTCGGATACATCCGGTACTTCTTGCCCAGGCCCCGGGCGGTGACGGCGGCACCCATCACACCTCGTCCGCGAAGCGGTCCTTCAGGCCCAGGAAGAAGGCGTAGCCGGCCACGAAGGTCAGGCCGGCGGCGGCCGCTGCGCGGCCCAGCTCCACCCACGGCAGCCCGGCCCCCGCCTGGGACGGGGTGGTGACGCCCAGGCAGATCCGCCAGGCGTCGATCAGGTGCAGCATCGGATTGAGGCGCAGGACGTCCAGATACGGCTCCACCGGCGGCATGATTGCCGGATCCGCGAACCAGAAGATCGGTGTCAGGAACATCCAGAACGTCATGACGATGCCGGTCACGTGCATGGTGTCGCGCAGGAAGACCTGCATCGCGCTGACCAGAAGCCCGAGGCCCACCGTGAACACCGCCATCACGAGCAGGACCAGCGGCAGCAGCAGCGCCTCCGGCCCCGGCAGCATGCCCAGGACCCGTGCCACCACGAAATACACGACCAGGGACAGGACCTGCATGACGAGCGCCACGATGGCCACCGAGCAGGGCAGCAGCTCGGAGGGGAACGCCATCTTCTTGATCAGGTTGCCGTTCTCGGTGACCACGCCTGTCGCGCGCAGCACCGCTTCCGCGAAGGCGGACCACAGGATGATCCCGCTGAACAGGTAGACGGCGAACCCGCTCTCGCCGGTGGCGTCCGGGTCGCCCCCGGCCAGCTCCAGCTTCATGCCGAGCAGCCGGGCGAAGAGGAACCAGTAGACCGCGAACAGGGCGGCGGGCTGAATCAGGGGCCAGAAGAAGCCCAGCGCCGATCCGTGGAAGCGCGCCCGCAGCTCGCGCGTCACGAACGAGCCAAGCATCGTGCGGTGGCGCCAGACCAGGGCGGGGAAGCCGAGGATGCCCGCCATCACTCCTCCCATGGATCCCTCTCGCGCCCCAGGATCATGCGCGTGTCGGACAGGAGCCGCTTGGTGCGGACCGGGTCGTCCTCCGCCGCAACCCAATCGGCGTAGCGCGGATCGGCGGGCGAGCCGATGTTGTCGTTGCGCTCGACCTCCACCCGGGCGCCCAAGCGCCAGTGTCGGCCTCCGGCCTCCCAAGGCTCCACACGCAGGTGGTAGCGGCGTCGCCAGGAACCCCGACTGTAGGGCGACAGGTCCTCCTCCCAGTTGCTCACGGCGGTGTCCGCCAGGGGATCGCGTTCGGCGACCCTCAGGCCCATCCGTTCGAGCGCACTTTCCGCCGCGTTCCAGAGGTCCTGGGAGCGCGCGTCCCGCACCACCACGGTGAGCCACTGGGCGGGCGGGTCCCGCCACGGGTTGTAGGCGCTCGTGTCCCATGACTGGCAGGCCCCCAGGAGCGCCAGCACCAGGGCCAGGGCAGGTCGACGCATCACCGCTGCGCTCCCTCGCCCTTGCGGCGATGCGAGCGGAACAGGATGCGCACCGGCACTTCCTTGAACGGAAGGACCGCGCGCAGGCGGCCTACGAGGAATCGCTCCCATTGCTTGTCGAACAGGGTCGGGTCGTTCACGAACAATGCAAGGACCGGAGGCAGGGTTCCGACCTGCGTCGCGTAGTAGACCCTCGCGTTTTTCGTCTTGGTTCGACGTGTGCGGGGGGCGCGTTCTTCCATGGCGGCCTCCACGATGCGGTTCAGCTCCCCTGTCCCGACCCTGGTGGAGCCCTGCTCGAAGAGGCGGTGAGCCGTGTCCACCAGTTCGTCGAGCCCCTCGTGATCGAGCCCCGAGGTCGTGATGATCGGTGCGAAGGCCAGGCCCGGCAGGCGGTTCCGCAGGAACTTGGTGAAGTCCTCGCGGCTGGCGCCCTCCGACAGGTCCCACTTGCTGACCGCCAGGATGGCCGGCTTCTTGGCCTCCTCGATCTGGGCCGCCAGCGCCTTGTCCACCCGGGCGATCTCGTCGGCGCACTCCAGCATCAGCACGCAGACGTCGGCGCGGCGCAGCGCCTTCTCCGACCGCGCCGTGGAGAAGAATTCGACCGCATCGTCCACCTTGCCGCGGCGCCGAACGCCGGCGGTGTCGATCACGATGAAGCTCCTGCCGCCGCGCGTGAAGTGCACGTCCACTGCGTCGCGCGTCGTGCCCGGCATCTCGCTCACGATCACCCGGAGGTCGTCCGCCAGGGCATTGACGAGGGTCGACTTGCCCACGTTCCGGCGCCCCAGCAGGGCCAGGCGCATTTCGGGTTCCTCGCCCCCGCCCGGCTCTTCATCGCGGGGCGCCGCCGCGGGCACCCGCTCGACCAGGGCCTCCATCAGGTCGCTGATGCCTTCGCCCTCCTTCGCGCTGGCGCGCAGCGGCTCCCCCAGTCCCAGCGAGAAGAACTCGCCCTCCAGGTCCCTTGTGCTCTCCGCCTTGTTGGCCACCAGCAGCACCGGCCGGTCCAGGCCGCGCAGCCGCTCGGCCACCTTGCGGTCCAGTGGGTGCAGCCCGTCCTTGACGTCCACAAGGAACAGGATCGCGTCGGCCACGCCCAGCGCCCGCTCGACCTGGGCCTCGACCGCCTCGTCCAGGATCCCGTGACGGGAGTCCATGATTCCGCCCGTGTCCACCGCCAGGAACCGCGCGTCGCGCCGCTTCACCCTCGCCTCGACCCGGTCGCGTGTGACCCCGGCCGTGGGCTCGACGATGGAGATGCGGCGGCCGGCGAGACGGTTCAGGAGGGTGGACTTGCCCACGTTGGGGCGCCCGACGATGGCGACAATCGGCGTGACGGGATCCATGGCGATGACCCCTCCCAGGGCAGGGGCCGGCAGTCTACCTTGTGGGGGCCATGGCCAAGAGCGGAAGGATCGGCGACGACGCGGTGCACGCCAAGACCGGGCGCCGCTGGGCGGAGTGGTTCGAATTGCTGGACCAGTACGGCGCCGCCGACCGGGGCCACAAGGCGACCGCCGCCTACCTGTTCGACCGCCACCGGGTGACCGCCTGGTGGGCCCAGACGATCACGGTCGAATACGAGCGGAAGCGCGGACTGCGCAGAGTCGGCCAAAAGGAGACCGGCTGGGAGGTCAGCGTCCAGCGCACCATCGATGCGACCAAGAGGGAGGCCTGGAGTGCACTGGTCGACGACGAGGCCGCCCTCGCATGGCTGCGCAAGGGGCCGGCGCCGCGCAAGCGCAACATGCCCTGGTCTCCGTCCACCACCGACCGGATCAAGGGCACGTTCCGTGCCGCCTGGGACGAGGGCAAGGACCGGCCGGCGACCCGCATCGACATCACGATCACCCCCACCGGCACGAGCAGGGTGGCGGTGCGCGTCCAGCACACCAAGCTCCCCTCCGCGGCAGCCCGCAAGCAGCGCCAGACCCAGTGGGGCCGCGCCCTCGACGCCCTCAAGGCCTCCCTCGAGGCCTGACCGCCCCGCTCGGATCACGGCAGCCCGAGCGTCTTATGCAATTGCGGCAGAACCCGGGCGGAGGAGGGATCGCCGCCGGCGGCGGCCAGCGCCTCGCGGGCCGCCTCCAGGAGTTGGAACGCCCGCCCGTGGGGCAGCGGGTCCAGGGCGAGGCGGCACGGCGTCACCGGCTGAATCACCAGGGTCGCATCGGGACAGGCGTGGGCCACCGCCGTGGCGGCCTCGTCGACCTCGGCAGCGCTCGTCTCCGCGGTGACCACCACCTTGACGCACAGGTCGCAGCCGACCTCCGCCGCCGCGGCCAGGAAGGCGCGGTGGGCGTCGCGCAGGTCGGCGGCGTCCTCCATCGTGGACGGGCATTTCCAGTCGGCGCTGACGTGGTCCGACGCCGCGGCCACGCGGGCGAGCGCCGGGCCGTGGGCGCCCGCCGTCTCGAGCCGGACCGGACGGCCGGCATCGCGGATCTCCGGCAGAAGTGCGGCCAGGAAGTCGGCGTGGACCAGCGGTTCGCCGCCCGTCACTGATACGGGACGCGTCTCGCCGCAGGCGGCGTCCAATTCAAACAGGACCGCCATCGCCTGATCCACGCCCACCGGGTTGGGCCGAGTCTCCGGGTCGAGAGACACCCCGGGAGCCGCCGCGCCCGGCGTGAACCGCCAGGTGGACGCCGCGGTCCAGGACTCCTCGGTGTCGCAGTAGAGGCAGCGGAACGGGCAGATCCCCAGCCGCAGGAAGTGCTGCAGTTCGCCCACCAGCGCCCCCTCGCCCTGCACGGACGAGAACGCCTCCACCAGAGGCACAGAGAAGCCGGGATCAGGAGCGCGTGTCGGCAACGCCGCGCAGGACCTCGATCCCGCGGTCCAGTTCGCGGTCGGGGGCGGCGTAGGACAGCCGGAAGTGCGTGTCGTGGGCGGAGAAGGCGCTGCCCGGCACGACCAGCGTGTTCTCGTCCAGGCACGCCTGGGCGAAGTCGGCGCCGGTCCAGCCCTCGGGCAGCCGGGGAAAAGCGTAGAACGAGCCCTCCGGCTCGCGCATCGGGAACACCTCCCCCAGACCACTGAAGATCCGGTCGCGCTTCGCCGCGTATTCGGCGCACCTGGCGCGGGCGCGGGCCGCCTCTTCCACGTCGGTCAGCCCGGCCACCGCCGCATGCTGGAACGGGGTCGGCGCGCAAACGAAGGTGAACTGCTGCAGGGTCAGCATCGGATCGGTCAGGGCGGCCGGCCCTGTGATCCAGCCGACCCGCCAGCCGGCGGCCCCGAAGGTCTTGCTGAAGCCGCTCAGGGTCAGGCAGCGGTCGGTGTGGCGGGCCACGCTGGGCAGCGTCCCGTCGAAAACGAAGTCCTCATAGATCTCGTCCGCCAGGACGATCAGGCCGTGGCGCTCGGCGATGTCCGCCAGCGCCTTCACCTCGTCCTCCGAATAGACGCGGCCTGTGGGGTTCTGGGGCGAGTTCACCAGGAGCACCCGGGTCCGATCGGTGATCTGAGCCTCTATCCGGTCGGGGTCGATCGCCCAGTCCGGCCCGGTCTCGTAGAAGCGCGGCACAGCGCCGAGCATCTGGGCCTGGATCAGATACATCTTGAAGTAGGGGTCCGGCAGCAGGATCTCGTCGCCCGGATCAAGGGTGACCGAATAGGACAGAAGCAGCCCGGCCGAGACGCCGGACGTCACCAGTGCCGATTCGGGCCGCGTCCCCAGGCGGGCCTCCTGGCGGTCAAGAACCGCTTCCAGCAGCTGCGGAATTCCCTGTGTCGGCGTGTAGCGGTTGTGGCCCGCCCCTACCGCCTCGACAGCAGCGTTGCGGACCGCCGGCGGCACCTCGAAGTGCGCCTGGCCGATCGAGAGATTGACGGGATCGTCGAGCGTCGAAACGCGCTCGAACATCTTGCGGATGCCCGAGGACTCGATGCCGTCCATGCGGCCCGCAATCCGCAGGGGGCGTTCGGTGCCGTCGCTCACGGCAACCCGCTCAGGACTCGTCCGCGGGCTCCTCGGCCCCTGTCTCTTCGGCTGCCTCTTCGGCCTCCTCGACGACCTCTTCGCCTTCCTCAGCCTCGACGCCTTCGAGACCCTCGATCGGCTCGATTCCCAGCTCCTCGTCGGTCAGCTTCTTGCGCTTGATCGGCTTCCAGAAGGTGCGGACCTTGGGCAGACCCAGGACCGAGTCCTCGTCCTCTGACCACTGGCCTTCGGCGCGAAGCTTGTCGATGCGCTCGGCGCGCGTCAGCACACTGCGGCGCCGCACGAGCCCGCCGGCAAACAGGGAACGGTGGATGGACATGGTTCGTCTCGGAATTCGGCCAATCGGCCACCGCCTCCCCTCTTACTCAGTGGGGGCGGCGCCGGTAGAAGGCCGAACAGGATAGCGGCGGATTCCTAGTCCGTCACCCACTCGGCATAGGACTTCCCCACGTAGGCGCTCTCGAAGGGGCGCGTCCCTCCGGCCGGTCCGTTGGTCCGCCGCAGGGCGTCCAGCGTCGCCTGGGCGTCCGCCGACGAGGCGAACCGGCCCACCAGCACCAGGATCCGCTCCGGGTCGGCGCTGGGAATCTGGACAGCGGCCACCGGCGCGAAACCCTCGGCCCTCAGATGGTCCAGGACGCCATTGGCCAACTCCGCATTGCGGTCGGTGAAGTCGTAGGTGATCGCCTGGATGGTCCAGCCCGCCTCCACCGCGGCCGGGCTCGGCGCGGCCGCCGCTGCGGGGACCGCAACGGCTTCAACGTGGAAGACCGGGCCGGCCGGCACGACGTCCACCTCGCTGGCGAGGCGCGGCCATTCCGAACCTCCCGCCCCGGCGACGCCGCCGCCCTGCTGCACCCCCACCAGATAGGCCGACACGCTGACCACCATCGCCGCAAGAACGGCGGACAGGCCGATGTTGGCCGAAATGGTCCAAGTGCGGGAACCGGGCGCCTCGCGCCGATCGGCGCCGATGGGCTTGTTCTCCAGCGTCGCATCCTCGACGCCGACCACACGCTGCTGCAGGACCTCAAGCAGGTCCTTGGGTTTCTGTGCCATGGGTTTGCCCCTCCCTGGGACCCATAGATGGTAGGCAATGGGCACTGCTGATTCCAGCACGACTAGACTTGGGCGATGCGATTCCGGACCCCGGCCCTGGCCCTCCTTCTGGCCGCTTCCTGCTCCGGAGGCGGGTCGAAGGACGCGGGCCCGCTCCCCCTGCTGGCCGACCGGACCGCGGGCAGCGGTCTCGAGGGCTTCACCAGCGTCTGCGGCAGCGAAGAGCGCACCCTCATCGCGGACGCCAACGGCCAGGGTCCATGCCTGCTTGATTTCGACGGCGACGGCGTCCTGGACCTGTTCCTGCCCCAGGGGGCCACACACGAAGCCCCCGAGGCCGGCCGATCCGTGCTGTTCCGGGGCCGAGGGGATGGACGGTTCGAGCAGGTGGCCGGCGCGGCCGGCCTTGACCTTCCGGGCTGGTGGTCGGCGGCAGCCGCCGCAGACCCGGACGGGGATGGAGACACGGACCTCTACCTGTGCGGCCTGGGCCAGGACGTTCTGTTCCGGAACGACGCTGGGCGCTTCACGCCGGTCGCCCGTCCAGCGGGAGGCGCATCGTGGACCGCAGGTGCCGTCTGGGCCGACCTGACGGGCGACGCGGCTCCCGACCTATTCCTGGTGCGCTACGCGGAACTGGGCGCGTGGCCCGACCCCCTGCCGCGCGGGTCGATCCAGGACCTGCCCTGCGGCTGGAAGGGACATGAAGTCTTCTGCGGGCCGCACGGACTGGTCGCCCTCCCCGACGTCCTTCTGGAGGGCGACGGCGCATTGGGACTGGCCGACGTCACTTCCCGTTCGGGCCTCGCCGACGTCGCGGCCGGCTTCGGACTGGCGGCCTGCCCGCTGGATGCCAACGGAGACGGCGCCACCGACATCTACGTCGCCAACGACTCGACCCCCAACCATCTGTTCTTTCGCGACGGCAGCCGCCTGGTCGAGGTCGCCGCACGGGCCGGGGTCCTGGGGAGCGAGGGCGGCATGGCCCAGGCCGGCATGGGGGTAGCCGCCGCCGACCTGGACGGGGACGGCCTCATCGACCTTGCCGTGACCAATTTCAGCGACGAGCCGACCGAGCTCTACCGCGGCCTGGGGGACGGCCGGTTCCGGGCGACCACCTGGATCTCGGGCATCGGTCCCGGCACCCTCGGGCTGCTGTCCTGGGGAATCGTCGCACTGGATCTGGACGCCGACGGGGACCTGGACCTGGTCCAGGCGAACGGCCATGTTTTCCCCCAGGCGGACGAGCCGGACACCGGCACCGCCTATCGCCAGCCCACCCTGGTGGTCTTGAATGACGGCTCGGGCCGGTTCTCGGCAACCGAGGGGCTGGACTGGGCGCGAGAGCCGGTGCTGGGACGCGGTCTCGCCCTGGGCGACCTGGACGCAGACGGCGCGCCGGACCTGGTGCTCACCACGCTCGACGGGCCGCCGCGAATCCTCATGGGGCGTCCGGCGCCCGGGCGCACGGTGCTGCGGCTGACCGGCGCCGCCCCCCACCGCGACGCCGTCGGCGCACGCGTCGTCCTGGACGACGGGGCCTCAGCCCCGCAGACCCGCGAGGTGCGGCTTCAGGACTCCTATGCGTCCAGCCGCGAGGGCGCGCTGTTCTTCACCCTGGGCGCTGCGGCCCGCGGCACGGTCCGGTGGCCGAACGGCGGGGAGGAGCCGATCGGCCCCCTGGAGCCCGGCTGGGCCTACGTCCTGGAGGAGGGCCGCGGCGTCGTGGGCCGCCGTCCCCTCGGCGGAGAGCCCGGGCAGTGACGGCGTTCCTGCTCAGCCTGCTGCTCGCTGCTCCCCTCCAGGAGCAGGTGGCGCCGCCGGAGCCCGTCGCCTCCGACCTCGAGAGGGGGGTTCGGCTGTTCCACCTGGGACGCTACACCGCAGCCATCACGGCGCTCGACAGCGCGCTGGCGGACGCACCGGACAACGCGCGCGCCTTCCTCTACCGGGGTCTGTGCCGCCAGGACCTCCACCAGTCTGACGGCGCCGTCTCCGATCTTGCCCGCGCGCATGCACTGGCGCCGGACCTGCTGCCCGCCGCCGTCGCCCTGGCCCGCGCCTGGCTCGACACCGGACGGCTCGACGAATCGGAGTCGATGCTGCTGGAGCTGATCCGCGCCCACCCCGACGACCCCGACCTGCACTTCATCCTGGGCCTGTGCATGGTCCGCATGGGACGCCCGGCCGACGCGGTCGCCCCGCTGTCCCATGCCCTGACCCTCGCCCCGCTGCATCCCGACGCCCCCCACGCCCACTTCATGATGGCGACCGCCCTGGAGGAGGCGGGCCGCCCTTCGGATGCGGCGCGGGAGAGGGCCCTGTCGCTCGAGAAAAAGAAATGGCTCGCCTTCCTGGTGCGACGGCAGGAGCAGCTCAGGAAGAGCCCCGAGGACCCGCGCATCCACCTGTCCCTGGGCATCCTGTGGATGGAGGCGGGCCGTCTGGAGCGCGCCGGATTCCATCTGGAGGAGGCCCACCGCCTGGACCCGACGAATCCGCGGACGCTGTTCAACCGGGGCGACTGGCACCGGCGTCTGGGGCGGCACGCCGAGGCGGAGGCCGACTGGCGCTCCGCCCTGGACCGCGACCCCGCGTTCGCTGCCTGCCTCTACAACCTCGGCCTGCTTTACGCCAAGCAGGGCCGCCTGGCCGAGGCAGAGGATGTCCTGGGCAAGGCATGGCTGGCCGATCCCGACGGGGTTTCCGACGCGTCCCTGCGTGAAGTGCCCAAGCATCTGGGCAGCGTGGCGGAGAGCCGCGGGGACCCGGCCACCGCCCGGCGCTGGTATCTCCTATATAAGGAGAAGGGTGGCCGGGACCCGTTCGTGGAACGGCGTCTGGCCGTCCTGGACGACGGCTAGCGGCTAGTCTGGCCGCCATGCGCAACCGCAAGGACCTGGCCAGGGCCGTGAAGGCTGGTGTGGAGCGCGACCGGGACTGGGGGCGAGAATTGTTCCCGGATCGCGGTCCTCTGCCGGCCCGGCCGCCGGTCGCACCCGCGGGCGCTGCCGAGGCAATGGGCGTCATCGCGGACGAGGTGGCCGGGTGCACCGCGTGCAGCCTGTGCGAGACGCGCAGCCTCACCGTTCCGGGCGAGGGTCCGCCCGGCGCCCGCGTCATGTTCATCGGCGAAGCGCCGGGCCGCGACGAGGACAAACAGGGGCGCCCTTTCGTCGGTCGGGCGGGCCGGTTGCTCACCGACATCATCGAGAAGGGCATGGGGCTCCGTCGCGAGGACGTGTTCATCGCCAACATCCTGAAATGCCGTCCGCCCGGCAACCGGGACCCCAAGCCCGACGAGGTGCGCTCCTGCACGCCCTTCCTGGACCGACAGATCGAGGCGGTCGCACCCGAAGTCCTCATACCGCTGGGCCGCCACGCCTCGTGCCATCTGCTCGAAACCGACCTGGCCATGGGCAAGATGCGCGGCCGGCTGTTCGAGCGGAACGGGGTCTGCGTGATCCCCACCTACCACCCCGCGTACCTGCTGCGAAATCCGGCCGCCAAGAAGGACTGCTGGGAGGATATCCAGGTGGCGATGGGGCGCCTCGGGCTGGCACCGGCCTCCGGTTGACCATCACGGCCTGCCCCCCCTATCCTCTCTGCCCCCGTTGGTCGGGGACCCCCATGCCTAGTGGCGGATTCGTCGCGGGCGTGGTCTGCCATGAACGCCTGTGAGTGCCTTCGAGGGACTCTCAGGGTCGAAACCCGCCGACTTCGGCGGGCTAAGGAACATCCATGCACAACAGGAATCCGAAGCAGTCCCTGCGTCGGCGGTTCGCCGTCATCGCGAGCGGTCTGGCCATTCTTAGCTGCGTCGCACCGCCCGGGAGCGAACTCGAGCCGATCGTCTTCGACGCGCCCGCCAGCCCGGTCATCGAGGAGATCGTCTTCGAGGACCCGGTCGTCGTCGAGGACCCGGTCGTCGTCGAGGACGACATGGTCATGGATGACGACGTGCTCGTTGTTCCGTCGGAGCCCGTCGCAGATGCGGTCCCCGTGCCCGTGGCAGACCCGCAGGACGCCGTACAGGACTTGACCAACCAGTTCGCCCTGCGCCAGGCCAAGCGCCGCGCCCTCGCGGACGAATACCTGTCCGCGGCCACCGACGCGTTCGAGCACGGCCGCATGAGCGACGCCCTGGCCATGGCCGCCAGTGCCTATGAGCTGCAGCCCGCCGATCCCGACATCCGCGACCTCCTGCGCCGCATCCAGGGCGTGGTCGGCGACGACGCCGCGCTGGGCGAGTCCTTCTTCGAGGACGCACGCGACCGCGACACCGTCCGCCGCGCGCAGGCTCGCATGGCCGTCGAGGACGACGTGCTGGCGGCGCGTCGCGCCGCCTCCGCCGGTGACTGGGAGCGCGCCCTCGGCGACCTGCGCCAGGCCCTCCTGATCCTGCGCTACAACCCGCTCATCGCCACCGGCGATCTGGACGAACAGCGCGTCCAGGCACTGCTCGAGTCGTTCCTTATCCAAAAAGACGAAGCGGACCGCGCCACTGCCGCCGACCAGGCAGCCGCCGCAGCCCTGGCTGCCTCCGAACGCGAGGCCGCGGCCGACACACAGCAGTCCCGAGTCATCGAGCGCCTTTTCCAGGAGGCCCGCGACCACTACATGGACACGCGCTATGACCTGAGCGCGGCGTCCCTTGACCGGATTCTCGAGATCGAGCCCGCCAACGCGGCCGCCCTCTCACTTCGCGACGTGGCAGTGGAGGCCGGCGCGGCCAGCCGTGACGAGGCCCTCCGGTCGTCCTTCCGGGAGAACTGGACTCGAACCATCCAGGCCCTCCAGTCGATGGACCTGATCCAGAACCAGACCATCGAATGGGACCTTGAGGTCTGGAAGCGGGCATCGGCGCGCGGCGCTCTGTCTTTTGCCCCCCCCGAATCGAGCTCCGACGCCCGCGCTGTCGAGATCATCGCCCAGCTCGGCATCGCCACGCAGCTGGAGGTCAACTACGAGGACACCGACCTCGTAGACGTGATGCGTGACCTCGAATCCACCTCCGGCGTGAACTTCCTGGTTTCGCCGGGCGTGATGGAACTGGCCGACGATGCCTTCGTCACGCTGCAGATGGGCGAGGTGTCCGTCCTGCAGATCCTCAAGATCCTCGACGAGATCAACGAGGAATGGACCTGGGAGGTTCGCAACGGGATCGTCCAGATCGTTACCCCCGAGGAAAAGGTGGGCAACTACTTCGTCGCCTACTACGAGATTCGCGACCTGGTGGAGCCGCTGCCGGACTTCGTCCCGCAGCGCATCCAGCTCAGCTCGCCCGATGACGACGTTGAATTCGGCCGCGAGGAGATCGATCCGGTTCCGGCGGTCATCGACGCAGCAGACTTGGAGAGCCTGATCCAGCAGGTCATCGAACCCGTCAGCTGGGAAGACGCCGACCGCGTCAGCATCCAGGTCGAGGAGAGCGGCGGCATCCTGGTGGTGCGCCAGACCGCGCAGGTTCATGCAAAGATCGAGGAGTTCCTTGAGTTCCTTCGCCAGAGCACCGGAATCATGGTGCAGGTGGAGGCCCGCTACCTGCTGGTGGACGACTCCTTCCTGCAGGACATCGGCGTCGACTTCCGAGGCCTGGGCCCGGGGGCCAACTCCGGCGGCGTCCCGGGTCCCGGCACCTCGGCGGAGTTCGACGATTTCGGCACGAATCCCGGCTCCCCGGGGGCGCCCGGCGAGATCGGCTCCGGCGCCGACACAGGCGTCTTCTACGACAACGACGGCAATGGCGACATCCTGGCGCGCATCGAGAACCTGTTCGACATGGGCCTCGGCCAGGGCTTCGGTCCGCTGGCCGACTTTGGCCTGCTGCAGGGAAACGCCCCGCTGGTGCCCCTCGGTGACCCAAGCCAGCTGCCCACCCTGGACGAAGTCGCCACCGACAAGGGGGCCCTCGACAATTCAGGCGGAGCCAGCCTCCAATGGTCGGTTCTCGATGACACCGAGCTGGAACTGGTCCTCCGCGCCGTTGCGCGCAGCCAGCGCATCGAGCAGGTCATCGCTCCGCAGCTCCTGGTCCACAACATGACCACGGCGTCGCTCGAGCAGATCAACCAGATCACCTATATCCGCGACTACGAGGTCCAGATCGCCCAGGCCGCCTCGATCCCCGACCCCATCGTCGGCAAGGTGTCCGAGGGACTGACCTTCACCGTAAGACCTGTGGTCCGCGCGGACCGCCGTTTCATCACGCTGGAACTGACGCCCCAGGTGGTCGCGCTGCGCCGGCCCCTCACCGTCGGCCTGCTGAACCTGGCCGGCGACCAGGTGCCCCTCGAACTGCCGGAGCTGGAACTCCGGGAGTTCTCCACCACCGTCACCATTCCCGACGGCGGCACCCTCCTGCTGGGCGGCATGGCATTCTCGGGCCGCCACGAGATCACTTCTGGCACTCCGTTCCTCAACCGGATCCCCATCCTCCGCAAGTTCTTCGAACGCGACGGCGCCATCGTCCAGAACAGGAGCCTGCTGTTCCTGGTCAGGGCCAAGATCGTGGATCCCAGGGAGCAAGCCCCTGACATCCGCGTCCCGTAGCGCCCGATCCCCCTTCGCCGTCCTGGTCGCGTGCGCGGCCCTGTCCGGCGGCGTTGCCGCCCAGACCGCGGGCCACGTGGACCAGGATGTGGTGTTCGCCCAGGGACTGGCGCGGGACTGGGGCTTCGTCGACATGGCGACCGAGGTCCTGGACGATCTCCTGGCGGACGGCGCCGCCCTGAGCGCCAAACAGCGCCAGCGCGTCGATCTGGTCCGCTGCGAAGTACTCCACACCGGCGCCCAGCGCGAGACGGAAGACAAGGCCCGGCGCGACGCCCTGGCCGCCGCTGCCGAGGCGTTCCACACCTATTCGGAGGACTACTCCGGTCTCGACGGGTATCTGGACGGGCTGGTGCTTCTCGCCGAGCTGCAGCTGAACCGTGGCGTATTCCTGCGCGGCCTGCTGGAAGATGCGGACTGGGTGGACGCGCGCGACGAACTGGTCTCCGAGGCCAAATCGGCCCTCGACGAGGCCCTGCGGTCGTGCAGTGCGGTCATGAACGAGGTCGACCTGGCCCTGGACGAAGCGGTGACCGACGAGGATTTCGACGCTCTGAGGCCTCAGCGCATCCTGCGGGTCCGTGCCTACCTGGCCAAGGGCCGCTCCTACCGCGCCCGCGGCATGCTGTTCGGTCCCGACTCGACCGAGCGCGAACTGGACCTCCAGGACGCCTACGACACGCTGGACGACTACGTGCTCGACATCGGCGAGACGAACCGTGCCGGCCTGTTCGGCTTCCTGGCCATGGGCGAGGTCTTGATGGACATGGGCGACGTCGAGGGCGCGCTGGAGTTCTTCGAGCACGTCGGCCACGAGGCGATCCCCTCCGATCCGGAGATGCGCGCCCAATTGACCGAAGCGGAGATCCACGCGCGCTTCGGCGTGGTCGAATACGCCCTCCGGCTGGCCATGGACACCTGCAACGCGGACGGCCGCACCGAGCGCGCCCTGGAAATCGCGCTCGACCTGGACGCACGCCGCCTGGCCGAAGGGGTCCCGCCCGCGTTCCCCGAGGGCCACATGGCGACCCTGTCGGCAGCCGTCGCCCACCTCAACAGCGGCGACGACGCAACCGCCCTGAAGCTGGCGAAGGAGGTCCTGAGGCGCAACCGGACCAACGTCCTGAAGATCGAGGCCCAGAAGGTGATCGGCCGCATCATGTCCAACCCCGACGCACAGGTGTCGGCCGCGGACCTGTTCGAGGCCGCCCAGGGCCGCTACTCGCTGCGCGAATTCAACGCCGCGATCGCCTCGTTCAAGCGCATGGTCCGCACCGCCGACCCGGCCAGGGACGCGGACCTGCTGGCTCGCGCCTGGTGGACCATGGGCCAGTGCTACGCGCTCCAGGGACGCTACGAGGAGGCAGCTGCCGCATACGGCAACGGCCGTGACGAATACGGGGACGTCCTGGAATGGGTCGAGAAGAACGCCAAGAGCGCCATGGACGCCTACACGCAGCTGCTGAACGTGTCCGGCCGCGACCCCTACTACGCGGGCCTCAGGGACGCAGCGGAACGCCGCTTCATGGCCGTTTCCACGTCCAGCCAGGGAGCGATCTACTTTCAGAAGGGCAAGAAGGCCTATTCCGACAGGGACTACCCGGAGGCGATCGACAAGTTCGCACGGGTCAATCGCGAGGACGCCGACTACGAGCGTGCCCTGGTCTACATCGCGGTCTGCCACTACAAGCAAAAGGACATGCCGGAAGCGGCCCGCCTGCTGCACGACTACGCGGACCGCTATGTCGACGACCCCCTGAACGCCCTGGCCGTCGAGGACCAGAGCGGCCAGGCCAAGCGCGAGGATGCGCTGGCCATGGCGCGCTACTACCTGGCCCAGATCGGCTTCAAGGAGGCCAAGGCAGAGCCGGAGGGAGCCTCGCGCACCGCGGCGCTGCGTGCCCTGGTGGCCCCTATGGACGCCTACCCGCTGCGCTTCCCCACCCAGGTGTCCTACGTACCGAGCATCCTTCTGACCCTCATCCAGGTGCACGCGCGGCTCGATGACATCGAGGCGGCCCGCGTCACCTTCCGGATTCTGGAGGACGGTTATCCCGGATCCAAGTACACGTCGAACGCGGCCTACAGTGTCTGGTCGCTGATGGCGGACAAGGTGGCGGCCCTGGAAGCGGCAGCCCAGGCCGCCCCGGAGGACCAGCGGACACACCAGGAATGGCTGGAAGCACTTCGAGACCGCACGTCCTTCCTGACCCTCTACAACGCCGGCCTGGCGCGGCCCAGCTACAAGAATCTCCGGGCCGAGTCCTCCGCCTACCTGAAGCTCCACGATTGGGGCCAGGCGCAGCGCGTGCTGCGGGCCACCCTGAGCGCCTACGAGGCCAGCCAGGGGGAAGTCGTCGTGAAGTACGTTTATCCCGAACTGGCCCGCACCCTGATGGAAGGGGAACCGCCCCAGCTGGCCGAGGCGGAGGACCTGATGGTTGCTGCCGTCCGGTTGACGCCGACCCGCGCCAACATGGAGGCCATGGCACGGATCCTGGGCGGCTGGGTCGATTGGCCCGAGGGCGGCCAGCAGCCGGAGAGGATCGTGCAGGGCACCGCCGATTCAGGGATGGAGACGGCACTGGACCTGACCCCACCGGAGGGCCAGCCGGCCTACGAGGATCCCGCCGCCAGGCGCCGCGCGGCCGTCGACCTCTGGCGCAAAATCTGGCAGGGGTGGCCTGCAGCAGACAAGTTCTCGTACGACTACTTCCTCATGTACTTCCGCCAGTCCAATTGCTATCTGGGCGGCGATGAGCGCCAGCAGGCCACGGCGGAACGCATGATCGAGGGGATCCTGGACGACCACGCGGACGGCTGGCTTGACAAGTTCGGCTCAGCTGGAAAACGGTCGCTTGATGCCCGGTTCAGCTGGCTGCAACGCCGACTGAGGGAGCTGAACCGATGATCGTCAGGTTGCCAGACCCCTTCTGCGGACTACATCGACCGGCAGCCGCCGCATCCATGGCCCTCCTCCTTCCGACCCTCCTTGCCCTGGCTGCGCCGTCCGCGACGGCGCAGGCCAAGGACGAGATCCGGTTTCACGGGCTCCCGGTCCAGCGTGCCTTCCTGAAGGAGGAGGGCCTGTTCCGGGTGGCGGCAGCACGGTCGCGCGGCGGCAGGCCCTCGATGTTCTGGCCGGCCCTGGAGCTGGAGGCGGTCACTTTCGGGACCACCACATCCACCTGGACCTCGGCCGGTGACAAGCATCGCGAGGGCGACTTTCCCAACGCAATCCCCGTGTTCCGCATGGCCGCCAGTGAATCCGGCTGTCCCTCCTGGATGCCCCCCCACGCAGCCTATGCCGAGGCTCTCGCCCGCGAGCAATGGGCCCTTCAGGATCCGTCCCAGCTGGACGGCGCAGTCGACGCCTACGCCCGGGTGGCGGACGACTACCCCGCTCACAGGCTGGCCCATGTGGCGCGGCTCAGGCGCGCCCGGCTGCTGCGCGCCCACGGACGGACGGACGAGGCGCGGGCCGGATTCGCAGCGGCTGCGGCCGCACTCGAAGCGGCCAAGGCAGACGCGGACCTGACCGGCAAGACGGACGAGGAGACGGTTGCCATCCAGCGGGCGGCCAAGGTCATGGCCACCGAGTGCCGCGCCGAGATCGCCGAGACCGACCGGGTAGGCAATCGGCTGGAAGAGGCCCAGCGCGGCTTCCGCGACCTGCTGCGCGACCTGGACCTGCAGACCATCCAGGCCGAGGGCCGAGCGGGGGCCATCCTGGTCGACCTGTTCGTCCAGGCACGCCTCGGCCAGGCCGAGTGCCTGCTGGCCGCCGGTTCCATCGACGACGCACTGCGTGATTTCGAGCAGGCACAACGCACCCCGGATGCCCCGGATGCCCTGAAATTCGGCGCTCTGGCGGGACAGGCGGAGTGCCTGTACCTCCAGGGACGCACCCAGGATGCACGTACGATTTTTGCCCGTGTATCCGCGGTTTGTACGGCCACGTCCGGTAACGCGGAGCCCCGCGCCCTGTATTATCTGGGCCGGACCGCCCGCACCCCGCAGGAGGCCCAGGTGTACTACCGAGAGATCATCCGGCGTTTTCCCGCGTCGCCCTGGACAACCCAGGCGCGTGAAGCGCTCGACAGTCAGTAGGAGCTGGAGTTTTGACCAAGAAGAGTCTCGTCGTATTGGTGGCCGTCGCCGTTGTCGTCTTCCTGCCCTCCCTGGGGCTGGCCGGCGCTGTGCAGGAGGTCACCACGGAAACCCGCGGCATGGGCGATGTGCTCAAGGCTGCAGGCATTTTCGGAGTCATTATCGGCCTGGTGTCCGTGATCGCGATGGCGCTCATCATCGAACACATGGTGAATGTGAAGCGCGACAAGCTGGCCCCGCCCGACCTGATCGACGAGGTCGAGGCTTTGTTCGACGAGGAGAACTTCCAGGAAGCTGTCGAGGTCTGCGAGGCGGAGCCGGGCTACTTCACCAACATCGTGGCGGCCGGCATCGGCAAGATCGGGCACCCCTTCGAGACCATCGAGATGTCGGTGGCTGAGATGGGCGCGGAAGAGGCGGTCAAGCTGCACCAGAAGATCGGCTGGCTCAGCCTGATCGCGAACATCGCTCCCATGCTCGGGCTGATGGGAACGGTGTCCGGCATGATCGGGTCGTTCAACGTCATCGCGTCCAAGGGCGGCCAGACCAACCCCGCCGACTTCGCGGACGAGATCTCGCAGGCGCTGGTCACCACCCTGCTGGGACTGATCGTGGCCATTCCCGCCAGCGCCATGTTCGTGTTCTTCCGCAACCGGGTGGTCATGACCGCGCTGGAGGTCGGCGCCATCACCGAAGATCTGTTCGAGAGGTTCAGACCCACCTCGGCGGGCTAGGCAGCCGGTCAGGAGAATTCAGCCATGGGACGCGCGAGGATGGTCGACCCCAAGACGGAGGTCGAAATCAACATGACGGCGATGATCGACGTCGTGTTCCTGCTGATCATCTTCTTCATCCTCATCAACGACATGAGCCAGCAGGAGCTCGAGGACCTGAAGCTGCCGGTGGCCATGACGGCGGTCGAGGACTCCAAGCCGGACATGCTGAGGCCCATCCTCAACATCTCCTGGGAGGGCGAGGTCGTCTTCAAGCGCGAGACCGTCCACGCAGAGCCGGGCCACCCCATGTACGAGGCGGGACGCCACAGGGGCATGCGGTTCCTGCATCAGCGGCTGGCGAACTTCGCCACACTGATGGAGGTCGGGGAAGACGGCTATCCGGAGAACCCGGTTCTCATGCGTGCCGATGCCTCCACGCCTTTCCGTCTGATCCAGGAAATCATGTTCCAGTGCGGCCAGAGGGACGTCCAGATCTGGAAGCTCCAGCTCGCCGTCTCCGAAGACCCGAACAAGGCGAAGGGCTAGGGGCGATGAAACGCAAAAAGCCCAAGGCCGAGACGCCCAAGGAAGAACTGCTCGACATGACGCCGATGATCGACGTCACGTTCCTGCTGCTCATCTTTTTCATCGTCACACTCAAATTCAAAACGCTCGAAGGGCGCCTGAGCGCCGCATTGCCGAAGGACGTCGGGGTCAACCCCACGCCGGCGGAACCGATCGAGAAGGTCGACGTCCGCATCGAGGTGATCGATCCGGGCGAGAGGGTCGGAGCCTTCCCGTTCAACGGCAACTTCGCCTTCGTCCACACCCACACGGGCGACGGAACGCGCCACGAATACCAGGGCCATCCGCGGCACGACTTCCGCGGTCGGCGCCTCGCCTACCATGTGCTGGGCAGAAAGTTCACCAACCTGGACGACCTCTACGCACGATTCCAGAAGCTCTACGAGAAGGACCCCGAGCGGCCCGCCGCCATCGACGCGCCCGAGGGGGTAGCGGTGATCGACGTCATTCCCGTCCTCGACCGGCTCACGACAGCCGGTTTCCGCGACATCAACTTCCGGGGCTACGAAGACCCCAAGAAATAGCCACGCCATGACCCGATTCACTGACTCACTGACCCGCCCGCTGCGGCCCGCCGTCGGCGGCCTAATCCTCCTGGTTGCATGCGTTGCGGGCCCTGAGCCCGCCGATCTGGGCGACTCCGAACCGCTCGTCATGGACCTCGGCCCGGCCGACATTATGGTGGTGGACGCGCCAGCACCGCTCAGCGCCGCTCCCGGAGCGGAAGCTCCCATCCAGGATCCCAATGAGGATCTCCTTGCTCGCGAAGTGCGCCTCCAGTCCCTGACCGCACAGAAGCGCGCCGTCCTCCGCGACGAGCACCTGGCCCAGGCCCAGGCGTTCCGCGACCAGCTCCGGCTCGAGGACGCCCGTCTCGAGGCCGGTCTGGCCCTGCAGCTGGACCACACCAGCGAGGCCGCGCGGCTGCTGCTGGACGAACTGGACACGCTGCTCGGCAACTCCGAGGGCGGACGAGCCGCCCTGGGCCGCGAACTTGAGGCGCAGTACAGCCTGCGCCTGCAGCAGATGCGCGCCCAGGCGGAGGACGCCTTGAACCGTGGCCGCATGGCCCTTGCCCGCAGCGAGTTCGAACGCGCCGCCAAGGAATTCGGCGAGGTGCTGCAGCACATCCGCTGGGCTCCCGACTCGATCAGCTGGGGAGCGGCCGAGGCCCAGGCAACGGCACTCCTCCAGGAGGCCCGCCAGCGCGGCGAGGCGGAATCCGCCCAACTCCGTGCCGAAAAGGAATCGGCGTCCTTGGCCCAGCTGCGTGCCACCGAGGCCCAGGAAGTCGAGGCCCGGCAGGCCCGCCTTGACACGATTCTCGACCAGGCCCTCGACGCCTTCGACGCGGGCGCCTACGACGAGTCGAGGCGCCTGGCCGAGGAGGTCCTGGACCTGGATCGGCGTGATCCGCGCGCCCGCGAACTGATCGAGACGGCCGTGCGGGTCCGCAACGAGTCGGTCGAGCGCGGCTACCTGCTCAGCAAGGAGAAGCGCTTCCGCGGCTGGCGCCAGGACATCCTGGAGGCACGGATCCCCTACACGGCCATCCTGACCAAGCCCGACCGTGACTACTGGCGCCACATCACCGAGTTGCGTGCCGACCAGGCGGTCACGACCGTCGGAGTCATCGAGTCCGAGCAGGTCGAGGCAATCAGGGAGGCGCTGGCGACCAAGACGATTCCCGGCATCCGCTTCGAGGCCGAATTCGAGCTCGAGACCCTGGTCAACCCGGTCCGGCAGTACGCAGGCGTCAACGTGATCGTCGACCCGGCTGCGGTGATGTCCGTCGAGGACGCCGGCGTCGAGTTCAACCTGGACCTCCCCTACGAGGTCTCTGTCGGCGACTACCTGCAGACACTGGTCGACTACTCGGAAGGCAGCCTGGCGGTGTCCTACCGTGACTACGGATTGCGCATCACCACCCCCGCCAAGGCAGCCGGCGAGCCCATCGTGCGTGTCCACGACGTCCGCGACCTGGTCTTCCCGATTACCAACTACCTGGGCCCCAACCTCATGAACCTCCGTCTGCCGGATGCCGACACCGAGGAGGAGGGCGGCCCGGCCGGCGTGGTCGACGAGGACCGGCCGCCCCAGCCGCTGGTTTCCCCCGACGCGCTCGAGGAACTGATCCTGCGGACCATCGACCCGGAATCCTGGGATGAGGAAGGGCGGTCCTTTGCCAACCACAACGGCAACCTGATCATCACCCACACTCCCACGGTCCAGGCCAAGGTCGCCGAGTTCCTCACCAACCTACGCAAGTTCTCGGGGATCCTGGTCACGATCGAAACACGGTTCCTCGAGGTGAAGGAGGGCTTCCTCCAGGAGATCGGGGTCGAATGGCGCGGTCTCGGCGGTTCCAACGGCGGGTCGCTCGCCAACCTGGATGATGTGACCAACGGTCTCGAGGATGACGCCTCGCAAGGCCTCGACAACGACGGCAGCGGTGGCTCCACCGCCGACAGTTCCAGCCCCTCGTCGGGCGCCTTCTTCTCTGACGGCAACAACGACATCCGGTTCCACTCCGAGTTCTGGTGGTCCAGCCCCCTGGGCGACGCCCTCACAACCGCCGGCGGAACCACCATCCAGGTCACGATCCTGGACGACACCGAGATGTCGATGATCCTGTCCGCGGTCGAAAAGGCCGAGTCCGCCCAGATTGCCAACCAGCAGTCGCTGTCGGTCACCAACGGACAGAGCGCCTACATCGGCGTCATGAACCAGATCTCCTACGTCCAGGATTACGAGGCCCAGGTCGCGCAGGCATCCGCCATCACCGACCCGGTGATCGGCGTCGTCAACGACGGCATCGTCCTCGAGGTGCGGCCGGTCGTCGCCCATGACCGCGCCAGCACCATCCTCCAGGTCAAGCCGACCATCGCCAGCCTGGTGCGCCCGTTCCGGACCCAGACCCTGACCCTCGGCAACTTTCCGGCCACTCTGCAGCTCCCCGAACTGCGCGCCTCACGCGCGGCCACCAGTGCGGTCGTGCCCGACGGAGCCACCATGCTGATCGGCGGCCTCAAGAGGATCCGAAACGTGGAGCGCCGCGCCGAGGTGCCGATGCTGGGCTCGATCCCCTTCCTGGGTGCGTTCTTCAAGGAGGAGGGCGTCAGCGAGGAGATCAGCGACCTGGTGATCCTCCTGAAGGCCAGCATCATCAACGTCGACGAAGAGATGGCGGACTACGCCGCCAGCCGGAGGTAGGACCCGCCATGCGGGCCCTGCGTGCCGTCTTTTTCGACATCGATGACACGCTCTACTCCACCACCGGCTTCGCCCGGGCGGCGCGCCGCAACGCCGTGCGCGCCATGCTCCGCCAGGGGCTGCGCGGCAAGGAATCCCACCTGGTCAGCGAACTGGAGGAGGTGATCAGCGAGTTCGGATCGAACTACGATCACCACCTCCGGAAGCTCCTCACCCGCCTCGACCCCGCCAACCTGGACGGCCGCAACGCCGCGGTGCTCGAGGCCGCCGGAGTGGTCGGCTACCACCAGACCAAGTTCGAGCAGTTCGCGGTCTACGAGGAGGTCCCCGAGGTCCTCGCCGCACTGCGGGACAAGGGCCTGCGCCTGGGCATCATCTCTGCCGGGCTCACCATCAAGCAGGCGGAGAAGCTGGTGCGCCTGCAGATCCTGGAATACCTGGATCCGGCCGCCATCTTCATCAGCGACCAGGTCGGGATCAGCAAGCCCAACCCCAAGCTCTACTCCCACGCCTGCGAGACCCTCGGGCTGGACCATGGGCAAGCGATGGTGGTTGGCGACAACCCCCGCAACGACATCGATCCCCCCAACGAGCTGGGCATGATCACCGTGTGGCACACGCGCACCGGCAAGCACGCGCTCGGCATCAGCGAGCCCGACTACACCATTGCCGACTTCCGCGACCTCCTGGCCCTGGTCGAGGCGAACTACGCCGTCCCCGCTCCCTAGGCCCCGCCCCCTATGCGAGGTGGCAGGCCGTCGGGTGGCCGGCTGATCTGGGCTCAAGGGCCGGCAAATCCGTGCGGCAGCGGGCCTCGACGACCGGGCAGCGCGTATGGAAAGCGCAGCCGGTCGGCGGGTCCGCGGGTGACGGGACATCGCCATCCAGGATGATGCGGGTTCGACGGCGTTTCGGGTCGGGCACCGGCACCGCGGACAGCAGGGCCTGGGTGTAGGGGTGGGCCGGGCTCTCGAACACCTCAGCCGTCGGCCCGGTCTCGACGATGCGGCCCAGGTACATGACCGCCACGCTGCCGCCCAGGTGGCGCACCACCGACAGGTCGTGGCTGATGAACAGGTAGCCGACGCCATGCTCCTGCTGAAGTTCGGCCAGCAGGGAGAGGACACGCGCCTGGACCGAGACGTCCAGCGCCGAGAGGGGCTCGTCGCAGACCACCACAGAGGGCTCGCACACGATGGCGCGTGCGATGGCGATGCGCTGGCGCTGGCCTCCGGAGAAGGCGTTGGGAAAGCGCCTCGCCGCGTCCGCACTCAGCCCTACGCGCTCTAGGACGGCGGCCACCCGCTGGTCGCGCTCCTCAGGGGAGCCCACCCCGAATACGTCCAGGCGCTCGCGCACGGCACGGCCCACGCGCATGCGCGGATTCAGGCTGGCGTAGGGGTCCTGGAAAATGATCTGCAGGCTGCGGCGGTGGGGCCGCACCTGTGCCTGGGTCATCGGCGCCAGATCCAGTGCCTGTTCCTCGCCGGGGGGGGTGTAGAGAACCGCCCCGCCGGTCGGATCCACCAGGCGGACCAGCGCCCGGCCGGTGGTCGTCTTGCCGCAGCCCGACTCCCCCACCAGGCTCAGCGTGCCCCCCGCCGGGATGCTCAGGTCCACGCCGTCCACAGCACGCACCGTGCCGCGAGGCCTGCGCAGCAGGCCGCCGTGGACCGGAAAATGGACCTCCAGCCCACGGGCCTCCAGCACCGCGCTCACGGACCCTCCTCCAGCCAGCAGGCGGCCCGGCGGCCCTCTCCGCGTGGACTCAGCGGAGGCTCCTCGCTGCAACGCTCGAAGGCGTCGCCGCAGCGCGGCGAGAAGCGGCAACCTGGAATCACGTCGGCGGGCTCCGGCACGGCACCGGGAATCGGCCTGGGCGCCGCGCCCTCGTCGCCGGGCAGGCTGGCCAACAGTCCGCGCGCATAGGGATGGGCCGGGGTCTCGAACAGGCCCTCGACCGGAGCCTCCTCGACGATCCGGCCGCCATACATGACCGAGACCCGGTCCGCAGCCTCCGCGACAACGCCCAGGTCGTGGGTAATCAAGAGCACCCCCATGCCGGTCTCCTCCTGCAGAGAGGCGAGCAGCTCCAGGATCTGGGCCTGGACCGTCACGTCCAGTGCAGTGGTGGGCTCGTCGGCAATGAGCAGGTCCGGTCCGCACGCCAGGGCCGCTGCGATCGCCGCGCGCTGCAGCATGCCGCCGGAGAACTCGTGCGGATAGCGGCCCGCCACCCGCCCCGCATCGGGCACCCCCACCCGATCCAGCAGACCCACCGCCGCCCGGTCCGCCTCGCGCCGGCCCATTCCCCGGTGCCATCGCAGCGACTCGCCGACCTGGCGGCCAACTCTCAGGACCGGATTGAACGACGCCGACGGCTCCTGGAACACCATGCCGACCAGGCGACCGCGCACACCCTGGAGGTCGCTCTCCTGCATGGACAGCAGGTCCCTGCCGTCCAGCAGCACCTCGCCCGCCGTGATCCGAAGCGGCGGGTCGGGCACCAGGTCCAACAGCGACAGGGCGGCCACCGACTTGCCGCAGCCGGACTCACCCACAAGCGCCAGGGTCTCGCCGCGGTCCACGGCCAGATCGACCCCGTCCACCACCGGGACGCCACCCCCCCCCGCCGCGCCGGAGCGCAGTACCGTCCGCAGGCCCCGGACCCTGAGAAGCGCCTCGCTGGTCACGGCGGCCACCCTAGCGGGACGACCCGCGGGATCGGTAGATGGGGTTGCTAGCATGCCCGCATGCGGGCGGTCGGGATCGGATGGGCGGCGGTGGCGGCGTGGCTGGCTGCCTGCGCACCCGCGCAGCCGCCCGCCGATCTGGTCATCTGTCTGGGCGGAGCGCCCTCCTCGCTGGACCCCCAGCGCGGCACGTCCCTGATCGACCAACGTGTGGCCGGGGCACTCTTCGAGGGCCTGTTCCGCATGGACGGCGCGTCGGTGGAGCCCGCCTGCGCCGAGTCCTGGACCGTTTCACCTGACGGCCTGCTCTGGACCATCACTCTGGAGGACGGGCTGCGCTGGTCGGACGGCCGGCCGCTGACGGCCGCCGACTTCACGACCGCCTGGGAGCGCCTGCGGGCGCCGGCCACCCGGGGCCCCTATGCCGGGCTGCTGGACGTCGTGGCGGAGGCGGCTGCAACGGACGAGCGCACGCTCCTTGTGCGGCTGACGCAGCCCGATCCGGTGCTGCCGGCTCGTCTGGCCCAGAGCGCCCTCGCACCCCTGCCGGGCGCCGACCCGGACTTCTCGCCCGGACGACTGGTCGGCAACGGCCCATTCCTGGTCTCCGGGCGGTGCCTGGGACTGAGCCTGCGGCTGGTCGCCAACCCCCACTACAGGGAGGCGCATCCCCCGGCGCGTCCGCGCACGCTCGACCTGCTGGTGGCCGACAGCCCCACAGCCATGCTCAACCTGTTCGAGGGCGGCGAGGCGGACTGGATCCCCACCGTGCCCCTGTCCCTCGTCGGACATCTGGCGCAGCGGCCCGACTTTCACCAGGAAACCACCATGGGCACCGTATTCCTGCGGGCCCACACCGGCGCGCCACCGCTGGACGACATCCGCGTCCGGCGAGCCCTGTCCCTGGCCCTGGACCGGGCGTCCATGGCCGGCGCACTGCTGGCCGGCGCGGCCCCGGCCTGGCGCTTCACCCCCCCCACCGCGCCGGACCGCGGCGAGGCGGCGGGCACCAAGGAGTCTGCGGAAGAAGCGAGGGCGCTCCTCCAGTCTGCCGGCGGCGGCGATCTGCCAGGGATCACGCTGCAGACCTCAGGCGACGCGGAGGGGAGGCGCCTCGCCGAGGCCCTGCAGGCACGCTGGCGCGCCGTCCTCGGCCTCGAGGTCCGGATCCGGGTGCTGGATGGACGGACCCTGCTGGCCAACCAGCGCGAGGGCCGCTACCAGCTCAGCCTTTCGTCCTGGTTCGCCGACATCCCCGACGCGTCCGACTTCATGGAGATCTGGCGGACCGACAGTCCAAACAACCGGACAGGCTGGGCGAGCCCAGTCCTGGACGACCTGCTGGACCGGGCGCGAGCAGCGTCGCCGGAGGCGCGCCCGGCGCTCCTGGCCCGTGCCGAAGCGGAGTTGCTGGCAGGCTCTGCGGCCGTCCCGCTTCATTTCACGGTGGCGCGGCATCTGGTCGGGCCCCGCACCACGTATCGTCCCGATCCGCTGGGCCGCCATCCCCTGCGCCTGCTGGAGTTCGCCCGGTGACCGCTTTCCTGGCGCGCCGGGCCACGGGCACGGTGGTCGTGCTGCTGGCGCTCTACAGTGCCTCGTTCCTGCTCATGCGGGCGGCGCCCGGCGGCCCGTTCGACGCCGACCGGGCCCTCGACCCGGTGACCCTCGGTGCGCTTCGCGCGCAGTACCACCTGGACGAACCGCTGGCCGCGCAACTTGGACGCGGCCTGGGCGGCCTGGTCCGCGGCGACCTCGGCCCGAGCCTGCTGCACCGCGACCTGAGCGTCGCTGCGGTCCTGCGCGAGGGGCTGGCCACCAGCGCGCCCCTGGGTCTGGCGGCCCTGGTCCTGGGCCTGCTGGCGGGAGCGGCCTGCGCCATGGCCGGGGCGATGCGGCCGGGGGGTGCGCTGGACAGGCTGGTGGAACTCTCTGCCGCGGCCTGCCTGGCGCTGCCGACCTTCGTCCTGGCCGGCCTGCTGATCCTGGCGCTTGCGTTCAGTGGTCCGGGTCTGCCCGCCGCCGGCTGGGGGCGCCCCGCCCACATGATCCTGCCCTGCCTGACCCTGGCGGCAGCCCCCGCAGCCGCAGTCTTTCGCACACTCCGCACCTCGCTGTCCCATTCGCTGCCGCAGTCGGCCTGGCGCGCGGCGCGCGCACGAGGCCTGTCACGGCGCGCCGTGCTGATGCGCCACGCGCTGCGGCCCGCGCTGCTGCCCCTGACCGGGCTGCTGCCGCCCCTGGGCGCCGCCGTGCTGACCGGCAGCCTGGTGGTGGAGCGCATCTTCGGGCTGCCGGGGCTGGGCCGGGCGTTCGTGGACAGCGCGCTGGCCCGCGACTATCCGCTGTGTCTGGGCGCGCTGCTGCTCTACACGCTGCTGCTGGCGGTCCTGCAGACGGTGTGCGACCTGGGCGCCGGCCGTCTGGATCCGCGTGTGAGGCTCGCCGCGTGACGGGAAGGGGTCCGTTGGTCGTCCTGGGATCCCTGGTCCTGATGGCGGCCGCCGCCCCGTGGCTGGCCCATGTGGATCCGGCGATGGTGCGGCTGGAGCGCATCCTGGAGCCGCCCGGCAGCCGGGCCTGGATGGGCACGGACGCCCTGGGCCGCGACCTGCTGGCCCGCTGCCTGTACGGGGCGCGCGTCAGCCTTCTGGTGGCGGCGGTCGCAACGGTCGCGAGTTTGGCCCTCGGGACTCTGGTCGGTGCCGGCGCGGCCTTGAGAGGCGGTCGGACCGATGAGGTGGCGCTGCGTGTCATCGACTTCCTGAGCGGCCTCCCGTTCCTGTTCCTGGCCATCGCCCTGGTGGCGCTGCTGGACGACGCCCCCTGGCTGCCCTGGGATGCCGGCCGGCTGGGGCTGTTCCTGGCCCTGATGGCGGGACTGTTCTGGATGCCGACCGCACGCCTGGTCCGCTCCGAGACGCTGTCCCTGCGCGAGAGCGCCTTCGTCGCCGCCGCGCGGGCCCAGGGAACCCACGGTCCCCGGCTCCTGGTGGGCCACATCCTTCCTCACCTGCTGCCCACCATCACAGCGGCGGCCGTCCTGACAGCTCCAAGAGCGCTGGTCTTCGAGGCCACGCTGTCTTTCCTGGGCCTCGGTGTAGAACCGCCGGACGTGTCCTGGGGCCTGCTGGCAGCGGAGGGCGTGGAGACACTCAACCCGGTGCACGTGCCCTGGTGGCTGGTGGCGGGTCCTGGCGCGCTGCTGGTGATCACCCTGCTGGCGCTGCAGGCAGCGGGCACGGCCGTGCAGAAGCGCGCGGGGGTAAGCGCGGGAACGGGAAGAGAGACGGGGGGCTACGCTTGACCCCGGAGACGGCCTTGACTCGACAACCCCGACTGCGGTCCGCCGCGGCCAGCCTGGTCCTGGCCCTGGTCCTTGCCGTCCAAGCAGGGCGGGGCGTCGGGGAGGGCATGGAGCGGCTGCGCATCCGGACATGGCAGGCCCTGCGCACCGACCTGACAGCGTCCCTGGAGGTCCGGGTGCGAGCGGAACTGGGTCCCGACGCGGAGATCTGGGCTGCCGTGCGCGGCGCCGTGCCCGAGGGAGCACGAGTCTTCGCCATTGCCCGTGGCAATCCCGCCGAGCGCCGGACCTTTTCGGTACTGGTCGACCTGCTCTATCCGAGGCGATTCACGCTGATCGAGACAAACGCCCTGGAGGGGCTCGATCGGGTCGCCACCGGCCTGGAGACCTTCCATGTCCTCGACCTGGCACCTGAACCGCGCTTCCCCGTCGATGCACGGTTCTCGCTGCATGCGCGCGGCGCCGCCTTCACGCTCTGGGAATTTCGACAGTGACGCTAGGGCCGTTCGGAATCCTGCTCCTGCTGGGGCTGCCGCTCTGGACGGGCACCGGTGCCGCCCGGGCGCTTGGCCTTCCACGGTCCGGCGGCGCCTGGTGGGCCTGGGCATGGGTCGCGGGCGCCATGGTGACCGGCGCAGTCGTATTCCTCTCGCTGTGGGCGGGCGGACGGCCGGATGGGGACTTATTGGCGATTGTGCTGGCCGCCCTGGGCTGCCTTTTCCACAAAATCGGCGCGGGCCGAACGCCGTCCCAGGAATCGGCCGCGCCGGCCGCGCCGGCATGGGAGCGGTGGCTGTACGGCGCCGTTGTCGCGGGGACCCTGGTCTTGACTGTGGACCGGGCGGTGATCGCCACCGCCCACCCGGTGGTGGTAGGCGACGAGGCCCACATCTGGGCCGCCAAGGCGAAGGTGCTGTGGCACGAGAGCGGCTTCGGCAGCGGCTACGAGGCCACACTGTCCGAGGACAAGCCCTACATCGGCCACCCGGACTACCCGCTGCTGAATCCCCTGCTGCAGGTCTGGACCTTCGCGCGCGCGAACGGCCTGACACACGTGGAAAACCGCCTGCCCATCCAGGCATTCGCCGTGGCGCTGCTGCTCCTTGTCGCCTCGGTCCTGCGGCGGCTGCTGCGGCCGTCCGCGGCCGCCCTGCTGCTGCTGGTCCACCACCACCTTCTCTGGACCCGGCTGTCCACCGAATCCGGCTTCGCCGACCTGATGGTGGCCCTGGGCCTGGCGATGACGCTGGATGCCTGGCGGCGACTGGTGGAGTCGCCCGCGCCGTGGAAGTGGCGACTGTTCGGCCTGTCGGCCGCTTTCCTCGCCTGGAGCAAGCACGAGGGGACCATGCTTCTGGTCCTGGTGGCCGTGGCCGGCGGCGCAGCAGCCTGGAGAAGCGGTGGGCCACGACCCCGACAGCGCGACCTCCCTTGGCTGTGCCTGCCGGCAGCCGTCATTGGCCTCACCTGGGCGGTCAACGCCGTCTTCGGCGCCGCCAACAACATGGTCGGCATCAGCGACGCCTCCGGCACGCCGCTCCTTTTGGCCCAGTTCAGCGACCGGCTGGGACCGGTCGTGGCGTATATGCGCGACCAGGTCCTGCTCCACCCCGGCCATACGAACCTGATCCCCGCCGCGGCTCTGGGTCTGGCCGTCGCCTTTCCAATCCGCCTCCTGGGCCGCGCCGAGACGCTCGTGCCGCTGCTGGTCTGCTTCGGCGCCCTGACCGCCTACGCTCTGGTGTTCGTCGGAAGCCCGTCGCCGCTGGACTGGCACCTGGATACCGCCTGCACGAGGGTGGCCTACCACGTGCTGCCCGCACTACTTCTCTGGCTGGGCCTGGCGGCCGGCCGAGTGCTGCCGTGGGCGACGGCCGACGAATAGGAGAGGGCTACAATCCATCCATGGCCCACGACCCGGTCCTGTCCATCCACGTGATCCACGGCGAGCTGCGGGGCGAAAGCTTCCGCTTCACCGATTCTCCCGTGACGGTCGGCAAGGGCGGCGAATGCGACCTCGTGATTGATGCGCCGCACATCTCGAGACGCCACGGCCATTTTGAACGCGGCGAGGACGGCAACTGGAACTACGTGGACGACTGCAGCACCAACGGCAGCGTCCATGTGGTGGGCTCCCGGCGCCGCATCCTCCATAATCGCGACGAGCCCGCGCGTGTCGCCCTGGAAGCCGGAGACCGGCTGCAGCTGGCCGAATGGGTCGCCCAGATCGAGTTCGAGTTTCCCGCCGAGAAAGGCCCCGCCTTCGCATCGCCCACGACCAGCCAGATCGTGGCCCGCTCGACCACGGACGCCCGTTCCTATCGCAAGGGCCTGCGCCGCGATTCACCGATTTCGGACCTGCTGGCCAACCTGGCGCGCCGGATGAACGGAATGACCGCCATCGACGAGATCCTGGAACTGATCTCGACCTCCGCGTTCGAGGCCTTCGATGCGGCCACCCACTTCACCGTCTGCCGCCGGCCGCAGCCGGACCGGCCCTTTGCCGCCGCCTTCCACAGGCTGCGCGGAGGGTCCATCAGCGGTACTCCGCCGCTCTTGTCCCAGACCATGCTCGAGGAAACCGAGGCGGAGGGCGTCGGCCTGCTGCTCAAGGACAAGGCAGACCACAAGACAACCGATTCCATTGTCGAAGCCGGCATCCAGTCGACCATGTGCGTCCCTCTCAAGGGTCACGACCACTGGCTTGGGGTCCTGCAGGTCGACAACCGCCGCACCAGGGACAAGTTCACCAAGGACGATCTGGACCTCCTGGCGGTGATGGCGCTGCAGAGCGGCCTGGCCATCGAGCGGGCGGAACTGCACAGCCAGGTCAGCGACATGTTCGAGGGCTTCATCAACGCCTCGGTGAAGGCCATCGAGGCCCGCGATCCGGCGACCGCCGGCCACAGCGGGCGCGTCGCCGAGGCTTCATTGGCTCTTGCCAAGGCGGTCAACCGCGAGGGCCTCGCCATGGGTCCTTTCTCGGCCCGCCAGATGCGCGAGATCAATTACGCCGCCCTGCTGCATGACTTCGGCAAGGTAGGTGTGCGCGAACAGGTCCTGACCAAGGCCAACCGCCTGATGCCCCATGCCCTGGACCAGCTGCTGGACCGCCTGGAGACAGCCCGTCTGTCTGCGTGGAAGGAAGTCGCCGAGGAGGTCCTGGGGCCCGGTGATTTGGCCGGCCCGGAGGCCCTGGCCGCCATCGAGGAACGCTGGAGGCAGAAGGTCGGCGAGATTGACGAGGTCGAGTCATTCGTCCGCAAGGTGAATGCGCCCGGTGCCGTGGATGACGATACACGCCGGCTGCTGGCTTCCATCGGCCGCCGCATGTGGCGCGATGCAGCCGGCCGTGACCATCCCTGGATCGAGGGCGAGCATCTGGACGACCTCTCCATCGCGCGCGGCACCCTGAACCGCCACGAATGGGAGAACATCCGCAGCCATGCGGCGCTGACCGCCCGCTTCCTGGCGGAGATTCCCTGGTCGACCGACCTGTCGGACCTGCCCAGGATCGCCGCCGACCACCACGAAAAGCTGGACGGCTCGGGCTACCCGGCGGGCATCTCCGCCGATGCGATCCTTCCCCAGACGCGAATCCTGACGATCTGCGACATCTTCGACGCCCTGACCGCCCGGGATCGGCCCTATCGGACCGCCATTCCCTACGACAAGGCGGTCGAGATCCTGGTCGCGGAGCGCGACCGGGGCGCGGTGGACCCCGAACTGCTGGACCTGTTCGTTGACAGCGGCATCGGCAAGACCAGGGCCGCAGGCTAGACCACAGCGTCAGTCTGCGGGCATACGGGCGACCGCATCGATCTCGACCGCAGCGCCCTTCGGCAGCGCAGCCACCTCGACGCAGGCGCGCGCCGGCGGTCCGTCCCCGAAGCGTTCCGCATAGACCTCGTTCATGGCCGCAAAATCCGCCAGGTCGACCAGATACACGGTCGTCTTGACGACGTCGGCCAATGAACTGCCTGCGGCCTCCACCACCGCAGCCAGATTGTCGAGCACACGACGCGTCTGCTGCGCCACGTCACCGGCCAGGAGATCGCCGGTCGCCGGATCAAGCGCGATCTGGCCCGAGAGGAACACCCACCCGTCCCGCTGCACCGCCTGGGAATAGGGTCCGATCGCCGCCGGAGCCCCGTCGGTCGCAACCACCCTGTTCACGAGCGATCCCCGAAGCGGGCTGCCAGCCGCTCGGCAACGCCGGGCGTCACCCAGCGCGAGACGTCACCGCCGCCGGCGGCAATCTCCTTCACGAGGCGGCTTGACACATGTGCCCGGTCCGCGTCGGGCACCAGGAAAACGGTCTCCACCTGCGCCTCCAGCGCCCGGTTGGTGAGCGCCATGGCGACCTCGTCATCGAAGTCCGTGCCGTTGCGGATGCCCCTCACGATCACGTCGAACCCACCCGCACGGCAGGCATCGACCACCAATCCGCCGATGCGAACCACATCGACGGGCAGGTCCGAGGCCGCCTCGCGGGCCATCTCCATGCGTTCATCCACGCTGAAGTGGCAGGACTTCTCGATGTTGTCGGCGACCCCCAGGGTCACCTGGCCGAACAGGCCGACCGCACGCTCCACCACATCCAGATGGCCACGGGTAAGCGGGTCAAAGGAACCGGGATAGAGCGCGCGCGCCATGGGAGGATTCTAACCGGCCTTTTCCGCACCCATGCGTCGCCGTAGGCGTCGTCCAGACAGCGGACATGGCAATGACGACGATTGCGCTCCTGGGCGGCATGGCCGCTTCGATCTGGTGGCCAGGGACCCCGCTCGCGAGGGCCGCGTCCCTGCTGCCGGCAGTCTGGTGCCTGCTGGCGACGCGGTATCGGGTCCGTGCCGGACCGCTGGCCGCTCTCGCAGCGGGGTGGGCGCTGCTGCCCCCTCCCGCCCTGCCACCCCTGGGAGCCGTGCCCGACCGGTGCCTGGTCAGTCTCAGCGGCACAGTCGACGCGATCGCACCGGGTACAGGGAACGCCCGGATCCACGTCAACCGGGTCGGCGGCGTGGCGGCCGACTGGGGACGCACTCGCCTGGTCCGTGAGGCATCCGGCACGCGGCTTCTGCCGGGCGATCGGATCGAGGTGGTCGGGCGGTACCTCGCCGACCGTCCGCCGACCAATCCAGGGCAGCGCGACCGCTGGGGCGGCGAGCGCCGGCTGGGCCTCACGGGCCGCGTGATCGTGCCCGAGCATGGCGTCCGGATGCTGGCAAAGGGCGGCCCCACACCCGGCCGGCTGCTGGCGTGGCTGCGGCACAGCGGCGTGTCGCGTCTGAACGAGCGCCTCGGCGAATCCACGGGCGGACTGGCGGCGGCGCTGCTCCTGGGGGCGCGGACCGTGCCCGAGGACCTGCTGCAGGCTTTTCGCAGCACGGGAATGGCCCACCTGCTGGTCGTGTCCGGGCTGCACGTGGGGATGGTGGCGGGCGCGGTCTGGCTGGTCCTGCGGCGATGGGGCCTTGGCCCAAGGGCCGCATTCCTGCCTGCGTCCCTGCTCACAGTGGTCTACGTGATGCTGGCGGGCGCGCAGGCCCCCGCCGTCCGGGCCGGCACGGCGCTGGTCCTGGCCGGCGCGGCCGCTGCGGTGGCCCGACCCGTCCGCGGGACCGACCTCCTGGCCGCCACGGCCTTGTTGTGCGCCCTCGCAGCGCCCGCCACGGTGCCCACCCTGTCATTCGGGCTCAGCTACACGGCCGCTGCCGGAATCGTCCATGCGGCGCTGCCCATGCAGCGCCGCCTGCGCCGGATACGCCTGCCGGGTGCGGCCGCCCACGGATTGGCCGCGTCGCTGGCTGCGTGGGGCGCCATCCTGCCGTTCACGCTGCTGGTCTTCCGGGCCGTCGCCTGGACATCTCTGGTTGCCACCCCTCTGCTGGCCCCCCTGCTGCCGCTGGTCCTGGCATCGGCCGCGGCCGCGGCCCTCGCATCGCCGGCGGTGCCGCCGGCGCGTTGGATCCTCGAGTCCTTTGCCGCCGTCGTCGTCCGCATGGACACCCTGCCCGGAACGCCATGGCGTCCGCCGCCGCTGCCTGCGTTCTTCACCCCGACGGTCCCCGGGCCGGCGCTCCGGCTGCTGGACGTCGGCCATGGCACCGCCTGCCTGTTCCGCCTCCCGGACGGCCGCGTGCTGCTGTTCGACGCCGGATCCCTGGACCGCACCGACGTAGAGCGCGCGGTCCTCGATGCGCTCGAGTCTGCCGGCTGGCCGCGCATCGACGCCATCGTGGTGTCGCACGGGGACCGCGACCACGACGGAGCCGTCCCCGCCCTGCTGGCGCGCTGGCCCAATGCACAGGTCCTGGCCGGGCCGGGCACGGATGTCGTGGGCAGGTTGGCCTGGCAGCCACCCGACTGGCCCAGTCTGGAATTCCTGTCCGCCTCGCTGCCGCAGGACACGGCACTCAACGAGCGCTCTCTCAACCTGGCCATTGATGGGCCAGGATTTTCGGTACTGCTCATGGGGGATCCCGAAGAGGCAGGCCTCGGGGCACTGATGGACCGCCTGGAGCACGCGGACGTCCTTCTGGCCCCTCACCACGGGCTCGCCAGCGGCGGCGCCGCGGCACTGATGGCCACCGTTCGCCCTGACCTGGTGCTGGTGTCCGCCGGAAGGCGCTTCCGGCCACGGCTGGATTCCTGGGCAATCGGCGGGGCGCGCGTCCTGTGCACACGGGATGTAGGCAGCATCGGGATCGCATTCAGCGCGGACGCCCGCGTCGTCGTGACGGGCACCACCCGACTGCCTCGATGAGTCTTCCTGTTCTAGAATGGAGCCATGGTCCTGATCCCCACGGTGGTGACCGTTGTCCTGGGCACCGTCGCTGCTGCACAGGAGCCCGTCCCCCGCATGGACGCGGCCAAGGTGGACAAGGAGGTCCGGCGGCTGCTGAGGGAACTGCCGGAATCGGCTCTCGACAGAAGGGTGGCTCTGGCTGGATGGGCCGAAGAGAAGGGCGCCCTCAATTCGATGTTCCGGGTCCTCGACACCGTGCTGGAGAGCGACCCGTGGCATCCGGGAGCCTGGAAGACACTGGAACACCTGGCTGGCCGCTTCCGTCTGGCCGGACCCGGGGGAAAGACACTGACGACAGCATCCGACTACCTGCGCTGGATGGCCGGGACCGGCCCGTCCCAGGAGACCCTCGCGGTGCTGGCCACCGAGGCCCGCCCCGCGGCCGAGCGCCGAGAGGCGGCCCAGGCCGGCCTGCTGTCCTCGATGGCGCCGGTACGCCAACTTGCCGTGGCCATGCTGGCCCGCCTGGAGGGACGGAGGGCCTCAGGGCCGCTGGTCGGGCGCGCCCTGGTGGATCCGAGCAGCGACGTCCGGCGGACCGCCGCACGGTCCCTTGCTCACCTCCGGCCCGAGGGAGTCCCGGCCCTGCTGCTCCAGGCGCTGGACGACACGGACGCGCGTGTGCGAGCAGCCGCTGCCGAGACGCTGCACGCCCTTGGCGACGCGTCCCACCTGCCCGCCCTTCGCCGCGCAGCGAAACGCGCCGCCACCAGTGGATCCGGAACCGGCGCCAGCGCGTACCTGGCGACGCTGACGCAAGTCACCTTCCTGCGGGACATGGATGCGCAGGTCGCCCAGGCCTCCGCCATCGCTGACCCGCAGATCGGTGTCGCACAGAGCGGCAACGTCCTGGACGTCCGTGTCGTCTCGGTCAGGCGCCATGTTGCCCTGGCCTGGGAACGGCGCGCGCTCAAGCGCGCCATCGCCGCCCTTGAGCCTGTAGACGATCAGCCGGCCGCGGAGAGCCGGTAGGATCCCCGCATGGCTGAAGCCGTCAGGATCTACATGGTGGGCGCGCATTCCACGGGCAAGACCACGCTCGCTCGGTGGGTCCGCGACCGTTACGGCCTGCCCATGATCTCGGAGGTCGCACGCGGGGTGCTTGCCGAGATGGAGATGGACCTGGATTCCCTCCGGTCCGACATCGAAGCGGTCAACCGCTACCAGGCTCTGGTCTTCGAACGCCAGATCGAGGCCGAGACCCGGATGGACGGGGCCTTCGTCTCTGACCGCTCCTTCGACAATCTGGCCTACGCCGCGCACCATTCGACCATCACGTCGGAAATCGCATCCGACGACCGTCTGAAGGGCTACATGTCCTCGGTCCTGGACGGCATCGTCTTCTTCCTTAGGCCCCACCCGGAACTGGTGGTCGCCGACGGGACCCGCGCGGGCGTCGAATGGGAGGACGTGGTCCGGGTGGACGGCATGGTGAAACTGCTGCTGGAGATGTTCGGTGTGCCCTACATTCCGGTCGCCTCGCTCGCCATGCAGGAGAGGGTCCGCCTGGTCGAACGCGTCCTGGCACTGGCGGGCGTGCCGCCTCTGACGCCCGGCCAAACCCGTTCCCGTGTGGGCAACGGCCACGGCGCGCCGCAGCGCCTCGCCGAGCTCTAGCCCGGCATTTTTTCCGCAACCCCGAGGGGGGTCGACCGTCGTTCCCATGGATGGCCATCCAGGTGGCAACAGCAGCGGTTCGCGGCATCGACGCGGTGCCGTGCATGGTCGAGGCCGAGGTGGGCCGGGGACTTCCGGGCATCCAGCTGATCGGCCTGCCCGACAGCGCAGTCCGTGAGAGCCGCGACCGGGTGAAGATCGCCCTAGGGACGATCGGCGTCCGGCTGCCTCCCCGCCGCATCGTCGTCAGCCTCACCCCGGCGGACGTGAAGAAGGAGGGCGCCACCTTCGACCTTCCCATCGCCCTGGCCCTGATGCTGGCGGACGGATCACGAACCGCCCCGCGGATCGCCCAGGCGATGTTCCTCGGTGAGCTGTCACTGGAAGGCCATTGCCTGCCAGGGCGCGGCGCCCTGGCCGCCGCCCATGCGGCGCGCGAGGCAGGCCTCCGGCGCATCGTGCTTCCGGCGGGCGGGGGCGGCGCAACGATCGCTGCCGCGGGGCTGGAGGCTCTCGAGGTCGCGTCCCTCGAGGAGGCGGTCGCCTGGGCCGAAGGCCGCACGGAGATCACCCCCCAGGTGGCCCAGTGGGACACGGAACCAGAGGCCCCTCAGCCTTTCCATGGCATCCACGGCCAGGAGGAGGCCAAGCGCGCCTGCCTGATCGCCGCGGCGGGCGGCCATTCCCTGCTCCTGGAGGGTCCCCCGGGGACCGGCAAGACGCTGTTGGCGCGTGCCCTGGCAGGGCTGCTGCCAGACCTCAGCGTGGGTGACGCCCTCGAAACCGCCCGCATCGAGGGCGCCTTCGGTCCAGTCAGCCGCCTCCCCCTGCGGCCGCCGTTCCGGGCCCCCCATCACACCGCTTCACCGACCGCCCTCATCGGATCGCACAGGCCCGGCGAAGTCAGCCGGGCCCATGGCGGGATCCTGTTCCTGGACGAGGTCCCCGAATTCCGGCGCGACGTCCTCGAGGCCCTGCGCCAGCCGATCGAGGAGGGCCAGGTCCGCGTCGCCCGCGCGCAGTTCAACACCGTCTATCCGGCCCGGTTCCAGCTGGTGGCCGCGGCCAATCCATGTCCATGCGGCTGGTCCAAGAGCGACAACCGCAGGTGCGGATGCCACCCCACGACCATCCAGCGCTACGCGGATCGGCTGTCCGGGCCCCTGCGTGACCGGCTCGACATGGTCGCCTGGGTCGAGACCATTTCCGCTCGCCTGCTGGCGGACGAGGCCGCCGACTCAATGGACCGCCTGGACAGCGTCCGTGACCGGGTGTCCGGAGCACGCCAGGTCCAGGTCAAGCGCCATGGCGGTCGGCTGAACGCCCACGTCCCCTCGCCCGGCATCTTCAGGGCCATGCAGTGCTCGCAGGAGGCCACCGACACACTGGTTGAAGCGGCCGGGACCCTCTCCCTCTCCAGCCGCTCGGTCCATCGGGTCCTTCGCGTGGCACGCACGGTGGCCGACCTGGACGCATCAGATCCGGTGCGGCCGGCCGACATCCTCGCAGCGCTGGCCTTCCGGCCGCGGACCGCGGCGCAGGATCAGGCCGCGCGGCTGTGACGGAGCCGGAAGGCCGCCGCCAGGCCTGCCGCCAGGAGCAATTGGGCGCCCAGTGCCTCACCGCTGCCAGCCAACCTCGACAGGGGATGCGACAGTGCGTGCAGCGGCAGCACACCGGCCTCCTGGAGCGCCAGGACTCCCTGGCCCGTGAACACGACCGCCAGAACGAGAAGCACCCACCCGGAGGCGGCGAAGAACTGCCGCACCGGCAGCCGTCGACCCATCCGCCCGAGCCACCAGACGAGGACGGCCAACAGGGTCAGACCCGTGACCGCCCCACCCGCCACGTAAGGCCCGGTCGACGGCAGACCCGCCATCAGGGCCCGCAGGAACAGGACACTCTCCGCCGCCTCCCTGAAGACCGCCAGGAAGGCCAGCAGTGCCAGGGTCCAGCCGGCGCCAGCCGCCCGTTCGGCCTGACCGGCCAGGAACCTCGTCCATGACTCCGCCGATGCCCGCGACAGGAACCACGCGCCCACCCAGACCAGCACTGCAGCGGCCACCAGGGACAGGCCGCCCTCCATCATCTCGCGCGACCGTCCTCCCCAGGCCGCCAGACCAGCAGAGACATTCCACAGGACCAGACCCGCGGCCACCGCCACCATCCAGCCCCTATGGATGCTCCGCGCCGCCCTCGGTCGCCCGGAGGCGCGCGCCGCAGCCAGCAGCGCCAGGATCAGCAGGGCAGCCTCGGCGCCTTCCCTCAGCAGGATCACCAGCGATCCGACGAAGGCGACGCCTGGACCGCTCCTGGAGCGGACCAGCAGCCGGTCTGCCCGCGTCAGTGCCCGCACCAGGGCGTCAATCTCCTCCTGGAAGGCCGCTCCCGCCGCCAGGGCGGACCGCGCCCGAAGGAATCCCTGCTCCACCTCCGTGACCAGTCCACTGTCCAGCACGCGCAGCCGGGCCTCCTGGGGCTCGAACCGGTCCAGGTACGCCGACAGCAGCTGGTTCCGCGCCTCGTCGATTCGGCCTTCCGATGCCAGCCTTCCCGCCATCTCGCACGCGATACGCGCATCCACCAGGGGCTCGTCCGGTGCGTCCGCCCACGGTGCAACGCGCCGCAGCCAGGCAAGGGATCCCCCGGGATCGGGCGCTGCCGCTGCCAGCAGCCGCATCGTCAATTCGGTGTCCGTGGAGGCCGACAACACCCCGCTGGGCCAGTCGCCCGGCGGCTCTACTGGCGCCCTGGTCTCGTGGGGCAGCCCCAGCACATAGAGGGCGATGTTCCAGCGTTCCGATGCGGACAGCGCATCGAGCGAGGCCATGGCCGTTCCGGGGATTCCGAAGGACACCGCATTGAACGTCTTGTAGGGCGTCAGTGCGCCCGCCAGGGTCCCGTCATGGAACGAGATCGGGGGCGGATCCAGCTCACGCGCCCTCGGCGTGTCCCCTCGCCCGTCCAGTCCGTGGCATTCGGAGCAGTTCTCGACAAACAGGGTTCGGCCCATTTCGCGGCCGTCCTCCCCGAGGTCGGCCGGCGGCCGCAGCACCAGACCCCAGCGCACGACGATCTCCTCGCGCAGGCCCCGGCTGAGAGACGCCACCCGGGTCGGGGCCTCCAGGTCGGACACGGCCTGGTTCAGCACACCGAGGCCCGCCAGCACCACGCGCTTGTCCTCCGCTGTCCCCTGCGCCCGGGATACCAGGCGTTTCGCGTCCGCCAGGAAGACTCCCTGCTCATCGAACTCCAGCTCGTTGACCACGACACCGTCCGCGACGGCCAGCGCGTAGTCCGCACCGACGTAGTCGAGCAGGCCGACCGCCCGGTGGAGGTCAGCTTCGCCCTGGACGGCCGGAGCCAGCAGGAGGAACGGGATCAGCAGGGGCACAGCCCCCCATCTTATTGAGAATGGCTCTCAGGAGCAATCCGTGCCGGCAATCGCAGACCCCACCAGGCACCCAAAGCCAGCGCTGCCGCGGCCAGCCACCAGCGCCCTCCTGTTCCGGTCCGGGCCCTTCCATCGCACCACCAAAGGCTGCGGAAGCCGCGCCAGGTCGCCTGGGCGGGAACCAGCACGGGCAGACCGGGCGCCCCCAGCAGTCGTCCCGTGTCGAGCTGTTCGGGGTCGGACCCCGCCCGGCCGGTCCACCGGTCCACCAGGATGCGTGCCTGGACCAGCGGCTGGGCCGTGCGTGGATCGGTCAACAGGCGCTGGGTCCTCGTTTCCTCCGTCAGGTCGGGCTCTTCGGCGCGCCGCGCCGCCAGCCCCGCCTCCATGTAGGTCGGATAGCCCACCAGGAACCCTGGCACCTGCACGACCATCCCCAGGCCAACCAGGGCGGTGGCCAGCCGGCGCCGCCCGCCACCGGCATTCCGCCAGGCCTCGAGACCGGCCACCGCCGCCGGCATCAGGGCCAGAAGGGCAGGCAGTGCATAGCGCGGCCCCCAGGTCCACGCACCGTGCCAGGCGGACATGCTGATCGACGGCAGGACCGCCAGGACGGCGCAGCTCCAGGCCAGCACCATTTCAGTCCCGTGGCCCGCTCTGGCAAGACGTCGTGTCCCGGCCGCGGCCATCAACAGGATCGGCGCCAGGAACAGCAGCCCACGGCTCGGGCTCGCCAGCAGCAGCGCACCGCCCAGCCAGGGCGGAAAGGAGAACAGGCTGCTGCCGACTGCAGCGCCATAGCCGGTCTCCAGAGGATCGCCGAAGCGCGACAGGTTCGCCCACATGAGCAGTAGTCCCGCCGGGGCCAGGCCTAGCCCCAGGAGCGCCCATCGTCGAAGCCGTCCCCCTGTCTGCGCCTTCGCCGGCGGCATCAGCAGGAGCGGGATGATCAGCAGAAGGAGATTGAAGCGCAGCCCCGTGGCTGCCCCAAGCAGGAACCCGGCGTCCAGCGGCCGGCGCCGCGCCAGGACCAGGGTCCCCAGCACACAAGCGCCGGCCAGGGGATCCACCAGGGACTGGCGCCCCAATGGTCCGGCGAAGGTGGCCATGGGCAGCAGCACGCCCGCCGCCCAGGACCATCTCCGCCCGATTCCAAGGGCGGCGCACCAGGCCGCCAGCAGGACGGCGCATGCTGCGGTGGCGAGAGCGGGCAGGAGGGCGAACAGGAATCGGGCGGTCTGGTCCTCACGAGGCACCCCGAAATGCGGCTCGCCACGGTTCAACGCTGCTTCCAGGGAGGGCACCAGACGGTCTACCAGATCACCTGCCCACACCGCTGGCACCCCCAGCACCGCGTGGCCAGGCGGGAACCACCCGTACCAGCGGCCGTCCTTCCCGTTGACCAGCGACCCCAGCGAGCCCGTTTCTGCAGCTCGGACCATGGCCCGGCCGGCCTTCGTGCCGCCGATGGCCATGCTTCCCCGCCGGGCAAGCGAGACGGCAGTCTGAAACGAGACCTCGGCGTCCGGATTCTCCGTCGTCCCGAAAGAGAACAGGGCGCACAGGCTGAACACCCCGACGAACAGGCGCCGTCCCGTCATCTGGCAGCGGCCTTCCACAGTCCCGCGACACCGGGAACGCGCTGCAGCCATCCCGCCCCCCACGAACCGGGCACCTCGCCCGGGGGCAGCAGATAGACAGGACGACCCAGGGCACGGAAGGCGGCACGGGCCCGGGCCATGCCCTCCGGACCACCCCGGGCCAGGCCCTCCAGGACCGCCATCCGGTCCGCGTAGCCGTCGTGGCGCATGCTCATGTGGAATCCCGGGTCGACGAAGACCGGCCGCCCCGTGACCCAGGCCACCCTACTGCCCTGAGTGGCTGAACCGCGCTCCCAGACCACTACCACCGCCTCCTTCTCGCTGTCCTCGCGCAGCCACTGGACCGCATGGACACCCCCCGACCCGGGAAGTTGCTCCGCGCCCAGTTCCCTGCCGGCCCGCACGCCGTAGGCGGCCAGCCCGTACAGCGTGCAGGGCAGAAGAACACAGACAAGCCCGATCTGCCCCTTGCGGGGCACCGCCGCTGCAGCCGGTGCCGCCAGGAAGCACAGGGCCAGGCACGCGGTCCGGACGAACTTGTATTCATTGTCGAGGGGCAGCCGCAGGAACAGCCAACCGGCCGCCGACACTCCAGCCACGACCAGCAGGGCCAGGCGCGCGGGACCGGCGGGCGCCGGCCGCCTCGAGGCCAGGACCAGCATGACCGCCGCCGGTGCGCCCAGGCCGGTCAAAAGGCGCCCTGGTCCCGGCCAGCCCCATCCCAGGTCCGCTCCGCCGGCGGACAACCCCCATGTCAGGGCTCCGACAACGAGACCGGCCAGGACCGCCGGCCTCGTCCGGCCTCCGGTCACCAGCGAGCCTGCCACGAATGGTCCGGCCGCCAGCGGATTGACGGCCACCGCAGCCGCGGTCAGGAGCCCGGACTGCAGGCGCCCCCGCCCCTCCAGGACCTGCCGCATGGACCACACGGCCAGGGACAGCCCCAGCGGGAATGAAGACAGGTTCAGGTACTTGGCCAGGAACACGTGGTTCCGCGGATCCCCGCCCGGCCAGGTCAGTGCAGACAGCGAGGCCAACGGAGCGCCATCCGTGGTCCATGGAAAGCCGGCCACGGCCCACGGGATGAAACCCACAGCATTGAAGCCTGCCAGGACCAGGATGACCGCCCCGACGGAGCAGCCCGGAGCCGGGTCCAGCCGGCGGGCCAACCCTGCTGCCCCTGGAACGATGAGCAGCGCTGCCAGGGCATTCAGGAGCGCCAGGGCCGCGAGCGCGCCGGTCCCCGGCATCAGCGCCGCCAACGCATGGTGGAACCAGTAGTAGCGGAGGGTCTCGCCGGCGAAAAACGGGTCCTCCGGCGGAACGCCGGTCCGCTGGATGGCCTCCGTGATCGCACCGTGGACCAGGCCGTGATAGGAGGCGGCGGCCTCGGTCCCGCTGTGGAACCAGGCCAGCACCAGGCACGCCAGCAGGCCTCCGACCGCCCACTCGCCCCTGCCCGGCCTCACTGATCACCTTGCGGCAGCGGACAACCTGCTTCCACCCATTGCGGCGTACCTCGGCCGCTCGGCAGGGCCGTGGAGGACCGCAGACCCGCCCGCCACGCCTCCAGGGCCTCGATCAACGAGTCCCGCGCCCCGGGGTGCAGGCTCGACACGTTCCTGAGCTCCGATGGATCATTCTCGTGGTCGTAGAGTTCGACCATGCCCACCGGATAGGAGCCGGACGGCGGTCCTGGATTGGTGACCAGGCGCCAGCGCCGATCGCGCACCGTGGTGATGCCTCCGAGCTGCTGCGCAAAAGCGCGCCCGACCGGAAATTCATCGAGGCCGAGCAGGGCCAGGGACAAGTCCCTGCCCCGGCTGCCCCGCGGGTGCCGCACCCCCATCAGACCTGCCAGGGTCGGAGCCAGGTCTGTGCCGTCAACCACCTGGGGCGTCACCCTGCCCTCCTTGACCCCGCCCTGGAAGCGCGGGTAGCGGACGATCAGCGGCACGCGAAGCGCGCTGTCGTACACCGATGGTCCGTGCAGATAGGCGCCGTGCCGCTCCCCCAGATCCTCGCCATGGTCCGCCGTGACCACCAGCAAGGTGTCCGTCAGGTGCACAGGGTCGTCGACGAACGCCCTGCGAGAGGCCTCCATCCCCACCTGGACGCAGCCCTGGGGGTCGGCGTCCATCCGCTTGAGGTCCGGGGCCTCAAGGGCGGTATCGACCACTTCCTCCACGATGCGCCGTGCCATCGCCGCATGCTCCCGTGGCACGCGCAACGGATTGCCCTGTTCCCATTCCCTCGCCAGATCCTGGATGACCCGGTCGGGCAGGACTTCGCGCAGGCGGATGGTCAGGCTGGCCGCCCGGGGATCCTCGTTGTAACGGCGCAGGAAGTGCCGCAGCTGCGCCGCCGCAAGCGCGACTTCCCCGTCGTACAGGGCCACCACCTGATCATGGGCCTCCTGGTCCAGCGCTCGCCCGCGACGATGCGCCTCGTCCAGCACCTCCAGGGACGCCCCACCGGGCTCCCCGGTTCCGAACCGCCGCAGAAAATCCGCGGTCTCGCCGGGCCGGTCACGCAGAAGCGGCTCCAGCATGGACCCTGTGTGGTCAGGTGGATCATACGGACGGTGCGGTGCCGCCAGATGAAGCCACAGGAAGCAACCCGGGCCCTCCACCTCGCGGCGTTGTCGGTACCGCTCCCTCTCCAGCCACACCAGGGCTTTTCCGACCAGCGACATGGCGTCCGCCTCTGTCGTGAACTTGTCGAACCCCTGGGCCACACCGGAGTCCTCGGCCAGGAACGGCCACGCGGAGAAGGCGGCGGTGGAATAGCCCGCCTCCCGCATGGTCTCCGCCAGGGTCTCCACCTCGTCAGGAAGGACCTGTCCATTGGTCCACACCCCGTGTTCCTGCGGGTACATCCCGGTGAACAGCGAGGCCAGCGAGGGCAGCGTTTCGGCGCGGACAGCGAAGGCGTTCGAGAATCTCGTCCCCTCCTCTGCCAGACGGTCCAGTGTGTAGCCGGGCGCCTCGGGATCGCCCGACGTCTCGCGGTGATAGCCGTAGGCGGACAGGTGGTCAGCGCGCAGGGAACCGATCGTCACCAGGACCAGGTTCCTCGGACGCGATTCGGACAGGCGGCTCTCGCCGCATCCCACCGCCAGGGCCACGAACCAGACGGCCGCCACCCACGACCGCAAGGGGATCATCCCACTAGGATAGCGGCATGGCGGCAACGGGCCACCGAACCACCGCTTGGGTTCTCCCTGCGGCAGCCGCGCTGCGGGGACTCCTCGTTCCGCTGCTGTGGGCCGAGGATCCGCTGCTGGCGTCGCCCATCGCAGACGCGTCCGTGTACTTGGAATGGGCCTCGACCGGGATTGACCCCCTTGGACCGGGCGCCTGGTGGTACCCGCCGCTGTTCCCCTGGCTCGTGGGACTGGTCGGAGGCGGCGTGGTCGCCGCCCTGCTGCTCAACGCCCTCCTTGGGCTATGCACGACGGCCGCCACCATGACCCTGGCCCGTCGGCTGTTCGACGACAAGGCGGCGGTCGCCGCGGGCATCCTGGTGACACTCTACGCACCCCAGATCTTCTGGGAGACCCGGGTCATGCCCACGACCCTGGCCACCACCCTGACCACCGGTGCACTGCTTCTGGCACTGGACCCCACCCCACGACGCTCTGCCTGGGCGGGCCTGCTTGCCGGTCTTGCGGCCCTGGCCAGGCCCAACCTCCTGCTGCTCATTCCATGCCATGCACTGGGACTCCTGGCCACACGCCGGCACCAGGCGGCCCTGTACCTGGTCCTGGGAGCCGCGGTGCCGATGGGTATGTCGCTGGGCAGGAATCTGGCCGAGGACGGTTCGGCCGCCCTCGTCACCGTCAACGGCGGTGTGAACTTCTCGTTCGCCTGGGCCGACTCGGCAGCCTCGTCCTTCATTGCGCCGGGCCCCGAATGGGGGGACATCCGCCGCCAGCGGGCCCATGCCACGGAGACCGGAGCTGGCTGGTCCAGGGGACTGGCGTGGATTTCGGGCCACCCCGCTGAAGCGGCCCATCTGGCAGGTCTGCGCATTCGGGCCCTGCTGGGAAACCAGGAAACGGGCATCGTGCATCACCCGGCGCCGGAGATTCGTGCCTACCCGTTGTGGCGGGTCTTGTGCGTGCCGTTTCTTGCCCTGCTGCTGTTCGCTCTGCCGGGGATCGCGTCCATTCCACGACGCCACGGCTGGACACTCGCCGTCCATGCGATGGCCATTGCCCTGCCATGCGTCATGTTCTTCTTCTATTCGCGTTTCCGGTTGCCCCTCATGCCCTTGATCTGCGCCCTTGCCGGGGGGGGCCTGTACCGCTGGCGAGGCTGGCTGAGGCCCAACACTGCACTCCTCGCTGCCGGACTGGTGCTCGTGTCCCTGTGGACCCCGGAGGCGGTGGACCGCCTGGACCGTTCCGGCTCCTGGGTCCAGATTGCACGTGCCGAACGCGAGCACGGCCGCCCGGCGGCCACAGTGCGCGCCTGTCTCGAATCCTTGTCTCTGCACCCCGGCCACCGGGGCGCTGAGGACCTGCTGCTCCTGCAAGCCATCGAAATGCCGGCGGAGGTCGAGCCCGTACTCAGGGCGGCGGCCGGTCATCCGGCCGATGCGACGCGGCGTCTCGCCCTGGGTCTGGCGCTGCTGCAGAAGGGCGACCGGGCGTCCCTCGGCCAAGCACGGCGGATTCTCGAGGCCCTCGGGGAGCATCCGCGCCACGGACCGCGCGCAGCCAGAGGAGCGCAAGCCGCCGCCGACGCCCTCGGACCCGGCGGTTAGCGCAATGCCCAGCCGGGCAGCGAGGCCGGGTCGATCTTCCAGACCCAGGACACCCAGGTCAGGAAGAAGGCGCTGACCAGGACCACTCCCACCAGGTTCAGCACCAGCCCCACGCGGGCCATGGCAGGGGCCGGGATCCGCCCGGAGGCGAACACGACCGCGTTGGGTGGCGTCGCGACCGGCAGCATGAAGGCGCAGGAGGCTGAGATCACGGCGGGGCCCATCAGCAGCAGGGGATGGTGTCCTGATATCTGCGCTGCCTGGGCCAGGATCGGCATGGTGACAGCCGTGGTGGCCGTGTTGCTGGTCACCTCCGTGAGGAACGTCATCATGCCGGACACCGACAGCACAACCGCTGCCGGCGACGCCCCGTCGAGAGCTGGACGCAGCAATCCGCCGAGCACCGCATCGAGCCCGCTGGCCCGGAATCCGAGAGCCAGGGTGAAGCCGCCGCCGAGCAGCAGCACGACGTCCCAAGGCATGCCGCGCGCGGTCTCCCAGTCCATCAGCCGCCGGCCGTCCCCGGCGGGCGCCAGGAACAGGATCACCGCCATCCCCAGGGCGACGGTGGTGTCCGAGATGTCGTTCTTATGCACCGCGTACCAGGCCGGATCCGCCTGTTCGGGACCCATCAGGAGACGGGACCACCCTGGAATCGTCATGTCCCCGAGGACAAGGTCGGCGCGAAACACCCACAGCAGCGCGGTGGCCGCGAATGCCCACGCCATGCGCCGTTCTCCAGGACCCATGCGGCCCAGCGCGGCCCTCTCCTCAGCCACGGCTTCCGCGCCCTCGCCGCCGCCACGCGAGATGGGCGTCAGCACCCTGGTCAGGAGCCACCACATGACGGGGATGAACACGGCAACCAGGGGCACGAAGGCCACGGCCCACTCAGCGAAGGTGATGCGAGGGGCGTCGGGAAAGAAGATCTCGAGCTGCCCCAGGAACTCCTGGTTGGGGGCCGTACCCACCGGTGTCCCGATCCCGCCCATCGACGCGGCATAGGCCGTGCCCAACAGCAGACACAGCCCGAAACGAGGGGGGCCGCCGGCCGCTCCGACCCGGTCGGCCACGGCAAGTGCGATGGGCAGCATCATCAGCGTGGTAGCCGTGTTGTTGATCCAAAGCGACAGGAAGGCGGCCGCCACCATGAAGCCCAGAACCAGCCGGCGTGGGCAGCCGCCCACTCTCGCCACGATCCCCAGCGCCATGCGACGGTGCAGGCCCCACCGTTCGATGCCGAGCGCCACCACGAAGGCACCCACGAACAGCAGCACCAGGTCGCGCATGTAGGAGGGCGCCACCTCGCGCGCGGTCAGGACCCCCAGCATGGGAAACAGGATCGCGGGCACCAGTGAAGTGGCCGCCAACGGCAGGGCGGCGGTAATCCACCAGGTCGCCACCAGGGCGGTGGTGGCGGCCACCGATGCCTGGGTTCCAGTCAGTGACGCGCCGGCGGGTCCCCACAGGACCAGAGCGAACAGGACCGGTCCGAGCCAGAGGCCCGTCCGCGCAGCCCTCGTCACGGTCCCTGCAGCCACGACAGATAGGAGGGCGACACGCGCCCTGCCGGCAGGGCCACGAACTCCGGGACCTCATACGGATGGAGATCGGCCACCATCGCCTCCGCCTGCTCGACCAGCTCGGCCGTGGTCTTGCAAATGACCATGACCTCGGTCGTGTCCTCCAGGCGACCCTCCCACCGGTAGATGGACCGGACCTTCGGCACCATCGTGCCGCACGCGACCGCACCGGCCTCGACAAGCGCCGTGACCAGATTCGCAGCGGCAGGCTCGTCGGGAACGGTCGTCAAGATGATCCAGCCATCCCCATCCATCAAATCACAGCCTGCTCATCCAGCAGCCCGCCGGTCGCGAACCGGGACGGCGACAGGGCCGCCACATCCAAAGTGTTCGACTCGCCATGGACCACGATTTCGGCCGCCGCCCGCCCCGATGCCGGCGACTGCATCATCCCGTGACCCGAGAATCCCAGGCAGAGTATGAACCCCCGCAGTTCCGGCGCTTCGCCGATGACCCCGTGGTGATCCGGCGTGACGCTGTAGTAGCCGGGCCACATGTGAGGCACTGCGGCGTTTTCCATGGAAGGAATCCGCTCGAGGGCCGCCTCCAGGACGACCTCCTGGAAGAAGTCCTCGTTGAGGCCCTCCTTGAAGCCCGGCGTTTCGTCGGTGTCAGCCAGGCCCAGCAGCAGGCCGGGACTCTCGGGGCGCACGTAGAGGCCGGTGCCCATGTCCACCGTCAACGGAATGCCGTGCGGCACATCCTCCCCGCCGTCGGTCACGTACAGCTGCCGGCGCACCGGTTCAGCCGGCACCTGCACACCGGCTCGTTCGGCCACCAGCCCCCCCCAGGGGCCTGCCGCGTCCACGACCTTCTCGCACACGATGGTCCCGCCAGTGGTTTCCACGCCCGTCACGCGTCCGTCCTCCTGGGTGACGCCCAGGAACTCGGTATCCGTCACGACCTGCGCGCCGCCCGTGCGGGCAGCCTCCAGGAAGTTGCGCCACACCCCTATGGGATCCAGGTAGCCGTCCCGGGCCCCGAAGACACCGCCGGCCAGGTCGTCAGTCCGCAGGTAAGGCCACCGGGACTGGATGTCGGCATTTTCGAGCAGATCAACCTCGACCCCCAGGCTCCTCTGGAGCACGGCACGGTCGGCGAAAAGTTCCGCCATGTCCTCGTCAGGCATCAGGAACAGGTAGCCGGACTGCTGGAACTCGATCGGCAGGCCCAGATCTCGCTCCATGCGCTCGAACATCCCGAGGGAGGCCAGGCTGAGGCGGATGTTCACCTCCGTGGAGAACTGGGCCCGCACCCCTCCCGCATTGAGGCCGGTCGACCCCGCTCCCCCTGCCGATTCCTTTTCCAGCAGCAGCACGTCGCTCACGCCCAGCTGAGTCAAATGGTAGGCAACGCTGGCCCCGATGACCCCGGCGCCGACCACAACCACGGAGGTCTCCCCGGGAATCACCCTTCCAGGTCCTCGAGGATGGCCGCCACCACCAGTTCGGTGGCCTCCTCGAGGCTCCCGTCCAGCGTCGCACCCGACGCCCGGACGTGGCCGCCGCCGCCGAAGCGTGCGGCGACAGCGTGTACATCGAAGTCCGCCTTGGAGCGGAGGCTGAGCTTCACCTTGCCGCCCGCCTTCTGGCGAATGAAAGCGGCAACCTCCACCGATCCCACAGCGCGCAGCACGTCCAGGATGTCGTTGCTGTCAGGGAGCTCCCCGTTCTGCATGGTCGAGACGACGGCCAATCGGCCTTCCGCCTCCATGCGCGTGTCGGAGAGCATCCGTCCCAGATCCGTGGGATAGTCGCCCGAGTAGGACTGGAAGATGCACCCGTAGGCGGCCGCAGGATCCACCCCCAGGTCCACCATCTCACTCGCCAGCTGCAGCGCCTCGGGAGACGTGTTGGGGTATCGAAACCAGCCGGTATCGGTGACCAGCGTCACGAACACGCCTCGGGCCGCCTCCAGGCTCAGATCGACGTCCAACTCGCGCGCCATGCGCCGGACGATGGTGCCTGTCGAGGCCGCCTCCATGTCGATCACCTGCGCATTCCAGGTGTCCTCGTCGGACGGCTGGTGGTGGTCGATCTGAACGCGCTGACACTCCCTTTCCTTGATCAGCCGGCCCACCGGTCCCGAACGCGACAGCACACTGGAATCCAGCAGCACCGCCACATCGAAGTCTCCCGCACCGCCATCCTTCCGTGTCTCGTCCCAGGTGCCGAAAGGCGTCTCCTCGACGAGGAGCCGGTAGTTGGACGTCGGCGGGTCCGGGTTGAGAATCGCCACGTCCTTGCCCATCGCGCGGAGCACATGGAAGAGGGCCGCCTGCGAACCCAGGCAGTCACCGTCAGGCCGTTCGTGCCCTGTGAGCAGGAAGGACTGTGCCGATCGGAAGATGTCGAGTGCCTGTTGCATGCCGGATGGCCGCCCGTCCGCGGCGGCCCGTGATTCTACGGCAGGTTCGCCGCTGTCCCAACCACCCGTCCGCCCACCGCCGTCGATTGGATGGCCCAGGCGCCCCTCGTCACTGACTCCCAGGGGTCATCCGACCCCGACCACTCCAGCCACACGGCATCCGCCGGCTGGCCGGCCTCGATCCGCCCCGTGCCGCGGCCCAACGCCCGCGCCCCGGCCTCCGTGGCCATGCGGAAAACATCGACCGCCGGCACGGCGGGATGCCGACGTCGCACCCGGCTCATCTCCGCCAATGCCGACAGGTCGTCGTTGCTGGCTAGAGAGTCAGTGCCCAGGGCGACGGGGACCCCGGCCTGCAGATAGGCTTCCAGGGGATAAGGCTGGTGGGCAAAGAACGCGTGACTTCCTGGGCAGTAGACCACCGTGCTGCCGCTGCCGGCCAGGCGCTCAACGTCCCCCTTGGCCGGGTAGTTGGCGTGGATCACGGTTGTGTTCGGACCCAGGCACCCGGTCCGGTCCAGAACCTCGATCGGCCCGACCCCGGGAGGAGTCCAATCTGACGGCTGTGCACCGACACGATCCAGGAACGCCGCCATCGGCCCCGTCCCGTGCCGGAGCAATTCCTCCTCGGACGGATCCTCCGCAGCGTGCACGGCCATTCGCATGCCTCTCGAGTGCGCCAGGGCCGCCAGCTGCGACAGAACAGCACTCGCCACCGTATAGGGAGAATGGGGCGAGAGCCCCGTTCGCCAGAGCGCATTGGCCGGCCGGGCACGCAGCGCGCGCCGCGCCGATTCCACCCGTCCATCCGCCGCAAGCGCATATCCCCCGATCACCTCCTGGAAGCACACGCCCGCCGTTCCCAAGCCAGCCGCATGTCCCCATGCCGCCCCCGTGGACTCGATGTCACCGATGACGCCGAAGCCGCCGGCCACGCACCGCCGGAACCCGGCGGCCACCGACAGTCGGAAGCGGCCATGCAGGCGCCGTCGGAGAGGCACCAGGCGATCCAGCCATTCCGGCAGGCCGACGCCCCTGGGCAGCCTCCCTCCCAGGTGTGTCAACTCCAGATGGGAGTGTGCGTTGACGAATGCCGCCGCCAGCGCGCTTCCCGGCCGGTCGATTTCCGGCCTGGTGGGTGGATCCCCCGTTCCGATGTCCAGGACCCGCCCCCCCTCGTGGGCGACCCAGCCGTCCTCGATCACCTCGCCGGGCGCCGCCAGCAGCAGCCCGGATCTCCAGCAGCGGACCATGGTCCGCCGATCCCCCTAGTCGGCGGTGGCCGGCAGTCGGACGAACTTGATCTCCTGGTGCCGTCCCAGGGGCGCCAGCGCGGACCGCTCGTAGTTGTGGTCGAAAACGAACAGGAACCTCACCGCGCGCGGGAAGCCCGCGTTCAGTGTCGAGAAATCCTGTGTCCAAGGGGTGTCCGAGACCGGAACCGCACCCACGTCGGGCCGCGCGCTCTGGACAAAGAAGCCTCCGGGCGAGGCGGCGGTGCTGCTGATGACCAGTTGAATGACCTCCGGCGTCAGGCCGGTGCTGCAGTCCCCCAGCGCTGCCAGGCCGCCGCCCAGGTAGCAGGTCTCGTTCGATTCGGCGCCCGTGGCGTTGTCCACTTCTACCAGGTGCACCTCGAACCCTTCGAGGACCAGCAGCGGGAAACTGGCATCGGCAACGTACCAGTCGGACCGTAAGGCACTGAACTGGTGGCTCAGGGTGTCGTGCTTGATCACAGGATCCAGGCCGGTCACAGGCACCCAGGCGGGATTGTTCAAAGGGCTGAGCAACAGGACCTCTGGCGGGTTCACGAACCCGGCCATCGACTCGGAACCCGTGGGCGTCTCCACCCTCAGGAATCCCGGCGCTCCCGATCCACCCAGGAGGCCGTTGACCGGATCCACAGGCCCCGCGGGGCCGCCGGTGGGAGGAGGACCCGCCAAACCGCCTGCCACATCGATCGACGTCGAGCCGCCCAGCGAGAGCGTTCCGGACGTCTGCAGCAGAAGGGAGCCGCCGCTGCCGCCACCGCCCGCGGTACTCGCATTGGACTTAGTGAAGCTGTTGAAGGTCTGGTCCGGGGCCGACGCATCACGGATCCCGCCCGCGCCTCCGGCAACTGACAATCGGCCGGCGCCCTTCACCGAGAAGTTGCCGCCAACCATGAAATGGAGCCGGCCGCCTCCACCCCCTCCCCCGCCGCCGGAATGCCAGAACGGTGCGGTGACGGGACTCCCCCACAGCGGCCCGGCCAATGTGTTGATCGACCCGAACGGACTGGACCCAGCACCTCCGCCACCGCTTCCTCCGATCCACGAGGTGCCCGCTGCGTCAGGATCGAGGGACACGTCGACCAACGGCACGCTGGCGCCACCCGCCGGCTGTTCGGGATCAAGGGGAGCGTACAGAAGAGCCGGCGGGTTGGGGTCGTAGCCGCCCGCGGACCCGACAGACACCATCCCGCCGCCGCCTCCGGTGGCCGAGTGGAAGAGTGCGTAGTGGGGCGATGCCACAATCTGGCTCGACCAGTAGTAGCTCAGAGGATTGCCGTCGCCGTTTGCCCCGCTCTCGGGATTGGTCTTGCTTCCGCCTCCTCCGGTTCCGGCAAACCCGTTGTCCGAACCATCGTCCCCGAAACGGCCATCCCCTGTCGCAATGGTGCCGTCCGCCGGCGGCGCGCTTGCGAACGCGTTGAAGTTGGTCGGCTTGCCGCCTCCCTCCCCCCCATCCACTCCACCCAGGTTGCCCAGGCCGCCGGCACCGCCGGTGAGGCTGTTCCCGTCATGCGACAGATCAGTCCCGGACTTGAGGATTCCCGCCGCATCGCGTCCGATCCCCGGACCACCCTCCGCATCCAGGACCCCCTGGATCAGGACCTCCCCGGCCACCAGGACACGTGCCGGGTTCGGTCCCTCCAGGCGAAGCCGCCCACCGGGCTGGATCTCAAGGCGCGACAAGTGGAACACACCGGCCAAATTGCCGAAGTTGGTGGCCGGCACTGTCGGAACCTGGAACAGGCCATACAGGGTGCCGCTGGCAGTCTCGGACTGCCCGGGCAGAGGCGTGTCATCGTCCACCGACGTGAAGAGCTGGATGCTCGAAGGGTCAGTCACCTGGTCGTGGGTGGAGAGCGTCACCGTGGTGTTCGCAGGCACCACCAACTCGCCATGGAAGCCGGCTCCGCCGACGAAGCCGCGCGAGGCCCCCGAACTCGTGCCTCCCCACACATTCGCCCCGCCCCAGCGTGCACCGCTGTACGCAATGTCCTGTCCGCCACCCGTCCAGTTCTGCTGGAGGCCGCCGCTGAAATCCTCGTTCAGATCCGAAAGGGGATTGGCGGCATGGGCGGTGGTCGAGAACTCGACCACCTTGTCCCCGTCCAGGGTATTGCCGGAAATGTCGGAGATGCCGTTGGCTAGCGTCAGCCGAATCACCCGCGGCGCGACCGAGGAACCGGGCCCCGGGAAGTTGAGGTCCGCATCGATGGTCACTGTGGTGGTCAGCGCTACCTGGTCCGTGATCCCCGATGCCCAGAAACCAAGCGGAAGAGGGCTGCCGACCGGATTGCCGCCTGCGTCCAGGGACACGATCTCCAGCGAGAACAGGGTGCTCTGCCCGGTGAGGTTGTTGAAGAGCCCGGCAGGGTTCATCAGGTCGTTGAACACGAGGGAGAGATTGGATGTCCGGGACACCTCCGTCGCGCCGTCCAGCGTCCCAGTCACCACTTGCCCGGTGATCGGGTCGCTGGCGGTGGCCGCAATCAACACTGGCTTGCCCGGGACCTTGTCCAGGATGCCCTGGTTGGCCACGATCGTGCAGTTCAGTGACGACTTGTTCAGGGACCCGTCGGTGGACTTGACGAAGAGAGGGCCGGAGTCGCCCGGCAGCGCACCGAACACCTGGATCTTGTAGCAGCGATCGGGAAGGAATCCGAAGATCGGGTTGCCAGTGCTGTCCTGGGTGATCTCCGGCTTGTAGATGACCTGATTGCCCTGCGTGACCAGGCTGCCGCTGGGCAGGCCGCCGCCTGTCAGGGGATCGCTCTGGCTGCAGGCGATCTCCTGGATCTGGATCGCCAGGTCAGTCACCGACAACGGGTCGACCGGCTTCGAGAATGTAAGCACTACCTCGAAGTTCTCATGCACCTGGGTGACCGAGCACGCGCCGCCATTGCAGCCCAGCGTGCACGAAAGGAGCCTCATGTCGCCGGTCGGGCCGCTCGTGGAGCGAGGCTGGCAGGTCACGCCGACTGCCACGAAGAGGACGAAAAGGAAGAGCGATCGGCTTCCAGGAGACCCTGCAATATTCATGGTGGCTGGACATACTAGTCCCTCAGATGAGTTGGTTGCATATTCCGTTCCCCGCCCGCCCAGCTGCCGCGGCCATCATGCTCTGCTTCGCGGCGGGCTGCGGCCCAGGCGCACAGCAGTCACCGGTTGCACTGCTCGAATCCTGGCAATCGGCCACCCAGCCGACGGAGCGAGCAGCCTCACTCGATGCCCTGGCCAACTTGGCGGAACGCGATCTCGCAGGGTTCCTGGAGCTGTTTGCCGGGGTCCGGGCACCGGTGGAGCGGGTCGCCCTTGTCCGGCTTCTTGCGGACGCGCGGGACGACCAGGCTGGCACGGTCCTCGAGAAGACGGCGCGCTCCACGACAGAGATGCTGGAGGTCCGTGCTGCTGCCGCGGGCGCACTGGCGCGGCGCAACCCGGTTCGCGCGCGGGCATTGGTGGCGGACCTGCTGCCTTGGATCCGCCGCCACCCCAGCCCCACGGCCTGGATCGGCGTCATGGCCCTGTCCCGGGACACACCGAGCCTGCTGGGCATTGCCCTCGATGACGCAATTGAGCCGGGCGCCCGCAACATGGCGATCGCCGCCATCGGGGACATCGGCGACAAGATGGCCCTGCTGCCCATGCTTGGCCTGGCACGCAGCCAGCACCTGATGCCCCTGGTGCGTCACCGCGCCACCCGGGTGTATGCGCTGCTGGCAGGGAGCGACGCGTGCCCCGTCCTCCGCGACCTGCGGGCACAGGCCATCGGTGGCCATGTCTGGGCGCGATTCCTGGATGATCTGATCGGCAGGTTGTGCTCAGGCTGATCGACAGCCACTGCCACCTGGAGGGCCCGGCCTTCCTGGAGGACCGCCCCGAGATCCTCCGTCGGGCCGCCGCCGCAGGTGTCACCCATGTGGTCAATGTGGCCACCGACCTGGAGACGAGCGAGGCCACCGCCGACTCAGGCCCCGGCATCCGGGGGACCTGCGGCGTCCACCCGCATGACGTCGCCCAAGCAGGTGACGGAGCGCGCGACCAGGTTGCGGCCCTGCTCGAGGAGCACCACTACGCAGCGGTCGGAGAGACCGGCCTCGACTACCACTACGACCATTCCCCCAGATCTGAACAGCGGGAGGCGTTTCTTTGGCACGGGGAACTCGCCCGGATCCACGGACTGCCCCTGGTCGTCCATTCCAGGGATGCCTGGGAGGACACCAGTTCCTGCCTGGACGAAATCACGCAATCGCCAGGGGAGCCCGACATCGTGCTTCATTGCTTCACCGGCGGGCCGGCCGAGGCGGAGCGCATGCTGGCCCTGGGTGCGCACATCTCGTTCTCCGGCATTCTCACCTTCGCCTCGGCGGATGCCGTCCGCGAGGCGGCCCGCATGGTTCCCCCGGAGAGGCTCCTGGTGGAAACCGACGCGCCGTACCTGGCGCCGGTCCCCCATCGCGGTGAGCGGTGCGAACCGGCCCATGTGAAGACCACCCTGGAGTGTCTGGCAGGGGTCCGGGGAGAGGACCCTTCGGTGACGGCTGCAGCGACCTGGGAAAACGCGGCCCGGATTTTCGGGCTGGAGGCGACACCGCCCCTGGACTGAAGCTACTCGTCCGAGTCGTCGGTGTGCGCGGCGGCCGCCACGACCTGCTCCTGCAGGTGGGACGGCATCTGCATGTAGCGGTCGAACGACATGGCGAAGTCGCCCTCGCCCGCCGTGATGGAGCGCAGTTGGGTGGAGTACTGCTGAACCTCGGACAGCGGCACCTGGGCGGAAATCGTCTGGACGTCGTCCTTGGACTCCATTCCCATGATCCGGCCTCGACGGCCGTTCAGGTCGCCCGTGATGTCCCCCATGAACCTCGTCGGCACCTTGATGGCCAGGTTCATGACCGGCTCCAGCAGGACCGGCTTGGCCTGCATCATGCCTTCCTTGAAGGCTCGTGATCCGGCGATCTTGAACGACGCCTCGTCCGAGTCGACCGGGTGGGTCTTTCCGTCGTACACCTCGACAGCCACGTCGACCACCTCGTGGCCGGCGATCACACCCGATACCAGGGTCTCGCGAATGCCCTTCTCGACGGCCGCGATGAGCCCCTTGGGGATGACGCCGCCGACCACGGCGTTCTTGAATTCGAATCCCGTGCCTCGCGGTACCGCCTTCACGCGCAGGTGAACCTGGCCAAACTGGCCCCGGCCCCCCGTCTGCTTCTTGTGCCGGTACATGGCGTCGGATGAGGCCGCGATCGTCTCCTTGTACGGAATGCGCGGAAGGGCGGTCTCCACTTCGACGCCGTAGCGGCGCTTCAGGCGTGCCAGCACGACTTGCAGGTGCAAGTCCGACATGCCGTCGACGATCATCTCGTGGGTGGCCGCCTCGCGCCGCAGGCAAAGCGTGGGGTCCTCGGACGCCAGCCTCGGCAGCGCCTCCCCGATCTTCTGCTCGTCCCCGTGGGTCTTCGGAGTGACCGCCAGCGAAGTCATCGGTGAGGGCTGGAACACGGACGACATCGTGACCGGTTCCGGATCGGCGGCGTCCACAAGCGTGTCGCCGTATTCGAAGGCCTCGACCTTGGTCAATGCCACGACCTCACCAGGTCCCGCCGAAGCCACGGGCTTCAGTTCGCGGCCCAGAATGCGTGACAGGCCGGTGGCCTTGCCGTGCCGATCGGTGCCGGCCACTGCCACAGCCGCATCCGACTTCAGTGTTCCGCGCACCACGCGCACATAGCACACGCGGCCCAGGTAGTCATCTGTCACCGTCTTCCAGACGTGGGCCGCCAGGGGCCCATCGACTGTGGCGGGGACCTCCACCGGATCGCCCGCCGCCGTCGACCCGTCGGCCGGCTGTCCATCGCCGGGGCCAGGGAACCAACCTGCAGCCGCGTCCGCGATCGCGTCAACGCCCAACGCCGTCGCGGCCTGCACCACGAACACCGGCATCAGCGATCCTTGTGCCATGGCCTTCGGAAGGGTCTCGCGCACCGACTCGGGAGACACCTCCCCGTCCTCCAGGTAGGCCTCCATCAGTTCGTCATCGGCCTCGACGACCCGCTCGACCAGGTTGGAACGGTGCTGCTCCAGCGCCGCGGCCAGATCCCCAGTCAGATCCTCCGGCGGATCGAGGACGGACACGACCGCCGAGAATGCATCGCCGTCGGCATTGGGCAGCACCACGGGAACACACCGGTCCCCGAAGGCGTCCACCACCTCCGCCAAAGTCTCCTCGAACGAGACATTGTCCTGATCGGTCTTGGTGACGACGATCGCCCTGGCCAGGCCCCACTCCCGGGCCATCTCCTCCAGGACGCGCGTGTGGAAACTCACCCCGGTCGGCGCCGCCACCGTGATCATTGCGGTCTCGGCCGCCATCAACGACGCCCGTGCATCGCTGATGAAGTCCGGATACCCAGGACAATCCACCAGATTGATCACTGAGCCGCCCGATTCCAGGCCCAGAACGGCTCCCTGCAGGCTGTGGTGCCGGTCCTTCTCCTCGGGCTCGTAATCGCACAGCGTGGTGCCCTCTTCGACGGTGCCCTGCCGGGTGGCGGCACCGGTGTGGACTGCGAAGGCCTCAGCGAACGTGGTCTTGCCCACACCGCTGTGGCCGAGAATGGTCAGGTTCTTGATCTGGGCATCAGGCATGAAGGCCGCCCATCCTATGCGCAGCCCGGCTGCCTTGCACCGTCATCGCGGACCGCGCGGCCCGCCCAGGAATGGGCGGGCCGCCATCCTCTCCGCTGGGTCCTCTAGCGGATCGTGATCTCGACCCGCCGGTTGCGCCCGCGGCCTTCCGCCGTCGCGTTGTCCGCCACGGGACTGAATTCGCCGGCGCCGCTCACCGTGATGCGGGACGGAGACACGCCGCACTCTGCAGCCAGGAAGCGCTGTACCGCCTCGGCGCGGCGAAGCGACAGCTCCATGTTGTCCTTGAACCCGGACTTCTTGATCGGCGTGGAGTCCGTGTGCCCGACAATGGTGAACGGTCGGCCCGCGTATTCGGCCTTCAGTGACGCCGACAGCGTCCTCACGGACTTCTTGCCTGCGCTGCTGAGGGTCGCCTTGCCTGAATCGAAGGTGACCGAGGAAGGCAGGGTCAGAACGACCGGCGTGAAGTCCTCGGACCCTCCGAACGAGGCCGGTTGGACCTCCGCTTCCATCTCAAGGGCCGCCAGGGAGCCCTCGGCCACAGTGCGTCGGCTGCGCTCCTCGCCCAGTTCGCTCTCCAGGTGTCCGGCCCTTGCCTCCGCCGCATCCCGGTCAGCCTGCAGGCTGAGAAGTTCCTCGTGCTGGGTGCGGATCTGCTGATCGCGCGCCTCGATCGCATCGGTGTACCGCTGTGTGCAGCCTGTCCCTGCGATCAGGACGCCCACCACTGCAAACGTCCCTGCCCAGATCTTGGATCGTGTCATCTTTTTCATGTGTCTGATTCCTTGTGTCATGTCGTCAACCACCCCCCAGGCGGCCGGCCACCCAGTGCGGCCAGTCGCGGGTGAGGAAATTATGGATTTCGTGTTCATACAGCAGGCACGCCGCAGCTCCGGCTGCCAGGAAGGGCCCGAACGGGATGACGCCACCCTGCGCTCGGCCCGTCCTCCAGGCCGCGCCAATCCCGCCGCCTTCCGGCAACGCCCGGACCGCTGCCGCCAGGATGCCCCCGACCCCGATCACCGCACCGGCGACCACCGCCAGGAAGAAAGCCCACCACGCGCCCGGCAACCCCAGCAGGGCCCCGAAGGTCGCGGCGAATTTCACATCGCCCTGACCCATGGCCTCCTGGAGGCCCTCCGCGTGGAGTCTCTTGCGGAATATCACGGTGCCCATCGACCGGACTGCGGCCACAGTGGCCACCGCCCCGAAGCATCCGGCCATGCTGGCCGCCACCGCCCCGACTGCTGATCCCGAGCCTGCCAGCCAATGCCCGGCCTGAAGGCCGGGAAAGGCGGCCGAGGCCGCCACGAAAACCACTGCCCAGGGCAAGGTCAAGGCATCCGGCAGGATCCGGTGTTCCAGATCGATGAACGAGGCGGCGACGAACACGGCCATCGCAGCGGCCACCACATACATCTCCGGTCCGGACGTCCTTGCTGCTGTCAAAACAAAGAGCACCGCGGTCAGGCACTCGACGGCCGGATAACGCCACCCGATCCGAGCACCACAGTGTCGACAGCAACCCCGAAGCAGCAGGAACGATATCAGCGGTACGTTGTCCCGCCAGCCGATCCTGGCCTCGCAACCGGGACATCGGGACCTGCTGCCGCCAGTGCCCAAGCCGCCGCGAGGCAGCCTGTGGATCACCACGTTGCAGAAGGACCCCAGGCACAAGCCCAGGCCGCAAGCGACCCACAGCATCATGTCCGGCTCCGGTTGCCTAATCTCGTTGTTGTCTGTCTCCCTGAAACCGCGTCGATCAGCGGCCAGCGTACCGATCCAACCCGCCCGATTCCAAACTCAAACCGAGTTCCTTTCCAGGCGGCTCGTTACGGGTCCTGGACCCACACCCTCACCCGGCGGAGAGGCAACGGTACCCGGCGTCCCGAATAGTCCATGATCCCCTCGGCCAGGTCGATGACGATGCCTGCGCCCGGCGACCACTCCGCCTTCATCTCGACCAGGGCGGTGGTCTCGTTTTCGAGAAGCCGGCAATGAACCTCCAGCACCCTCAATTCGTCATCCGCGCCCATTTCCAGTACGCGGATCGCCCCCAGCAGATCCGGTCGGACCGGCTCACTGAACCGAACGGTCAAGGGCTCTCCCAGAGACAGGGACACGTCTGTCCTCCAGTCCGGCAAGGGCGCCTCTCCGGGCACCGGGTCAAGGAACGCCGACGGATCGTCATGGCCGGCCGCACGGAATCCGAAGCGCACAGAGCGTGCCAGCACGCGCCCGTCCGTCGACCGGAGGGCGGCCAGGTCCGGAAACCCGCTGACCAGCACCCGGTAGTCGGCCCCGGGCCTGTAGCCCCCGTCCTGCAGGTCCGCCGCCAGCACCGACCGAGGCGTGAACTGCACGCGCCGTCCCACCGCGCGCAGGCTGCCGAGGGCGGGCACTCCGTCCACCGTTTCTATGGCCAGGGAGCCCGGGTGGAGGCTAAGAGGGTCGACCGGCGCGGAAAACCGGATCACCAGGGGCTCATTGAGGGCCACGGCGGACACGCCGGCCTGTAGGCACTCCACCACCTCGAATGGCCGCGAACCACCGCCCTCACACCCCGTTGCCGCCAACAACAGGACAGGCAGGCGCCACGCCGCAAGAGCCAGCCGGCGCCGCACGGGTTCGGTCAGAACCGGTAGGGAATCTTCAGGGAACGGACCTGCGGCAGGTCCTGCCCCGGAACCCAGACCGCACCGGGCTGGCTCACCTTGCCCACGTCGAAAGTCACGCGGAACCGGATGAACGGCAGGGTCGTGATCGACGACAGGTCCGGGAAGTCGGGGTTGCCGTCCAGGTCAAGGTCCGAGTCATCGGGCACCCATGCCGACGCACTGCCCGCATCGGGTACACCCGACCCGAGGCTGGTTTCGGGAGCGCCCTGGATCTGGACAATGATCTTGGCGCCAGTCGGCAGGAACCCCTTCAGGATGCTCTGGTCCGACCCGGCCTGGACCGCGCGAGGCTCGACCCCCACCGCGATCTCCTGCAGATCAGAGACGTAGGCCACCAGGGAACCGTCTTCAGGGTCGGTGTGGATGCGCAGGCCGCCGAGTCCATCGGGTTCGACGTCGATGATCTCGAAAGCGTTGCTCCAGCCGCCGACCGGCACGGAGGGATCAGTCACGGACACCTGAAGGTGCAGAACGTCCCCCACCACGACCATGGGGTTGGTCAGGACAGCATCGTCGGCAACCGCCTCCAGGCCTGCGGGAAGGAACAGGGACGACACCAGCACGTCGCTGGTCAGACCGGCGCCGCTGTCGTACTTCAGGTCCTGGTCCACCACCTGTCCGGTGGCATCAATCAGCAGTTCCCCGTCGTCCACCAGCATGCCGAGACGAACGCCCGGCAGGTCGTACTCGGGGGCGCCCAGGCCCATCATCGGCCCCTGGCTCGTGAAGCCTGTCGCGATCCACTCGGACTGGGCCACCGAACGGGAACTGATCGTCGGCAGCAGCACGGCTGCCGGAGGCGAGGTCGACCTGTACGTGAGCACTCCAGTCGTGGCATCCGTGTCCAGCCAGGAACTACCGGGGATGCCGCCCCCATACGGATCAGGAACATGGACCTGGATGACGCCGTTACCGCCATGGCCTCCTCGTCCGCCCGCCTGCCCCTCGTCCTTTGAATGCTGTGTATAGCGGTGAACCCGGTAGTAGGTGCCCTGCTGGATCGCCTTCCCAGCGTCCCAGGCGATGTCCACTGTCAAGGAAGTCGTGGTGCTCGAGACAATGGTGCGCCGCTGACCCATGAGCCAGACCTGATCGCCCGCCATCGCTACGCCCGTCTTGAATTTGGGGATGACGGTCGTATCGATCATCGTCCTGGAGCCTGCAGTGACGGCAGAGGTCGTAAAGCCCTCCGCGTACGGAGCCTTCAAGCCACCCCCCGGGCCACCGAGAGCCATGACCGCGCCCGAGTTGGTGATGCTGGTTGCCGATTCCAGGATGATCATGCCGCCGGAGCCTCCTCCGGAACTGCCGCCGATCATCGTGAAGCCGCCGCCCTGGGGCCGGCCCCCGAAACCGCCACGCCCACCGTTGACCGAAATCACGCCCGCACCACCGATCGTGATCTCGCCGAGAGCACGTATCGTCAGCAGGCCCCCACCCGACGCGGCGCCTGCTCCCTGCTCGTTCTGCTTCCACCCCGACTCATCCGGGAACGAGTTGCCCCTGATCGAATCACCCCCTGCGCCGCCTCCCTGGCCGGCGGTAGGCACCGGCAACTCACCCTGCAGAACAGCACCGGTCGCGAGGGTGCCCGCATACAGGGCCATGTTGCCGAAAAAGTCGTTGTCGGCATCTCCGTCGGTGAAGCTGACTGGGCCGGGCATCCCGCCTATCGGGGGCGGCGACCCGGACAGGGCACCGGAGGCCACATTGTCCCCATCATCGCCCTGCGTGCCTGCTTCGGCGAATGAGCCGCCGCCGCCGCCCGCCCCACCCCGCTGCGTTGAAGAGCTGTTGGGGTTGCGCCCGGTTTCTCCGCCCAGCCCCCCTCCATTTGCCAGATGGAACGGGCCCTCCCCCTGGTCTCCCTCGCCGGTGGACTGGGTCGTATCCGAGGAACCCGTTCCGCCATTGCCTCCCCCGCAGTGTCCAGCGGACCCCTCCTGGGGAATGGGGGCATTGTTGATGGTGTTCACGTCCCCGCCCTTGATTCCCTCGACGAGCAGGAACCCATCAATGGTGACGTCCCCGGAGGCCAGAATCGTCAGCGGCGAATCGCCCTGCACGAACCAGGTCTTGCCCGCCTCGAGGACGAAGTCCTTCACTTCCAGCACCCCGTTGCTGATGGTCAACTGGCCTGTCGCACCGTTCTCCTTTGTGCCGGACAGCTGCGTGAGGTCGCTGGAGACCGTCTTGGTCCCCTGGAAGCCGCTGGACGAATAACTGACGTCCGTTTCCGTCCCGGTGAACGACATGGCCGCGGTCAGCGTTCCGCTGCCCCACACGGCAGTGGGTTCCAGCGACACCAGGTCAGCGTCGAAGGATTCGGTGGACTGGAATGACTCCATGATCGCGTCATGGACCTCGTCGCCGGAAGGCATCGCCACCTGCACCTCCCCGGTCCCGCCCTGCACGACCGTGTCGAGCAGGCCCGAATCGCCGACCAGGTCCTTGAGACCGGCATCCTTCACCAGACGCACAGTGGCCCCGGCAGGCAGAACCCCGATGGGCTGCACGCTCAGGACGGCGCCGGTGGAGAAACAGTTCGCGACCATCGTCACGACCGAAGGAATGGTCCGCCAGGTTCCTGCACCGTCGAAGTACTCGAGCCGAAGTGAGTCCGGCTTGATGTTGGATGAACCCGGCGTCAAGGGCTGGTCGAGAGCGACCAGGATCTGCCCCAGGGGATCGGACAGCAGATTCAGTCCGAGGTTCAGGGGGAGTTCAGGAAGGATGGTCTGACCGGGCGCCACCGCAGGCGGTCCAGCAACCGTGTCCAGGAAGATGGGCTCGGGTGCGATCGGGGTCCTGAAATTGACCGTGAATCCCTGCGTGAGGGAGCCTCCCCCCCCCGCCTTGACCGAGTTTGCCCCCTGGACCAGGGACATCGTGTAGTGCACGGCGCCCGCCTGGAATCCGCCGTCGCTGAGGTCCTCAAGAACCGGGCACCGCGGCTGGAACACCAGCACGGTCCCTGCCGCTCCTGCGTCGTCGGAGGTCAGTGAGAAAGTACCCACCACAGGCTGCCCCGTTGTGTGGTTGGTGAACTGGACGCTCTGAAAGTTCACGCTGGTCAAGTCAACAGGCGCATCAAAGGTGATCTCGATGGCCCTGTTCAGCTGCCAAACGGCTCCCTCGGTGATGTTTGCCTGGAGCACGGCGATCGGCCGCAGGCCGCCTCCGCCGCCCTTGCAGTCGGACGCGGAGAGACCTGCCAGAACGGCAAGCGTCAGGACAAGCGGTGTGCGCAGACGATGCGTCATGTCAACTGCCTCCCGTGAAGGCAAAGCCGATAGCGTCAATGACCGGCTCCTGCTCGGCGCCAGCGGTGATGTTGTTGTCCATGACCCAGCGGATCTGGAGCCACACGGGAGAGGAAGTGGTGGAGAGTGTGGCGAAATTGGCAAGATCCGCCAGGTCGTAGGTCCATTCCGTCATTCCGCCGGATCCGTACAGGTTGGAGGGAGCCGGATTCGCCATGTCGTAGCTCCCATAGCGGGTTTCGTAGTTGGCCGCATTCTTCAGGTTCGCTTCCTGCGTGTCGTTGAGGTTGGCTCCGAAGTCGGCCAGCCGATAGTCGATCCTGATGTTGGTGCCGTCCGGCTGCTCGCCGGGCATGGGGATCATGACCGGCGCCTCCAGGCTGAATTGATCGACCCCCGTTTCGATCCACCTGGACCAGAACACCGTGCGCTTCAGGACCATGTCCGCCATTCCCCAGTAGCTCTCCGAGGCGCCGGAGTTGGTGGTGGGCGCTCCGCTCACCTGGAATCCGCCTGACGGCTGGGTGCCGGACGGGGGAACCTCTGGCACCACAATGACGGCCGTCCCCGAAGAGTTGTAGCCCCCCGAGGAGAAGATGCGGAACCGGGGCTGCGCTGAGTTGGTGGTAAAGAAGATCTGGAATCCGTTGAGTCCGGTCGATTCACCCTCCAGGGAGGGATAGGTCATGTAGTCCATCATCAAGGGGAGGCCGATGGAGGGGATCGATCCCGGAGTTGCCCAGGGTTCGTTGGCTCCGACAGTCCCTGCCCCATAGACGTTGTCGAGGACTTCCGGCTCCAGACCATCTCCATTCGTTCCGCCCAGCCCCTCGAAATCCTCCCATGTGTTGTCCCGCCACGTGTAGGTGGTTTCGAATTCGGCCCATGGCTGCATCGAGGTCTGCTGCGTCCCCATGAGCACCGTGGCCAGCGGGTCCACCGTGTACTCGCCGTCCACCACCGTCACGGGCAGGGAGTAGTCCTTGCGCTCGCCCTCACGGCTGTGCGGAACAGTGGGCGGACCGGAATACACCGCTTCCGGAAAGTCGTTGTTCACCGCAAAGGTGGTTTTCTGCAGGCCCGACGTCGGGTGCTTCGGGAGCAGGCTCGTGGTGTCGAATGCCTCGTCAGGAAACCGCTTGGAATGGGACAGGTCGATCCGAACCCGCGGCCAGTAGTCGGCCACCACCACCGAGCCGAACGGAGACCAGTACAGGCGCTCGATGTCCACGTTGAAGTCCGAACTGTCCTCCAGCCCGAGGCCCAGCTGCATGTAACGCCACAGGGTCATCAGGCGGCTGCCCAACGGCACCAGCGGAGTCTGCACGCCCTGCGTGAACTGCGACCAGACGGTTCCGTTGAACGGATCCGTGGAATCCACCGTGGCGGACCAGCGAAACACAGGCCGGCCCCTGACCGCACCGCCGTCCCACGTCACCTGTCCGAAGATGTCCCCGTCACCGGAATTGTCGGTGCTGCCCTCGTCGTAGGGCGGCGCGTTCTCGAATCGGAACACGAAGCCCTTGCTGACCTGGGTCGGCTCCGCTGCGTCCAGGTTGAAGACGCTGCTGCCGAAGGCGTCCGCGATGCCGTTGCCAGCCAGGTCGGTCACGACCGGCACACCCTGGGTGCTGCTGCCCGTGGCCACATGGACGTAATACGGCTCCGTCCCCCCCTGGCCGTGGGCGAGAGGCAGGGTGGGAGTGAAGGTGAAGGACCGCAGATCGCCGGCGGCCTGCACAGCACCCACGACGAAGTCGCTCCACACCAGGCCCTCCAGATCACCTGACTGATTGGCCAGGACGAAGGTCGAGAACGGACGCACCGTTATCGGATCCATGGCTTCGCTGAAGCGAACCGTGACCTGGACATCCGTTCCCAGACCCGTCGTCGGGAAGTTGGGATCCGGCGCCGGCGGCACGAATTCCACGAAGCAGGACTGGGCACTGGCATCCCCACTGCCGTAGGCGGTGGACAGGTCGCCGCCGATCGGCAGGTCGCCCGTCTCCACATCTACCTGCCAGGCGCTGGCCGTTCCGCCCGCGGAATCCTCGAAATCAACGGTCACCTCCTGGCCCAGGATCAGGTCTACGTCGTTCACGGCCGTCACGATGGCAAAGCTCGTGCTCCCGCTCTGCTGGAACATGTCCCCCACCTTCGGCGCCACCGTGGCGCACAGGGAGAGCGCATGGTCGAACCACAGCGACCACGGTCCGGTGCCAGCCACCTTGTTGACGGCGATCGGCATCTTGCCCACCAACTGGGGAAGCGCGAGGTCGAGCAGGAAGCCGTTGTTGGAATCAGTCGGCATGCCGGCCCGGAATGTCCGAATGACGGTCGTGTACTCGGCAGGATCCGTGGCCCCGTTGCCCTGGTAGGAAATGGCGCCTCCCTGGGTGTTGGTGAGCACCTGGAACTGCCCCTTCAGGGAATCGATCACAGCGGGAATGCGCACGAGGACGTTTGGCTTGGCCGCCGCATCCGCGGCCGGCAGGCCGAGTGAGTTCTGGGGCAGCCCCGCAGCCAGGCTCTCGATGGCCGACACGGTCGGGTCCACCAGCAAGACGGACGCGTCCTGCGGATCCACCACCAGACGCGCGTCGAATGCGATGTCCAGGCTGGAGCCGGTCAGGACCTGGATCGTGGTCGAGTTGACGCTGGCGGGATCAAGGTCGTCGTCGAAGGCAATGCGAATGACCGCATTGCGGGGAACCAGGGTCGGCAGCTGACCGAACGGGACAGTGAGTCCCATCTCCTTGATGCTGGTCAGCGTGAAAGTCGAAGTCACCTGCGCATAGAGCGCATCGAACGTCGGCGTCCCCTCCAGGGCCAGGATCTTGACGGTGACCAGTTCCGTCGCGGCACTCGTGCTCACCACGTAGTTCAGCCCGTCCGTCACCACCGTCTCCGCCACCACCACGTCCTTGGCGACCACCGCCCCCGTGCTGTCGGTGATGTTGACCAGTCGGCCCCAGTCCATGCTCTTGATTTTCAGGGAGCCCATTTGAAGAGCGGAGAGACCGCTCTTGGGGCGCAGTTCGCAAGCCGGGAACAGGGCCAGAACCGCCCAAACCAGGGGCTGAAGGTGGGTCTTATTCGCCAGTTTCAATCGCATGTCATTCACACAGCACAGGATACCGATGGAGCAGCCCGCCGAATACGGATGAGGCGGACCTTGTCGTCACGGGGCATGGGGCAAACGCCGTGCCGACCAGCCCCCCTGGTCTGTGGTTCCTATCTCGCGAAACAGACACCGGTTACATCGGTAATCCAGACCTGGCTGGGAAGCAGGATGAGGTGTGCGATCCCGCACGTCAGTCACCGCTGGCGCCGCTGTAGCCTCGTGCCTGGGCCTGCTCGGGTGACTCGAAAAGGACCAGGTTGCTGGCGGCGATCTTGCGGACCGCCGAGGCGTTCGTGCGGTGATAGCGGCGTGTGCTGCGGCATCCCACCGCACCACCCTCCAGCCGGCTTTCGCAGTAGCGGCACTCCGCCATCAGTGGGGTCCGCCGCCGCACCCTGAACCGCGGCACCAGGTAGGACGCCTCGGCGTTAGTGATGCAGTTCGTGTTGGGGCAACAGCAGCCGCCGGCGTTCTCGAACAGCTCCTCGTCGCCTGCGGCGGCAGGAGCGGCCACACCCAGGTCGAGCTGCCCCAGAAGGGTGGCAGTGACCGCCATCCTGACCGGAACCCCTCGGGCCGCCTGCTGGAAGTAGACGCTGCGCGGATCCTCGTCCATCGCGAAGGAAATCTCGTCTGTGCGGGGCAGCGGGTGCATGACCCGGATGTCCTTGACCCGGGCACCCTGCAGGCCGTCGGGGCTGAGAGACGGGAAGCGCGTGTCGGTCGCCTCGCCATCGGCGAAGCGCTCCGTCTGTGGGCGCGTCATGTAGAGCGCGTCCAGCTTGGCCACGACCTCGCCCGGATCGCCCGTGAACAGGCTCAGCTGGTGGGGCCGCTGGGGCGTGAAATAGGCAGCATCCACACCGCCCGAAGTGACCGCCTTCAGGTCCTCGATCTCGCAGCGGACCGGCTCGTTGCCGTACTGGCTCTTCAGCCGGTCCGTGACGTATTCGGGCAGCTCGTAGCCGGGATGCGGACACGCCACGATCGAGGCGCCCAATCGGGCCAGAGCGAAGCAGAACGAGTGGATGGTCCGCGAATAGCGCAGGTCCCCGTTCATCACCACATCCAGGCCCTCGATGTGCCCCTTCTCGCGCCACAGGGTGTAGAGATCGCACAGTGTCTGGGTCGGATGCTCGTGGGACCCGTCGCCCGCGTTGATGACCGGAACGCTTGAATAGTCCGCCGCCACCCGGGCCGCGCCCTCGTTCGGGTGGCGCAGAACGACCACATCCGCCACCGCGCCGCCGACCACCCGGACCGTGTCGGCCAGGGTCTCCCCCTTCGCCACAGAGGACTGGCGCATGTCCGCCGAGGTCACCACACCGCCACCCAGCCGCCGCATCGCGGATTCGAAACTCAGCCGGGTCCGGGTGCTGGGCTCGTAGAAGAGCGAGGCCATGATGAAGCCCGGCGCCGTATCCGCCCAACCGCGCAGATCCTCCTCCATGCGCCTGGCGTGCTCGAATAGCACGAGGATCTCCTCGTTGGAGAGGTCATCGATACTAACGAGATGCCTCAGCGCCATCGGTCCCGGCCGGAGTCTACCCCGACTCCGGCTGACCGCACCACCGGGCCGCTCGACGCAGGCGGGCCGCCTCCGCCCTATCCAGGAGCGGCGGAGGATCAAGCACGGCCTCGGCAGGCAGGCCGAGGGCCTCCAGGATCGCGGCCTCCAGACGCGCCACTGACCCGCCGGGATCTTCCACCGCCGCGACCGCCACCGCTCCGGCCGGCGGCCTCGCATCGGATGCGTCCACGTGGGTAGCAACATGCAGGGCGCCCGGAGGCGCCGGCCGGGGGCCGTCGCGGACGTCGGAGACGCTCACCACCAGATCGGCTGCTGCCTCACGACTCCGGCCCACCTCCTGTCCGGCCGCATCCAGTTGATCCCCGGGCACCCGCCGGCCGGCCGTATCGGTCAGCCGCACCAGCCATCCGCCGCCCAGCACGACCTCCTCGCTCAGGGCGTCCCGGGTGGTGCCCGGGTGCCCGCTCACCACCGCGCGCCTGCGCCCGAGCACCAGATTGAAGAGGGTGGACTTGCCGGCATTGGCGGGACCTGCCAGCACCACCTCGGGGCATCTCCCGAGTCGGGCTCCCCAGGCCTCCGTGGCGCACCATTCTTCCAGGCGCAGCCGGAACGCCTCCCGGTCCGGCTGGACGGCCAGGTCCTGCAGGGCGGAGGCCATCGAGCCGCGCATGCGGCCCAGGAGCACCCGGACCAGCAGCGGGCACCGGGCCTCCGGCAAGGCCAGCGCCGCTGCTGCGGGGCTCCAGGAATCCGACGGGTCTCCCTCCGCCAGGGGCGGCGTCCTCCGGGGCGCTCCGGCCGCCTCCAAGGCGGCCTCCACTCCGCGGACCAGGGCCGGCGACCCCGTGCACTGGATCTCCCACCAGCCGCCTTGGGCCGTTCCGTGGTGCACAAGGACATCGCCCAGCGACTCGCCGTCCGGGCCCCGCATAGTTGCCAGGCCGGTGCGGCCGACCGATGGAGCAGGCCGGTCCAGGACCGCGGCGACGCATCGCTCCGCAGCGCTGCCGAAGCAGGCCACCACGGCCACGCCACCTTTCCCGGGTCCGGTCAGGACGGCGTGTCCAGCGGACAACCTCACACCTCGGCGGCCAGCAGGCCCCGGTGAACCAGCAGCGGATCGCTGTGCACCTCGCCGCCCAGATGCGGCAGCACAAGGTCCGCATCCCCGCCGGTCAGCCACAGTCCGGGGTCGGAACCGGCCAGGAAGCGCGCCCGATCGTGGAACTCCTGGACGGCGGCCACGGCCTGGGTCAGGACGCCCGTCCGCATGGCCTCGCCGGTGGTTCGCGCCGGCCAGACCGGCGGCTCCGCACCCAGATCCGTCCGCTCCAGGGCGTCCGCGCCCGCCGCCAGGGACCGGTTGGCCATCTGCAGACCAGGGAGAATCGCTCCACCCTGGAAGACTCCCTCCGCATCCACCAGATCCACTGTCAGGGCGGTCCCCGCATCCACCACCAGGACCGGGCCCCGGTGTGCCTGCCACGCCCCCGCGGCGGCGGCCAACCGGTCCATCCCGACCCCTTCGACCCCTTCCGCCACCTCGATCGGACACGGCAGTGAGGCTCCCAGCCACATCGGCTCGATGCCCCATGCCCCCTCCGCCCGCCGTGCCCAGAGAGCCTCGGCCGCAGGCGAAACGCCCACCGCACGGATCTGGGCCGGTGCCGCTGCGGCCCATTCGTCCGGCCAGTCGGCATGTCCGTCATGGCCGCGCCGCCACTCAAGGGGCTCCGTCCCCGCCTCCCCCCAGTAAACGGCATGGAGGCCCGTGTTTCCGACGTCCAGGGTCAGGAGCAGGCCGGGGGTCATCTCCCGCTGGGGCCCCTTCAGGGCACGTGGTATGTGATGGTCCGGCGCTGGCCGGTCGAGGAGACAACATCAAACTGGAATGAGGCCTGATCCCCGCTCTTCTGGAAATAGCGCATCAAGTCGGCCTTGGATGCGACACGGTCCCCGTTGACCGACAGGATCGTGTCCCGGCTCTCGATGCCCAGACCGGCCAGCGGCGAGGTGGAGGGAATCCTGGTCACCTGCACCCCGGTGGCCCGTTCCCGGCCACCCACCTGGCGCTGCACCCCGTCCTTGAAACCGATCCCGCTGATCGCCTGCGTTCCCAGGTCAGTCACGCGGTCCACGTCCTCCTGGGAGATGTGCCACACGCCGGGCTCGACCTCGCTGGTGGCGGCAGGAGGCTCGATGCGGTTCCCGGACCTCTCCCGCCCGGCACTGCGCTTCGACACCTTGGCCAGACGCTCGTAGGTCTCCGCCAGGTCGTACTCCTGGGGCGCGACACGGTCGACCTGGTCGCCGTTCTGGAAGGCGACGTCGTCTCCCGTGATCTCGGTGACGGTGATTGCCTGATAGGGCTTGGGCAGCGCCGCGCCGACGGCAAGGAACCGGGCTTCGCGCCCGTCCTGCACCTTGATTTCGGAAGGCCGGTAATCCACGAGCGCCAGCGAATTCGGCTCCGCAAACTGGATAAACACAACATCGAGCAGGTCCGAGACTGGCTTGCGGGGCGGTGCCAGGTCTACATCCGCCACCGGGTCAGGTTCAGGCTCCACATAACCAGTCACATTGAAGCCTGGGATGCTCGAGTAATCGTCCTTGGTGCGGCGCTTGACCGCCACCGAGGCCGCCCCCGAGTCCTCCGGGATCAGTGCATCGATCGCCTCCCAGTCCAGCGGCGCCACGATGGCCGGCTCTCCCGGGGTCCACAGCTGCAGAATGAAGGGCGAGATCCTCCATCCCGTTGCGACGGCCGCGGCCACGCAGCCGACCAGCAGCAGGATTCGGAGGTGGGTGGTCTTCACGGTCACGTCATCCTACGTCCTTCCTCCCCCCTATGACTCCTGCCGTCCCAGACCTATTCCCCGCACCCCTCCAGGGCCGCCCAGAGCGCCTCCGTCAGGCCACCCAGACCGAGACCCGTCGGCGCGCTGATGGCCGCTGCCGGACCACCTCGGTCCGCCGCCAGCCGGGCCGCTCCGTCCTCGGCCCCGGGCAGATCCATCTTGGTGGCCACGACCAGCCGGGGCCGGTCCATGAGGGCCGGCGCATACGCCCCCACCTCCTTCTCCAGCACCTCGAGGGCATGCGCGGGCTCGTCCGCGGCTGAGTCCGAGACATCCACCAGGAACACGAGCACCCGGGTCCGTTCCACATGCCGCAGGAACCGGTCCCCCAGCCCCTTGCCCTCGTGGGCGCCCTCGATGAGGCCCGGCAGATCGGCCATCACGAAGGACCGGACATCGTCCAGGCGCACGATCCCGGGCTGGGGCTCGAGCGTGGTGAAGGGGTAGTCCGCGACCCGGGGACGGGCCGAGGACACGCACGACAGCAGGGTGGACTTGCCGGCATTGGGCAGGCCCACGAGCCCCACATCGGCGATCAGCTTGAGCTCGAGCCTGATCCGCCGCACTTCGCCATCCCGACCCGGCTCCGAGATGCGCGGGGTCCGGCGGGTCGAAGTGGCGAATGCCTTGTTCCCGCGACCGCCGGCGCCGCCCATGGCCACCACCAGCTGCGCCCCCTCCTGAGCCAGGTCCCGCAGCAGCACCCCGGTGTCCCCATCGACCACCAGTGTGCCCGGGGGCACCGGGAGCACCACGCCGGCGCCGTCGGCGCCCGTCTTGTTGGCGCCGCCGCCAGGCTGCCCCGAGCCCGCCCGATGACGGCCCAGCCGCGTCCAGTCGGGCAGGGTGGTGTGTGACGGCGAGACCTGCAGCACCACGTCGCCGCCGGCGCCCCCGTTTCCGCCGTCCGGACCCCCGCGTGGAACGAATTTCTCGCGCCTGAAGTGCACGACGCCATCGCCGCCCCGGCCGCCTGAAACGGTGAATTCCGCCTCGTCCCTGAACATCACGGGACCTCCGGGCGCGGTCCGCGCCCCCGGGCTAGTCCTCCGTTGCGAGGACCGCCACGCGGCGGCGCGACAGGAACTGGACGATGCCGTCACGCATGGCGAACAGCGTGTCGTCGTTGCCGCGCCCCACGCCGTCGTGTGCGTGGAAGCGGGTGCCGCACTGCCGCACGAGGATCGTGCCGCACCTCACCGGCTGCCCGTGGGTGCGCTTGACGCCCCGGTACTGTGCGTTCGAGTCGCGGCCGTTGCGAGAGGAGCCCTGGCCCTTCTTGTGCGCCATCAGGCGATCTCCTGGATCAGCACGCGGGTGCGCTTCTGCCGGTGGCCCTGCTGGTTCTTGCTGGCCTTGCGGCGTCGGAAATGGACGACCTGGATCTTCTTGTCCTTCACGTGATCCTGGACCACGCCTTTGGCGGACGCCCCGTCGACCAGTGGGGCACCGATCCGATGGCCTCCATCGTCGTCCGCAAGAAAGAGAATCTCGTCGAACACGACGTCGGCCCCGCCTTCCAGATCCCTCCGGAAGTCGATGTCGATCTCCATTCCGGGACGAACGAGGTATTGCCGTCCCCTGTCTCGAATGACTGCGTGCATGGTCGTTTTCGGGCCGAATATGCTAGTGATGGAATCCGCAGACGGCAACCCGTCCGCGGCAGGAACGCATCATCGGCGCGGCCGCACCTCCGTCCCGTCGGCCCGGAAATAGCGGAAGCGGGTCTGGTCCGCGGGAACGTCCGGATCAGGCACCACCCGGATCTGGCGGCCGGATTCATCCTCCAGTTCCTGGAGGGCCAGACGGTGCGTATTGGCCACCTCCTCGCTCACCGGCGGATGCAGCACGACCTCGAGCCGTGAATAGCCGCGCTTGCCGAGGGCCGAGGCCGTATCACGCAGCGCGTTGCGGGCCATGGCACGCGGACTCAGCGTCTGGCCAGATCCCTCGCAGGTGGCGCAACGCTGGTGCGTCACACCCTGCAGGCTCGGACCGAGCCGCTGGCGCGTCATCTCCATGAGGCCGAATTCCGAGATCTGGCTCAGTTTCACGCGAGCCCGGTCGCGGCGGAACGCGTCGTGCATGGCGTTCCAGACCTTCTTGCGGTTGCGGGCATCCTCCATGTCGATGAAGTCAAGGACGACGATGCCGCCCAGGTCGCGCAGCCGAAGCTGCCGGCCGATCGCCTTGGCGGCCTCCATGTTGGTCTGGAATGCGGTCTCCTCGAGAGCCGCCCCCTCGACCTTGGTCTTGCCGGAGTTGACGTCGATGGTCACCAGTGCCTCGGTCTGCTCGATCACGATCGAGCCGCCGCCGGGCAGCAGGACCTTCTTGCGCAGCAGGGCCTCGACCTCGTTCTGGACCCCGTAGGCGTGGAACAGCGGCCGCTTGGCGTCGTAGTACTTCACCCGGCTCAGGTAGCGGGGCATGTGGCGCTCCACGAATTGGATCACCCGGTCATAGGTGCCCCGGTCGTCCACCACCATCTCCTCGACGTCCGGGGAGAAGTGGTCGCGAAGGGCCTTCTGCACCAGGTCGCTCTCCTTGTGGAGCCGCGCCCTGCCTGAGGTCTTAGCGGCCAATGAAGCCAGCTTCGTGCGCGTCTCGTGAAGGAGCTCGATGTCCTTCTCGATCTCCTCCTTGGTGCGGTGGATGCCGAAGGTTCGCACGATGAAGTGCATGCCATCGGGCTTGGCCGCCGCCCGGATCACATCCCGCAGCCGGAAGCGTTCCTTGCGGTCGTTGATCTTCCTGGACACGGCGCTCTGTTTGAGGCTCGGCATGTGCACCAGGTAGCGGCCAGGAAGCGACAGGTAGGTCGTCAGAGCCGGTCCCTTGGTTCCAATCCCGTCCTTGGTCACCTGCACCAGGACCTCCTGGCCCTTGCGCAGCAGATCCTGGACCGGGGTGCGCGGACGCGAGCGCCTAGACGGGCGGCGCCCGCCCTTCTTGACCTCGTCCTTCGAGTCCTCGCCCTCCGCCTCCTCCTCCACCCCGCCCTCCTGGGGAGCGATCGCCTCGGCAACGGCCTCGGCCGCCTCGTCGGCTGTGGCGTCGTCATCGTCCGCCGACGCGGGCTCTGCGGACTCTTCCACCGGATCCAGGATGGAGGCGGGTTCAAAGCCCTTCTCTCCGTAGCCCGGCAGGACATCGACCGCGTGAAGGAAGCCGTTGCGGCCTTCGCCCAGGTCAATAAAGGCTGCATCGATCGTCGGTTCCACGTTGACCACGCGGCCCCGGTAGATGTTGCCCAGCACCGACTGCTGTTCGTCGGTCTGGGTGGCAAGATCCTCGAGGCGGCCGGCGGCCATGATGGCGCAGCGAACCTCGCCCTCGACGCGCGTCTCGAGCAGAAGGCGCTTCTTGCGGTCTCCGCCGCTGGGAGCCTTTGCTATCGCGACCTTGCGGTCCGACGCGGGAATCGGCTCTTCCGGTTCCGGATGGGCCGCCGTCTCCCCCTCCTCGGGGGGCAGGGCAACGCCGCCCTCGGGCTGCTCCTCGACCGGCGCGGCGGCCTGGTCCTGGTCCCGACCGCGTCCACGTCCGCGGCCCCTGCCCCGTCCGCGTCCGCGCCCTCTGCTGCGGCCACGGTTCCGGCCTCCGCGACTGCCGCGGCCCCTGCCGCCGCCGCCACCGGAACCCTTGGTGGCTCCTCCTTCTGTCTGCTTGCTGCCGCGGGCCTGTGCGGCCTTGGCTGTCCCGCCCGACTCGGATGCCGGACCCGTCGCCGCCCCCCGGGGGGCTTCGGACTCTGTCACTGTTCTTCCTCCACCTGCCATCGGCAGGCGCTGACCCGGCTACCCGGGCGCTTAGTTGTTCCCCGGTCCGCTCACGCCCCGCGCCGCGCCCTGTCAGGGCAGCGGGCGCCGGGGGGCGCGGGCCGAGAGAATGAATGGGCCGCCCACAATGGGCGACTCAACGAACGACGGCGCCGACAACCTGCCGATGCCATGAACAAGTCTAGGACGGGCCGAAGATCCGCGCCACCGTCAATCCTGGTCGCCAAGTCCCCCGTCCACGGCCGCGAGCAGCTCGGCCAGGGCCTCCTCCGCGCCGTCGCCCTCGCACCGAAACCGCAGAGTCGCCCCTTTGGCCGCCGACAGGGTCAGCAGGCTCAAGATTGACTTGGCATTCGCCTTGCGCCCCTCCGCCTCCACTTCCACCTCGCAATCCCTCCGATTGGCGATCTCGACCAGCATCTGTGCCGGTCGAGCGTGGAGTCCGTGCCGATTGACGAGAGCTGCCGAGCCGTTGGCCTCGACCAACGTCAATCGGCGCCCATTTCCCTCAGCAGGGACTTCATAGCCTTCTTGTTTTGGGCCTCGCGCATGAAATTCCGGAAGTCCTCGTCCCGAGCCAGTCCGGCCACCCAGCGCAGGAATTCCAGATGGTCGTCGGACTCGCCTCCGTCGGAGCGGACGATCAGGAAGACGATGTGGACGTCCCGTCCATCCAAGGCGCCCCATGAAACGCCCTTTTCCGAGACTCCAAGAGCCGCCGCCACGCCGCCGGGCGGGATGATCGAGGTGCGGATGTGGGGTATGGCGACCCCGTTGCCGATGCCGGTCGAGGCCAGCTGCTCCCTCTTCCGCAGAGCACGCAGCAGGAACGGGCGCTGATCGGCCTTGATCTGCCGGCTGGCAATGAGCAGATCGCCCATCTCCTCGAAGACGGCGTCGCGGGAATCCGCGACCAGACTCCGCTCCAGGGCCGAGTCAGGAAACAACATGTGGTGCTTGTCGGTCATCGGGGGCAGAAACCTACCGGATAGAGCCGGGGCCATGCCAGGCAGGGTGCCTAGGCCGAGGCCCGGCCGCGCTTCTCGAAGCGTTCCTTGGTCCGCGTCAGTTCACGCTCCATGCGTTCGTAGACCTGGTCCACGGAGGCTCGGATCGAAGGACTCGATGCCTCGGCCACCAGGACCCCTCTTTCGGGCGTGTGGGCGACGATCTTCGCGATCTCGTCGTCGTGCTCTTTCCAGAGCGTCACATGCATGGATTGGGTCCGTCGAAAGAAGTGGCACAGGCGCTCGGCCTTGCCCTGCGCATACTCGTGTTCCTCCTGGGTGTAGTCACCGTGGCGGTCGGAGAGGTCGATCAGGGGATCAGTAGAGGGATGATTCATCGGGATTCTCGCTTTCCATAGAGAACGCGCCACAGGACCAGGCCCCGGGACGGTGCCGTGGGGCCGGCCATGGTGCGGTCGCCTGAGTCGAGCACCTCGCGGATCCGGCCCACTGGCATGCGCCCGCGTCCGATCTCCAGGAGGGTCCCGACCATGTTTCTGACCTGCTTGTAAAGAAAGCCGCTGCCCTCGAACCAGATCATGGTCCGATGGCCGCGACGGTGCATGTGGACCGAACGGATCGTCCGGTCGGTGGTCTTCGCTGAGCAGCGCGAGGCGGCAAACCCGGCGAAGTCGTGGTGACCGACCAGGTCGGCCGCGGCGGTGCGCATGGCGTCCAGACGGAGGTGCTGGGGGATGTGCGCGAGCCAGCGCCGGCCCAGGACCGGGCGCTGTTCACCCTCATGGACGAAGTAGACGTAGCGCTTTCCGGTCGCATCGAACCGGGCGTGGAAGCCGTTCGGAGCCTGCCGCACAGCACGCACCCCCAGGTCCGCCGGCAGATAGCCCTCCAGTGCGGCGCCCAGCCTCTCCGGGCCGTAGTCCCAGTCCAGGCGGCAGTGGGCGGTCTGGCGCAGGGCGTGGACCCCCGCATCCGTTCGGCCAGCCCCCTCGATGACCACCTCGGCGCGAACCACTGCCCCTAACGCTGCCTCCAGCGTGCCCTGCACGGTCCGGACCCCCAGCTGACGCTGCCAGCCGGAGAAGTCCGTCCCGTCGTACTCGACGTCCAGACGGAAACGGCTACCGTCACTCATCGGAAAGTGTACCCCTTCGGGTGCGCGGTGCCAGGGACGAACTAGACAGGGCGACGGCCGGAGAAGGCGTCCTCGATCACCCGGGTGTTCAGGTATTCGAGATGCGACCCCGAAGGCAGGCCCCGGGCCAGACGGGTCACGGTGACCCCTCTTCCCTCAAGCTCGCCCGCCAGCCAGGACGCGGTCCCGTCTCCTTCCAGGTCCGGATTGGTGGCAATGATGACTTCGGCCACGCCGTCACGGGCCACCCGGTCGAGCAGCTCGGTGAGACGGAGCCGGTCCGCCGCCAGCCCTTCGGCGGGATTGAGTCTGCCGCCGAGCACGTGGTAGCGGCCGTCGTGGGCACCGGACCGCTCGATCGCCTCCATGTCGGTGGTCTCCTCAACCACGCACAGGGGCGCGTCGGCGCGCGCCGGATCTGCGCACAGCGGGCAGGGATCCGTCTCGGCCACCGCGCCGCAGGCGCCGCACGGGCGGACGCCCTCGAGCGCGCCGCGGGCCGCCTCCACGAACGCGCGGGCGGCCTCGGGCTTCATCCGCAGCAGGTGGAGGCTCAGACGCTCGGCGGTGCGCCGGCCGATGCCGGGGAACTGGCCGAATGCCTCGATGAGGGCCTCCAGCGGGCGGGGAAAGGCCAACCTACATCAGCCCGCTGAGGCCGAGACCACCGGTGACACGCTTCATTTCCGCCTCGCGCCGGTCTTCCACCTGGATCAGGGCCTCCTCCAGCGCTTCACGGACGCTCGTCTGAACAGCCTCCGCCTTGGCACCGTCGAGGGCCGGGGGTTCGATCTTCAGTTCAATGACTTTTGCGTCCCCGGACAGCACGATCCGCACGTGGCCGTCCTTGGAGGTGCCGGTCAGGCGCTCCTTCGCGAGGGCCTTGCGCACGCGCTTCATTTCAGACTGCATCTTGCGGGCCTGCTTGAGCAGCCCGCCCATGTCACCGAACAGCGTTCCCATCCGATCTATTCCACCACGTAGCCGCCGAACAGGTCGAGGGCCTCGCGCACGGAGGGGTCCAGGTCCTCGCCCTGCGCCTCCGCGGCGGTCTCCGCGTCCCACGACACCGCAGCGCCGGGGCTCGCTTCGTCCACCGCCTGCTCGATCGCGCTGCGGTTGTGGGGATCCCCCAGGACGGCTGCTGCGGAAACGGACGCCCCCCTGGTCAGCACCGTCAGCCCCCCGTCCTCGGCCCACCGCGTCACGACCGTCGCGTCGCGAAGGGCCTCGGCCACGGCAGCCCGTTCACTCGAGATCCTCGCCATGACTGACTGGCGCGCGGTGCCCTGGGGGGCGTGCTCTTCTGACGGGCCCGCGGCCGGCCGGGGAGCCTCGGCCGGGGCCGGGACCGGACGGGGTCCTGCAGGGGCCGGGGCGGTCGGCTGCGGCCGTGGCGCCGCTGGCTCGGATGCGTCTGCCGGGTCTCCCGCCTCGAGTGCCTCCAGCCTCCGGATGATCTGCCCGGCATCCAGCCAGGAATCCTGCCGAGCCAGCCGCAGGCACGCGACCTCCAGATGGGCGCGGGCCAGAAGCGGCAGGCCGCGCATCCGTCCGCGGGCCGCCAGCAGGGTCTCGAGCCACGCCTCGGCGCCCGCCGCCCCCAGCCGCTCGGCCCGGGCACGGGCCTGCCCGGCTTCGGTCGCGCCGTCCCAGGGATCGCTGCCGGTCGCCGCCAGGTGCAGCGAGCGGCGAGCGGATTCGATCAGGCCACCGAGCACCTCTTCCTCGCCGCTGCCCTGGGCCACTGCCTCCTCGATGGCGGCCAGCACAGCGGCCCGGTCGCCGTCCAGCACGGCATCCGCAAGGGCCTCGCCCTGGGCCAGGCTGCCGGCGCCCGACAGCGCCTCCACGTCGGAGGGCTGGGGCTCGCCCGGCACCGCCGCCAGCACCATGTCCAGCAGCGTCAGCCCGTCGCGCAGGCTGCCGCGGGCGCGCTTGGCCAGCAACGCCGCGGTGCCGCCGCCCAGCGGCCGCTGCTCCTCGCCGGCGATCCTCTCCAGGGTGGCCTCGATGTCGTCCGCCTGAAGAGCCCGGAACGAATGCACCTGGCAACGCGAGCGCACAGTCTCGGGCACGCGCTCGGGCTCGGTGGTCGCGAAGATGAAGGTGACGTGTGCCGGCGGTTCCTCGATGACCTTCAAGAGCGCGTTGAAAGCGCCCTTTGAGAGCATGTGGACCTCGTCGATGATCGTGACCCGGTGGCGCAGTTCCAGGGGCGCATAGCCAACGTTTTGACCCAGCTCGCGGGCCTGGTCCACGCCGGTGTGGCTGGCGCCGTCAATCTCGAGCACATCGGGCGCCCGGTCCTGCTCGACGGACTCGCAGGCGCGGCACGCGCAGCAGGGCTCGACACCCGACGGCTTCTCGCAGTTGAGGGCGCGCGCCAGGATGCGGGCCATGGTCGTCTTGCCGGTCCCCCGCGGGCCGCAGAACAGGAAGGCGTGGCCCAGGCGCTTGCTCTCCAGGGCGCCGCACAGGGCGGCAACAACATCCCCCTGGCCGACCACCTCCGCAAAGGTGCGCGGCCGATACTTGCGGGCCAGAACGGTGTAGTTGCTCATGACGGCATCGGAGAAGAATGGCGGAGAGGGCGGGATTCGAACCCGCGAGGCAGATTGCTCCACCTACACGCTTTCCAAGCGTGCTCCTTCAGCCACTCGGACACCTCTCCGCAGAACGGACCAGAATGGAAAAGAAATGGCGGAGAGAGAGGGATTCGAACCCCCGGACCCCCGAAGGAGTCAGTGATTTTCGAGACCACCCCGTTCGGCCGCTCCGGCATCTCTCCGCCGGGGCGCCGTTCCACACGGGCCTGGTCATCGGTTCCGGGGGCCATTCCGCGCATCACCTCCGGGCCCGGAAGAACCGTTTCAGAAGGTCGGCGCTGGCCTCGGCCCCCACGCCCTCGATGACGGAGCACGCGTGGTTCAGTCGGCCGTCGCGGAGGATATCACCCACCGATCCGCACGCACCGAACTTCTCGTCGCGGGCCCCGTAGACGACCGCCGCCACCCGCGCCTGGATCAGCGCGCCAGCACACATGAAGCACGGCTCGAGCGTCGAATACAGCACCGCCTCGGTCATCCGGGGGCCCAGCTCCGCCGCCGCCGCGGTGATCGCCAGCATTTCGGCATGCGCAGTCGGGTCGCCCAGCTGCTCCACCCGGTTGTGGTCGGCCGCGACGACGCGCTCCCCCACCACCACGACCGCGCCGACGGGAACCTCCTCCTCGCCGTAGGCCTCCTCGGCCTGGCCCAAGGCGGCTGCCATGAACTCGTCGTCCATGCCAGCGACCATAGCGAAACGGCCTGCCCGGGCGGGTTGCCCCGTTGCAGGGAGGCAGGTAGAAGGTGGGGCTGTGCGCCCGTAGCTCAATTGGATAGAGCACCTGACTACGGATCAGGAGGTTGGGGGTTCGAACCCTCCCGGGCGTACCACCCTCATTGCCGGCCGGGGCCTGCCGATCCTCGCCAAACCCCGCCGTCGACATGACCTGCCCCCCTGTCGCTCCCGGGATTTTGCCATCGGCCCCGACGCCTTGCAGCCTCGTGTATTGAGGTGGCAGCGGCCGTCTGGTCAGATGGCGGTGAGCCTGATGGGAAGCCAGTTCTGCCACCTCCACGTGCACTCCCACTTCTCGTGGGACGGCGCAGCAACCGTCCAGGCGCTGGTCAAGGCGGCGGCGGAGGACGGACAGCCGGCGCTGGCGCTGACCGACCACGGCAACATGTGCGGCGCCGTGCAGTTCTCCAAGGCCTGCAAGGCCGAGGGAATCCGGCCGCTGATCGGCTGCGAGGCCTATGTGGCCCGGAAGAGCCACTCCGAGCGACACCAGAAGCACGAGAACCCCACCGATCACCTGACCCTGTTGGCGGTCAATGAGACCGGCTATCGCAACCTCCTGGCGCTCAACTCGATCGGCCATGTGGACGGCTTCCACCTGCGGCCGCGCATGGACCATGAGATGATCAGCCAGCACCACGAAGGGCTGATCGCCCTGTCGGGCTGCATGTCAGGCGAGACCAGCAGGGCGATCCGCACCGGCAATGACGACGCCGCAATGCGCTCGGCCGGACGCTGGTCGGACATCTTCGGGAAGGGCAACTTCTTCCTCGAGATCATGCGCAACGGGGTCGAGCCCCAGCACCGCGTCTCGGACCGCACCATCGAGATGGCCGCCAACGTCGACATCCCCCTGGTCGCCACCAACGACGTCCACTACCTGGACCGTGCCGCGGCGCAGGCCCACGACGCCTATCTGTGCATCAAGACCGGCAAGCGGATGGTCGACGAGACCCGGATGCGCATGGAGACCGAGGAGCTGTTCCTGCGCCCGGCCGATGAAATGGCCCACGCCTTCCGGGAACTGCCCGAGGCGGTCGCCAACACGCTCGCGATCGGCGAGCGGTCCGACTTTCAGCTGGACCTGGGCACCATGCACGCGCCGGTCTTCGAGACGAACTCGGACGAGTCGCCCGGCGACATGTTCGATCGCATCTGCGAGGAGGGATTCCAGCGCCTCTACCCGGCTGCGTCGGACGCCGCACGGGAACGGCTGGAGCACGAGAAGCAGGTCATCCATGACCTTCACTTCGCCTCCTACTTCCTGATCGTCTGGGATCTGCTGCGCTTCGCACGCGAACACAAGATCCCCGTCGGTCCGGGCCGCGGATCGGCCGCGGGGTCGATCGTCGCCTACGTGATGGACATCACCGCTCTCGATCCCATCGACCACGACCTGCTGTTCGAGAGGTTTCTCAACTCCGAACGGATGAGCATGCCGGACATCGATGTGGACGTGTGCCGGGACGGCCGCGAGCGCATCCTGCACTACATCCGCGACAAGTACGGAGAGGACCACGTCGCCCAGATCGTCACCTTCGGGGTGCTGAAGGCCCGATCCAGCATCCGCGACGTGGGCCGCGTTCTGGGCGTTCCGCTGGGCGACGTCGACAGGATCGCCAAGATGATCCCCGAGGGGTCCAAGGTCACGATCGACAGCGCTATGAAGAAGGACCTGCGCCTCAAGGAGGAAGAGGGGCGCGACGACAGGGCCAAGCGCCTGTTCTCACTGGCCCGCATGCTCGAGGGCGTCAACCGTGACGCAGGCATCCACGCCGCCGGCGTGGTCATCGGCGACCAGCCGCTGATGAACCTGGTGCCCCTGTTCAGGGCCAAGACCGGCGCCGACATCACCACCCAGTTCGACATGAAGGACGCCGAGGCCATCGGCCTGCTGAAGATGGACGTGCTGGGACTGCGCACCCTGACTGTCATCGACCTGGCGTGCCGCATTGTTGGCGACCTGACCGGCGAAATCCTCGACCTCGACAGCATGCCGTTCGGCGCAGGCCCCGGCGCGAACGAGACCTACGATCTTCTGACCGCTGCCGATACCACCGGCATCTTCCAGCTGGAATCCAGCGGCATGCGCGACCTGCTTCGCCAGATGAAGCCGTCCAAATTCGAGGACATCGTGGCCCTGATCGCCCTGTTCAGGCCCGGGCCTCTCAACTCGGGCATGACCCAGAGTTTCGTCAAGCGCCACAACCATCAGGAGCCGGTCACCTACCCCCACCACCTGTTGGAGGATGTGCTGGGGGGCACCCACGGGATCATCGTCTACCAGGAGCAGGTCATGCAGGTCGCCAACATCCTGGGCGGCTTCACCCTCAACCAGGCGGACCACCTGCGCAAGGCGATGGGCAAGAAGGACACCGCCAAGATGAAGGAATACCGGCAGCCTTTCCTGGAGGGAGCGGCGGAGCGTGACGTGGAAACGGCGGTGGCGCGCCGCACCTGGGACCTGATGGTCGAGTTCGCGGAATACGGCTTCAACCGCAGCCACTCGGCGGCCTACGCGGTGCTCTCCTGGCGCACCGCCTGGCTGAAGGCCAACCACTACACCGCTTTCACATGCGCCAACCTGACCTGTGAGGCCGACGACTCTGATTCCGTCAAGGCCTACCTGGACGAGGCGCGGCGCCGGGGCATGGAGATCCTGCCCCCCGACGTGCGCCATTCCGCGGCCGCGTTCCTGCCCGAGGGGGACGCGGCCATCCGCTTCGGACTGGCAGGCGTGAAGGGGGTCGGCGACAAGGCCGCCGCTCATATCGAGGAAGTCCGCCGCGAGGGCGCGAGTCTCGACCATCTGGAGAATCTGTGCGACGCGGTCGATGCCGAATTGGTCAACAAGATCGCGGCCGATGCGCTCATCAAGGCCGGCGCCATGGATCACATGGGGGAGCGCCCGGCACTGCTCGAGGCGCTGCCCGGCGCCATGGCATCTGCCCAGCGGAAGCGCCGCGACCGCCAGGCTGGCCAAGGCATGCTGTTCGGCGGCGCCGCAGCCGACGAAGCGCCGTCATTCATGACGGCCCCGGCTGACCTGGCATGGACCGACCGGAAACGCCTGGAGGAAGAGAAGGGGGCACTGGGCTTCTACCTGAGCGGCCATCCGCTGGACGAGATCCGAGACCTGGTGCCACTGATCTCGACCCACAGATCCAATGCCCTCTGCTCCGTGGAGGACGGGACCATCGTCGCCCTGGTCGGCACGGTCGAGGCGCTGGCGGTGCGCATCATCCAGAACGGGCCCAACAGTGGGTCCCGCTTCGCACGGTTCCGACTCCAGGACCTGGACGACACGGTCGACGCGGTCATCTTCAGCAAGGCCTTCGACGCGGTCGGACACCTGATCGAGGACGGCGCCCTGCTCGTCGTCACGGGACGCACGGAGAGCGCCGGCGACCAGGTGCAGATCCTGGTGGACGGGGTGGCCGGGGTGGAGTCCTACCTGGACACCCTCGAAGGAGTCCTGGTCCTGCCCCTGCCGGACGGTGCGTCAGACCTGCTGCCGCAGCTCCAGGAAATCCTGGGGGACCAGCCCGGGCGGGTGGAGGTCGAATTGCGGATGGCCGGCCAAGTGGTGCGGATCCCCACGCGCGTCCGACTCAGCGCCGCCTTCCTGAAGCGACTGGTCGCGATCCTGGGTCCGGACGCGGAGATCCGCTTCCGGCGGCCGCGCCCCCGCTAGTCGGCTGCCGTTTCGGCTGCCGTTTCGGCTGCCGCGTCCGCGACTGCGTGATCGGCGGTCTTCTCGACAAGCTCGATCAGGGCCTTCTCGGACTTGTCGCCCATGTTGCGCTGGTCCAGCTTCAGGATCCGGGTGTAGCCGCCGGGACGGTCCCGGAACATGGGGCCGATCTCGGCAAACAGCTTGGCGACCATCTCCTCGTCCTGCAGCTGCGAGAGCGCCCTGCGGTAGTTGTGGAGGGTCTTCTCGCGGCTCAGCGAAATGAGCTTCTCGGCGATCGGCCGCAGGGCCTTGGCCTTGGCGACCGATGTGATGATCCGCTCATGGCGGAACAGCGACGCCGCCATGTTGCGGAACATGGCCTGGCGGTGCGCAGCGGTCCGGTTGAGCTTGGACTGCTTCTTGCGGTGACGCATCGGAGTCGAGCGGTCCCTAGACCGCAGCCCCCTCGGCAAGCCCCAGTCCCAGACCGGCCAGTCGGCCCTTGATCTCGTCGATCGACGTGGAACCCAGATGCCGGATGTCCAGCAGCTCCTGCTCGCTCAGGTCTGCCAGCTGGCCGACCGTGGAGATCTCCTCGGAGTCCAGACAGTTCCTTGACCGGACCGAAAGGTCCAGGATGTCGATGCTGGCATTGCGCAGGTCGGCATCATCGTCCGCGGCTCCGCCGTCGGCCAGGCCTTCCAGCACCAGGGCGTCACCTGACATCTCCGTGTACTGCACGAAGGGGTTCAGATGCTTGCGGTAGATCTTGCTGGCCTCGACCAGCGCCAGCTCCGGGCTGACCGTCCCATTCGTCCAGATCTCCAGGTTCAACCGGTCGAAATCGACCGATTTGCCGACACGAGTGGCCTCGACGCCGTACTTGACCCGGTAGACAGGAGAGAACACGCCGTCGACGGGGATCACGCCGATCTCCGTCTCGTTTGCGGCGTTCTCCTCGGCGGAGCGGTATCCACGGCCCTTCTCCACCTCCAGTTCGCAGGAGAACTTGGCCTTTGCGTCGGTCAGCGTGCAGAGGACCAGGTCCTTGTTCACGATCTCGACGTCCGCAGGGCACTCGATGTCCGCCGCGGTGACGGGACCGGCTCCCGAATGGGACAGGGTCAGGGTCTCCGGCCCATCGCCTGCCATCTTCACCCGGAGGCACTTGATGTTCAGCACGATGTCGGCCACGTCTTCGTAGATGCCCGGCAGGGCCGTGAATTCGTGGACCGCGCCATCGATCTTCGCGCGCGTGACCGCTGTCCCCTCGATGGAGGACAGGAGCACCCGGCGCAGGCCGTTGCCGATGGTCTGCCCGAATCCACGTACGAAGGGCTCGGCCACGAAATGGCCGTACATCTCCGTTGCCGTGTCCTGCTCGAGAGAGACATGGGTGGGAAGCTCAAACTCGCGCCAGCGAATTCTCATGGTTGGTCCTTGGCTTGTTGCTCTTGGCTACCTGGAACAGATCTCGACGACGAGTTGTTCCTGAATCGGATGCGGGATCTCCTCCCGCTGCGGCAATGCCGTGATGGTGGCCTCGATGGCCTCCTTGTTCACGGTCATCCACTCGGGGATCGGCTGCGCCCGGTTTTCCTCCAGCGCCACCATCACGCCCTTGCGGATCTTCTCTCGGCCGATGACGCCGATGACGTCGTCGACTTTCACACGGAACGAGGGCTTGTCGACCCGCCGTCCGTTGACCTGGACATGTCCGTGGGACACCAGCTGGCGCGCGTGGTTGCGCGACAAGGCAAATCCGGTGGACACGAAGACGTTGTCCAGCCGCCGCTCGAGGAGCTGCAGCAGGTTTTCGCCCGTATTGCCCTTCATGCGCTCGGCATCCTTGAAGGTGTTCTTGAACTGACGCTCAAAGAGGCCGTAGATCCGCTTCACCTTCTGCTTCTCGCGAAGGTGGATCCCGTATTCGCTGATCTTGCGGCGCCTGAACGAGTGCTGGCCGGGCGGATAGTCCCGGCGGCTCAGGGCACACTTGTCGGTGAAGCAGCGCTGGCCCTTCAGGAAGAGCTTCATCGCTTCCCGACGGCACAGTTTGCACTTGTTGCCCGTGTAACGGCCCATCAGGTGCGCCTCCGCTTCTTCGGCCGGCAGCCGTTGTGCGGCAGCGGCGTCATGTCCTCGATCGAGGTGATCCGCAGGCCCGCCGCGCCGAGAGCCCGGATCGCCCCTTCGCGGCCCACGCCCGGCCCCTTTACCTGCACGCTGACCTCCTTGACCCCGGCCCGCATGGCGGTCAGGGCGCACTTTTCGGCAGCCCGCATCGCGGCGAACGGAGTGGACTTGCGCGATCCCTTGAAGCCGGCCGTCCCGGCCGAGTCCCAGCAGATCGCGTTGCCCACCGGATCGGTGATGGTCACGACGGTGTTGTTGAATGTGGCCTTGATGTGGGCCACACCCTTGGGAATGTCCCGTTTGGTCTTCTTGGGTCCAGCCATCAGCGCATCGCCTTCACGGACTTCTTGCCGGCCACTGTCTTGCGAGGACCCTTGCGGGACCGGGCGTTCGATTGCGTGTTCTGCCCCCTGACGGGCAGCCCGCGGCGGTGGCGCAGGCCGCGGTAGCAGGAGATGTCCTTGAGTCGCTGGATGGACTGCCCGACATGACGCCGCAACTGGCCCTCCACCGGACCGAAGGCCTCGATGGTCTTGGCCAACGTGCCGATCTGCTCATCGGTCAGGTCCCTGGTCTTGGAGGCGGGATCGATCCCGACCTGCTCGAGGACCCTCCGGGAGGTGGTCTCGCCCACTCCATGGATGTAGGTCAGGGCGACCCACACCTGCTTGCGGTCAGGGATATCGACGCCGAGAACGCGGGCCACGGCCTAGCTCCCCTGCCTTTGCTTATGCCGCGGATTGCTGCAGATCACCCTCACCACGCCTTTGCGGCGGATGATCTTGCAGTTCTCGCACTTGCGGCGGACGGACGCACTTACCTTCATCGTTTTCTTAGTTCTCCGACTTCGAGGGCAGCTGGCCTCGCCAGATGATCCGGCCCTTGGTCAGGTCGTAGGGACTCATTTCAATCGTCACCAGGTCCCCAGGAAGGATCCTGATCCAGCGCATCCGCATCTTGCCCGACACATGGGCAAGAACGGCGTGGCCGTTTTCAAGTTCACACCGGAACCGGGCGTTGGGGAGGGACTCCACAACCGTGGCCTCGACGGTGATCGGCTCTTCCTTCGCCATCAGCCGGTCTCCGCCACCCGTACCCGGGCCAGTGTCGCGGACAGGTCGCGGTAGATGTCATCCACCGGCCGATCCGCAGGAATAGTAACGAGGCGGTCGCGGGCCGCATAGTGGTCCCGCAGGGGCTCCGTCTCCTGTTCGTAGACGCGAAGACGGTTGCGGACCGCCTCCTCCTCGTCGTCCGGCCTCTGGATCAGGCCGCCGCCGCATGCGTCGCAGATCCCCTCGGTGACTGGCTGCCGGAACTCCACGTGGAAGTTCGTCTGGCACGCAGGGCAGGTGCGCCGGCCTGTCAGCCGCGCCACCAGCACATCCGCGGGCGCATCGAAGAAGATGACCCGGTCCGGCTCCCCGCCCAGCCGCCCCTCCAGCGCCTCGGCCTGACCCAGGGTGCGCGGGAATCCGTCCAGCACATAGGACGCGGCGCCCGTCTCCTCCAGATGGGCGAACAGGATGTCCAGGACCAGCTCGTCGGGGACGAGGCCGCCGCCGTCCATGATGGCAGCCAGCTGCTCCCCGAGCGGGGAGCCCGACTCTACTGCTCCCCGGAACAGGTCGCCCGTGGACACGTGGGCCAGACCCACGCGTTCGGCCAGAAGGGCTGCCTGGGTGCCCTTGCCGGCACCGGGCGCCCCCAGGAAAACGACGCGGAGGTCCTCCATCGCTAGCGGCGCTTGCTGGCCCATCCGCCGCCTCCTCCGGTGCCCGCACCGACGGCCTCGTAGTTGCGTGTGACGAGCATGCCGTTGATCTTCTCGACGAAGTCCAGCGCCACGCCCACCACGATCAGGATGCTGGTCCCGCCCAGGAAGGCGGAGATCATCGGGCTGACATTGATGTTGCGCGTCAGCAGGTTGGGCAGAAGGGCGATGCCGGCCAGGAATGCCGCGCCCGCCAGCGTGATCCGGTTGATGACGCCTTCCAGGTAATCGGTGGTGCGGCGCCCCGGACGGATGCCCGGGATGAAGGAACCGTGCTCCTTCAGGTTGTCGCTGATCTCGGACGGCTGGAACATCAGCTTGGTCCAGAAGTAGCAGAAGAAGAAAATCAGGCCCGAGTAGCTTGCGATGTAGATGAAGGAACCGGGCGCGAACGCATTCTTCAGCCAGGTGGCGTTGAGCGCCTCTCCCAGAACACCGGGGACGATGAACAGGGCGCTCGCGAAAATGATGGGCATGACGCCGGCCTGGTTGACCTTGAGGGGCAGGTAGGAGCGCTGTCCGCCAAAGACCTTCCGGCCGCGCGTCAGTTTGGCCTGCTGGATGGGGATCCGCCGCTGGCCCTTGGTCACGTAGACGACCACCAGGATGATGACGCCCCACAGCGCCAAGAGGCTCATCATGGTCGAGTAGAAGGTCTGGTCGTCGTTGAGCGTCTGGCGGAAGAGGTCCACCGCAGTCGGCAGGCTGGCGATGATCCCGCCCATGATGATCATCGACACGCCGTTGCCGATGCCGTGCTCGGTGATCTGTTCGCCCAGCCACATGATGAACAGCGTCCCGCACGTCATCGAGGCGATCATCATGAACATCATTCCGGCCCCGGGATCGGCCTCGCCCAGCACAGCCGGGCTCGACAGGCGACCCAGCCAGATGAAGAAGCCCTGCAGAAGGCAGATGGGAACCGTCGCCCACCGCGTGTACTGGTTGATCTTGCGATGGCCCGACGGGCCCTCCTTGCTGAGGGCCTCGAGCGCCGGCACCACCTTCACCAGCAGCGAGAAGATGATCGACGCGGAGATGTAGGGCATGACCCCCAGGGAAAACAGCGAGGCGCTGCCCAGGGCCGCCCCGGTGAACATGTTCATCAGCCCGAAGACGCCTGAGGCGCCTCCCGCCGACTCCTTGATGGCCGCGATGTCCACACCCGGCAGCGGGATGTGGAATCCCACCCGGTAGATGAACAGCAGCGAGAGCGTCAGCACCAGACGGTGCCGCAGCTCGGGGAGCCGGAACAACTGGGCCGCAGCGTGCACGGTGGGCCTATTCCTCCTCCTCGGCAGAAGCGGGAGCGGATGCCGCCCTCGCGGAGGCCGCATCCTTGGCGACCTGGGTCTTCGTCTTCTGGACCGGAGCGGTGCAGAGCGTCTTGCCGCCGGCGGCATCGATCTTTGCGCGCGCCTGGGCGGTGAACGCCTCGGCGGTCACGGTCAGCTTGCGGGTCAACGTCCCGTCGCCCAGGACCTTGAGCGGTCCCCTGCCCTTGGCCACCAGCCCCTTGGACAGGAGCAGGTCGAGATCCACATCGGACCCCGCGTCCAGGGTCTCGAGGACTCCGACATTCACCACGGTGAAGTGCTTCTTGAAGGGCGCATTGGAGAAGCCCTTCTTGCGGACCCGCCGGTACATGGGCAGGTTGCCGCCTTCGAAGTGCGCGCCGCGGCTGTAGCCCGAACGCGACTTGGCGCCCTTGTGGCCCCGGCCTGAGGTCTTGCCCTGGCCAGACGCGTTGCCGCGCCCCAGGCGCTTGCGCGCCTTGTGCTTGCCTGACTGCTTGGCCTGTTCGAGGTTCATGTCAGCTCCACGCCGCGGGCCTTCTCGATTTGGGCCCGCGTCCTCAGTTCCTGGAGGCATTTCAGCGTCGCCTTCACCATGTTGATGGGGTTGGTCGAGCCATAGACCTTGGTCAGCACGTCCCGGTAGCCGGCCAGCTCGAGAACGAGACGCACCGGCGAGGAGGCCACGATGCCCGTACCGGGCCGCGCAGGCATGAGCCGGACCCGCGTGGCGCAGTAGCGCACCTCGCTGCGGTGAGGCAGCGTGGTGCCGACGATCGGCAGCCGGCAGAGGTTCTTGCGGCCGTCCGCCACCGCCTTCTCGATGCACGAGGGAACGTCCTTGGCCTTGCCGAAGCCGAAACCGACGGTGCCGTCCCGGTCCCCGACCACGACCATGGCGGAGAAGGAGAATCGTCGGCCCCCCTTGACCACCGTGGCGCAGCGGTTCACCGCGACCACACCCTCCTCCAGTTCGACGCCGCGTGACTCGTAGCGGTCCAGGTGTTCGAGTTGCCTTGCCATCAGAATTCCAATCCGCCCTTGCGGGCCGCCTCGGCCAGGGCGCGGACGCGCCCGGCATATGCATAGGAGCCGCGGTCAAACACCACCCGGGTGATGCCGGCGTCAATGGCCCGCTTGGCCAGCGCCGTACCCACCACTCCCGCCTGTTCGGTCTTGGTGCCCGATCCCCCGAGGTCCTTCTCGTAGGTCGAAGCCGCCGCCAGTGTGGAGCCCTGGAAATCATCGATGATCTGAGCGGACATCGACTTGTTCGACCGGAACACGCTCAGGCGCGGCCGAGAGGGACTGGTCTTCAGATTGCGGCGAACATGGCGCCGGCGGCGGAGGCTGCGCCCCCTGGATTTCGCTCGTTCACTCATGCGACACCTGCCGCAAAGCTCTTGCCGGCCTTGCGCCGGACCTGTTCGTCGGAATACCTGATGCCCTTGCCCTTGTAGGGCTCGGGAGGACGGACGGCGCGGATCTGGGCCGTGAACAGGCCCACCGCCTGCTTGTCGGCACCCCGGACCACGATCTCCTGGCCCTGGGGCACCTCGACTTCGAGTCCCTCGGGCACGGGCATGACCACTGGATGGCAGAAGCCGATCTGCAGGTTCACGGATCGGCCTTCCAGGCGTGCCTGCCAGCCGACGCCTACGATCTGCAGCTTCTTCTCCCAGCCCTCGGTCACGCCGTGGACCATGTTGGACAAATGGGCCCGGGTCAGGCCCCACAGGGCCGAGGCCTTGCGGGCACTGCCGTTGCCGGAAAGGCTCACCGTGGCGGAGCCGTCCTCGACCGCCACCGCCAGTTCGGTGAACAGGGGGAACGTCAACTCTCCTTTGGGCCCCTTGACCACCAGTGAATCGCTGTCGACCGCGACCGTCACTCCCGCCGGCACTGCGACGGCCTGCCTGCCGATGCGCGACATCAGTACACCTCGCAGAGGACTTCGCCCCCGATCTTCTTCGATCGGGCAGCTCCGTCCGACAGGACGCCGTCTGTCGTGGACACGATCGCGATGCCGAGCCCATTGAGGACATGCGGCAGCTCGCGATAGCCGCGGTACACGCGCCGACCGCCCTTGCTGATGCGACGGATCGAGCGGATCACGGATTGTCCCTCGCTGAAGCGAAGGTCCAGGTGGATGGTCGAGCAGGGCGAGCCGTCCTCGACCTGGTAGTCGTCCACATAACCCTCTTCCTTGAGGATCTGGGCGATTCCCACCTTCATCTTCGAGGCCGGCATGACAACGGTCGTGTGGCCTGCACGGATCGCATTGCGAATCCGCGTCAACATGTCGGCAATCGGATCAGTCATGACCATGGCTTGTAACCCCTACCAGGAAGCCTTCTTGACTCCCGGAATCTCGCCCCGGAGGGCCAGAGTCCGGAAGCAGCACCGGCAGATCTGGAACTTGCGATAGAAGGCCCGGGGACGCCCGCAGATGCGGCAGCGGTTGTAGCCGCGCACCTTGAACTTGGGCTTCCTCTGGGACTTGAGAATGAGGCACTTCTTGGCCATACCGCTCTACGTCTCCCGGAAGGGGAATCCGAGGCCGCGAAGCAGCTCCAGCCCTTCCTCGTCCGTGCGCGCCGTGGTGACGACGGTCACGTTCATGCCTTGGCTGTACTCCAGGGCAGCGAGGTCGATCTCCGGGAAGATCGTCTGGTCCTCGAGGCCCATGTTGTAGTTGCCCGTACCGTCCAGCTTGGGACGGAAACCTCGGAAGTCCCTGATACGGGGGATTCCGACACTGATCAATCGGTCCAGGAAGGCGTACATGCGGTCGCCACGCAGGGTGACCATCAGCCCAATGGGCATTCCCTGGCGCAGCCGGAACTGGGCCACCGACACCTTGGCCAGACGCACCACAGGCTGCTGACCGGTGATCCGTGCCAGGTCCGCCTTGGCAGCATCCATCCGGCCACGCTCGGCAATCGTCTTGCCGAGGCCCATGCTGACGACGACCTTCTGGATCGTCGGCACCGCCATGTCATTGCTGTACTCGAAGCGCTCCTTGAGCGCCGGCCTGACGTGATCCTGGTAGGCCTCCTTGACGCGGACAATCACAGGTCTGCACGCCGGCGCACGGGCCGGCCCTCCTTCTGGTTGTAGAGCTGGACGTTGCTGACATGGATCGGGGCTTCACGCTGAACGCGCCCGCCCTCGGGCTGCTCCTGGCTCTTGGGCATGTGCTTCCAGCGCATGTTCACGCCCTCGACCACCACCCGGCCCTTGTCCCGCAGGGTCAGGAGCACTCGGCCGGTCTTGCCCCGGTCGTTTCCCGCCACCACGACGACCGTGTCATCGCGCCGGATCTTCATCTTGGCGGCCATCACACGACCTCCTGGGCGAGCGACACGATCTTCATGAAGTTGCTCTCGCGCAGCTCCCTGGCCACGGCGCCGAAGATGCGCGTACCCAGGGGATTCCGGTCCTCGTCGATCAGGACGATGGCGTTCTTGTCGAAGCGAACATAGGACCCGTCGGAGCGGCGCACGCGCTGCTTGCAACGGACCACGACGCCCTTGACCACCGTGCCCGGACGCACCTCCGAACCCGGCAGGGCCTTCTTCACGGAGGCCACCACCACGTCGCCCAACGACGCGGTGCGGGAGCCTCCCTTCAGCACACGGATGCACGCACAAGCGGTCGCGCCGGTGTTGTCCGCGACGTCCAGCACGGTCTGCATCTGGATCATCGGGAGGTCCCCTTCTCGATCACGCGCACCACCCGCCACCGCTTGGTCTTGCTGGTCGGGCGGGTCTCGGCGATCTCTACCTTGTCGCCCTCCTGGGCCTCGTTGCCCGGGTTGTCGGCCACATAACGCGTGGAGCGCTTGAGGAACTTGCCGTACAGGGGGTGCTTGACCCTGCGCTCCGAGCGCACGACGGCGGTCCGCTCCATCTTGGCAGAGGACACGATGCCGACGGCGGTCCGCCGCGTGCTGCGGGAGGATGATTCGGTCATGACTGCCTCGGCTCCTGGCCGCGCACCCCGTCCTGCCGCTCGCGCAGCACGGTCTCGATGCGGGCAATGTCCTTCTTGATGGCGCCCAGGCGGGACGAATCTGCCAGGCCCTCGGTCACACTCTTGCAGCGCAGATCGAACAGTTCGCGCTCCATGGCGCTTCGGTCGAAGCGCAGTTCCGCGTCCGTCTTGCCGCGGATTTCGGCGACCTTCATCAGACCACCTTCCTTCCCACCATGCGCACGCGCAGCGGTAGCTTGTGGGAGACACGGTTGAAGGCCGTAACGGCCTCCTCCCTGGTCACTCCGGCCAACTCGAACATGATCGTCCCCGGACGGACCACGGCCACCCAGTGATCCACGTCACCCTTGCCCTTCCCCATCCTCGTCTCGGCCGGCTTGGCGGTGACAGGCTTGTGCGGGAACAACCTGATGTGGACCTTGGCGCCGGGCGCAGACCGGACCGCAGCAACCCTGCTTGCCTCGATCTGGCGGGCGGTGATGCGGCCGGCCTCGAGGCACTGGAGGCCCCATTCGCCGAACGCCACGCGGTTGCCGCGCATCGCCTTTCCGCGAATCCGGCCCTTGTGGACCTTGCGGTGCTTGACTCTCTTGGGCATCAGCATTGGATCAGTCCTGCGGCCTCGTCACATCGCCCTTGTAGATCCACACCTTGATCCCGATGACGCCGGCAGGAGTCCGCTGGCTCAACTGGGCGTAGTCGATGTGGGCACGCAGCGTCTGCAGCGGGATGCGGCCGGACCGTTCCTTGGCGACCCGCCCCATCTCCGAGCCGCCGAGGCGGCCCCGGCACTCGATCTTCACGCCCTGCGCGCCGGCCTGCATCGTGGTCTGGATGGCCTTCTTGATGGCGCGCCGATAGGCGATGCGCTTGGTCATCTGTTCCGCAAGCGCTTCCGCCACCAGGGCGGCTTCCAGCTCGGGACGCTTGATCTCCTTGATCTGCAGGTGGACCGTCTGGCCGGTCAGCCCCTCGAGGACCGACTTCAACTGGTCCACGCGCACGCCCTTGCGTCCCACCAGGACGCCGGGCCGGGCGGTATGGATTTCGACCTCGACGAACTCGCCCTGCCGGGCGATCTCGATGCGCGGCACACCGGCGGACTTGAACTCCTCCTTGATGTACTCGCGGATCTTGTAGTCCTCCACCAGCAGACGCCCGAAGTCCTGCTTGCGGGCCACCCAGCGGGAACGCCATTGCTCGACCATGACTCCGCGCTCGACGTGGACGCCGACGCGAAATCCGATCGGATGAACCTTCTGCCCCATGTCAGGCACCTTCCTCGTTGTCGGCCACGGCGGTGACCGGCACGGCCACTGCTTCCGCCAGTTCCACATGGATGTGACTGGTCCGCTTGCGGTAGGGCTTGATCCGGCCCATGGGGCCCGGACGCCAGCGGACCCTGCCCTGCAGCAGGGGACCGCCGTCCACCCAGCAGCGGGAGACAGTCATCGAATCGACGTCCGCATCAGCGGCCGCCGCATTGGACACGGCGCTCTTGAGCACCTTGAGCAGCATGTAGGCGCCGCGCTGGGGCTGGGCCGCCAGGACGTCGATGGCACGGTTCACCCCCATGCCCCGCACCAGGTCCGCCGCCAGGCGCACCTTGCGCGCACTGATGCGGGCCCAACGGTGGGATGCAGAGTAGACCGCCATGATCAGGCTCCGCCCTTCGCCCCGCTGTGGCCTCGGAAGGTGCGCGTCGGGGCGAACTCGCCCAGCTTGTGGCCCACCATTTCCTCGGTCACGTAGACCTTCATGAACACCCGGCCGTTGTGGACCATGAACGTGTGGCCAACAAACTCCGGGGGGATGACCGATCGCCGCGCCCAGGTCTGGATCGGGGCACCGCCACCGGGACCGATGGCGTTGACCTTTTTCATGAGCTTGGCGTCCACAAAGGGACCCTTCTTCAGGCTTCGACTCATCGCCTAACGCCTCTTCTTCCGCCGCCGAATGATGAACTTGCTGCTCGGGTTGCGCGGCTTGCGCGTCTTCCCGCCCTTGGAGAGCTTGCCCCAGGGGGAGCACGGATGGCGGCCGCCCGCGGATCGGCCTTCGCCGCCGCCCATCGGGTGGGCCACCGGGTTCTGTGCCGTGCCCCGAACCTTGGGCCGTCGGCCCAGGTGGCGGGCGCGGCCCGCCTTGCCCAGCTTCACCAGCCGGTGGTCGGCGTTGCCCACCCGGCCGATCGTGGCCATGCATTTCACGTGGATCTTGCGCTGCTCGCCGCTGGACAGGACCAGGGTCGCGTAGTCCCCTTCGCGCGCCATCAGCTTGGCCGCGGTACCGGCCGACCGGGCGATCACGCCGCCCTTGCCGGGAGTCAATTCAACGTTGTGGACATCCAGCCCCAGCGGGATGTCCGCGAGCGCGGCGGCATTGCCGGTCCGCGCCTCGATGCCCGGTCCGCTGAGCAGCGTGGTGCCCACCTCAAGCCCCTCGGGCGCCAGGATGTAGCGCTTCTCGCCATCCACATAGTGGAGCAGGGCGATCCATGCGGAGCGGTTGGGGTCGTATTCCAGCGAGGCGACGATGCCCGGTACGCCGAACTTGTCGCGCCGGAAATCGATGCGCCGATAGCGGCGCTTGTGGCCCCCTCCGCGGCGCCGGCTGCTGATGCGCCCCGTGTTGCCGCGCCCGCCGGTCTTCTTGATCGGCTCGAGCAGCGACTTCTCGGGCGCCTTCTTTGTCAACCGAGACTTGTCGAGAACGCTGCCGTGGCGGCGTCCGGGAGAGGTCGGTTTGTAGGTGCGAATCGCCATCAGATCAGCTCGATGGTCTCGCCATCGGCGAGTGTCACGACCGCCACCTTGGTGGTCTTCGGTCTGCTCCAGCGCACGCCCAGCCGGCGCGGCGGCTTGGTGAGGCGCTTCGTACGGACGCCGCGAACCTTGACCTCGAACAGCGTCTCGATCGCCTTGCGGATCTCCACCTTGTTCGCGTCCAGCGCCACCTCGAACGAGTAGGCGTTGTGCATCTCCTGCTCCCGCGCCGCCTTCTCGGTCAGGACCGGGCGACGGATCACTTCGGCTGCCTTCATGAGCGCTTGCCCCCCACCGCCTCGAATGCGTCGTCGGTGAAGACGACCGTGCGGTGCCGGCACACGTCGTAGGCGTTCAGGTCCGCGGCCCGGGTGACCCCCACTCCGGGCAGGTTGCGAAAGGACTTCCAGACGGTCGTGTCCGTGTCCCGGATGACCAGCAGCATGGACCCCGATGCATCCAGACTCTTCTGGACACCCCTGACGGCCTTGGTCGAGGGTGCGTCCAGCGACAGGCCTCCAAGGAGCGCCACTTCGCCGTCACGCACCTTGCCGAGCAGGGCGCTGTTCAGGGCAGCCTTGAGCTGGCGCCGCGGCACCTCCTGGCGATAACTGCGGGGCTTGGGCCCGAAGACCGTGCCGCCGCCGCGCCAGATGGGCGACTTCTTGGTGCCTGCGCGGGCACGCCCGGTGTGCTTCTGCTTCCAGGGCTTGCGCGTGGTCCCCTGGATCTCGGCACGTGTCCTGGTGTTGGCACTCCCCTGCCGGCGGTTCGCCTCGTAATGGAGGACCGCCAGGCGAAGCGTGCGCCAGAGGATCTGGTCCCCGAAGGCGGTCTCGTCGACCGCCACGGAACTGACGGCGCCGGTGTCGAACTGCAGGTGCTGTACGTCCGTCACGGCTACTCCTCCTCCTCCGCTGCAGCCGGCTCAGGAGCAAGGATGTTCCCGGCAGCCTCGCGCAGGGCAATCTCGGGGCCAGTCACCGCGTGGCGCACCATCACAAGGCCGCCGTTGGCGCCCGGGACGGCTCCCTTGATCAGCAGGCGTCCCGCCTCCGAGTCCACCTCGACCACCTCCAGATTGCGGGCGGTGTGCCGCTCGGCCCCCATGTGCCCGGACATCTTCATGCCCTTGATCACGCGCGCTGGCGTCGCTGACATGCCGATGGAACCGGGTCGCCGCACGTTCATGGAGCCGTGCGTCATAGGGCCGCGCGAGAAGCCGTGGCGCTTGATCGTCCCCTGGAACCCCTTTCCCTTGGTGGTTCCGACCACGTCCACTACCTCGCCGGCCTCGAACACGTTGGCCGTCAGGCGGTCCCCCAGCTGGTAGTCGTGCGCGTCGACCCGGTTCTCCCGCGTATGCCGCTGCAGGGGAAGACCATTCTTCTCGAAGGCGACGCGCTGCGGCTTGGCGACATGCTTGGCCTTGGCGCCCTCGAAGCCGATCTGGTAGGCGGTGTAGCCGTCGCGTTCGACCGTCCGGACCCCGGTCACCAGGCACGGACCCACAGACACCACCGTCACCGGCGTCCATTCGCCGGTGTCGGAAAACACCTGGGTCATGCCCTCTTTGCGTCCGAGAAGCGCGTTCATCTCATTCTTTCCAGCAAACTGATGCGCCGATGGCATGCAAACGCCTCCGCCGGTCAAGACCGGTCAGAGGCGCACGAGCAGTTTCGCTCGGGGCCTTCGGCGTACCCCCGGACAGGCTCAGGACGGTTCCTGCAACCGCGCGGTATGGAGCCGAACTCCACCTGTCCGCGGCTCCCCGGCGGGCATACCGCCGGGAAAGGTCAAGGCTCAGGCCTTGATTCGGATGTCCACGCCTGCCGGCATGTTCAGCTTGCTCAGCTTGTCAATCGTCTCGTTGGTCGTATCTGAAATCAGAATCAGCCGCTTGTGGGTCCGGATCTCGAATTGCTCACGCGACTTCTTGTCGATGTGCGGGGAACGGAGCACCGTGTAGCGCTCCACCCTCGTCGGCAACGGGACCGGTCCCGCCACCGCAGCACCCGTGCGACGTGCCGTTTCCACGATCTCGGCACTCGACTGGTCGAGCGCCTCGTGGTCGTACGCGTCCATGCGGATTCGGATCTGTTGGGCCATTTCTTGCAGCTTCCATCGTTCCCGGCGGGATCGTCAGCGGGCATACGCCCGCCCCGAGAATCCCGAATGGGGGCGAAGAGAATAGCCGGGACCCTGGGTCGCCGCAAGCAGTCGCTTGTCCGTCAAAAAGGCAGCCTGTCATCCGGCACCGGCGCGTAGCGGATCGGCTCGAGCGAGTACTGGGCGCGACCCTGGCTGAGCGACCGGATGGTCGTCGCGTAGCCGAACATCTCGCCAACCGGCACGGTGCCGCTGATCTGGGAGGTGCGCCGGCCCGCCTGGACCTGGCCAATCTGGGCACGCCGTCCGCCGAGGTCTGTGAGGATTGCAGAGACATAATCGGGCGGCGTGTGGACATCGATCGCCATGAGCGGTTCGAGGAGCTGTTCGCCGGCCCGTTCCGCAGCATCCCTGAAGGCCAGCGCGGCCGCCGAGCAGTAGGCCGCCTCGTTGCCGTCGGTCGGATGCAGGCTGCCTCCGGTCACCGTGACCATCACGCTGACCATCGGGTAGCCGAAAGCCACACCTCCCTCGGCGGCGCCCGCCACCGTTGCCTCCACCGCCTCACGGTAGAGCGCCGGAATGGCGTCCGGCGGAGCCATCCACAGCACGCGCACCACCGGGTCGTCCACCGGCGCCAGATTGAGCTGGACGTGGCCGAACACGCCCTTCTCGCCCATCTGGCGCTCGAACCGCCCCTCGCCGCGCGCAGCCCCCCGCACTGTCTCGCGGTAGTCCACGCGAGGCCGCCCGACCCTGGCGTCCAGGCGGAATTCCCTCAGGATGCGGGCCCGGATGACCTCCAGGTGAAGTTCCCCCATGCCGCTGATCAGGGTCTGGCCCGAATGCTCGTCCTGCCTGACCCGGAACGACGGATCCTCGCGCTGGACCCTTTCCAGGACCTGCTCCAGCTTGCCCTGGTCGGCGGCCTGCCGCGGCTCGACGGTCATGGCGATGACCGGCTCGGGAAAGGCCAGCCTCTCCAGTTCCAGTTCCTCGCCCTTGTGGAACAGGGTGTCTCCCGTGGCCGCGATCTTCAGTCCGGCCAGGGCCACGATGTCTCCTGCCTGGGCCTCGTCGACCTGTTCGCGGTCGTCCGCATGCATCCGCAGAATGCGGCCGACCCGCTCGACCCTCTTGGCCGCGCGCGAGTTGTAGACCTGATCGCCCGTCTTGAGGGTGCCCGAGTAGATGCGGGTAAAGCACAGGTCCCCGTGAGGGTCCGCCGTCACCTTGAACACGAGGGCCCGCAGCGGGCCTTCCGGATCAGCCGTGCACGGTTGCGTACCGTCCGTGCCCGGCACATGGCCCAGGATCGGCGGCACCTCCAGCGGGCTCGGAAGGTAGTGGACGACCGCATCGAGGACGGGCTGCACGCCCTTGTTGGAGAGAGCCGAGCCGCACAGGACGGGGATCACGCTGCGCTCCAGGACGGTTCGCCTCAGTCCCGCCGCCAGCGCCTCGGCCTCCAGTTCCTCATCCTCCAGGTAGGCCTCCATGGTCACGTCATCCGCCTCGGCCACGGCTTCCGCGAGGATGTGGCGAGCCAGCTCGACCGCGTCGACCATGTCTCCTGGGATCGCAATTTCCTCTGGCGCCGCACCGAGATCCTCGTCCTTCCAGACCAGGGCCCTCCGGTGCACCAGATCGACCAGGCCGCGGAATTCCGCCCCGGAACCGATCGGCAGATGCGCCGGGACCGCCGGCGCCTCCAGCCTGGTGCAAATGTCCTCGACCACCCTCTCGAAGTCGGCACCGGCCCGGTCCATCTTGTTCACGAAGGCCAGGCGCGGCACCTGGTGCCGGTCGCACTGTCGCCACACCGTCTCCGACTGTGCCTCCACGCCACCGACCGCGCAGAACACGACCACGGCTCCGTCCAGGACCCGCAGCGATCTCTCGACCTCCACCGTGAAATCGACGTGACCCGGCGTGTCGATCAACTGGATCCGGTGACCGTTCCAATCGAACGCGGTCGCGGCGGCGGTGATCGTGATGCCGCGCTCGCGTTCCTCAGGCATCCAGTCCATGGTCGCCGTCCCATCGTGGACCTCGCCCAATCGGTGGCTGCGTCCTGCATAGAACAGGACCCGCTCGGTGAGCGTGGTCTTGCCGGCGTCGATGTGGGCGGCAACTCCGATGTTGCGCACGAGGTCCAGGGACATGGGCCGCGCAGGGTAGCCCGCACCCATCGGAATCGGTGGATTCCTCGTGAACTCCTCGAATCGCGCTCCGTTTTCGGAGGGATGAGCCCCTGTCTCCTGCCCCTGATGCTGATCGTCCCGTTCCCCCAGGAGCCTGGCATCGCACCGGAAATCGTCGTCACTCCCACCCGCGGCCCCGCCCTGGCGCAAGAGAGCGCGCGCCACGTGACCGTCGTCACCGCCGAGGAGATTGCCTCCAAGGGCTACCGGAGCGTGCCCGACGCCCTGCGCGGCGAAGCGGGCGTGCTGGTCCAGCAGACCAACCTGGGAGGCGGCTCACCGTTCATCCGCGGGCTCACCGGCAACCAGATCCTGCTGATGGTGGACGGCGTGAGGCTGAACAACGCCGGGAC
>CAZZHK010000004.1:0-176647 GCA_964653725.1 uncultured Planctomycetales bacterium | reverse complement strand
CTAGAAGCCCGGGACCTTGGCGGCCTTGCCGTAGAGCACGTGCGTGACGGCGAAGCCCACCACGATGATGACGGCCAGAGAAGTGGCCGTGTTGCCGGCGGCCAGGAGCGAGTCCTGGTGGACCGACAGCATCATCAGCAGAAGCGGCACGGACATGAAGGTGTTGTGCTTGCTGCGCAGGCCGGCGAGCCCGACGTCGGCGCCGTCCGGCGCGTCGCCGTTCTTGATGGCCGTGATGATGCGCTGCTGGGCGGGCCAGATGCGCATCCACACGTTGGCGGCCATCGCGGTGCCGAACAGGGCACCCACGTGGATGAATTGCGCGCGCGCGCCGGCGCCCCACTGGTGCTCCATCAGGCAGGCGAAGCCCACCGCCAGGGCGCCCCAGAGGCCCAGATTCACCCACAGCTGGCCACCCAGTTTGTTGGAAATCTGGTCGTAGACGAAAAAGCCGACGATCAGGCAGCCGAAGGCCATGCCCCACTGCGCTGTCTCGGGCTTGCCCATTTCGCCCCAGTTGGGCTGGACATGCCAGTAGAGGATCGACAGCAGGCCGATGCCGGTAAGGAAGGTCCATGCGGCGCCCCACCGGAACCAGAACAGCGCCCGGGGCATCAGCTCCGGCACGACCGCCTTCTTGGTGTCGGCGTCCATGGTGGGGGCGAACGCGGAGTTCACCCAGTTGAAGAAGTAGAGCAGGCCGATCCAGACCACACCGGCCAGGACATGGGCCCACCGGAGAGTGAGCTGCGCCCACTCGGTGCCGGAGATTTCAGGGGCAAGAAGCGTTGCGATCATCGGTGGAAGTACCTCCCGGTGTTTGTCTGAACCGATACGGCTCGCAGTCTAGTCAGACGTGAACGTGAAAGTCACCCGGGCCGCGCCCGAGGCAGGGACGGTCACCTGCGCTTCCCTGTGTCCGAGGGTCTCGTGGACGGCGCGCAGCGAGTAGTCGCCCGGCGGCAGGCCGACGATCTGGAACGTCCCGTCAGCGGCGCTCAGCGCGCTGAACGGGTGGTCGAGCGAGTGGATTACGGCCCCCATCCACGGATGCAGGTCGCAGCCGACGGGGATGCCGACCTCGGACCGTTCGAGGTCCACTTCGATATCGGGCCGGTTCTTGGGCTGCAGCTTGTTGAAGCTCTCGTTGCGGCGTGACCGCGCATTCACGTTGTGTGTGGTGGGGTCGGAATTCCTGACCAGCAGCTTCTGCCCGACGCGCACCACCACCACATGGGGCCGGTACTGGCAGCCCAGCTGGTCCAGCACTACCGGCTCGCCCTCGAACGGGGGCATCTCCCAGCCCTTCAGGCCCCTCCGCACGTAGACCATCACGTTTTCCACCCGCCTGTCATGGATGATGAGCTTGTCGCTCGGCTCCGGCTTGCCGTGGTCGCACGCCAACACGGTGGTCGGGTCAATGATCTTCGGCCTGGGCACCTCCCCCTCGAACACCACCACCCCGCGCACACTCCCCACCGTCTTGGGGTCGATGGGCCGCGCCGCGACCTCTTCCACCACCCCGTTCCCCTCCGCCACAACGACCGGCGCCTCATCCATCGGATCCTCGCCGCCGCCGTCCCCATTCCCCCCGCACCCCGCCGCCAGCAGCACGCCGAAAACCCACCAACCAACCATCCGCGTCATCCCCGGACCATAGTGTCCTGCAGGCGGCTGGTGCTACGCCCTACGGAGTTAGGCATGCTCGGCAGGAGCAAACTCCCTGTCCTTTTCAGCAATTCTTCCATCGGCCCGAATCCGTGCAAATGACCAGGGGATGGGGCTCATCTTGACACGGTTCTGCCTAGCCCACAGGGCAAGGAATTTCTCACCGGTCAGCCGTTTGTGGACACCTGGCTTGCTCGAGAGGTGCAATTCCATGTAGTCGTGCCCCCTCAGCATGTACTTGATCATCGCTCCGGGAGACCCGACCGCGAATCGGTCATTGAGACCGCCTTCCGTGTGGAATTCGGGAATGCGGATCGTGGGCTTTCGCGCCCTCAGAGGTAGCCAATTCGGATCGAATGGCTGGGAGTACAGGATGTCCGGTCGAGCGCTGATGATGACATCAAACGAGAGTGGGTCACGCATGAGCGCGAATCGCTCAAGTGGCTGCTGTCTCTCGATCTGAATGGCAAGACCGTGGTCGATGTCGGTGCGAATCGCGGCATCTACTCGTACTGGATGAGTCGTGCAGTCGGGCCGGATGGGAGGGTCGTGGCGTTCGAGCCTCAGCCCGAGATGGCGGTTTTCATCGCCGAGGTGAAAACGGCGTTTGGCCTGGGGGCATTGAACGTGGTGGGGAAGGGGCTGTCTGCGAGTCCGGGTACGGCGACCCTTCGGCGCGCGTTCGTCTGATCAGGAGGGGCATTCATCGGGGATTCGATGGAGTCGGCTGAGGGCATGGAGGAGCTGCTTGTGGAGGTGACCACGCTCGATCTGGCCCTCGCAGGTGAGCAAGAAGTGGCCGTGATCAAGTGCGACGTGGAAGGCCACGAGTTGGAGGTGTTTCGAGGAGGGGAGAAAATCCTGGGGACCCATGGGCCGGCGTTGCTGTTCGAGTGCCACCAGCCAGCCGCCGAAAAGGGCGACTTGTTCGGCCACCTGGTGGACCGGGGCTATGACGGCTGGTTCGTCGAGCGCGGAGTGCGCCACCACTTTGCGGAGTTTGCGACCGTGCCGTATCGCAAGCCCGGTCTGGCCCACCGCAACTACGTGTTCGAGCGCGTGTAGGCGGCGCGGAGGGCGGCGCGGTCGGCGTCGGTGGTGGGGGCGGGCAGGGAGTCGGTGAGGACCTGCAGCATCCGGTTGCGGTCGATGGTGGAGGTGGTGCGCCGGCCCGGGTGGACCCCCTCGGTGTCCACAAGGACCAGGGACCCGTGATGGAGGAGCAGGTTGCGGGCGTTGAAGTCGTGGTAGCGCAGGCACGCTGCGTGGACGCGGCGGGCCAGGGCCCCGGCCTGGGCAGCCAGAGCCAGGCGTCCGGCCTCGTCCGCACCGGCCATCGCCTGCTCGAGGGTCGTGCCTGGGTCGGCCGCCTCGGCCAGCAGGCGCGAGGACCGGGTGTGGCGGTCGGTGGCCACGGCCCAGACGCGCGGCGTGGGCAGCCCCATGGCGTCCAGCAGCCAGGCGCCGCGCCAAGCCCGCTCGGCGCCGGAATGACGGCCGCGGCGCAGCAGCGGAACACCGCGCGGCGGCGCGCATTCCTTCACGACGACGGGCAAGTCGTCCAGCCGCGTGACGCGTCGGCGCGACCCGGCGTGCAGGATCCGTCCGGGGCCCGGGTCGAGCAGCACCTCGGCCAAGTCCCCGGCCGGGGGGGCGAGGCCCGCCTCCGCTTCCTCGGGCAGGACATTCCGGATCCACCCCGACCATCGGCCGCGCTGCAGCGGCCTCTGTTCTGCGCACTGACGCAGCGCTGTACGGAAGTGGTGGTGCGCCACGCGCCGGCGGCGACGCACAAGGGCCGCCTCGACGGCCGTGGCGAAGGCGCGCTCCTCGTCCACCGCTGCGCCGCCCTCCGGGCGCAGCGCGACCACATAGGCGGCGAGGAGCATCCGAAGGCTGTCCGGCGCGGCCGCGTCGAGTGACTGGATCAGCCGGGCGAGTTCACGCGCCCGCAGACGGGCCGCAGGCGGCACACGGTTGCGCCCCGCCACGCAGTGCCGCAGATCGGAGATCGCCAGCTCCGGGATTCCCGCGGAAATGGCGGTCCCGACCAGGATGTTGCGGCGCACCAGGTCGCCGTGCAGGAGGCCCGCAGCATGAAGGCGCGCCGCCAGCGCACCGACCCCTCGTGCCAGGGTGTCCTGGACAAGCGCCCCGACCGACAGCGGGGCCGCCTCCAACGCGGCCGTCACCATGGTCGTCTCGTCCGCGTCCCTCCGCAGGGCCAGCGGAGGGGTCACCGGCAGGGCGCGGGCCGCCGCCTCCTGCAGGCTCAGGAACTCGCGGGCCAGGGGGTCGCCGCCCGCAGCCCGACGGATCCGTCGCCACACGCCGCGCGGCGCCAGGCTCTTGGCCACCAGGCCCGCCGAGGCGTGGATCCGGGTGCAGCGGCCGTAGCGTTCGCGGAGGGTCCGCCAGCCTTCCTTCGAACCCAGAAGGCGGTCCAGGTCGCCGCGCGGCTCGGCGCCGTCAGCCCAGGTCCAGGCTAGTTGCTGCACGTCTTTCGTTGAGGGCATGTCGCTTGGCTTCCTATCATTCCCGGGATGACCAGCCACCGCTGGAAATGGATCGTGGCGGTCTGGGCGCTTTTCTCGTGCGCGGCCGTCGCCGCGCAGAGCGACCAGGCGGCGTGGGCGCTGTGGCGGGAGACGCCGCGGGCGCTGGACATCGTGGTGGCGGAAGATCCCGCGCTGCTGCGGGCAGCGACGCTGCTGGCCGGCCATCTGGAGGGATGGGACGTGGCCGTGATGGCGGAGGGGGACGCGCCGGCAGGGGGGCGCAAGGGACGCGCGCGGCTGGTGGTGGGGTGGCCGGGATCGAGCCCGGCGTTCGATGCGGCGGCCCGCGGCGTCAGCGGCCTGTTCAGCCACGACGGGCTGGCCGCCCTGGGCCGGCAGTGGACGGCGCCGGCCGACCTGGCGGCCTGCAGGGTGGCCGACCCTGACGCGCCGCGCCAGGCGGCCTTCCTGCTGGTGGGCCGTGACCGGACCGCCCTGGCGGCGGCGCTGCCAGGCTGGCGTCCAGCCTGGCGTGTGGGCTGGCAGGTCGTGGCCGGAGGCGATACGGCTGCCAGCGGGCGGTGGCGCGCGGACGGCAGCCCCGACCCGGCGCGGACCGGCAGGGACGATTCCCTCGTGACCGCATGGCTGGACGGGGCGCGGCGGATCCAGCGTGGTCCTGTTCGTTTCCTGGTGTCGACAGACTCGCCCGACCAGGCTCAGGAGTTGATCCGCCGGGCTGGTGTGGCAGCTCAACCGGTCCTGGCCTGGCTGGGCTCGCTGGACATGGATCTGCCCCCGGTCGAGGTGGTCCTGTTCACAGGCGTCGCAGAAAAGCTGCAAGTCACCGGCGACGGATCCCTGGCCCACATCTCGCCGGACCTGTCACGCGTCTACATGGCCCTGGGACCGGGGTTCGGAGGAGACCACGAATCGCCGCTGGCGCGGGCTCTGCTGGAACGTGCGCTGGGGCCACCTTCGTCGGAGTGGGTGGCGGCGGGCGCTGCTGCGATCCTGACCCCCCTGTGGGGAGGCGTCGAGGTGAGCGAATGGACGGCTCGATTCGCTCGAGCAGGCTGGCTCCCCGCACCACGTGACCTGGCGGCAGCCGGTGCCGTCGATCGACTGGGCGACGCCCGCTACTCCGCCGGAGCGGCATGCCTGCTGGGGGGCCTGTTTCCCGACGGCCTGACCGCGGAGGCGGCGGCGCTGTGGCGCGGGGATGTTGTCTCACCCGGCCTTGCGGCCGCCAACGAGGCGTGGGAGGCGGGCTCCCAGATGGCCCTGGCCGGGCTGCGCACCCGGATTGTCGCCGAGGAGAGCGCGGTGCGCCGGCTGGACCGTGACGTGAGCGGTCTGGCGCTGACGGACAGCGCGGACGCTCGAGTGGGCTACGGCAGCAGCGCGTGCGGCGACGCCATCGAAGGCGTGGCCGCCCTGGGCGCGAGAGCCGTTTCATTGACGCCGGTCGAAGCCGCGACGCCCGACGACCAGACGTCCGACGACTTCTTCCGCGGTCGCCGGTCGGCGGCATGCGATGTGGACGGACGGCTGATGGCCACCGGTCAGCAGGCCCGGCTGGCCGGCTTGGCCGTGGTGGTCCGACCGCGGATCCCCGGCACGGAATACGGGCTGGGCATGGGCGACCCGATGCCGCGCACCGAGGAGGAATGGCTGGCCTTCTTCGACCGCTACGCGGCGTATCTGGGGCGCATGGCCATGTCCGCCCGCCGCATGGGAGCCAGTCTGCTGGTGGTCGGGTCCGGCATGCGCGGCACGACGGCATTCCGGCCCGATCCCAGACTGGAGGCCTGGCTGGTGGACGCCTGGCGGGATCTGTTCCTCCGGACCCGCTCGCTGTTTCCCGGCCCGCTGGCCTACGCGGCCCATGTCGGCACCGAGGCCGGGCGCGTCGCCTTCTGGGACGCGGTCGACGTGGTGGCAGCGGACTTCCTGCCCACGATCTCGACCGATTCGGCCCCCGGTCCGCGTGACCTCAGGCGGGGGGTCCGCGCGGAGTGGCGGCGGCTCCTGGGGCGCCTTGGTGATGAGCAGCGGCCCGTCCTGGTGACGGCCACAGGATTCACCTCCACTCGCATGACCCATGCCACGCCCTATCGCGCCAATGGCGCCACGGACACCCGGGCCCAGGCGGTGGCCCTGGAGGCCCTGCTTCGCGGCCTGGCAGAGGAGGAGAGGGTGGCCGGGATGCTGCTGCTCGACTGGCCGACCGATCCTGCCCGGGGCGGTCCGCGCGACCGTGGCTTCACCCCGAGGGGCAAGCCCGCCGAGGAGGTGCTCCGCGCCCACTGGGCAGCACCCCGCGACGGCGGCCGGTGAACCGCCGGAACGTCGCCTGTTTCATGGCGGGCTCATGGCTCGCCGCCGGCGCGTTCGCGGTTTCCTGGCTGCTGCGCAATCTCCTCCTGGAGTCGGCCGGGTGGTCCAAGCAGGCCATCGCAGGCGCTGTCTCGTGGGAGGCCGGCGGCACCCTGGTCGCCATCGTCCCGGTCGCCTGGGCCCTGGCCCGATTCCCATCCTGGACCGTCCTGGTGGCCAGCGCCCTCATGCAGGCCGCCGGCCTGGCCCTGATTGCCGTCCAGTGGAACAGCGTGACGGCCGTCTACTTCGGGTCGATGCTGGCCGGTGCCGGATTCACCACGCACTGGGTCGCCAGCGCCCCGATCCTGGCGAGGCTCACCGGCGAGGACCATCCCAAGCGCGCCTTCCTGTTCGGACTGTTCGAGGCGGTCCACACGTCCGCGGCGGTGCTCCTGACCTTGTGCGCGGGGCCCTTCGCTGAATCGCTTGGCGCGAGGCTCGGCAGCCCGTCCGCGGGACTCGCCTGGGGCATGGCCGGCGGCGCGGCGGCGGCCGTCCTGGCGGCCGTGCCATTCTCGTTCCTGGTCGAGGACCTCGTCGCGCGGCGCAAGGCCTACGCCGAGCGGCCGCCCTTCGCCCGCGTGCGCCCCACCCTCACGCGCCTGGTGCTGCCCGACCTGGTGCTGGGTTTCGGCGCAGGCCTGGTGATCCCCTTCCTCAACCTCTACTTCGCCAACCGGTTCGCTCTGGGGCCGCGCGAGATCAGCTGGTGCTTTGCCGGCGGGCAGACCCTGATGACGATCGGCTTCCTGGCAACCTCCGTAGTGGGTCGGCGTCTGGGCCTGGTGAAGGCGGTGGTCGCGGTCGAACTGGCCAGCGTGCCCTTCTTCGTGGTGCTGGCACTCAGCCACCACCTGCCGGTGGCGGTGATGGCGTTCCTGGCGCGCGGCGCGCTGATGAACATGGCGGCGCCGCTCTACAAGAACTTCGCCATGAAGGTGGTGCCCGACGGCTGGCGCGAGGTCGCCAACGGCGCCTGCCACGGCGCCTGGAACGGGGCCTGGGTGCTGGCCGCGCTGGTGGCGGGGGTGCTGCTGGAGTCAGGAGGCTTCACGCCGGTCATGCTCCTGGCCGCGGTTCTCTATGTGGTCACCTCCGTGTTGTTCTGGCTCCTCTGGCGCCGCGAGCCGGCCGGCTGGCGGGAGTAGGCTGGGGTCCGTGGACCTCCTGTCGGCCCCGGTCAGCACGGCGAAGGGCGTGGGCCCGAAACGCGAAGAGCAGCTGGGGCGGATGGGGATCGAGACGGTGCGCGACCTGGTCCTGCATCTGCCGGCCTCCTGGGAGGTGCGGCCCGAGGCCACGCCGATCGCCGCGGTCCGCCCCGGCACCGAGGTCGTGGTCGAGGGCGAGGTCGCAGGCAGGTCATTCCGGTTCGGGCGCGGCCGACGCCGCACGCTGGCGGTCGAGTTGGATGACGGGACCGGTCGGCTGACGGCGCTGTTCTTCCAGCAGGCCTACCTGGCGGACCGATTCCCCGACGGCCGGCAGGTGAAGCTGTGGGGGCGCGTCGACGACAAGGGAAGGCTGGCGATGCCCCGCACGGAATCGGAGAAGTCACCTTTCCCGCCCGCCGGCGAACGGGTGCCGGTCTACCCGGTCCGGGACGGCATCGGCCGGGGCTGGCTGCGGGCCCTGATCCACCGGACCCTCGACGAGGTCCTGGAGGCACTGGACGAGCGGCTGGGGGAGGCCGACCTGGAGCGGTTGAACATGGCGCCGCTGGGCGAGGCGGTGGCCGTGCTGCACCGGCCCGGGGCGGCCGATCCGCCCGAGGCCGCGCGGCGGCGGCTGGCCTTCGAGGAACTCCTGCGGTTGGCGCGGGCCCGCGAACTGCGGCGCCGCGCGCGGGCGGGCGGCTCGGCGCCGGCCCTCGCCGTGGACGACGGGCTGCACGAGCGCATCCTGGCCCGCTTCCCCTTCCAGCCCACGGGCGCCCAGGCCCGGGTCATCGCCGAGATCCGCAGCGACCTGGGGCAGCCGGCCCCGATGGCGCGGCTGCTCCAGGGGGACGTGGGCTCCGGCAAGACCGCGGTCCTGCTCTACGCCTGCCTGGCCGCGGTCGGGCGCGGCCGCCAGGCGGCGATCCTGGCGCCGACCTCGATCCTGGCCGAGCAGCACTACGACCAGGTCTGCCGCTGGCTGGAAGGCAGCCGCGTGAAGATCGCGTGTGTGGACGGGCGCATGCCCGCCGGGGAACGGGCGCGCCTGGCGGGGGGCGGCGCGGACCTGCTGGTCGGGACCCACGCGCTGGTGTCGAAGGGGCTTGCCTTCTCTGATCTGGCCGTCGCGGTCGTGGACGAGCAGCACCGGTTCGGGGTCAGCCAGCGGCGGGCCCTGGCCGAGAAGGGTGGCAGCGTGCACATGCTGTCCACGACGGCGACGCCCATCCCCCGCACCCTGGCCCATGTGCTCTATGGCGACCTGGACCTGAGCGTCCTGGATGAGGCCCCGGCGGTCCGCTCCGGCGTCGAGACGCAGCGGCTGGACGCCGACAACCTGGACCAGGCCTGGGCGGTGGTGGACGAGCGGCTGGCGGCAGGAGGCCGCGCCTTCTGGGTGTGTCCGAGGATCGAGGGCGACGCGCCGTCGGTCGAGGCCCGCGCGGTATGGCTGGCGGAGAAGCTCGGGCGCGTCCCGGCGGTCGTCCACGGCCGCATGCCCCTGGTCGATCGCCGATCGCAGATGGACGCGTTCCGCAGCGGGGCGGAACCTCTGCTGCTGGCGACCTCTGTGGTGGAGGTCGGCGTCGACGTGCCCGAGGCGGACACGGTCGTGATCGAGGGCGCCGACCGCTTCGGCCTGGCGACGCTCCACCAGATCCGCGGCCGCACCGGACGGGCCGACCGGCCCGGACTGTGCCTGGTCATGGCCGACGAGGCCAACGAGCGTGTGGCCTTCTTCGCCGGCTGCACGGACGGCTTCGAGCTGGCCGACATGGACCTGGCGACGCGTGGGCCGGGCGACCTGGGAGGACTGGCACAGAGCGGCGCGGCGCCATTCCTTCTGGCCGACCTGGATCGTCACCGCGACCTCCTGGACGAGGCCCGGCGGGTTGTCCAGGCCGAAACCGCGACAGCGGTGCCGGGCTAGACTGGTCCTGCCATGGCCCTCCTTCGTGGTCTCTCCTGCCTGCTTGCGGCCTTTCTGCTGGCCGGCCCGGCGTTGGGGCAAATCGACCTGGATGGCCGCAAGCCGCCCAAGCCCACCAAGAAGCGGCGGACGATCCGTCTCGACACATCGAAGGCCAAGGCCGCTCCAGTGACCCGGGCGGACGCGGTGTCCGTGCCGGTCGGCACCGGCACGCTGCCCGACTGGATGGTGGACGGCGCGCGGCCCGATCTGGTGCTGCGCGAAGTGGCCGCCGTGCGGCGGCGCGGCCGGTCACCGCTGCTCGACCGCGCGGCCGCGATCCTGCGGGCGGCCGGACCGGAGGCGGATGGTCCGCTCCGGATGGCTCTTGCGTCGCGCCACGGCCCGAGCGTCGAGCTGGCGGCCGAGGTGATCGCAGTGCGGGCGACGGCCTCCGGGCAGGCGACCGGCGCGGCCACCCTGCTGCGCGACGCCCTGATGGACGGGGTGCCGACCGCGTCCGCCCGCGCGTGCCTGGACGCTTTCGCCTCGCTTTCGCCCTCGCCCCCGTGGGTCGACCTGCTGGCCTCGCGTTCGCCGACGGTGCGGCGGCGGGCGGCTGCCCGCCTGGCGGAGTCAGGCGCGGCGGAGGCCTCATCGGCGCTCATTCGACTGGCCACCGGCGCGTCTGCCAGTGACACCCGCCACCATGCGGTCGTCCTCCTGGGCCGCGTGCCCGGGAGAGCCGCAGACGACGCCTTGATGGCGGCGCTCGGCGACGTGTCGGCCAAGGTGAGGGGCGACGCCTCCCTTGGCCTGGGCACTCGGGCGGGGTCGGACCCGACCCTCGCGCTGCGGCTTCTGGACCACGTGCGCGCCGGTGGGCTGGATGGGGCCTGGGCCTACGGACTTCTGGCTCTCTGCCGCGCCCAGGACATCACGGGGATGCTCCGTCTGGAGGAAACCGACGTGCCGCGCCTCCTCGGCGCGCTGGAGGTGGGCGATCCGACGGTCGGCGGGGCGGTGGCGGTCGCATTGGCGGGCCTGGGCCACAGGATGTCCGCGGCGCACGCGCCGTGGCTGGACCGCGAGGTTCCCCACGCCCTGGTGGCGGCCTGTTCGGGCCGCGTCCTTGGCCCCGACATGCGCCAGGTGGCGCCGGCCGCCCGCGCCGCGCTTCTGCTGGTGAGCGGTCTGGACGACGATCCGCGACGCGACTGGGTGGCGTGGTGGCTGGCCAGCGAGGGCGGCTTCGAGGCCCAGCGGTCCACGCTGGTCCTGGGCGATCCGGCCCGGCTGGCGGTGGAGCTGACGGACCCGGCCGGCGGATCCGTGGTCCTGGCCGGCCGCCTGGGGACGGCAAGATCCGAGCCCCTTGTGCTCGAGACGAATGCGGCAGCGGCGCTGAGCGCTCGGCTGGAGGCGTGGGGGATCCTGGATGCACTTCCGTCGGCGGAGGGGAGCACGGTCACCACCCGGTTGACCGTGCGCTCAGGTCCGCGGGTCAAGCGGCTGTCGTGGGGGTTGGCCGATGCGCCGTCCTGGGCGTCGGAGTTGTCCGCGGAGCTCGGCCGGCTCGCGCGCGAGCGGGCCTGGCAGGGTTTTCGCAATCCGCGGCGCCATGCCTCGCGCGACACCTTCCTGGCCGAGGAGGGCCCCTGGTGGTCGACAGCCAGCCGCTCGGACCAGGAGCGTGCGCACCGCCTCAGGTCGCTGGTGCTGGGCGCGCTCCCCTTTCTGCCGCTGGATCGGTGGGAGGCGGGCCTAGGCGTCCTGGCCGACCAGTGCGACTTGCCGGTCGATTTCGGCTCCGACCAGGCGAGGCGGCTGCTGCCCCTGGTCCGGGCGGGCTCGGCCAGGACCCGGCACTTGGCCCTGACCATTGCACTGCGCGCCCGGCGCGACACGACGCTGCTTGCGGACTGCCTGGCGGCGGCCCGAGGCAGCCAGCCCCTGGTGGCCCTGGTGGCGGAGGCCTGCGAGGCGGCGGGCCTCGCCGTCCTGCTGGCCGACGAGGACCCGGGCGTGAGGCTTGCAGCGGTCCGGGAGTGCCGGGGCCGCGGGACCCAGGTAACGCCCGAGACCCTGCTGGCGCTCTTGCGCGACGACTCCCCGCTGGTGCGCCAGGCGGCAGCCGGACTGGCGCGGGGCCCAAGGGACCGGTCACCGGTCCCCGCTGGCGACTGATCATGAGTTTCGCCTGAACATGAGTTGCGCCTAGGCATGGGCCGCGCGCTGCCGCGATTGCTGCTGATCGGGCTGCTTGTGCCTTCCTTGATCGGGCTGGCCGGGCTGATGCGCGCCCGGATGGACGTGACCCGCGTCGGCGGGCATGTGGCGCGGGTCCGGACCGCCGTCCGCAGCCAGGACCGGCCAGCCTCGCATGTGCCGCTGGTCCTGGCCCTGATCCACGCCGAGAGCCGCGGCATCGAGGACGCGGTCTCGTCGGTCGATGCGCGCGGCCTGATGCAGCTGCGCGCGCCGGCGGCTGGCGACATGGCGCGCAGTCTCGGGAGGCCGGCGCCCGCGCCCGACGACCTGTTCGATCCGGACCTGAACGTGGCCCTGGGGGTGGCCTATCTCTCCTGGTGCATGGAACGATTCGACGGAGACGTCGACCTGGGGCTGCTGGGCTGGCGGACCGGCAGCGCGCGCGTGGCCCGCTGGCTCAAGGCGGCCGGCAGCCGCGGTGCGCTCGAGACCCATCCCGACGCGGACGGCCCGTTGCGCTTCGTGCGGAGGGTGAGGGCCCTGGAGGCCGCCTGGAACAACCGTCTGGCCACCTGGCGGTCTTGAGTGATCGGACCGCCCGCCCTAGGGTGCCGCTCCATGGCCACCATCAAGTTTCTCGACACCGGACTCGAAGTGACCTGCAATGACGGGGACGCGGTCCTCGACGTCAACGAGGAGCACGACGGTCCGATCCAGTTCGGCTGCCAGTCCGGCATCTGCGGCGTCTGCTGCAGCACCGTGGTGGAGGGGGCGGAGAACGTCTCAACCATGACGGACGACGAGAAGTCGACCCTGGAGACGGTCGGCGGCAAGGACAACCAGCGGCTGATGTGCCAGGTCACCATCAGCGGCGATGTCCAGATCCGCCAGGTCGACTGACTGCCGCTATCCTGCGGTCATGGTGAACGCGGCGGTCGTCCTGTCCGGCTGCGGGGTCTTTGATGGCTCCGAGATCCACGAGGCGGTGGTCACGCTGCTGGCCCTCGACCGCGCCGGCGCGGATGTGTCCTGCTTCGCGCCCGACGTGGACCAGGCCGACGTGATCGACCACGCCGAGGGCAGTGCGTCCGCAGACGAAACGCGCTCCGTCCTGGCGGAATCGGCGCGCATCGCACGGGGCGAGATCGCGCCGCTCTCCGAACTCGACATGGACGCCTTCGAGTGTGTGCTCCTGCCCGGCGGCTTCGGGGCCGCCAAGAACCTGTGCGACTTCGCCTCCGCGGGCGCCGAGGCCAAGGCGCAGGACGACATCCAGCGCGTGATCCGCGAGGCCCATTCAACGGGCAAGGTGATCGGCGCCATGTGCATCGCGCCGGCCGCCGTGGCGTCTGCGCTGAAAGGGGTCGGGGTCACGCCCCGGATCACGATCGGCAGCGATGCGGCCACCGCCGAGGGGCTGGAGGCCATGGGCGCCGAGCACGTCGACTGCGAGGTGGGGGCCATCGTGGTGGACGAGGAGAACCGGATCGTCACCACGCCGGCTTACATGCTGGCCGGCTCGATCGGCGAGGCAGCGAACGGCATCGAGCAGCTGGTCGCCGAGACCCTGCGCCTCGCCACGTCCTGACCTGCGGTTATGTCACATAGCCGCAATAAGTCCCGATTTGCGTCCCATAATCCTCCAAAATCACCCGTTCCTGCGGCTATGTGACAAAACCGCAACTACCGTCATGCCTTCCTTGCAGGGACTCGGATTCGGCGTCACGCGCCGGGAGTGGACTTGGAGCCTCAGCCGGGCTTGAAGTCGGGCAGGCCGTCGTCAGCGTTGAAGAGGGGCGAGGTGTCGACGGATTGCGGGGCGGCGGCGGCGGCTGATTCGAGCAGGCCCTGCAGGTCCTCCTTGCCGAAGCCCTCGCACGAGTGCGTGACGACGGCGTCGTCGTCGGTGAGCAGCCAGGTCGGCGTGGAGGCGATGGAGAGGTCGCGCGAGACTTCCCACGGCTCGGGCTCGAGGGCGACGGCGCAGTCGAGGTCGTGCTCCAGCAGGAAGGGCTCGGCCTCACCGGCCGTGTTCTGGAGGACCAGCCAGGCGTCGAGGCCGCCGGCGGCCAGGCGCTGTGCGATCCGCTCGAAGACCGGCGCGGCGATGGCGCAGGTGGGGCACTCCGCCTTCATGACGGCGATCACGCGCGGTCGCGCCTCGCGCAGGTCCAGTTGGATCCCGGTCGACACGCGGGTCCCGACCGGCAATTCGGTCGGCGGCAGGGGGGTGCCCGGGGCGCATGCGCTCATCGGGCTATTCTAGGCCTCGTGATCCACCGACTCGTGCTGTTCCTGGCGCTCGCGGCGCCTCTTTCCTCCGCGCAGATGGATGGTCACCCGCGGCGGCCCGACCAGGACATCCTCTCCTACGGCGTGTCGGTCGATCTCTCGGATCCGGAGGACGGGCCCGGCATCACGACGGTGGTGGAGGTCCGGGCGGCGGCGCCGATCACGGAGCTCGTCCTCGACTACCTCGGGCCGCCGATCCAGGCGGTGACCGACGCGCGGCGCCGGGGCCTCAAGCACCGCCGCGAGAATGGCCTGCTGGTGATCGCCCTGCCCGAGCCGCTGGCGGTGGACGCCACCACCTCGGTCGTCGTGACCGCGAAGGGCTGGCCGGGCCGCGGCCTCATCCGCCAGGACAACCGCCACGGCGAGCCGGTCGTCTTCACCGACGCCTGGCCGTCCGACACGCGCTGGTGGATGCCGTGCGAGGACCACCCCTCCGACAAGGCGCTCTTTGTATGCGGCCTGATCCTGCCCAAAGGCTGGCGCGGGATCGCCAACGGGGCTCGCGATGCCGCGCAGGACCTGACCGACGGGCGCCGGATTGTGCGGTGGAAGACGCGCGGTGAGATCTACACGGCGGTCATGGTCTTTGCGGCGGGCCCCTTCACGGTGGTGAAGGACGACTGGGACGACGTGCCGCTGGAGTGGTGGCTCTACGGGGCGGACGCGGAGGCGGGCGCGCGCGACTTCGCGGTCCACGGCGATGTGCTGGACTGGATTCAGGAGACCATCGGCCCCTATCCGTGGGCGAAGTACGCGGTGGTCCAGATTCCCACCAAATACGGAGGCATGGAGAACGCGTCCAACACCTTCCTGGCGGAGGGCGCAGTGGACGGGAAGGGCGGGGCGCTCGGCACCCTGGTCCACGAGGCCGCCCATCAGTGGTGGGGGGACGCGGTCACCGTGTCCGACTGGACGGAATTGTGGCTGTCGGAGGGCTTCGCGACCTACTTCACGGCGCTGTGGTTCGAGGTGTCCGCGGACGACCCGATGTCGGGCGCGGCCGAGCTCCGGAGGCGGATGAAGGCCAGTCGCGCAGCAGTGCTGGCCAGCGAGGCGGTCGAATCGCGTTCGGTCGTCGCCACTACGCCCGCGGCCGAGCCGCTCGACATGGCCGCTCTGCTGGACGCCAACGCCTACCAGAAGGGATCCTGGGTGCTGCACATGCTGCGGCGCCGACTCGGCGACGAGGCGTTCTTTGCGGGCCTGCGCGTCTACTACGCGGCGCACGCCGGCGGCAACGCGACCACCGGCGACCTGCGGGCGGCGCTTGAAGAGGCGTCGGGCGAGCGGTTGGCCCCGTTCTTCCGGCAGTGGCTCGAACGGCCCGGCTGGGTCAAATGGCACGGCCGCGTGCGGGTCGACGGAGACGACCTGGTGATCGACTGGACCCAGCCCCGCTCGGCGCGCGGCCAGGAGGAACCGTGGACCTTCGACCTGGTGGTCGAGGGGCTGCCCGGACCGGGGAACGGCCTGATCGACGGGCCCCTGCGACGAACGACCCTCCCCTGCGAGGATGCGCGCGGCTCGGTGCGGTTGGTGGGCTGGGGCGACGTTACGGCGCTGCGACTCGATCCGGACGTGGATCTGCTGGGCGCGTTCACGCTCGAGGGCTTGGAGTTGGCCAGCTTCTAGGGAATCATCCGCGTCCCCGCAGCGCGGGAACACAGACCATGGTCAGGCTCTCGGAACACGACGGAAAGGCGGTGCTGGCGCGCGCCGGGCTGGCGGTGCCCGAAGGGCGGCTCTGCGCCACCGCCGACGAGGTTCGGGCAGCCGCCGAGGCGCTGGGCGGCCGCGTGGTCGTCAAGGCCCAGGCCTTCACCACCAAGCGCAAGGACCAGGGCGGGATCGTGTTCGCCGACGATGCGGCGGCGGCCGGCGCTGCGGCAGAGACCATTCTCGCCGGCCCGCTTGGCGAGCACGGGGTGCGCGTCGAGGGCGCGCTGGCGATCGCGGACGAGGTCTACGCCTCGATCCTGATCGACGACGCGGCGCGGAGCCCGATGCTGCTCTATTCGACCCGTGGAGGGACCGGGATCGAGGAGGTCGCGGACGAGACGCCCGACGCGGTCAGCCGCACGCCGCTGTCGATGGACACGGGCCTCGACGAGGCCACCGCGACGGCAGCAGTCGAGGCCGCCGGAGGCGAGGCAGAGCCCGCCCTCATCACAGCCCTGGGCCGACTGTGGGAGGCCTGGCGCGGCTGCGAGGCCCGAACGCTGGAGGTGAACCCGCTGGTCAAGCTGGAGGACGGGTCCTGGGCCGCCTGCGACTGCCGCGCCACCGTCGACGACTACGCCGTCTTTCGCCACGACGAGCTCGGCATCGAGATCGCTCGCGAATCCGACCGGCCGCCCACCGATTTGGAACGCATCGGCTGGGCCGCCGAGCGCGACGACTACCGCGGCACCTTCTTCTTCCTCGAACTCAGTCCCGATTACGACGCGGACGCCCCGGTGGTCGCCTTCCACGGGACCGGGGGCGGCGGCGCGATGATGTCGATGGACGCCGCCATCGCGCGCGGCCTCACCCCCGCCAACTTCATCGACACCTCGGGCAATCCGCCGGCCAGCAAGGTCTACCGCGCCGCGCGCCTCGCGCTCGCCCAAGGCCCGGTGGTGGGCTACTTCGGCTCCGGCTCGGGCGTCGCCAGCCAGGAGCAGTTCCACGTCGCGCGCGGCCTGGTCAAGGCCTTCCGCGAGGTCGGCCTCTCGATCCCGGTGGTCATGCGCCTGGGCGGCAACGCCGAGGACCTGGCAGTCGAGATCCTCGAGACCCATTGCGCCGACCTGCCCGCACCGGTGGAGGGTTATCGGAAGACGGACACGCCGGCACACATCGCCGAGCGCATGGAGACGCTCATCGAAGAGGGCCCCTACGGCGACGGGCCGGCCGGCAGCCTCGCCCGCGCATCACAAGAGCCCGAACGCCCGACCGAATCACCCAACCAGACCCGCTTCGCGACCCTCACCGGCGAGGTCGTGCTCGACCACGCCGCCTGCCTCGAGTGCGAGGCCAAGCCCTGCCTCACCTCCTGCGTCCCCCAGATCCTCACCGAGCAGGACGGCGTCCCGGTTCTCAATATCGATGAGGCCGATGCCGCCAGGGGCGGCTGCACCGAGTGCCTTGCCTGCGAGGTCGAGTGTGCCCACACCGGCAACCACGGCGGCACCGTCTTCCTGCCCATGGCGGGCCTCGCCGCCGCTGCCCAGGTGACCACATGAGCATCCTGGTGGATGAACACTCGAAGGTGCTGGTGCAGGGGATCACCGGCCGGGAGGGGCGCGCCCGCGCGCGCCTGATGCGCGGCTACGGCACGAACGTGGTGGCTGGGGTGACGCCGGGGAAGGGCGGCCAGGAGGTCGAGGGCGTGCCGGTCTATTCGGCCGTGGTGGAGGCGGTGGAGGCGTGCGGCGGCCTGGACGCCAGCGTGCTCTTCATCCCCGCGCCGCTGGTCAAGGGCGGTGCCATCGAGGCGATCGAGGCTGGCGTGCCGTTCCTGGTGATCGTCCCCGACCGCGTGCCGGTCCACGACGTTCTGGAGATCGCCGCGGCGGCGGAGGCGAACGGCGCACGGTTTTTGGGCCCCAACACGCTCGGGATCTTGTCGGTCGGCAAGGCGGTGCTGGGCATGATCGGCGGGCGCGCCGAATCCGCCCGCGAGTGGTTCAGACCCGGCCCGGTGGGGATCTGCTCGCGCTCGGGCGGGATCACGTCTTCGATCGGCTTCTACTTGGGCCAACAGGGCGTCGGCGCGACCACTCTCTGCCACGTGGGCGGCGACCCGGTTGTGGGTGTCGACCACCCGGCGGCGGTGCTCCAATTCCAGGACGACCCCGACACGAAGGCCATCGTCATGTTCGGCGAGATCGGCGGCACCCAGGAGGAGCGCGTCGCTGACCTGATCGCGACCGGCCGCGTGACAAAGCCGCTGATCGCCTACGTGGGCGGCAAGGCGGCCAAGGAGGGCACCCGCTTCAGCCACGCCGGCGCCATCATCGAGGGCGGCCGCGGCACCCACGAGGGCAAGGTCACGGCCCTGGCCGAGGCCGGCGCCACCGTGGTGGACGACTTCGGCGACCTGCCGGTCGCCACGGCCAAGGTCCTCGAGCGCTCTGGCATCCCGCTCGCCTACGACTCAGCCACGAGAACGTCCTAGGGAGCGATGCCATGGGGGGCAGCGTCGACGCGTGGGTTGATCGTCCCCTGAAATTGTCTGTTTAGGGACTCCTCCGGATGCGTGTACTGAGCCTCTCTGGAGGGGCGCAGGAGTCCCTGGAGTTTGAACGAAGGAGGATTCAACATGGTTCGGATTGGAGGAGTGTTGATTGAGGGTTGCTTGGCTGGTTGGGTCGGTCATGTCGGCATTGGGAATCCGAAGCAGGGGATGTGACGCCCGGCTCGGAGCCCATCTTGAGCGAGGTGATGGCAGATGCGGTCTCCCTTCCCGCAGGGCTTGTCTGCCCAGTGGCCGACGATTTCAGGATTGTGGCCTCGGGTGAGGTTGTCATCGACGGTGACTGCCCGCCAGGTGTGAAGGGAGCGAACGGAGGCAGAGCGGTTGGGGGGCCCGGAGGCGTCGGCGGACGGGGCGGCAACGGTGCAGCGAGAGACGGACAGGCGAGCGGCCCAGCGCCTGCGTGCTGCAGTCCCCCGGGACCCGGCGGCTCGGGCGGTGACGGCAAATCGGGCCCAGCCGGAGCAGGCGGCAAGGGTGGTGACGCCTCGATCCCCGGCCAAGGTGGGGCCGCCGGTGGCACGAAGGCTCCGACTGCAGGGGTTGGCGGTGCCGGAAGTGTGGGAGGACTGGGGATGACCGGTTCCGCCGGCAATGGCATTGGCGGCGGAGAAGGAGGGGTGCTGGAGGGGAACGGGGCCAACGCGGGCAGCACGGGGAACTGCTGCCAGCCTCACAGACGGGCGGCTGGCAGGTCTAGCGCTCGGTCGACAGCATCGGGCAGGCGCGGGCTAGGATCTTGGGTCCATGACCGACCTGCACTGGACCACATCCCTGACCTCGGTGGCGCCCGACGAGGTGCGCGTGAGGGGCGTATTGATCGACGAGCTGATGGGCCGCACCACGCTGGGCGGCGCGGTGGGCCTGCTGCTGACCGGCGAGGCGCCGGACGAAGGAACGGCAACTGTGCTTGAGGCGATCCTGGTGGCGGCCATCGACCACGGCCCGGGCACGCCGTCGACACTGGCGGCGCGCACCAGCGCGTCGACCGGCGCGGCGACCAACGCGGCCGTGGCGGCCGGAATCCTGACGATCAACGACTCCCACGGCGGGGCGATCGCAGGCTGCATGCGCTTCCTGGCAGGTGCGGTCGAGACCGGGGCGGAGCAGGCGGTCAGTGCGGCCCGCGACGCCAAGCGGCGCGTTCCCGGCTTCGGCCACCGACTCCACAAGGCCGACCCGCGCACCGCGCGGCTCCTCGAGATCGCGCAGACCCACGGCAAGGCGGGCGCCCACGTCGAGGCCGCGAAGGCGGTCGAGGCGCAACTGGAAGAGCAGACGGGCCGCGCCCTGCCGCTCAACGTGGACGGCGCGGTGGCGGCCGTGCTGGCGGACCTCGGCATCCCGCCGGAGGCGGGCAACCTCTTCTTCGTTCTGCCCCGTGTGGCGGGACTGTGGGCCCACGTGCTCGAGGAGCAGGGCGCCCAGCGGCTCATGCGCCGCATTCACCCGACCGACCACGGCTACGATGGCCCTGGCCCCCGCGTCCTGGACCGCGAGTCCACCGACGACTGAGAAGAAAGAGACCACCGATGACCGACGTGCGCGCAGAAGTCCTGGAGATCTACCCCGAGATCAACGAGATCGCCGACGAGGGGCTGCGGAACGCGACCCTCTCGGTCTACGAGAAGGCGCTTGGCGCCGGCGGCTGGCAGCCGTCCGACCTCCACAGGATCCCGTTCACCCTGCTGATCAAGGGCGGCACCAACGTGACCTTTCCCGAGCATGTCCGCACCGTCGCGCGAATGTGCATCGCCATGTGCGACCTGATGACCGACGCCTACGGCGACCGCCTGGACCTCAACCGCGACCACCTGATCGCCGGGGCCTTCCTGGCCGACGTGGGCAAGCTGATCGAGTTCGAGGAGGTCGATGGCGAAGTCGTGAAGGGCCATAAGGGCCAGATGCTGCGCCACCCCTTCCAGGGTGTGGGCCTCTGCTATGAGGAGGGCATCCCGCAGGAGGTCATGCACATCATCGCCGTGCACTCGAAGGAGGGCGATCACGTGGCGCGCACACCCGAGGCGCTCATCTTCCACCACGCGGATTTCACCGACTTCGAGGTCCTCGGGGGTTGAGTCCCCCGCCCACCGCCAGCCGGTCACCAGGCGGCCGGCCGGTCCTCGTGCACCTGCTCCAGGGCCTCCAGGTAGGAGGCATGGAGCGCACCGCAGTGGACTGGCTCACGGCGCTCGATCCGAACCGGTGGGATCGGCGCGTCATCGTCTACGACGCCCCGGGTCCGCTGTCGGCTGCGTTGGACAAGGAGGAGATCCCCTGGGCGTCCGTGCGTCGCAAGCAGGGCGTGGACTGGCACTACGCCTTTCGGCTCGGCCGTGTGCTGCGGCAGTGGGATGTGGATGTGCTGCACACCCACAACGACACCGCGCTCTTCTACGGGGCGTTGGCCGTCCGCATCGCACACACCTCCGTCATGGTGGCGACGCTCCACAATGTCGGGCCCGCCAGCGCCAAGCTGAAGTGGGTCCTTAGGCGGCTGTCGCGCGGGATCGGTCCGGTGGTGGCCGTGTGCGAGGATGTCCGTGATCGCATGGAGGGCGACGGGTGGGCCGGTCCCGGCACCGTGCGGGTGATCAAGAACGGCGTCGACCCCGGACGCGTGGCGCCTGGACTCTCTCGAGACGAGGTCCGCGCCGCGGAGGAAACGCCGGCGGACGCCCCCGTGGTCGGCTATGTCGGCCGCATGGACCCGAACAAGAACCTGTCCCTGCTGATCGAGGCGTTCGCGCTGGTCCGTGAACGAATTCCCGAGGCGCGCCTTTGGCTGGTCGGCGAGGGCCCCGACCGCGCCGCGCTGGAGCGCCAGGCGGCTGCGGCCGGCTTGCACGGGGCGATCCACTTCTGCGGCCTTCAGGGCAAGCCGGGCGATTACTACGGCGCGATCGACGTCTTCGCAATGTCGTCGCTGTCCGAGGGCATGCCCATGGTGATTCTCGAGGCCCTGACCCACTGTCTGCCGGTGGTGGCACCGGGGGTCGGCGGCATTCCCGAGATGCTCGGTGATGCCGGCGTGTGTGTGCCTCCCGGAGATCCAGACGCCCTGGCCGCAGCGGTGACCGGCCTGCTGGCCGACCCGGGCTCTGCCAAGGCCATGGCGGCGGGCGGGCGCGAAATGGTCCTGTCCGAGTTCACGCTCGAGAACGCCGCGTCGGCCTACGAGTCGCTCTACCTGGAGTTCCTCGAGCGCGGCTGATGAGCCTGATCAAGGGCACCGCCTGGACGCTGTTGGGGTTCGGGGCGACCCGCGTGGTCGGATTCGCTGCCGGCCTGCTCCTGGTCCACCTTCTGGACCCCGAGCAGAAGGGACCGTTCGACCTGATGGTCCAGGTGTGCTTCTTCGGCCAGGTCTTCGGCAGCCTGGGCCTGCACAACGCGGCCATCTACCTGATGGGGCGCGAGGAAACGGGGACATGGAGGACAACGAAGGCCCTGCTCGGGACGCAGACCGGAGTCGGGCTGCTTATGGCGGGAGTCCTGAGCCTAGTGATCTGGCAGTTCGGCGGCGATGCACCGGATCCGACCGGCCCGCTGGCCGGCATCCCCTATGTGCTGCTGCTGGCCATGATCTGGTGCATCCCGCCCAGGCTCTACGGCATAGGAGCCAATGCGATCCACCTGGCCCAGAACCGGGTCAAGTCCTACAACGCGGTTCTGTTCACCCCCGAGGTGCTGTTTCTGGCGCTTCTGGGCACGGCTCTCCTTCTCGGGGTGGAAGCGCTGGAGGCGGCCGTCCTGTGCAAGTTCCTGGCCATCTGGCTGGGAGCGATCACTGCGGCCGTCCTCCTGCGCCAGTCGGCCCCGCTGTCGATGTCCCTCGACCGCGGCTGGCTGGCCCAGGCCATGCCCCACGGCCTGTCCTACTACCTGACCTGGATCCTGCGGATCGCCAGCCAGCGCATGGACATCTTCCTGGTGGCAGCGCTGACGCGCGACGCCGCCGCTGTCGGACTCTATTCCTTCGCTCTGGGCATGGCGGAACTGCTGGTGATGCTGCCCGATCAGGTGGCTCCCGTGTTCTTCGCGCGATTCTCCCGCGAGTCGGACGAGGGCAAGCGAGAGTTGACCCCGATGGTCAGCCGCCACATGGCGCTCGTAAGCGTGGTGGCGGCTTGCGGTCTGGTGCTGGCCCTGCCGCCGCTGATCGTCTTCCTGAACGACTCCTATCTGGCCAGCCTGGAGACCTTTCGCTGGCTGCTCCTGGGAACCGTGCCGATGGGCGTGGCGCGGGTGCTGTTCGCTGACCTGCAGGGCCGCGGACGGCCCGACCTGCCGATGAAGCTGGATGGGATGGCCCTGGTGGTGGTGGTGGGGCTCGATCTGCTGCTGATCCCGAGGATGGGCATCGTAGGCGCCGGCGTTGCCCACGCGGCCGCCAGCGCCCTGGTGGCGGTCTCCACGCTGGTCATCTACCGGCGCATCTCGGGAGTGGGGCTGGTCAAGACGCTGGTGCTGCAGCGCGGCGACTTCGGCGTGTGGAAGTGGATCTGCCGACGCATGGCCGGCAGGGAATGACCCGGGGACTGGATCGCGGCGCTCCGCGCCCCTAGCCTCTGCGGTCCATGGCCAAGCAGGAACGCTGGGGCAGCCGCGTCGGGCTGGTGCTCGCGATGGCGGGGAACGCCGTCGGGCTGGGCAACTTCCTCCGGTTTCCGGGACAGGCGGCCGCCAACGGCGGGGCCTCGTTCCTGGTGCCCTACTTCATCTGCCTGGTGGTGCTGGGCATCCCGCTCATGTGGATCGAGTGGTCGATCGGCCGCCGCGGCGGCGAGGAGGGCCACCACACGATGCCGGGGATGTTCCAGATGCTCTGGAAATCCAAACTGGCCAAGTACCTGGGCGGCCTGACCCTGGTGATCCCGGCCGGGATCCTCATCTACTACACCTACATCGAGTCGTGGACGCTCGGTTACGCGTGGTTCTCGCTGACCGGCGACTACATCGAGGCCGGCCGGGTGGGACCCGGCGAGATGACCGCGTTCCTGAACGAGTACGTCGGCGATGCCAGCGGCAGCTACTTCGAGAGCCGCGGCACCGCCATCGCGTTCTTCGCGGTGACCCTGGTGGCCAATGTCCTGGTGCTGCGCCGCGGCCTTGCGGCGGGCATCGAGAAGATGGCGCTGTTCGCGATGCCCGCGTTGATCGGGATCGCCGTCGTCCTGATGATCTATGTCCTCAACCTCGATCCGCGCGAGGGGGGCCACTCGGTCAGCCAGGGGCTGGGCTATCTCTGGAACCTGAACTTCGACGACATCTGGAATGCCAAGACGTGGTTGGCAGCGGCCGGCCAGGTCTTCTTCACCCTGAGCCTCGGAATGGGCTCGATCCACTGCTATTCGTCCTATCTGTCGCGCAAGGACGACGTGACCCTGACCGGCCTCGCCACCTCGATGACCAACGAGACCTGCGAGGTCGTGATCGGCGGCACCATCGCCCTGCCGGCCGCCTTCGTCTTCTTCGGCGCCGGCACGGCGATCACTTTCGGGACCTTCGGCTTCGGCTTCAACGCCTTCCCGGCCATCTTCGCCCAGATCGGCGGGTTGACCGGCCGGGGGCTGGGCTGCGCCTTCTTCCTGCTGCTGTTCTTCGCCGGCATCACGTCCAGCCTGGCGATGGCGCAGCCGATCATCGCGTTCCTGCGCGAGCGCTTCGGCATCGAACAGAAGAACGCAGCGCTCTTGATCGGCGCCGGGGTGGCGGTCTGCGGCGCCACCGTGGTGCTCGGCGGCCAGGAGTGGGTCGACACGATCGACTTCTGGACCGGCACCTTCGCTCTGGTGGTCTTCGCGTTCATCGAGATCGTGCTGTGGGCCTTCGTCTACGGAGTCGCCCGCGGCTGGGAGGACATGCACCACGGCGCAGATCTGCAGGTCCCGGTGTTCTTCCGGTGGTGCATGTCGACGGTGGCGCCGGTGCTGGTCGCCGTGATCCTGGTGAGCCAGTTCTTCGAACTGGGCGACTTCGAGACCACGTCTACCGGGCTCGAGGCGCTGCGCGAGCGCTACCACGCCAGCGCATTCTCGGGCTACCTGGCCAGGACCCCGAGCGGCGTCTGGATGCTGATCGGGTCGCTGGCGACGGCAGCCACTGCGGTGATCGCCGCGACCTGGAGCAAGAGGAGCGACGCATGATCTGGGCCGTCATCCAGGAGAGCGCTTCGGAGCCCGAATCCCTGACCTCGGCGGGTCTCGCCTTCATGCTGGTGATCTGGACGCTGGTGCTGTGCATCGTGGTGTGGTGCTACACACAGGTGCTTGCCAAGAACGAACTTTCCACGGACGAGGACGAATGACTCACAAAATTGCCTGGATGCCCGGTGACGGAATCGGCGTGGACGTCATGGACGCCACACGTCTGGTCCTCGACGCCCTCGAATTTGACGCCGAATACGTCCATGGCGACATCGGCTGGGAGTACTGGTGCTCCGAGGGCGACCCGCTGCCGCAGCGCACGCTGGACATTCTGAAGTCCACCGACGCGGCGCTGTTCGGGGCCATCACGTCCAAGCCAGCCGACGAGGCGCTGGCGGAGCTGTCGCCGGAGCTGCAGGACAAGGGGCTCTCCTACCGCTCGCCCATCGTGCGGCTGCGCCAGGAGTGCGACCTGGGCGTCAACTTCCGGCCCTGCCGGGCGCTCCCGGGCAACCCGCTCAACTACCGCGACGGCATCGACCTGGTCGTTTTCCGGGAGAACACCGAAGGCCTCTACTGCGGCGTCGAGTTCTTCCCTGTGCCCGAGAGCGTCCGCTCGGCGCTGTCGGACGCCAATCCCCGCTTCGCCCGGTTCGCCGACGTGCCCGAGCAGGAGATGGCGATGTCGTGCCGGCTGATCACCAAGGCCGGGGCAACCCGGATCGTGCGCGCCGCCTTCGAATACGCGCAGAAGCATGGATACCCGACCGTGACGCTGGTCGAGAAGCCCAATGTCCTGCGCGAAACCTCCGGCCTGATGGTCCGCACCGCGCGCGAGGTGGCGGCCGACTACGCGGGAATAGAGATGTGGGAGACCAACATCGACGCCCAGTGCATGTGGCTGGTGAAGAACCCCGAGGACTACGGCGTGTTGGTGGCGTCCAACCTGTTTGGCGACGTGCTCAGCGACCTGGCCGCCCAGCTGGTGGGGGGCCTCGGCTTCGCCGCCGCCGGCAATGTCGGCAGCGACTATGCGGTGTTCGAGCCGACTCACGGCTCGGCGCCGAAGTACGCCGGCAAGGGCATTGCCAACCCCTGCGCGATGATGCTGACCGCACAGCTGATGCTCGAGTGGCTCGGGGAAGCGGACAAGGCCACGCGCCTGATGGAGGCCATCCGGTCGGTCGTCCGGGACGGCGAAGTCCGCACCAGGGACATGAGCGGCGACGCCACGACCGAGCAGATGGCCGCGGCGGTTGCCGCGCGACTGGACGGCTGAGCGTGGCCGGGCGCAGCCTGTCGGGCCTGATCGCCGACTGGGCGGCCGAGACCCGTCCCAAGCACTTGGACGACGCGGCGCTGGCCGCGGTCAAGCGCTTCCTGCTGGACACGATCGGCTGCGCGCTGGGCGGGCTGGACACGCCCGGCCCCACCGCAGCCCGCCAGGTTGCGACCGAGGGCGGCAACCAGCCCGAGGCCACCGTGTGGGGGGTCGGCTGGACCACCTCGATGGAGGAGGCCGCGTTTCTCAACTCTCTGGCCGCTCGTGCCCAGGACTACAACGACATCTATTGGCAGCAGGACCCCAGCCACCCCAGCGACCTGATCCCGGGCGTGCTGGCCGCCGCCGAGGCGAAGCACCTGGACGGGATCCAGGCCGCGCTGGGGATCGCCATCGCCTACGAGGTCGAGATGCGGCTCTGCGAGTTCGCGCAGCCGGGCATCCGGGAGCGCAAGTGGCATCACGCCACGCTCACCGCGCTGGCCATGCCGTTCGCCACCGGCCGCATGCTGGGGCTCGATCCGGACGTGATCGTGGCCGCTGCGGGCATCTCTGGATCCTCGTCCTGCACCCTGGGCGGCGTGGTCGCCGGCCATCTGTCGATGATGAAGGGCGTGGCCGACCCGATGGCGGTGCGCAACGGCGTCTGGGCCTGCCGCCTGGCCGCCGCCGGCATCACCGGCCCGGTTGAGGTCTTCGAGGGCAAAGAGGGCCTGATGGACGCGCTGGGGCCCGAGTGGGACGCGGATGTCCTGACTGCCGGCCTGCCGGGCACCGGCGGCGAGCCGGGAGGACCGTCGCTGGAGGGCATTCCCCAGAGCGATTGGCGGATCGTCAAGTGCGGCATGAAGGCGTTCCCGACCGAGGCTCTGACCCACGCGCCGATCTCGTGCGTCCTGCACGTGATGGCGGACAACGATCTGGATGCCGACGAGGTCGACAAGGTCACCGTCCACACCCTGGCCAGGGCTGCCGACATCCTGTCCGACCCGTCGAAATACGACCCTCAGACCCACGAGACGGCCGACCACAGCCTGCCCTACTGCCTGTCGGCGGCGATCGCCCGCGGCCGGGTCACGCCTGCGGAGTTCCACGAGGACGCCATCTTCGATCCGCGCATCCGCGCCCAGCTGAACAAGATCAAGGTCCTGGCCGATCCGGAGATCGAGGCCCTGTTCCCGGGAGTCCAGCGCTGCCGCGTCGAGATCACCACCACCGACGGCCGCACCCTGGACCGCCAGGTCGACTGGCCGAAGGGCGACCCACGGGATCCCCTGACCGACGAGGATCTGCGGGCCAAGTTCGATGCCTGCGCGGGAAGCGTCCTGGACGAGGACGCGCGCGGGCGGCTCTGGGACGCGATCTTCGCGCTGGAGGACCAGGCGGACCTGTCCGCCTTCCAGGCGCTGACCGCGCCGGCCTAGTCCTCGTCGTGGGGAGCCGACCAGGTGTCGGCGCCCGACTCCTCCTGCTCGATCTCGAGGCCGAACGTGACGCTGTGTTCGCCCTTGGGGCCGGCCGTATCGACTGACAGGATCACCGTGCCAGCCCCCTGGCTCTCCAGGGCCACCGGGCGCATCTCCTCGAGCGCGAACCAGAACGACCCTTCGGTCTCGAAGACGACCTGCGCGGTGGCGTCATGGACCGCGATGCCGTCACGCATGCCGAACATGGCCGGGGCGAATTCGGAAGCGTCAAAGTCGTCCGTTTCCATGGACATCTCGAAAGTGAGGAGCGCGCAGGACAGGCCGTCCCGGTCCTCGGTGGCCTCCCAGGTCACCTCACCCTCCAGGTCGGCCGCTTCCCGGGTCGCGTCTCGAAAGGCCTGCTCAATGTCCGTCTCGCCCTGCTCCCGGTCCGGCTCGAAATAGGTTGCGCTCGGCAGCAGGCCGAACAGCCGCTCGAGGGCCTCCGTATCCAGTTCCCAGGAATCGCCCTCTTCGGCCTCTCCGACTGGTGCCAGGAGGTCGGTCTCGTAGGCGATGAGGAAGTGCTCCAGGTAGCGCTCCTCGACATCCCCGTCCTCGACCGTGGCCGTGGTCTCGTCGTCCTCGTCCGCCTCGATCAGCAGTGTCAGGCCCTCCACGACGCCGGTCATGGTCTCCTCGTTCTCCTCGCCCGACTCGCCCATGGCGATGCTGAGGTCCTGGGTGATCTCGCCGAAGACCCGCCGCACCACGACCGGCCTCCCCTCGTCCACCTCCAGAAAGTGGTCGGTCTGGGTGCGGGACCGGTGGAACGTGACGACCATGTCGTCGCCCCCCTTGATCGGGACTTCGATCCCTTCCAGGGCGACCGTTCTGCGAATGGCCTGAACCAGGGTCGACTCGTTGCGGAGCACGAGGACCAGGTCCTCGGCGTAGGCGGTGCTCAGGCCGCCAACCGTGCCTGACGGAAGGCACAACAGCGCTGCCGCAGCAGCGTGAAAAGGGCGCATGTTGGCCGGGAGCCGCGAACTAGTCGTCGGAGGGCGCGCCGCATTCGGCGTGCATTTCGAGATCCATGCTGAAATCCATGGCCATCTCCTGTTCCATGCCCTGGTCCACCATCAACGTGCTCATCTCGTAGGACACGCCCATTTCGCCTGAGAGGTCCAGATCCTGGAGGCGGTTGCGCTCCAGGGACCAATTCATGGTGCCTTCGGCGCTGACGTTGCCGGAGAGGGCCATGTCGATCTCGATGTCGCCCATCTCCTCGGGAATGTCCTCGCCGGCGAGGTCCATGATGTCCAGGTCGTCCAGGCTCAGGTCGCCCTCGATCTCGATCGAGATTTCGGCAACGCCGTCTTCGACGGAGATCAGGGTGCAGGTGATTTCCAGGCCGGAGGTAAGGCTGTCTGTGAGGATGTCGCCGAAGTCGCTGTCGCTGCCAGGAAAGTCCCCTTCGTCGCCCATCTCGTCGGGATCGATGGCCAGGCCGAAGACGGCGAACAGCCGTCCGATGGCGGCCGCGTCCTCGAGTTCCCAGGAGTCGTCGATGTCGACGTCACGTCCGGGAAGCAGGCCGGCAAAGAGGCTGTCCAGATCCAGGTATTCGAGGATCTCCTCGTCTACGTCGTTGCCGTCGATGACCTCGCGAACGATCTCGCCGTCCTCATCCCTGCGGACTTCGACGATGGCGTCCTCCAGCGGCCCGGTGGACTCGAACGTTTCGGATTCGCTCTCGTTGCCGCCCATGATGGACATTTCCATCTCGGCTTCACCGTCCAGCTGAAGTGTGCCGAATGTGAGCCGGATGGCCGTCGGGCTGCCGGTTTCGGCGTCCGTGCGCAGGACCTCCTCGGTCCAGTTGACTTCCGCCTCGCCGGCGATCGCCATGTCCATTTCCATGGGGAAGGACTCCCCGTTCATGGACATTTCCATGTTGTCGAGGCCCCCCTCCATGCTGAGCGTGAAGCGGTGGGCGGTCTTGTCGCCGGTTCTGAATTCCTCGGCGAGATTGTGGCCCACGCCCAGCGGCGCAACCAGTGCGACGAGGGTGGCGGGGACCATGGCGGTCAGGCGATTCATCATCAATTTCCTCGGTGGGGCGGTCGCGGGGAACATCCCCCGCTTCAGGCAGATACGGCGCGGCGGGCCGCGCTGTTGGCAGAGGATAAGGCTGCGGGCTGTTTTTGACCACTTCCTGTCGATGGTTAGGATGGCCGCGTGGCCGCTGCAGATCGTCTCCCTCCGGGCCAGAGGGCCGTGGACGGTTTCCCGGTCACGACCACCGGGCGGGCACCCCGTGTGGATCGCAATGCGTGGCGGCTCACTTTGGACGGCCTCGTGGACCATCCGCTGGACCTTTCGTTCGGTGATCTGGCTGGATTGCCGCACGAGGATGTCACCGCGGACATGCACTGTGTGGAACGCTGGAGCGCCCTCGGCCTCCAGTGGCGCGGTGTCCCGTTCGCGGAGCTTGCCGGGCAGGCGAAGGTCGATCCGACTGCTCGTTTCGTTCGATTCATCGCTGTGGACGGCCACGACACCAGCCTGCCGCTCGACCTCTGCCTCGCCGAGGGGCTGGTGGCGGACGGCTTGGACGACGCGCCTGTTCCCGATGAGCACGGCGGCCCGGTGCGAATGATTGTCCCGTCCCGCTATGGGGCGAAGCAGATCAAGTGGCTGGGCCGGATCGAATTCCTTGAGCGAGACCGCCTCGGGTTCTGGGAGCTGCGTGGCTACCACAACGGCGCCGATGTGCAACTTGAAGAGCGCCTCCTCTAGGGCGTGGATGGATTTGTGCGGGGGGGGATAGGATCTCGCCCCCAATGCCTGAAACAGAGAATCGCAAGGTCGTGATCATCGGTTCGGGGTGCGCGGGCCACACCGCCGCCCTTTACGCCGCCCGTTCAGCCCTCGAGCCGCTGGTATTCGAGGGGATGATGCCTGGCGGCTTGTTGACCATCACCACCGACGTCGAGAACTACCCCGGGTTCCCCGACGGGATCATGGGGCCGGACCTGATGGTGGCGATGAAGGCCCAGGCAGAGCGGTTCGGCACCGAATACCTGTTCGACCGGGTCACCGAGATCGACTTTTCCGGCCCGCCGCATCGGGTGGCGTCGCCGGGGCGCGAGGTCATGGCGGACACGGTCATCATTTCGACGGGCTCCAGCCCACGTTTGCTTGGGCTTGACGGCGAAGACCGGCTGATGGGGCACGGACTGTCCACGTGCGCGACCTGCGACGGTGCGTTCTTCAAGGACCAGGAGATGGTGATCGTCGGCGGCGGTGACAGCGCCATGGAGGAGGCGATCTTCCTGACGCGCTTCGCGACCAAGGTCACGGTGATCCACCGCCGCGACGCCCTTCGCGCCAGCCCGATCATGGCTGACCGGGCCCAGGCGAACGACAAGATCGAATTCATGTGGGACACCGTCCTGACCGGCTATCTGGAAGAGGACGGCAAGGTCGCCGGGGTGGGCATCGAAAACGTCAACAGCGGCGAGGCGGGCGAGTTTCATGCCGGCGCCGTGTTCCTGGCGCTGGGCCACATCCCGAACACCGAACTGTTCGAGGGCGTCCTTGACCTGGACGAGGCAGGTCTCATCAACACGAAACCGGACAGCCCCTGCACGAACATCCCCGGCGTCTTTGCAGCGGGCGACGTCCAGGACCGCTACTGGCGCCAGGCGGTGACAGCTGCCGGTTCCGGCTGTGCCGCGGCCTTGGAGGCCGAGGCATTCCTGTCCGGCGGACACCGCGGCCCGGTCTTCGAGGACTAGTGGTGGGCGCCCTCGACGGAAGGGTGTGCCTGGTGACCGGCGGGGCCACAGGCATCGGACTGGCCGTGGCGGAGCGCCTGATCCACGACGGCGCCGGCGTCGCCATCAGCGGCCGCGCCGCTGAACGGCTCGAGAGCGAAGCGAAACGCATCGGCGCGGTGGCGGCGCCCATGGATGTGCGTGACGCGGCGTCCGTGAAGGAGGCCGTGGCGGCGGCGGCCGACGCCCTGGGCGACCTCCATGTCCTGGTCAACAACGCGGGGGTCGGGGGGCCCAATACGGGGGGTGAAGGGGACCGATGGGACGACATCCTGGACACCAACCTGACCGGGGCCTACCGGGTGAGCAGGGCTGCGCTGGGGCGCTGGGCGCCGGGGCCCGAACCGCGCCACATCGTGATGATCTCCTCGATCCTGGGCCGCATCGGCGTGCCGGGCTACACCGCCTACTGTGCCTCGAAGGCGGGCATGCTGGGCTTGACCCGTGCCCTGGCGATGGAACTGGCCCCGGACGGGACGCGCGTCAACGCGATCTGCCCCGGCTGGGTCGACACGGACATGGCCTGGCAGGGGCTGGACGCGATGGCCACGGCCATGGACACGGACCGCGACGGCGCATGGGCCGAGGCCTCCCGCGAAGTCCCGCTCGGCAAGATGGCAACCCCCGGGGAGGTGGCAGCCGCGGTCGCCTTCCTGGTCGGGGAAGGGGGCGCCTCCTTCACCGGGCAGGCGCTCGACCTCAACAACGGCTCCTGGATGGGATAGGAGAGGGTTTCCCGCAAGGAACCAGGGGCGGTTCGGATGTCGCCCTTGGGGATCGCGCGCCTCGTCGCCCTGGACTCCGTGATCCAGCCCTAGGAGACCGGAAACTCAGGTCTTCGCCAGCAGGCGCTCTTCGGCTTCCTTGGCCACCTTCAACGCCTTCTCCTCGGGCATCGGCAGGTACTGCGAGGGCTCCATCACGAAGGTGCCGCGCCCCTGGGTCATGGAACGAAGGTCCGTTACGTAGCCAAAGGTCTCCGACAGGGGGATTTGGCCGGTGACAATCTTGGCGTCGCCTGCCAGGTCTTCCATCTCGGCGATCCTGCCGCGGCGCGAGGACAGCGAGCCCAGCACGTCGCCCAGGTTGTCGGCCGGGCAGGTGACGGTGAACGCCATCACCGGCTCGAGCATGCGGACGCCTGCCGACTCGATGGCCATCCGGAAGGCAAGGCGGCCGGCCTCGCGGAACGCCATTTCTGACGAGTCCACGTCATGGGCCTTGCCGTCGGTCAGGCTCCAGGACAGGCCGACGAACGGATAGCGGATCTGGCCGCCGCGGGCGGCCTCGTCGCGAAGGCCCTTCTCGACCGCGGGGATGTACTCCTTGGGGATCGAGCCGCCCTTGATGGAGTCCTCGAACACCAGTTCGGGATCGTCCTTGGGCGTGAACGTGATGTGCGCCACCGCGTACTGGCCGGAGCCGCCCGACTGCTTGATGTGGCGGGCCTCGATCCGGGTCTCCTTCTTGAGCGACTGGCGGTATGCGACGCGCGGAGCGCCCACTTCGCAGGCCACCTTGAACTCGTCGCGCAGGCGCGTGACCAGGACCTCGAGGTGCAGTTCGCCCATCCCGCTGATGACGGTCTGGTCGGTCTCGTCGTCGGTGTGGCGCTGGAAAGTCGGATCCTCGATTGCCAGGCGCGACAGGGCCTCGCCCAGCTTTTCGCGGTCGCCCCGGCTCTCGGGCTCGATCGACAGGCTCATGACCGGCTCGGGGAAGCTGATGTGCTCAAGCAGGAACGCCTTGTCGCGTGACTCGCACAGGGTGTTGCCGGTCTGGGTGTTCTTGAGGCCGATGACGGCGGCGATGCCGCCGGCCGTGACCTCGTCCACCGTCTCACGGTCGCCCGCGTGCATCACGTAGAGACGACCCACGCGCTCCTTCTTGGCGTTCGTGGCGTTCCAGATCTGGTCACCCTTCTTGAGGGTGCCGCGGTAGACGCGCAGGAAGGTGAGGTCGCCGTTCGGATCGGCCACTGTCTTGAAGGCCAGGGCCGCCAGCGGCGCGTTGCGCTTGCACTCGATCGGCTCCATGGCCTCGCCCGTGTAGACGTCCTCGCAGGGCATCGCGGGCAGGTCCACGGGGGCGGGCAGGTAGTGGCCCACCGCATCCAGCAGACGCTGGACACCCACGTTGGCGAGCGCCGAGCCGCCAATCACCGGCACCATGTGGCCGGCGATGGTCGCCATGCGGATGGCGTGGCGGAGCTCCTCTGCCCCGATCTCCTCGTCGGCGAGGTACTTCTCGAGCAGGTGTTCGTCCTCTTCGGCCACCGCCTCGCACATCTCCTTGCGAAGGCGGTCAAACTTGGGCATCCACTCCTCGGGGATCTCCTCCTCGCGGTAGTGGCGGCCCTCGTCGTCGACGTCGTAGAAGACCGCCTTGGCCTCGATGAAGTCGACCATGCCGCGCAGGGTGTCGTGCTTGCCGATCGGCCAGCAGACGGGGACCGCCTTGGCGCCGAGCCGCGTGCGGATCGATTCCACGGACCGCTCGAAGTCCGCGCCGAGGCGGTCCATCTTGTTGATGAAGGCGATCCGGGGGACGCCGTAGCGGTCGGCCTGGCGCCAGACCGTCTCGGACTGCGGCTCCACACCGGCCACCGCGTCGAACACGCACACGCAGCCGTCCAGGACCCGCATCGACCGCTCGACCTCGGCGGTGAAGTCCACATGGCCGGGCGTGTCGATCAGGTTCAGCTCCAGCCCCTTCCAGGACGTGTTGGTTGCCGCCGAGGCGATTGTGATGCCGCGCTCGCGCTCCTGCTCCATGAAGTCCATGGTGGCAGCACCGTCGTGGACCTCGCCCATGGCCCGGATCCGCCCCGAATAGAACAGGATCCTCTCGGTCAGCGTGGTCTTGCCCGCATCGATGTGGGCGGCGATTCCCACATTGCGGATCTTCAGCCGGGGATCGTCGTCGGCGATCCCTTGCGTCAGTGAATAGGTACGGAGGTCGTCCATGAATTCTGCTCGTCTGCGGTTTCCCGGCACCCCTCGTCCCCCTGCGAGCCCCCCATCTTCCACCTCTTCCGCCTGCCGCGTCAATCCCCGAATCCCCCGTCAGTCGTTGTGCAGGTCCAGCAGCAGCTCGGCGTTGGAGCCCGTCTTGTCGATCTTCTTCAGCAGGGTCTCCAGCGCCTCGACCGGATCGCTGATCGAGGTGAGCAGCCGGTGCAGGTCGGTCACCACGGCGAGTTCCTCCGGCGTGTAGAGCAGGTCCTCCTTGCGGGTGCCGGAGAGCGCAATGTCGATCGCGGGGAACAGGCGGCGGTCCGCCAGCTGCCGGTCCAGGACCAGCTCCATGTTTCCCGTGCCCTTGAACTCCTCGAAGATCACCTCGTCCATCCTGGAGCCGGTTTCGACCAGGGCGGTGCCGATGATGGTGAGCGAGCCTGCCTCCTCGGTGTTGCGGGCCGAACCGAAGAACCGCTTGGGGCGCAGCAGGGCGCCGGCGTCGAGGCCGCCCGACAGGATCTTGCCGCTGTGGGGGGTCTCCGAGTTGTTGGCGCGCGCCAGGCGGGTGATCGAGTCCAGCAGGATGACCACGTCCCGGCCGCTCTCCACCAGCCGCTTGGCGCGCTCCAGGACCAGGTCCGCGACCTGGATATGGCGGCGACCGGCCTCGTCGAAGCACGAACTGATGATCTCCCCGCCCAGGGACCGGACCATGTCCGTGACCTCCTCGGGGCGCTCGTCCACCAGCAGGACGATCAGGTGCACGTCGGGGTGATTGTGCAGGATGGCCTGGCCCAGCTGCTTGAGCAGGATCGTCTTGCCGGCCCTGGGCGGGCTGGTGATCAAGCCGCGCTGTCCCATGCCGACGGGCGTCAGCAGGTCCATCACGCGCATCTCCGTCGTGCCTTCGTGATGCTCGAGCAGAAGGCGCTCGCTCGGATAGACGGGGGTCAGGCCCTCGAACGGCGTCCGCGCCGACAGCTCCTCGGGGTCGCGGCCTCCGACCTCGTCGATGCGGGCGAGCGCCGCATACTTCTCGCCGGGATTGGCGGGCCGGGCCGGGCCGAGGATCCCGTGGCCGGGCCGGGGGCCGGAGCGCCGCACCTGGGTGGGGGACACGTAGATGTCGTCGTAGGAGGGCGTGAACGAGTTCTCGACCGACCGCAGGAAGCCGAAGCCGTCGGGCAGGATCTCCAGGACGCCGTGCCCCCAGACACCGCCCAGCCGCTCCACCCGGCGCATCAGGATCTCGTGGACCAGACCGTCACGGTCGCGGCCACGTGCGTCCTCGAGCCCCTCAGCCTCGGCTGCCTCGATCAGTTCAGGCAGGTCGAGCGCCTGGATGGCGCGCAGGGATGTCTCCGGGGAGAAATCCGGCATCGCGTCGGTGTTGCTGTCGGTCTCTGTGGCAGTCACTCGTGGTTGTCCTCTGCTTGCCAGTGGTCCCAGATCTCGCCGATGCGGCGGTCCAGGTCCTCGGGAGATCCGTCGTTGGCGACCACATGGGTGGCCGCCTCTCGCTTGGTCGCCAGGTCGGCCTGCGCCGACTCGCGGCGCGCCCAGTCGTCCGCGGTCCATCCACGGGCGCCTGAGCGCTCGCGCCGGGCCGCCTCTGGCGCGTCCACGAAGATGACCCTGTCGCAGCGCTCGATCAAGCCGCGCTCCAGCAGGAGGGGAACATCCAGGACCGCCGTGGCGCCCGTGCGGATGCCTGCCAGGTCGGCCTCCAGGGCCGCGCGGACGAGCGGGTGGAGGATCGACTCCAGCGTTCCTCGGGCGTGCTCGTCGCGGAACACGATTTCGGCGAGTTCCTCGCGGTCGATTGTGCCGAGGGCCTCCTCCACCCGGTCCGCAGAGGCCGCCAGGGCCTCGGCGGCGTAGGCGTCCGCGTCCAGAATGTGAGCGCCGCGCCGCGCCAGGCAGGCCGCGGCGGTGGATTTGCCCGCGGCAACGCCGCCCAGGAGGCCGATGACAGGGGGGGAGGGCATGGAAACAGGTTGCGCCGAGCGGCGCGCGGGCCTGGGAGATGCCCGCCAAGCTCCCACATTAGCCTGAATCAGGCCCGGCGAGGGCAATCGGACTGCCCCCTTGACCCTCGGCGCCGGACGGCGACGATGGGGGGCCGTGACCAGCGCGTCCCGCGTGTCTAGGACACCTAACGTGTCGAGGACACGGGGTACGGAGCATCGAGAGACCCCACAAGTGAAACCCATGACCCTCAGATCCAACCGCAGCGCACCGTTCTCCAGCCAGTCCGGCGCGGCCGCCGTGAACATCCTCTGGCCGATCGTCCTTCTGGTCCTTCTGCTGGTGGCCATCGGAGCGTCTTTCCTGATGGCGGACGAAGCCACCAAGATGGAGCAGCGCGCGATCGTGGCCGAGACCGAACTGGTCACCTACACCGACCCCACGACCGGCCGCATCGTGCTCCTGAACAACGAGCTGGGGGCCATCACGGAGGCGATGGGCTTCCAGGCCGACAAGACCGACGTGCGGTCCTACAGCAACCCCGATGGGGCCAAGACCGCTCTGGCCACGATCGGCGACGCGCTGGACAGTGCCGGAGCCGGCGGGCTGGGCGCCAGCGTGAACACCCTGGAAGGGGCTGTCCCGGTGGTTTCCGTCGCCCTGTCCGGCCTGAGAACCTCCCAGCGCACCCTGCAGACACGCGTGGCCGACCTCGAGAGCGAGCTCAGCCAGGCGTTGCGCGACAAGAGCGAGCTGGTCAGCACCAACGACCGCGAGAAGGGCGACCTGCGCCGCGAGATCAGCGACGCCCAGGAGAACTCCGCCCGCCAGGCCAGCCAGTTCGAGGACCAGATCGCAGGTCTCCGCCGCCAGAATCGTGAGCTCAAGGACGAGATCCAGTCCCACAAGTCGGCCGCCACCAAGACGACGGCCGACCACGTGGAGGAGGTTCGTACCTTCAACAACACGATCGCCGCGCTGTCGCGGAAGCTCGAATGGCAGAAGGAGCCGGACAACGTGGACGGCGAGATACTATCGGTCAGCGAAAAGCTGCCGCTGGCCTACATCGACCTCGGCACACCGCACCGGGTGCGCCGCGGCATGAAGTTCGACGTCTACGGCTCCGGCCCCGAGCGGCCGCACAAGGGCCGTATCGAGGTGACGGCGGTCCAGGAGCGCTTCTCCGAGGTCCGCGTCCTGGCCATCGACGACCGGTTCGATCCGCTCGTCTCGGGCGACCTGATCGTCAACGCGCTGTTCGATCCCGAGCAGACGCTCTACGCGGTGCTGCACGACAAGTCGTTCTTCTCCGGCCGCTACGACCGGCAGTCCCTGGCCGCGATGCTCGACACCGTCGGCGTCGTCGTTCAGGAGGGCATCACGCCCGAGACGGACCTGTTGATCCTGGGCTTCCAGGATCCCGACGCTGAGGCCAAGCGGGCGGAGGAAACGGAGCAGTTCCAGCAGGCACAGCGGCGCGGCGTCCGCATTGTGGCCATCAAGGAAGTCCTCTCCTTCTTCTAGCACCCTGACCCCTGCCGAACAGGATCCCCGACGCATGTCGATCGGGGAACATCTGGAAGAGCTGCGGATGCGGCTCGGCCGGTGCGTGCTGGCGCTGGCGGCGGCGTTCTTCGTCTGCCTGGCTTTCCGCGACCAGATCTCGGATGTGATCATGGGCCCGCACCGCGCTGCCGCCGCCGCCCTCGTTGCCGAGGGCATCCACATGCCGGAAGCGCTGCAGGCGCTGTCCTACCAGGAGCCGGTCTTCTACTACCTGCGGATGGCGCTCTACGGGGCGCTGTTCCTGTCCAGCCCGGTGATCCTCTGGCAGATGTGGGCCTTCATCGGAGCCGGCCTCTACCGCAAGGAGCGCCGGGTGGTGCTGCGCTTCGTGCCGCTCAGCCTGGTGCTGCTGGCCGGCGCGGTGTCTTTCGGCTACTTCGTGTTCATCCCGTTCGGTCTGCGGATGCTGACCATGATGAGCGAGGACCTGATCCGCGCCGGGCTGCTGACCTACACGCCGAAGCTGGCGGAGTACTTCAGCCTGTTCGTGTCGCTGACCCTGGCGCTCGGCATCGTGTTCCAGATCCCGGTCGTGATGCAGGTCCTGAGCCGGGTCGGCATGGTGGGGCCGAAAGCCTGGAAGACCGGCCGCCGCTACTTCATCGCCGGAGCCTTCCTGCTCGCTGCGATGCTGACGCCGCCGGACGTGGTGACGCAGGTCATGATGGGCATCCCCATGCTGCTGCTCTACGAACTCGGCATCTGGCTGTCGGTGCTGGCGGACCGCAAGCGCACGGCGCAGGAACAGGCGACGGCATGAAACTCGGCCTGGTCGGCCGTCCCTTCGCGGGCCGCAGCACGCTGCTGACGGCGCTCGGCGGAACGCCCGATCCGGCGGGCGGCGAGGCCCGGGTTTCGACGCCGGTCCGCGATCCGCGCCTGGAGGCGATGCGCGACCTGTTCCGGCCCAAGAAGTTCACGCCAGCGCGCGCCGAGTACCTGGACCTGCCCGGGTTGCCCGAGGGTGACGGCGCAGCGGGCAAGGCGGAGCGCGTGGGCCGCGTCCGGGACGCGGACGCCCTGGTGATCGTCCTGGACGCGTTCACCGGGACGGACGATCCCGCCGCCACCCTGGCCGGACTGGAGGAGGAGTTCCTGCTGGCCGACTTCGAGGTCCTGAGCGGGCGGCTGGAGCGCCTGCGCCACTCCAAGACGGCCAAGTCCGAGCGCGCCGACGAGGAGCGCGAGACGGCGGTGCTGGAGCGCATCCACGGCGCCATGGAGGCGGACCTGCGCCCGGTCAGCGAGGTCGAAATGAGCGCGGAAGAGCGCAAGGCACTGTCCGGCTTCCGCTTCCTGACCGAGAAGCCGCGCATCGTGGTGGTGAACACATCGGATCCGGCCACCACCGCCGAGGACGCGGGTGTGCCGGGCGCGGTCGCGCTGTGCCTGGAGATCGAGGCGGAGATCGCCGGGCTGGAGGCCGCTGATGCGGAGCGGGCCGAATTCCTGGCAGGCTTCGGCCTGGACGAGCCTGCGGTGGACCGGCTCGTGCGAGCGTCCCTGGGGGCGCTGGGTCTGATCTGCTTCTTCACCGTCGGCGAGGACGAGGTCCGCGCCTGGCCGGTGGCGGCAGGCGCGACCGCAGTCGAGGCGGCCGGCGAGATCCACTCGGACCTGGCACGCGGCTTCATCCGTGCCGAGATGTGCACCTGGGAGCAGATGGCCGCCGCCGGCGGCGAACGCGAGGCCAAGGCGGCCGGCGTGATCCGCCTCGAGGAGCGCACCGCGGTCGTCTCCGACGGCGACATCCTGCACGTGAGGTTCAGCGTCTGATGACCGACCCCGCCGCTGACGCCCTCTCCCGCGCGGCCGCCGAGGCCGGCATGGCGCTGCTGGAATCCGGCCGCACCCTGGCCCTTGCCGAGTCCTGCACCGGAGGCCTGGTGTCCGCCGCACTGGTCAGCGTGCCGGGCATCTCCGCGGTCTATCGGGGCGGCGTCGTGGCCTATGCGGACGCGGCCAAGTGCGAGCTGGCCGGCGTTCGCAGTGACCTGATCGACCGGCACGGCTCGGTCAGCGAGGAGGTCGCGGTGGCCCTTGCCGAGGGCGCGGCGGCCCGCCTGGACGCCGATATCGGGGCCGCCGTCACAGGCGTCGCGGGCCCCTCGGGCGGCACGCCGGGCAAGCCGGTCGGCACCGTCTGGGTGGCGGTGACCAGCGGCCTGTCCTGCCAGGCGCGCCTCCTCGACCTGACCGGCCTCGAGGACCGGGGACAGATCCGCGTCGCCTCCGCCGAGGGCCTGCTCTCGCTGGTTGCCGAGGCTGTGCGCTCCTGAGTCCGCCCGCTATCCTCACCGCGCTAGGCAGCGATACCCGGTGGTGTAATTGGTAGCACAACAGGTTTTGGTCCTGTCAGTCGAGGTTCAAGTCCTCGCCGGGTAACCACTCTGCGCGGTAGGATTACGGTAATGAACGCTGTCTCGCTGATCCTGGCTGGAGTCCTGGCGCAGGGTCTGGAGTTGCGGCACGTGGGAGGAGCGTTGCCTGGTGCCACCACGTTGGAAGTCACGGGGGAGGCTGGCGAACTCTACCTGATCGTGGGCGCGATCGAGGAGGAACAGACCCCCATCGCGCCGGGGGTGACGTTGGAAGTCAATCTGGATTTCCTGGACTTCACGTTCATGCTGCCCGGCTTCTTCGGATTCCTTGACGGGGGCGGCCAGGCAAGCGGGATCGTTGCCCTTCCCGACGACCCGACCCTGGCCCAGGTGGTGCTGTCCTTCCAGGCCATCCAGGGGGCGGGGCTAGACGCGGTCAGCAACCTCTGCCGCGTGACGCCTGCTGCGCCCGGGACGGTCACCCGCATCCTGAACTTGCCGATTGTCCCGCTCGGGGCCGGTGCGGCCTCCACCCAGCCGGACGGCAGCGTCATCATTGCCGGCGGCTCGGGCCTTCTGGTGCGCCGCTACCTGCCCTGGCTGGAGGACTTCGAGGACGTGGGCATCAGCATCGGGGCGGGGGCCCTGTCCACGGCGACGGTGCTCGCCGATGGCCGCATCCTTTTTGCGGGCGGCATCGGCTTGGACGGCGCGCCGGCCGCTGAGGCCGCCCTGTTTGACCCGGATACCGGGCTGACAACGATCATCCAGATGGCGGCACCTCGGGCTGGCCATGCCGCCTCTTTGATGAATGACGGGCGCGTGCTGGTGACCGGAGGCTTCTCGGTCTTTGACCTGACGGATGTCCTTGCGTTCCTATCGGGCGTCCAGGCTTCTGCAGAGATATTCAATCCTTCCACCGACTCGTTTTCGGGCGGCGGATTGATGCTGGAGCCGCGTGCCATGCACACCCAGACCACGTTGACAGGCGGCAAGGTCATGGTGGCCGGGGGCATCACCCTCATTCCGTTCATCAATCTGCCGACGGTGTCGAATACCGCGTACATCTATAACCCGACCTTCGGGACTTGGAGTTTGCCGAAGCTGATGGCAGCGCCGCGCTTCATGCACTCGGCTGTGGCGCTTGATGATGGGCGGGCCCTGGTGGTGGGCGGCCTGGGTCTAGACTTGAGCGGAGTCATCACATCGGGCGATTTGACCCAGGTGGTAGTCGAGACCCGTGACGATGGCGAGATCTACACGGACGGCTTCTTTGGCAGTTTCCAGACGGTGGCGGGCATGTCCAGTGGGCGGACCCTGGCGGGCCTGGCTCCCCTGCCCGGAGGCGGGGCGCTCGTCGTGGGCGGCCTGGATCTCTACTTCGATGCCAGCGATCCCCTGGCGTCCGTGTATGTCGTGTCGGAGACCTGCGACGTGCTGCAGAACGACGCCTGGAGCCCGACCGGCTCGATGGCTTGGCCGCGCCTCGGCCCGCTCTGCCATACCCTGCCCGACGGCACGGTGATGCTGGTGGGTGGCGGCCCGCTCGATGTCGAGACTTACCAGCCCTAGGGGCTGGTGGTGCCCCGAGAAATGGCGGCGGGCCGTCTAGGGGTAGAAGACGACCGGGATCGCGTTCGTCAGTGAGGCCGCGGATAGGTTGCCCGCGATTAGCAAGGTCTGGCAGTGGATGGTGGATCCGCCCACGAGGGACATGTCGCCTGCGGGTACCGTCACCGGTAGGACGAGCCCGCCTGCGGGCAGCGGACCGAGCGCGATCATCTTCATGATGCCGGGGTCCACCTCGAGGGTCCCGGAGATCCCGGAGAGAGGCAACGGTGCCATTGGCGCCCCGGTCAGCAGGACCGCGAAATCGCCAGTGGGTCCGTCCACTTCGAATTGGACCGTCCGCCCCAGCGCCGTGGCGCCGCGGATCGTCAGGTCCCGGCCGCCGGCATCCAGCGAGTACGCCTCGCCTCCGTTGCCAAAGGTGTTGGCATGCACGGCCTTTGTGCCAACGGCAATGAATTGGCCGTCGAGCGACATTTCGAGATCGAAGACAGAGCCGGGGGTGTCGAGCGTTTGCAGAACCGTCCCGAGTGCACCGTCGAAGACCATGACTTCCTCGTGTGCGTTGAACTCGTCGCCCCAGAACCCGACGGCGAAGGAGTTCCCCTCGGCATCCGAAGCCACGGCCACCGGTACATCCTGGTAGCCACCGAATCCGTCGCTCTTCCATTCCCAGGCCGGGCTGCTGACTGTGCCCGACAGGTCGAAGCCCCACACGCGGACACGCGACGAATTCGAGGACATACGGCCGGTAACAACCATGGTCATGCCGTCCGGAGAGACGTCGATCGCGTCGTAGACCCAAATGCCGACGGGCGTCTCGGCCGTCGTCCAGTCGAGGATCTTGGTCCAGGATCCGGAACTCGTTTCTCGCCAGGCCTCGACGTCAAAACCGCCGCGAACCGCAGTGTCGCCGTCGTAGTCGATTGCATGCGCGTCAATGCCCACCGTCCCGTACGAATGGAGTGCGGCGCCCGTGGCGGTGTCGGCCACCGTGACCGTATTGCCGCTCGCCACGAGCAGCCTGGTGCCGTCTTCCGACAGGTCGAGTTCGCGAAGACTGCTGCTTCCCGGGACAGAGAACTGAAGGATGGGAATCCCGGGCGAGGACGACAGGGGCTCGAAGACCCAGATGTCCGAGGTGGACAGGGATCCTCCATAGACTCCCATTCCTGCAACGGCGAGCGATCCGTCACGAGAGATCCCGACGTCCGGCAGTTGATCGTCCCAGGGCGCATTCGGTTGGTAAGCGGCCACGGGTGTGCTCGAGCCTCGCCGGTAGAGACGAATCTCCGCAAACGGAGGCGGGCCAGCGGTGCCCAGTTGCTGCTGCCACACGCCGACAATGGCGCCGTCACCACCTCGTGCCCCGTCCACGTTCTGCCAGACGGATGTGTACAAGAGGCCCGGGTCCACGTCGGCCCAGACCGGCTGGACAGCCGAGAAGTCTCGGATGCCCGACAACGTCAATTCCTCGTTGTTGAGGTATTTGCCCAGCCAGGCGGATTGCCCGTCGTCACTGATCCCGACCGAGCGGCAGATCCATGAGAGCCCGTTGTCGTACTCGGTCCACCGCAGACCGGGCGCGGTAACCGGCAGCAACGGCGGTGTCCGGTGCGCTGACGGTGTGCCAGCCGCATCGTTCCGGTAGAAAACGCCTGCGGGCGTGGTGATGGCGACGGTCCGCTCGGCAAGCGGTTGCTGCGGGATGAAGAGGGGAAGGGCGGCGAAGAACAGCGGCATGGCATCCTCCTGGAATGGCCTTGGGTCCTTCCCCACCCTACCGGAGCCCCGCTATCGGCGAGCAGCCCAGAGGACGCCTTCAATGAGATGGCGCCGAAAACGGGGGTCCTGCCAGACGTCGGGGCGGTGGCCCATGGCCGTGTAGAAGACGCGGCCCTCGCCCTGCTCACGCGTCCAGCTGATCGCGAAGTCACCGTCCGTGCGCTTGACAGTTGGCTTGTCGAGGGACACGGACGACGTGTCGAGAGTCAGCAGTACGTGCAGGCGGTCGCGCGCGTAGGGCGACTTGAACTGGTAGATCTCGTCGGTGATGGCGAACGAGTCCCCCAGATGTGTGGTCGAGGGGTGGGCGCCGTCCTCGACGGTGACCCGGACTTCCTCGTGCCAGGGGTGGCCATCGAAGTAGGCGCCGATCAGGTCGCCCCAGGGTGCCCACTCGTAATAGGTGTCGGTGGCGCAGTGGGCACCGGTGAAGGCGCCGCCGGAGTCCACCCAGGCGAGCAGCGCCTGGCGGCTCTCCATCGGGACAGGCAGTTCGCCGGTCGTGTAGAAGAAGACCGCGTCGAAGCGCTCCAGCCTCTCGGCTGTGAACGGGGTGGCCGGATCCCAGCAAGTCACCGCAAGGCGGTCGTCCTCGCCACCCCAGGCCTGCCACTGGCGCTCGACCAGGCTCAGGCCGTCCTGCTCCGCGCGCTTGGCGACGCCGTGCTCGTAGCCCGCCGACTGGACGTAGACCAGCACACGGGTGGGTTCTGCCGCGATGGGCTCCTGCGCCGTGCAGGCGCCGAGCAGGAGGGCGGCAGCAGGGAGGGCTCTGCGGATCACTTGGGCCCCTCGGGTCCAGGGCCGAGCGGGATCCGCTCGCCCGATCGGGCGGCGTGGGCCGCCCACACCGACACGGATGTCGCCGGCAGGGCGTCCACCACCGTGCAGCCGGGTTCGCCGCCCTCGGCCACTGCGGTGACAAAGGCGTGGAGCGCGTAGTAGAGCGGCGGATGCGGCAGACCGATCCCCTCCTCCAGCTTGGATCGCGCCGCCAACTTGGTGGCGTCGGCGATCAGGACGATGCCCTGCTCCTTGCCGACCATCTCGCGGTGGGCGTAAACCTCCCAGCCCTGGGTGGGGGAGTCGGCCTCCTTGAAGAGCCACGCATGGGTTTCCGCCAGGCGGAAGGTGCCGCCCGTGCCCCGGATCACCGCCAGTTCCCCGTCGTATGAGTTGGCCAGGCTTGCCTCCCAGGTCATGTGCGCCCCTCGAGGCAGGGACAGGCTCAGATGGGCGGTGTCGGCGACCTTGCGGCCGTCGTGGTGGAAGACCACGGCGCTGCCGCCTGTGACCGCGGTCGGCTGGATGCCGCAGAACCAGTGCAGCAGGTCGAACGCGTGGCAGCCCATCTCGCCTGGCAGCCCCAGGCTGACGTCCTGGTCCAGTTTCCAGTTGAGGGCCTTGTCGCGGACCGGATCGCCGGCGGCCGTGCGCCATGAAGTCTTGTCCATCCACTGGGCGCGAACGCTGACCACGTCCTCGATGGCGCCGGAGCGGCGGAACGATCGGGCCAGCTTGTAGACAGGGTTGGTGCGGGCGGTGGCTCCGGCCGCGACCGGCGCACCGGCGGATGCGGCAGCCTGGGCCAGGGCGCCGGCTCGCTCATTGGTGTTCTCTAGCGGTGTCTCGATGTACACCGCGCGCCCGGCCTCGATGGCGGCGAGGGTGACTTCCAGGTGCTTGTGGGTCGGCGTGGCGATGACCACCGCGTCCACGCCCTTGGCGTCCGCGAGCATGGCGGCGGCGTCGGCAAACGACTCTGCGCCGTCGCCCGCGATCTGGCCGGCCCGCTTCAGGCGTCGGCCGTCCGTATCGCAGACCGCAGCCACGCGGCAGCCCTCGATCTTGGCAAGTTCGCGAAGAATCTTGCGGCCCTGGCGGCCGCAGCCGACAAGTCCGATGCCGACCTGCTTGCCACGCGGCCGCGGCGGCAGCAGCGCTGCCAGATCAGGCGACAGTGCCACGGCGGCCAGGCCGGTGGCTGCATGGGTAAGGAACGTGCGGCGGTCAACGCCGAATCCGCTCATGCCGGAGTCACTCATGCGAGGTCCAATCTAGCGGCCTCGCTTCCGCCGGCCACCAGCAGCGCGGTCGAGTGTGCATCGGCTGTTGTGGCGTCGCGGGCGGTCACGACCGCAAGCGGACAGGCCTCAGCCGGCCGGCCGGAGCGGGGATCCATCACATGCGGGTGGCCCGTGCTTGATGTGCGTCCGTGGGGTGCCGAGACGGACAGGGAACTGTCGGCGAGATCCACTGTCTCGGTCACTGTCTGCGGATCTGCCGGAGAGGCCACGCCCACTCGCCACGGGCGGCCTTCGGCGTCGCGACCGGCTGCAACCACCGTCGAGGTCCCCCCGTGCAGCAGGAAGCCGTTCACGACCGCATCGGATTCCCGGATGGCCTCGGCGGCCCGGTCCAGCGCCCAGCCCTTGGCCACCCCGCCCACGTCCAGCGCCATGTTCGGCCGCGTGTACGCCACCGTCCGTGTGGCCGTGTCGAGGACCACCCCGTCCATGCCGACGGAGGCGGCAGCGGCGGCACGGGCCTCCTCGTTCGCCTCGTCCGCACCACGCAGCCCCCAGGCCGCCATCAACGGTCCGACGGTGGGGTCGAAGGCGCCGCTTGTCTCCCTCCACAACTCGACAGACCGATGCAGGAATGCGAACACCTCTGCCGGGACCGTGACCGGGCCCGCCACTGCGTCGCGGTTCAGGCGCGACACCCATGAGCCGTGCAGGAAGGGGCTCAGCAGGCCCTCCCAGGCCGCCACCTCGTCGAGCGCCCGCTCGCCGGCCGCTCGCAGCTGCGAGCCGTCGGTGCCGACCAGCACGAACTCGAATCGCGTGGCCATGGCCGCGCGCGCCAGCCGTACGACCGTTCGGTCGCCGACCGCCTGGGTTGCGGCGGTCCGGCTCAGAGGGCCTTCGCGGTGCGCGACTCGGGATCGAAGGCGAAGGTATGGCCCTCCCACATGGAGCGGGCGGCCAAGTCCACCATGACCATCAACTGGGCGCCCAACTCGGCGTTCGAGAGGGGCTCGGTCCTCTCGCGCATGCAGTTCAGCCAGTGCTTGCGGTGTTCGAGATGGTCGCTCACCGGCTCGCAGTCGATGCGCTGCTCGTCGACGTCATCCGCGTAGACGCGCTCGGGCCGCACCACCACGTCCTTGCCCTGCAGGAAGATGTTGGCCTTGTGGCCGCGGATCATGGGCTCGAGGCCGCGCTCGTTGGAGGTCGAGCCCGCCACGATCATCGTGTGGCGGTCGCCCCACTGGACGGTCAGGTTCACCTGGTCGAAGTTGTCCATCACCTTGTCGACGTAGTGGCCGCCGGTGGCCTGGATGCGCGTCGGCCAGCCGAGGCCCATCGCCCAGACCATCGGGGTGACGACGTGTACCAGCAGGTCGCCGATGATCCCGGTGGACCAGGCGCTGTAGCGCCGCCAGCGGTGATAGATGTTGGTGTCGAAGGGGACCTCGCCCTGCGGACCGCACCAGGCCTTCCAGTCCAGCTCCGGGCCTGGCACCACCGTGGGGTCGATGGCGTAGTAGAGCCACTCACCGGTCGGGTTGTTGCGGCAGTAGGACGTCTGGCTCCAGACCAGCGGTCCGGCGGCGCCCGAGTCCACGATCTCCTTCGCCGCGTGGTACTTGCGCTGGTTCACGTGCTGGGTGCCGACCTGGAACACCTGGCTGCCGTCCTTCGCCGCATCCAGGACCCGGATGGCGTCCGACAGGTGGAACGTCATCGGCTTCTCGCAGTACACGTCCTTGCCCGCTGCCATCGCGTCGATCGACATCTGGGCATGCCAGTGCTCCGGCGAGGCGATGACCACGCCGTCGACGTCGCTGCGGTCCAGCAGTTCGCGATAGTCGCGGTGGGTGGCGACTTCTGCACCCTCCTGGTTGCCGGTCGCGACGCTGTGCGCGTGCTGCAGGTGGGGGCGGCAGACGTCGGCCAGTGCCGTCACGTCCACGTCGCCGTGGCCCAGGCTGTGCCAGCGGCTGAAGGCGTCCACGTGGCCGGTCCCCATCCCACCGGTGCCGATGACCCCGATGTGGATGCGCTCGTTCGCGCCCATCACGCGCGCGTAGGCGCTGGCAGGCAGGGAGGCGGCCGCGGCTGCGGCGCCCGTGGTCTTGAGGAAGGTGCGTCGCGTCGTCGTCATTCGTTTCCATCCTTTGGGTTCCAGGTCCCCTGCGCGACGGCGGGGACGAAGTCAGCAAGGCCATCGTCGCGCGGGTCGACGGCGGCCTGTGTCTCGGCGGAGCGGTAGGCGGCCATCAGCATCCGCACCACCGCCACGCCGTCGTCGAAGGTCAACCGCGGAGCCTCGCCCGCGAGGAAGGCGTGCACCATGTGGCGGTTCTCCGCGGCGTAGCCGTAGGCCGAGGCCTCGTCGGGCACCACCGGCATCACGCCCTGTTCGGCGTTCTGCTTCTCCACCAGATCCTCGCCGGTGTCGCCGGCCACACGCCTGCTGAGGAAGACCTCGAGCCCGGTGTCCAGGCTGTTGGCGCGCATCGAGTATTCGGGACCGAGCAGTTCAAAGGACAGGCGCAGGCCGGCACCCACGAACGACCACGAGGTCGTGACCTCGCTGATCACGGTGCGTCCGTCCTCGTCCGCGTAGGTGAAGGTCGCGCTGGCAAAGTCCTCGGAGGGCGCCTTCGCGTAGTCAATCTCGTCGCCGTGCTCGGCCTTCAGGCGCTCGACGTATTCGGGGCGCGACCACTTGAGGGACGCGATCTGCGCGCTGACCGACACGGGGGTCAGCGAGGAGCGCGGGGCGCCGGGCGCGGTCAGCAGGTAGCGCGCCGTCTCGACCGAGTGGCACATCATGTCGTTCAGAACGCCGCCGCCCTGCAGCCGCCCCTGCCAGAACCACGGCGCGTGGGGACCGGAATGTTCCTCGGCGGCGCGCGCCAGGTAGGGGCGCCCGGTCAGCGGCACCGCTCGGCCCCAGATCACCTCCTTGCCGCGCTCGACGGCGGGGCTGAAGACCTGGTTCTCGAGGTAGCCGGTCGGCACGCCCATCTGGGCTGCGATTTCCGCCACCCGGGCGGCCTCCACGCAGTTGCGCGCCAGCGGCTTCTCGCAGGCGATGCCCAGCAACGGCGTGTCGCGGCCGGCGTTGCCGGCCTGAATTGACTCCATCACCGCGACGCGGGAGTCGTTGGGCGCATTGATCCAGATGGCATCGATGCCCTCGTCCGCGGCCATCTCTTCGACGTCTTCGAAGGTGTGCGCCTCACCTAGGCCGAGCTCGTGCGCCAGACCCGCAGCGGACTCCGCGGACGCGAGGGTGCGGCTCGCGACGCCGGCGACCTCGCAGTTGCGGACCTCCACCAGGGACTGGATGTGGAATCGGGTGTTGAAGCCCGCGCCGACGAAGCCGATCCGCAGTGACATGGCGGGGATTCTAGTCGGTCGCCGCGGGGGATTGCGTCTCGTCGCGGAAGCAGAGGGCTATCAGCAGGGTGGCACCGGCGCCGATCAGGGAGAGCACGCGCCACAGGGGCGAGAAGGCGGCCAGGGTCATCTCGTCGCCGATCATCACCGTCTCCTGCAGGGCACCCGACATCCAGCCGCCGATCACCGGCCCGCCGCCCAGGATGATGATTCCGAACACGGTTTGGGCGCTGTGGCGCAGATCGGGAGGTGCGATCCGGTCCACGTAGATGTAGGCGGCCGCAAAGAAACAGGCGTAGCAGAAGCCGTGCAGGAACTGGCTGGCTACAAGGATCTCCGTCGGCAGGTCGACCATCGACCAGACGCAGTAGCGCAGCGCGTAGCAGATGGTGCCAATGGTCAGCACGCGGCGGAAGCCCAGGGTCTTGAGCATCCATCCCAGCAGCGCCATCGCCGCCAGCTCGGAGAACTGGCCGACCGTCATGGCGGGGCCGATCTGGCTATCGGTCAGGCCGATGGCTGACAGGAATGGGCCCGCCTGGAGGAAATAGACCTGGTGGATCGAGCTGACCAGCAGGCTGGCGCAGACCATGACCGCAAACGACGGCCGGCGCAGCAGGCCGAAGGCGCCCTTGAACGCCAGCGAGTCGCCATCGTCCTTGTTCGGGCGGGTGGCCGGCAGGCTCATGCAGTAGGCCGCGTAGAGGACGGAAATGACGCCGGAGAAGCGCAGGCTGTCGGCCAGCCGTGCGGTGACCCCCTCCACCTCCGGGCCGGTCAGGAAGGGCGGCATCCATCCAGCCACTAGGTCCTGCTGGAGCCACAGCATGGGGAAGATCCATGAGGCGGCGATCCAGCCGATCGTGCCCCACACGCGGACGCGCGGGAATTCGGCGTCCGGATCGCGCAGGTGCGAGAATGCGAGCGAGTTGGACAGCGCCAGGGTCGGCATGTAGAGGACGCTGTAGAGGATCGACAGCCACAGCCAGGAGTTGACCGAGGTCTGCGACGCCGTCACCCACTTGACGACGGCACCCATCGCGAGCAGGCAGGCCAGGACCCGCTCGGTCCGGAACAGGCGGTCCGCCAGCTGGCCGGCGATGAAGGGCGCACTGATCGCGCCGATCGATCCTGCGAGCCCGAGGATCATTCCGATCTCGCCACCGGTGAAGCCAAGGCCACCGCTCTCGATGGACGCTGACAGGTAGCGTGCCGCCAGCGGCAGCCAAGCGCCCCAGACCATGTACTGGAGCAGCATCATCACACCGAGCCGCAGGCCCAGCGCGCCGTGGCGCGGCGTGTCGCCGGTCACTTGGTGGCCGACTGGTGCTCGTGGACGCGGATGTTGCGGTAGTGGACCGGCGAGCCGTCATCATGGTTCTGGATGCCGATGAAGCCCTCCAGCGTCCGGTCACCCACATACTCGTTAACGACTAGCCCGTTCACGCTGATCCGGTAGTGCTGGCCGGAAACGAAGATCTCCATGTGGTTCCACTCGCCGACAGCCCTAGTGGGCACTTTGCTCGGCCCCTGGAATGAATAGATCGAGCCGGTGTTGTGCTTGTCGTCGGCGGTGTCGCAGATCTGAATCTCGTACCCGCCGTTCACCGCCACCCACGGGTCGCCGCCGGGGTCGGGGAAGCGCACGAAGATGCCCGAGTTGTCCTCGGGCCTGGTCACCTTCCACTCCAGGCTGAGTGTGAAGTCAGCGTAGGACTCCTCCGCATACCAGAGCATTCCCATGCCGCCGCGGGCCACCAGTGCCCCGTCCACGACCTCGAAGGAGCCCGGCCCGCACTGCCTCCAACCTGCCGCATCACCGCCATTCCACAGGACCCTAGGTTCCATGGGGTTCGGATTCCCCCAGGGGGAATCGCTGTCCATGGGCGTCTCCTGGCCGGCGCACCCAGCCAGCAGCAGGAGCATCAGGATTCGGCGAGTCGTGTGCATGGCGGAAGATCCTAGCGGCTCGCTAGGCTCGCCATCCTTGCGCTACGGGTTTGCCATCGATCACAGCCGCTGCATCGGCTGCCACGCCTGCTCGGTGGCGTGCAAGGAGGAGAACGACGTTCCCCTGGGCGTCTACCGGACCTGGGTCAAGTACGTGGAGACGGGGGCTTTCCCTGACGCCAAGCGCACGTTTTCAGTTCTGCGCTGCAACCAGTGCGAGGACGCGCCCTGCATGGACATCTGTCCGACGGCGGCGCTGTTCCGGCGCGACACCGGGATCGTCGACTTCGACGGCAAGGAGTGCATCGGCTGCAAGGCCTGCATGCAGGCGTGTCCCTACGACGCGCTCTACATCGATCCGGCCACCCAGACCGCCGCCAAGTGCCACTACTGCTCACACAGGGTGGACCGGGGCCTGAAGCCCGCCTGCGAGGTGGTGTGCCCCGAGCAGGCGATCCTGTCGGGCGACCTGGACGAGCCTGAGAGCGCGATCTCGAAGTTCATCGAGCGCGAGGCGGTCACCGTGCGCAAGCCCGAGAAGGGCACCCAGCCGAAGGTCTTCTACAAAGAGGCCGCCCCCCAGAACCTGGATCCCGGCGCCGCCGATCGCGGGACCGGCTACATGGCGGCGCAGGAGCAGGGTCAGCGCGCGGCGGAGCGCCGCGGCCGCCAGGCGATCGGCGCGGCGGGCCTGTGGACCAAGGCCTCGGGGAAACACCTGGACGAGGCCCGGGCATTGGCAGATGCGCGCGTCACCTACGACGTGCCACACGAACGGCCCTGGGGCTGGCGGGTCTCCGCCTATATCTGGACCAAGGGGATTTCGGCCGGTGTCGTTCTGGTGGCGGCCCTGGTGCGGATGGTGGGAGGGAGCACGGAGGGCGACGGGTTCATGGCGGCGGCGGCCGGCCTCGGCGTCCTGTTCCTCGGGCTGACCGGCGCGCTGCTGGTGGGTGACCTGAAGCAGCCGGCGCGCTTCCTGCGCATCCTGACCCGTCCACAGTGGAAGTCCTGGCTGGTGCGCGGCGCGGTGATCATCTCCGGCTACGGCGCGCTGCTGACCGCTGTGCTGGCTTTGGGCGCGGTGGGGGCGTCGCGAGCGGCGGCGGCACTGCTCTGGCCGTTGAGTGCATTCGCGCTCGCTACCGCGGTCTACACAGCCTTCCTGTTCCATCAGGCGCGCGGGCGCGACTACTGGCAGAGCGCGTTGCTGGCGCCGCACCTGGCTGTCCAGTCGGTATTTGCCGGCGCTGCCGCGCTGCTTCTGGCCTCGCCCTGGGTGCCAGCCGCCGAGGAGCTCGCACCGTTCCTGGGCAAGGTCCTGGTCTTTGCCCTGGTCCTGGACGCGGTGGTGATCGGCCTCGGCGAGCGGCAGATGCATCGCGGGACGCCCGACGCGCGCCGCGCCGCCTCGTGGGTCACCCACGGGCCCGGCCGCATCCCCTTCTGGCTCGGTTCGGTCGGCCTTGGTCACGTGGCCGCGATCCTGCTGGTCCTGGTCAGCGGTTCTTTCGACACCGCGGCCCTCTGGGGTGCCGGCTGCGCCCTCGCCGGCCTGCTGATCCACGAACACCTCTGGATCTGCGCCGGCCAGGATCCCCCCCTCAGCTGACCCCCGCTACAGATGCAGGGTGAACAACACCTGGTCGGAGAGCGACGCTTTCAACGAATTGAAGCCCGCGAAGGGGTGGATGATGAGCCACTGGGCGAGGAACGGACCCGCCCCGTCCAGCCAGGGGTCGACGGGCAACGGCACGATCGTCTCCGCCTGTGTGGTGCTGACCGGGTTGCCCGGGAACAGCCACGATCCGGGAAAATTGGCCCAGAGCGTGCAGCCGGGCGCACCGATGATCGTCAGGTCCAGCGGCCCGCCGAGCGGAGGCTTGAAGGCGATGTTGATCGTGAAGCCATAGAAGCTGATGTCCGTTTCGGACCGGCAAACGAAGGTGAAGTCGCCGGACGGCAGCTGCGGGGTGTGCAGCCAGCTGGCCGTGAAGCCGTTGCAGCCCCAACCGCTGGTCGCCACGTGGCCCGCACCTGAGTGCACCCAGGCGCTGCCGGTGTTGGTGCCGGTCTCGCCGGCCAGGTGGGCTGCCACGATGACGTCGTCGAAGCCGTCCCCGTTGGTGTCCCCCGCGCCGCTCACCGAGTGGCCCAGATTGTCGAAGTCCGTGGGGCCCGTCAGCGTGAAGAGTTCGGAGCCGAGCGCCGAGATCACGCGCGCGCTCCCGTTGTTGAGGCCACCGATGCTGTCGTACTTGGCGCCGACGACGAAATCCGCCAGGCCGTCCCCGTCCACGTCGCCGGCTCCGCCTACGGCCCGGCCGAAGTGGTCGCCGCTCGAATCGCCGTCGAACACGAACAGGGCCGCTCCGTTCACTCCGGACAGCACCCATGCGCTGCCCGAAGCGTCGCCGTTGTTGTCGTCGTAGGGAGCACCCACGACCAGGTCGGGCACCCCGTCGCCGTTCACGTCACCCGTGCCGGCCACCGCGAAGCCGAACTGGTCGCCCTTGGTCTGCGTAGGCACGTCGCCGTCGATCATGTACAGGACGGATCCGTCGAATCCCGAATGGACCCGGATGGAGCCCGAATTGGAGAGCAGGTTGTCGTCATCCGGCGCCCCCGCCACGACATCCCCGAAGCCATCCCCGTTGACGTCGCCAAGTCCGTCCACCGAGTAGCCGAACTCGTCTCCCGCTGAATCCCCGCTGAATGTATAGAGGACGCTGCCTGTGAGGCCCGAGAGGACACGGGCGCTTCCGGACTTGGATCCGTTGTTGTCGTCCCCGTTGGCACCGACGATCAGATCGGAGAATCCGTCCGCATCGACGTCCCCGGCACCGGCCACCGACCAGCCAAACGTGTCGCCGCCGCTGTCGCCGGCGAAGGAGTAGAGGATGGAGTTGTCCTGGCCCGAGAACACGCGGGCCATGCCCGAGTTGCTCCCGTTCGGATCGTCGTTCCTGGCCCCGACGATCAGGTCGGCGTGTCCGTCGCCGTTTGCATCTCCTGCGCCATCGACCGACCAGCCGAACTGGTCGCCGACCGAATCTCCGTTGAAAATCCAGATCAGGGAGCCGGTACGGCCTGACATGACCCGGGCGCTGCCCGAGCTGTTGCCGTTGTTGTCATCCAGATGCACGCCGACGATGAAGTCGGCGAAGCCATCGCCATTCACGTCGCCCGCACCGGCGACCGACTGGCCCAGGTTGTCGTAGTCCGTCTCGCCGTGCATGACGTGCAGGACGCTCTGCGCGCCAGCCGTTGTGGCGACCCAGACGGCGATGCCGGCGACAGTTCCCAGGGAAATGGTCTTCATCTCTTTGTCCTTGCCAGTCCAACATCCTAACCGGAACGACTTGGTGCAGGATGGAACGAGGGTGTTGTTTGGTGCGGGGAAACGGTCCGTCCCAGCGCTTAGGATGCCGCTGTGACGCAGGCCAGCAACGACGGCGAACTGTCGGCCTACCCGCCCTTCGAGGAGTGGGGGGAATGGAGCGAGTGGGACGCGAAGAAGTGGCCCGAAAAGGTCGAGAGGACCTACTCGCTCCATCCGACGATCTGCTTCAACTGCGAGGCTGGCTGCGGGCTCCTCTGCTACGTGGACCACGAGACGGGGCAGATCTCGCGGATCGAGGGCAATCCCCGCCACCCGGGCTCGCGCGGCCGCAACTGCGCCAAGGGCCCGGCCACGCTCAGCCAACTGGAGGACCCCGACCGCATCCTCCATCCGCTGAAGCGGGTCGGGAAACGCGGCGCGGGCAAGTTCGAGGAGGTGGGCTGGGACGAGGTCCTGGATGACCTGGCCGGCCGCATCACGACCGCCTTCGACGAGGGCCGCCACGACGAAGTGATGTACCACGTGGGCCGGCCGGGCCACGACGGCACCATGGACCGGGTGCTGAAGGCCTGGGGGATCGATGGCCACAACTCGCACACCAACGTCTGCTCGGGCGCGGCGCGGCTGGGCTACTCGCTCTGGTCGGGCGACGACCGGCCGAGCCCCGACTACGAGAACGCGCGCTTCATGCTGCTGATCAGCGCGCACTTGGAGACCGGCCACTACTTCAACCCCCACGCCCAGCGGATCATGGATGCCAAGTCGGCGGGCGCCAAGATTGCCGTGGTCGACGCGCGGCTCTCCAACACCGCGTCGATGGCGGACCACTGGCTGGCGCCGTGGCCGGGCACCGAGGCGGCCATGCTGCTCGCGATCGCCCACGAGATTCTCAGCCGCGAGGCCGAGAACCGTGAATTCCTAGAGCGGTGGGTCAATTGGGAACAGTGGCTGGCGTCGGCCCGCCCCGAGGGCCCTCGGACCTTTCCCGCCTTCCTGGACCTGCTGCGCGAGCAGTACCGCGAGTGGACGCCCGAGACCGCCGAGGCGGAGTCAGGCGTGCCAGCGGCGCAATTGCGCGAGGTGGCGGACGGGATCTGTGACGCTGGCACGGCCTTCTCGTCTCACGTCTGGCGCTCGGCGGCCTCGGGCAACCTGGGCGGCTGGCAGGTGGCGCGATGCCTCTACTTCCTGCAGGTCCTGATGGGCGCGGTGGGGACGGTGGGCGGCGTGGCCCCCAACCGCTGGAACAAGTTCGTGCCGAAGGCGGCCAACGAGCCGCCCCCGCACTCGCGCTGGAACGAGGTGATCTGGCCGAAGCAGTGGCCGCTCAGCCACCACGAACTCTCCTTCCTGCTGCCGCACCTGCTGCGCGAGCAGGGCCGCCGCATCGATACCTACTTCACGCGCGTCTACAACCCGGTCTGGACCAATCCCGACGGCGGCTCCTGGCTGGAGATGCTGGCCGACGAGGACCAAGTGGGCTGCCACGTGGCGCTGACGCCGACCTGGAACGAGACCGCGTTCTTCGCCGACTACGTGCTGCCGATGGGGCACTCGACCGAGCGCCACGACCTGATGAGCCAGGAGACCCACGCCGGCCGCTGGATCGGCTTCCGGCAGCCGGTGATGCGGGTGCATCGCGAGCGCGCGGGCGAATCGTTCGACCGCACTAGCGAGACCAATCCCGGCGAGGTGTGGGAGGAGGACGAGTTCTGGACCGAGCTGTCCTGGCGGATGGACCCGGACGGCGAGCGCGGCATCCGGCAGCACTTCGAATCGCCCTACCGCGAGGGGGAGCGCATCACCGCGAGCGAGCACTACCGGTGGATGTTCGAGAACTCGGTGCCGGGGCTGCCGGAGGCGGCCGCCGCCGAGGGCATGGAGCCGCTGGAATACATGCGGCGCGTGGGCGCGTTCGCGGTGCCGGGCGAGACGACGATGCGCCACGAGGAGGAGGTCGATGACGGCGGCGGCGTGGACATGGGGGACGGCACGCGACGGCGCGGCTTCGAGACGCCCAGCGGCCGCCTCGAGATCTACTCGTCCACCATGGCCGAGTGGGGGTGGGAGGATCAGACCCTGCCGGGCTACATCGAGAGCCATGTGCATCCTTCGAAGATCGACTCAGGCAAGAGCGAATACCTGCTGCTGCCGACCTTCCGGCTGCCGAACCTGATCCACACGCGGTCGGGCAACGCCAAGTGGCTCTACGAGATCAGCCACACCAACCCGCTGTGGCTGCACCCGCAAGACGCCGAGCGGATCGGTGTGGCGACGGGGGACGCCGCGCGCGTCGCCACCGACATCGGCCACTTCGTGGTGCCGGTCTGGGTCACGGAAGGCCTGCGGCCGGGTGTGGTCGCCTGCAGCCATCACCTGGGGCGCTGGAGGCTGAAGGGCGGCCCACAGGCCCAGAGCTGGTCGTCCAGCGAGGTGGACCTGTCGCGCAAGGGCAGCCGGGTGAGCCTGCGCGTCCGGCGCGGACCGGGCGCCTACAAGTCCGATGACCCCGACTCCTCGCGGGTCTTCTGGACCGACGGCGGTGTCCACCAGAACCTCACCTTCCCGGTCCACCCCGACCCGATCAGCGGCATGCACTGCTGGCACCAGAAGGTGGTGGTGACGCCCGCACAGTCCGGCGACAAGCCGGGCGACGTGTCGGTCGACACCGCCAAGTCGCGCGCGGTCTATGAGCAGTGGAGGCGCGACACGAAGCCCGCGCCCGGCCCCGGCGGCCTGCGCCGACCCCTCCACTTCCTGCGGCCCCTGAAGCCCACCCCCGCCGCCTACCGGCTCGACCCAGAATCGACGCCCTCTGCACCTGCTGGCGTTTAAGCGAAACAAAGGGCCTCGAGACAGGCTCTCGCGGGCCCTCGAAAGGGCCAAACGGCCAGCAGCGGCAGGGACCTCTTCGCGCTACGGACGGACGGTGACTTGGAGGGCGTCGGAGAGCGCCCAGCCCCACGCGTGGGGCCAGGGCATGCGCACCGCCCACTGGGCGTAGTGCGTGACGCCGACCAGCCAGGGCTCGGACGAGACGCGGATGTGGGCGGCGGCGCGGCCGTCCTCGTCGGTGGTGATCGGGATCAGCAGGGCGGGGTCGGCGAACAGGACGCAGCCCCTCGGCATGCGGCCCATCGCGCCCAGATCCAGGGGCAGGGGGTGCTCGCCCCAGAAGGAGTCGCTGGCGCCGACCAGAAGGAAGGCGGGGGCGAAGGGCGGCGCACCTCGCAGTCCGATCTCGAAGTGGTCGGTGGAAACGTTGGGCGAGTTGCGCCATGTGGCGGCCAGGTTCCAGCAGCCGTGGCCGTAGCGGCGCACGCCGTCGTCGGCGGGCTCCGCTGTGGCGGTGGGCGGCGGCTCCCAGCCTGCCGTGGCGGCCACCCAGGAGGAACCGTCGGCAGTCCACAGGCGCGGACCCTGGCCCGCGCGCAGTTCCAGCACGCCTGAGCGGGGCCGCAGCGAGGCGGGGTCATCACTGAAGGGCGCCCCGAGTGCCGCCTCGGCGGTGTTGTCGCCGTTGACGTCGTCCAGGATCGCCAGCGCCTTGCCGAAGCCGGTGCCGCTGCCGGGACCTGACGCCGTCCAGAGGGGATTGCCCGTCCCCGTCAAGGCGCGGACGAGTTCGCGTCCGCCGGCGAGCAGGTCGGGCAGCCCGTCGCCGTCCAGGTCCCCGCCGCCCGCCAGGGCGCTGCCGAGCGCCTCGTCCTCCGCACCTCCGGCAAGCGTCCACAGCGGCATGCCGTGGGCGTCTACGACGACGACAAGACCGGCGCCGTAGGCGGCACCCGGTGCGCCGATAGCGGTCTCGGAGCGGCCGTCATTGTCCAGGTCGCCGAGCGCCGCGACGGATGTGCCCAGCCGACCGCGCCGAAGCGGGCCGTCCATGCGCAAGATCTCATGGCCGAGTCCCGAGAAGGCCTGGGCTCGTCCGGCGTTCCAGAGACCCTCTGGACCGTCTGCCTGGGGCGTGCCGACCAGCAGATCCGCGAGTCCGTCGCCGTCCAGGTCGCCCGGTGCAGCCAGCGACGCCCCGAACCAGTCGCCCTGGGCCTGACCGTCCAGGTGGGAGATCTCGAATCCGTGGCCTGACAAGAGCACCACACGGCCGGCGTTCTCGCCGGCCTCGCCGTCGTGCAGCCACGCACCGACCGCCACATCAGGGATCCCGTCGCCGTTCAGGTCACCGGGACCGCACAGGACACGGCCGAACTCCTCGTTCACGCCGACGCCGTCCACGGCCCAGAGGGCCCGGCCATGTCCGCTGACCAGATAGACGCGTCCCGACCAGTCAGGGCCGTGGCGCCAGGCGCCGACCGCCAGATCACAGACGCCGTCGCGGTCCACGTCACCGATGCGTGCCAGGGCAGAGCCGAACCGCTCTCCCTCGGCCTCGGCTCCCAGGGTCCACAGGAGCCGACCGTCTGCTGCGGAAACGGCGTGGATACGGCCCGAGTCGGGGCCGGCGGACGTGTTCGCGAACGGGGCCCCGACCACCATGTCGTCCAGCCCGTCGCGGTCCAGGTTGTCAATCGCCGTCACTGCGGCGCCGTACGCGGCGAAAGCGAACGGGTCGCCCTGCCACCATTCACCGGGAGGGGCCTGACTCCAGGCGGCGGGCGCCATGAGCAGGGCGCAAAGACAGAGGGCCGCGCGTTGCGGGAGCATTGCCCCCAATCTACGGGGCGGGGCGATTCGTTTCACGCGTCCAGGTGGTGTCGGGGCCGTATCGACCCAACGCGAGGCGGTCGGCTTCGGCTGTCTCGGCTCTCGTGGGCGCCCCGGGACGCGGTTCGAGATCCAGGATCCCCAGGTGGTCCGCCAGATGAGCCGCCAGGTCGCCCCCGTCCACGCCCTCCACCTGGATCGATGCGTGGTGCAGCACACGGCCGCCGCGCCGGCGCTGGGCGGAGCCGACGATCTTGGACCCGTCTGCGGCCACCAGGTCGGCGGCCGAGCGGCGCTCGAAGCACCACGGGTCGGTCTCGTCGCCTGCCGCGCCGACCGGGGTGACCGCCAGGCCCGCCGCGCCCAGGGCGGCCGTGATCCAGCCGTGGACGCGCGCGTAGGAGGCCGCGACGGAGCCGGTGTAGAGAGGGTCCGACATGGGAACAGTCAGCGAAATCGTCAGGGCGTCCGAGTGAAGGATGGCTCCGCCGCCGGTCAGGCGTCGCACGACCGGCTCGGGCCGATGAGTGAAGGCCGCGATGTCCTGCCACCGGCCCAGGCTGATCCCGACCGGGTCCCAGGAGTAGAAGCGCATGGTCGTGTCGTCCCCCGCCAGCAGCGCCTCGTCGAGGGCCATGTTCCAGGCCGGCGCACCGGGGCCGGTGTCCAGCAGGCGGACCGGGCGGGTGGTCACTCGCTTATCGGCGCGCAGAGGCACGGGCTGCGAACGGCGCGCACTTCGTCAAGCCGGCCCACCGGCGTGGTCGTCGGGGCCGCGCGGCAGGCGTCCGGGTCCGAGGCGGCCAGCGCCGCAATGGCCTCCATGGCCTCCACGAACTCGTCCAGGGTCTCCTTCGACTCGGTCTCGGTGGGCTCGATCATGAGCGCCTCGGGAATCGGGAAGGAAATCGTGGGCGGGTGGATGCCGTGGTCGATCAGGCACTTGGCGATGTCGCCGGCCTTGACGCCGTGCTCGCGCTGGTGGCGCGAGGTGGCCACGAACTCGTGCATGCAGGTGCGGTTGTGGGGGACGTAATAGGCGTCCGAGAGGCGCGCCCGCAGGTAGTTGGCGTTCAGCACTGCGTGGTCGGCGATTCGCCGCAGGCCCTCGGCGCCGTGGCGCAGGGCGTAGGTCAGCGCGCGCACCCACATGCCGAAGTTGCCGAAATTCGAACGCACGCGGCCGATCGATTCCGGCGCGTCGGACGTGACGGAAAATCGCCCGTCCTCGCCCCGCACGACCCGCGGCACCGGCAGGAAGACAGCGAGCTCCTCGGTGACGCCGATCGGCCCCGAACCGGGCCCGCCGCCGCCGTGCGGCGTCGAGAAGGTCTTGTGCAGGTTGAAGTGCATCATGTCGGCACCCCAGTCGCCGGGCCGCGTGCGCCCCAGGATGGCGTTCAGGTTGGCGCCGTCGATGTAGAGCAATGCGCCGCACGCATGCAGCCGGTCCGCGATGGCGGTGATGTCGGTCTCGAACAGCCCCAGGGTGTTGGGGTTGGTGATCATCATGGCTGCCACGTCGTCTCCCACCTCGTCCAGGGCGGCCGCCAGGGCGGCCAGGTCCACCAGCCCGTCGTCTCCGGACGCCACGACGCGCGGGGTGAGGCCCGCCATCGCCACGCTGGCGGGGTTGGTGCCGTGGGCGGTGTCGGGGATCAGCACGATGTGGCGCTCTTCGCCCTGCGCTTCGAAGTGGGCCTGGGCCACCAGGAGCGCGGTGAACTCGCCCTGGGCGCCGGCGGAGGGCTGCAGGCTGATCGCGGGCAGGCCCGAGACCTCGGCCAGGATCCGCTCGAGCCGCCACCAGACTTCCAGCGTGCCCTGGGCGTCGGACGCGTCGGCGCCCGGGTGCAGGTCGGCGAAACCGGGCAGGGATGCCACCTGCTCGTTGATGACCGGGTTGTATTTCATCGTGCACGAGCCGAGCGGATAGAAGGACGTCGTGATGGCGATGTTCAGGCGGCTGAGCCGCGTGTAGTGGCGCACCAGGTCCAGCTCGGACACCTCCGGCAATCCCGGCGGCGTCTTGCGCAGCAGATCGGCGTCCAGATCCGCGGCCGGATCACGGTCCGCGACCTCCGGTGCGGGGAGGTGCCAGGCGCGGCGGCCCGGCCGCGACACGTCGAACAGGAGCCGCGCGCTCACGCTTGGGCCTCCTCGAGCCCGGCGACGAGCGTGTCGATGTCGGCCACGCGCGTGGCCTCGGTGGCGCAGATCCGCAGGCAATCGGCAAAGCCCGCGCCCCGGTCGGCCAGCGGCGCGCCCACCCGGACCCCCGCAGAGGTCAGGGCGTCGTGTACGGCCTGCGCCCCGTCCGCTCCGCCCGGGCAGCGGACCAGGAACTCGTGGAAGAACGGGGCGCTGCAGGCCGGTCCGTAGCCGTCCAGGGCAAAGACCCGGTCGGCGGTCTCGTGGCCCATCGTGTACATGCGGCGGCCGGTCTCGGCCAGGCCCTCCGGCCCCAGAGCGGCCATGTGCACCGCACCGCGCAGCGCCATCAGGGCGTTGTTGGTGCAGATGTTGCTGGTGGCCTTCTCGCGCCGGATGTGCTGTTCGCGGGTCTGGAACGTCAGGACGAAGCCGCGCCTGCCTTCGCCGTCGATCGTCTCGCCCACGATGCGGCCCGGCATGGACCGGACCTGGTCCTCGCGGCACGCGAAGAACCCGAAGCCGGGGCCGCCGAACTGGGGCGGCACGCCGAGGGTCTGTCCGTCGCCCACGGCGACGTCGAAGCCGCAGTCGCCGGGCGGCGCCAGGACGCCCAGGGTCAGCGGGTGGGCGACCGCCACCGCCATGGCGCCGGCGGCGTGCGCGGCCTCGGCGAACGGCGCCAGGTCCTCGATCACGCCCAGGTCGTTGGGGCTGGCGACCACCAGGCAGGCGGCCGAGTCGTCCAACGTTGGAGCGCCGTCGGTGCCAGGGGCCAGACTGCGGCCGTCGGGACCGAGCGGCCATGTCCGCACGGTGAGGTCCATGTGGGCTGTCACCGTGGCCACCACACGGCGCGTCTCGGGCGACAGGCCGCCGCCGAGCCACACGGTGGAGCGGTCGGTGACCTTCACCGCGAACACCACCGCCTCGACCACGGCCCCGGCGCCGTCGTAGAGCGAGGACTGGGCCACGTCCATCCCGCACAGCCGCGCGATCATGGTCTGGAACTCGAAAAAGGCCGCCAGCGTCCCCTGGCTGGCCTCGGGCTGGTAGGGCGTGTAGGCGGTCCAGAACTCGCTGCGGCCCTGGACCTCATCGACCACGCGCGGGATCAGGTGATGCTCGATCCCGCCGCCCAGGAAATCCGCGCCGCCCGCATGATTGGCGGCAGCCAGATCGCCCATGACCCGCAGGGTGTCCTCCTCGGACAGCCCCGAATCCAGATCGAGGGCGTCCAGCCGCAGGCCCTCGGGAATGTCCTCGAACAGGGCGTCGAGCGACTCAGCGCCCACGACCTCGAGCATCTCGCGGACGTCCTCGGGTGTGTGCGGGACGTAGGGCACGGGAGGGAAGTGGAGGGGGCGGTCCTAGTGGGCTTCCTCGGCCACCACCGAAGCGTAGCCCTCGGCATCGACCAGCCCGTCGACGGCGGTCGCGCCCTCGACCCGGAACAGCCACCCGCTTGCGAAGGGGTCGGCCCCGATCGCCCCGGGGTCGTCAAGCACATCCTGGTTGAAGGCGGTCACCGTGCCAGAGACCGGGCTGTACAGGTCGCTGACCGCCTTCACACTCTCCACCTCGCCGCAGGCGGAGCCCGCCTCGACCGCAGCGCCTTCGGCGGGCAGGTCGAGGAAGACCAGGTCGCCCAGCTGCTCGACCGCGTAGTCGGTCAGGCCCACTTCGGCGGTGCCGTCGTCATCGATGCGGACCCACTCGTGGGTGTGCGTGTATTGGCGGTCGTTCGGTCTGTCAGACATGGGGGATCACTTCTCTCGCTTGTAGAACGGGAGCGTACACAGGGTCGCGGGTGTTTTCTCGCCGCGGATGTCGAGTTCGATGTCGTGGCCGGGGGCGGCGGCGGCACCCGACGGCAGCGAGCCATTCTGGAGGAAGCAGGTCCCGATGGACAGGCCCAGGGTGGGCGAGGGGCTGCCGGAAGCGACCTCGCCCACGACCTGGCCGCCCTCCTCGACCGGCGTGCCCTGGCGGGGCACCCGCCTGGTCTCGGAGGTGAAGCCCCACAGCGACTTTTCGGGGCCGGTCGCGCGCACGCCCTCCAGGGCGGCCCTCCCGATGAAGTCGTGGCCGTCGGCCCAGCGCAGCGCCCAGCCCTGGCCCGCCTCGATGGGGTTGATGTCGGTGCCCAGTTCGTGGCCGTAGAGGGGCATGCCTGCCTCGAGCCGCAGCGTGTCCCTGGCGCCCAGGCCGATGGGCTCCAGCCCGTGGGGCCGGCCGGACTCGATCAGCGCCTCCCACACGCGCGGCGCATCCGCCCACGGAACGAAAATCTCGAAGCCGTCCTCGCCGGTGTAGCCGGTGCGGCTCACGAACATGTTCTCCAGGCCGAACGCATCGGCTCGGTCGCACATGTAGTAGCCGAGCGCGTCCAGGGCGCAGTCGGTGTGGGGCGCCAGGGTTTCGGTCGATCGGGGCCCCTGCAGCGCGATCATGGCCAGGGCGCCGGTCTCGTCCACCAGCGATGCGTCGAAGCCGGAGGCCCCTGCCTGCTCGCGGATCCACGCCGCGTCGGCGTCCGCGTTGGAGGCGTTCACCACCAGCCACCACGTCTCCCCGTCCGCCTCGCGGTAGACCAGGACGTCGTCGCGCACCCCGCCGTCCTCCTGGCAGAGCAGCCCGTAGCGGACCCGGCCCGGCGCCATGGCGCTGGCCTGGTGGGTGGTCACCCGGTCCAGCAGCGCGGCCGCGTCCTCGCCCTCGAACCGGAACCGGCCCATATGGGTCAGGTCGAACAGCCCGACGGCGCTCCGGACGACTAGAGCCTCCTCGAGGATGGAGCGGTACTGGATGGGCATGCTCCAGCCCGCGAACGGCACCATGCGGGCGCCGGCCGTTTCGTGCATGTGGCTGAGCGGGGTCGTACGGTCCATGGCTGGGGGTCGCAGACATTAGCCCCCCTGTGGGGGGCCGACAACACGCCCCCCTGCCGCTTGCCGGGCGGCACGGCGCCCACTAGACTCTTCGCCGCAATCGCCATGGCACGAGTCTGTGAAATCTGCGGCAAGCACACCCGCACCGGAATGAAGATCGCCCGACGTGGCATCCCGAAGGCCAAGGGCGGCGTCGGTCTCAATACCACCGGCCGCAACAAGCGCACCTTCAAGCCGAACATCCAGAAGCTGCGGGTGGTCGTGAACGGCCACACGCGGCGGATGAAGATTTGCACGCGCTGCCTGTCCAAAGGCCCGATCCAGCGGCCCGGTCAGACGCTCAAGCCGCAGCCTGAACCGACCGCGGTCGAAGCCGCACCGATCGAGACCGAAACGGTCGACTCCGCCGCGTTCTAGGCGCGCCGGATCCCGGCAAGGAATGTCTCCAGCCGCGCCATCGTCGCTTGCGGCTGCTCCAGATGGGGCAGATGGCCGCACGACTCGATGATCTTGAAGACGGCGTCGGGCATCTGGTGCGCCACGGCGCGCCCTCCCTCCGCGCTGCAGACGCGGTCGTGGTCGCCGGTGAGCACTAGGGTGGGGACCTCGGTCAGCGACAGAGCGCGCCACACGTCATCGAAGAAGCTGTGCTTGCCGGTCGAGTTGAGCCGGATCTCGTTGGCGATGGAGGTCATGGCGGCCCGACGCTTGAGGCTGCCGATCAGGCGCTTGCTCTCCGCAATGGCCTCTGGAGGAACCCTCCGTGTGTCGTGGAAGACGATCCGGTAAGTCATGCGCACAAGGCGTTCCCAGGGAACAAATCGGTCCATACCGGGACCAAGGCGCCGGACCCAGGAGGCTACCAGCGAGAACGGCGGCACCCTTGTCGACCGTCCGGGGGGACCAATCAGGATCAGGGCGGCGACCCGTTCCGGATGTGCCTGGGCCGCGGCGGCGCAGTAGATCGTCCCCAACGAGGACCCCATGAGGACGATGGGCTCCTCGGAGAGGATATTCATGAGCGACAGCAGGACGGCCGTCTGGTTCTTCCCCCGGTAGAAGGAAGGGTCGTCGGGGATGTCGCTGTCGCCAATGCCAGGCATGTCAATGGCGGCCACGCGGTATCCCAGTGATACCAGGGGCTCAAAAATGGACCTCCAAGTCGATTTCGAGTCACACATGCCGTGCACGGCCAGGATGACGGGTCCGGACCCACCCTCCCACACGGCCAGATCTAGCGTGTCACCGGAGTCCTGGGGGTGGGGGACCTTGATGGTGACCTGTTTCACGCTGGGATTCCTGGGTCGAGACTGGGCATTGGAATTGGCCCTCCGATACGCGAACATACGGGTACACACCGGCGAAATGGAACCAACACCGGCCCTGGGAGGGGCACATTCTCTTGAACAAGGCGGACCTGGTGGGACACGTGGCCGAGGATCTCATGACATCGAAGCTCTCGGCGGAAACGATCGTGGACTCCGTCCTTGCGGCGATCGGACACGGACTGTCCAGCGACGAAGGCGTGGCGGTGGTGGGCTTCGGGACCTTCCAGGTGCGCCAGCGGGCCGAGCGGCGCGGCCGCAACCCGCAGACGGGTGAGGCCATCACGATCCCGGCCGGAAAGTCGATCCGGTTCCGGCCCGGCAAGCACCTGCGCGAGTGCGTCGGCGCCTAGTCCGCGCCGGCCAGGCGCTGCTGCTCGAGGGCGATGGCGTCGTCGTCGATCTTGGTGAAGAGGTTGGCGCCGAGGTCTCCCAGCGCACGGCCGGCGAGGGGGTGGAGAGGGGCGTGGGCGGCGGGTTCCCAGGGGCCGAGTGCGCCCTCGCAGCCCAGCATGGCCAGCAGGCGATCGGCCGACCCGGGGAGCATCGGCGCCATATGGTGCGCGATCGTTCGCAGCAGGGCGCCGCATGACAGCATCACTTGGCCGGCGGCGGCCGGGTCCTGCTTGACGACCTTCCACGGCTCGGCGGCGTCGAAGAAGCGGTTGCCGGCCCGGGCGACCTCCAGCAGGGCCTCGGTGGAGCGGCGGAACCGGAAGCCGCGGATCGCGCCTCCCACCGGGTCGGCGTCCAGGAGGTCGGCCGCCTCGGGCGGCAGGTCCTCCGGGCCATCGGGCCACGCGCCGTCGAACCTCTTGGCGACGAACTTGGTGACCCGGCTGGCGAGATTGCCGATCACGTCGTTCAACTCATCGTTCACGCGCCGCTGGAACTCTGCAAAGGTGAACTCCGAGTCGGCGGTCTCGGGCGCGGTCGCCAGCAGCGTCCAACGCAGCGTGTCGACCGGGTGGCGCTCCAGGAAGTCGGCCAGGTCGATGGTGCGGTTCTCCGAGGTCGAGAACTTGCCGCCCTCGAGGTTGTAGAACTCCATCGCCGGGATCTCCGAGGGCAGCACCCACCCCTCGCCCTGGCCGTGAAGCATCGAGGGGAAGACCAGCGCGTGGAAGGCGATGTTGTCCTTGCCGATGAAGTGGACCAGGCGGGTGTCCTCGTCCTTCCACCACTTCTCCCAGGCGTCGGCTGGCTCGCCGCGGTCCGCCAGCAGCTCCTGGGTGGCAGAGACGTAGCCGATGGGGGCGTCGAACCAGACGTAGAGAACGCGGTTCTCCGCCTCGTCGCCCTGCCCGTCGGCGGTCGGCACCGGCACGCCCCAGGGCAGGTCACGCGTGATCGGCCGCGGGCGCAAGTCGCCCAGCATCCCCTCCACGAACTTGACCACGTTGGGCTTCCAGCCGTGCTCGCCGCGCTCGGCGAGCCATACGGCGATCCGGTCCTCGGCCAGGGCGGGCAGGTCCAGATAGTCGTGCTCGGCCGGGCGCAAGTCCGGCGAGGCCTGGCAGACGCCGCACACCGCCTGCGTGATCTCGGCGACGTCCACCCAGGTGCCGCAGGTGGGGCATTCGTCGCCGCGGCAGCCGTCGGCGCCGCACGAGGGGCAAGTGCCCGACACGTAGCGGTCGGCCAGGAACCTCTGGCAGCCGCTGCAGAACCACTGGTCCTCGGCCTTGCGGACCAGGAACCCGTTCTCGCGCAGTCTCAGATAGAAGGCGCGGGCCAGCGGTGCGTGGAGCGGGTTGCGTTCGGCGCTGGTGCCCGAGAACACGTCGAAATCGATCCCGAACCGCTGGAAGGTGGTGTCGATGTCGTCGTGCCAGCGGTCCACATAGGCCTGGAAGTCGGTGCCGCCGCCGTCCTTCTCGGCGCCGAGAGTGATGGCGACCCCGTGCTCGTCCGTGCCGCAGACGAACAGGACCTCGTCGTCGCCGCGCATCCGAAGGTGGCGGACGTAGACGTCGGCGGGCAGGTAGGCGCCGATCAGGTGGCCGAGGTGGATCGGGCCGTTGGCGTAGGGAAGCGCCGAGGTGACGAGGGTCCTAGCGGACATGGCGGGCGAGTGTAGTGGCGCTAGGATCCCTCCCCCATGCCCACGCCCTTCTCAGCGCCGGATTTCTTGGGTCTGGACGCCCTGCTGACCCCGGAGGAAGTCGAGATCCGTTCCCAGGTCCGGGCCTTCGTGACCGACCGGGTGATCCCCGGCGCCGGTGCCCGCTACGAGGAGGGGTCATTCCCCGAGGAGCTGATCGCACCGATGGGCGAGCTGGGCCTCTACGGGCCCACCCTGCCGGAGCGCTACGGCTGCGCCGGGGTGAGCGCCGTCGCCTACGGGCTGATCTGCCAGGAGCTTGAGCGCGGCGACTCGGGGCTCCGGTCGTTCGCCAGCGTCCAGGGCAGCCTGGTCATGTGGCCGATCCATGCATTCGGGTCGGACGAGCAGAAGGACGAGTGGCTGCCGCGGCTGGCGACCGGTGAGGCCATCGGCTGCTTCGGCCTCACCGAGCCCGACGCCGGCTCGGACCCCGGCGCCATGAAGACGCGCGCGGCGCGCGACGGCGACGACTGGCTGATCACGGGCCGCAAGATGTGGATCACGAACGGCTCGGTGGCCGATGTGGGGATCGTCTGGGCGCGGACCGACGACGGGATCCGTGGCTTCGTGGTGGACACGACGCTGCCCGGCTTAGACGCCCCCGAGCAGAAGCACAAATGGAGCCTGCGCTCGTCGGTGACCAGCGAGCTCGTGCTGGACGGGGTGCGCGTGCCGGACAGCGCCCGTCTGCCCGGCGCCGAGGGGCTTCGCGCTCCGCTGTCGTGCCTGACGCAGGCCCGCTACGGCATCGCCTGGGGGGTGCTGGGTGCCGCCATGGCCTGCTACGACGAGGCCCTGTCCTACGCCGGCGAGCGCATCGTGTTCGAGCGGCCCCTGTCCTCGTTCCAGATCCCGCAGACCAAGATCGCCCAGATGCTGACCGACATCACGCTGGGCCAGCTGATCGCACTGCGGCTCGGCCGGCTGAAGGACGAGGGTGCCATGACGCCCGACATGGTGTCGATGGCGAAACGCAACAACGTGGAGAAGGCGCTCGAGATCGCGCGGACCTGCCGCGACATGCTCGGCGCCAACGGCATCAGCCTGGAATACCAGGTCGGGCGCCACCTGATGAACCTCGAGACGGTGAAGACATACGAGGGTACCCACGACATCCACACCCTGGCCCTGGGCGCAGCCGCCACCGGCCAGTCCGCCTTTCGCTAGACGGGACCAGCCTGTATTGGCTGTCCCGTGTGGCCCTCATTCGGCCGGGCGCCTGGCAGGCGCCCTCAGGAAGCTTGGGAAACAGTCAATTTTCCTGTAACGTTCAGGGGTCCCTTCGCGATACAAAAGTACGCGGAGGGCTGTACGCGCCTTTGGCTGGACTCGCCAGACCCCGGCCGCATTCGGGCGCGTACACCTCCAATCAGGGTGTCCCAAGGAAGGAACCGGGGGGTTCGGGGTAACCGGGGAGGGGCGCCCCTCTTTTCTTCTCTAGGCGGCGAGGGCGGCAATGCGCACGTTTTGCCTCCTTGACTTGGGATGGCACCCGCGACGACACGGGGGGAACTCACCCGGAAAGGGGGGAGGACTAGACGGGCTTAACTGTCCTGGTCCGTCTGCGCTGCGCCCTTGTCCAAGGCGGCTGATTCATCGGCAGGCTTCCCCACGGACTCCACCGTCTTGGCGAACCCCATGCGCAGTGCATTGAGGGTCTCGGACAGGGTCTTCGCCTCGGTCTCGTCGAGGTTGCCGGCGGTCTTCTCCTCGAGCATGCCCAGGTCGTCGATCACCATGCGTGCGGTCGGCAGGTCGACTTCGCGTTCCCCGCTGACCGGGTGGTCGATCATTCCGAGATTCATGAGGGCCTGGAAATAGAGACGCGCCACGAGAAGCCCGAAGTCCCCGCCGTGGAGCTGCGTTTCTCCCGCCGCGGTCTCTTCCTCGGTCACCGGGCTGCCCTTTCTTCTTTCGTCGGGGCGGGAACGGACTGCGGCTGCACCGCGGCCGCTACGAAGGCCCGGAACAGCGGGTGAGGGGCGAGGGGCCGGGACTGGAATTCGGGGTGAAACTGCACACCTAGGAAGAACGGACGGTCGGAGAGCTCCACGATCTCGACCAGGTCCAGGTCGTCGCAAATGCCGGACGGAGCCAGACCGGCGGTGACCAGCTGCTCGCGGTAGGCGTTGTTGAATTCGAACCGGTGACGGTGCCGCTCGGAGACCGAGTCGGTCCCGTAGATCGCATGGGTCCGCGTGTCCTTCACCAGGGTGCACGGATAGGCGCCCAGTCGCATAGTCCCGCCCTTGTCGGTGACCCCCTGCTGGGCCTCCATCAGGTGGATCACGGGATGCGGCGTGTCGGCCTCGAACTCGGTGGAGTGGGCCCCCTCGAGTCCGGCCACGTGGCGCGCGAATTCGATCGTCATGCACTGCATGCCCAGGCAGATGCCGAAGAAGGGAAGGCCCTCCTCACGGGCCCAACGGATCGCCGCGACCTTGCCCTCGATGCCGCGTTCGCCGAAGCCGCCCGGCACCAGCAGTCCGTGCACCCCTGCAAGGGCCTGCTCCGCGCCGTCCTCGAGGATGCTCTCCGCCGCCACCTTGCGGACGTGGACGCGGGTGCGGTTGGCGACTCCTCCGTGGGTCAGGGATTCGTAGATCGACTTGTACGCGTCGGTCAGCTCGATGTACTTGCCGACCACCGCGATCTCGATTTCCTGGTCGGGGGCGCGCAGCACCTCGAGCATTGCCTGCCAGTCCGACCAGTCCTGGTCGGGCGCCTTGGGCAGATCGAGTCTCTTGGCGATGAGCTCGTCGAGGCCTTCGGCCCGCACATTGACGGGCACCTCGTAGATCGAAAAGTCCACGTCGCGCTCCTCGATCACCGCCTCTTCAACGACGTTGCAGAACAGTGAGATCTTCTTCTTGTGCTCCGGCTCCATCGCCTTTTCCGTCCGGCAGATGAGAATGTCGGGCTGGATCCCGATCTCGCGCAGTTTGCCCACCGACTGCTGAGTGGGCTTTGTCTTCATCTCGGCTGATGCGCGCAGATAGGGCAGCAGCGTCAGGTGAATGAACATGCAGTCCTCGCGGCGGTGGACCAGGGCGTACTGGCGGATCGCCTCAAGGAAGGGCAGCGACTCGATGTCGCCGACGGTGCCGCCGATCTCGGTGATCTCGACGTCGCAGCCGTCGGTTGCGCCGGCGTCGACAGCGGCCTGGATGGCGTCCGTGATGTGGGGGATGACCTGGACTGTGGAACCCAGGTACTCGCCGCGGCGCTCCTTGCCGATCACCTGCTGGTAGATCGAGCCGGTCGTGAAGTTGGCGGACTGGGTCAGCTTGGCGTGTGTGAATCGCTCGTAATGGCCGAGGTCCAGATCGGTCTCGGCACCGTCATCGGTGACGTACACCTCGCCGTGCTGGAAGGGGCTCATGGTGCCCGGATCGACGTTGATATAGGGGTCGAGCTTCTGGATCGCGACGCTCAGGCCGCGGCGCTCGAGGATCATGCCGATGGCAGCCGAGGTGAGCCCCTTGCCCAGCGAGGACACGACGCCGCCGGTGATGAAGATGTGCTTGGTCATGACAGTCGCTCCAGGAACCGATCGTAGTCCGCCCGCGTGTCGATCCCCAAGGGCCGGCTGATGGCATCGACCACACTGATTCGGAACCCCATCTCGAGCATCCGAAGCTGTTCGAGCCGCTCTGACTTCTCGAGCCGACCGGGCGGCCCCTCCGCGAACGCGGCCAGAGTGTCCCGTCGGAACGCATAGACGCCCAGGTGGAGGCGATGCGGGCCGCCGGCCGGCACAGGCGACCGTGAGAAGTAGAGGGCCTGGCCGTGTCGGTCGCTGACCACCTTGACCGAGTCTGGATCGGCGGGGTCCAGATCGTCGGGCCAGGTCGCGGCCAGGGTGGCGGCGTCGGCTCCCGATCGCACAGCCTCCACCAGGGCGTCCAGGTCGGCCGGCTCGATGAGCGGCTCGTCGCCCTGGATGTTGACGATGAGTTCGGCTTCCGGGTCCTCGAGGACCGCCTGCCAGACTCGGTCGGACCCGGACGGCAGGTCCGCATCGGTCTGGCGGACCGGAGCGCCGAAGGACTCGGCTGCCGCGGTGATCTCCGGGTCGCCGGTGGCGACGCACACGGTGTCCAGGCGCTTCGCAAGGCAGGCCTGTTCAAAGACATGCTGGAACAGGAACTTGCCAGACTCCGCCAGCAGCGCCTTTTCGGCCAGGCGAGTGGAAGCGAGCCGAACGGGAATCACGCCGATGACGCTCAACGGAGGCCTCCCTGGGCGGCACGCCGCAAGAGATCCTGGGTGGCGGTGGAGGACATGGCCTGGTTCTGTGGGGTCGAGTCGTAGGCGGCCCTCAGAACTTCGAGAAAGACAGGGAACGGACTGGGATTGGTGTCCCAGGCGCGCCTCACCCATGTGCGGCCTGCGGCTTGCAAGGTGATGGACTCGCTGCCCGGTCGCAGGGCGGGGTGTGAGGTCCTCTCCTGGTCGAAGAAACCGCAGGCGGCGAGGGCCTGGATGGTGGCCCACATGCGGTCATCCTCAGCGATCTTCACGCTCCCTCCGTCCCGGGGCTGGCTGTAGAAATCCAGACGCGGTGTGTGGGCCTCGTTGCGCATCTCGAGAGCCGTCCCGTGGTCCGGATCCTCGTAGCGCAGCAAGGCAGGAGTCGCCTCTGCCAGCATGTCAGGGGGGGCCTGGAATCCACCGATGACGCAGGCGGGACCGAGGGCGGCGAGGACAAGGCCGGAGAGGCCCGGAGGGGTCGTCCAAGAGCGGCGCACGGACGATCCTACCCGGAGGCCCGCCCGGGCGGCTACCCTCCCGCCCATGGCCGCCGCGCTGCTGAAATTCGCCCGCAAGTTCGCCTCGTACGGAGCTGTCCTCCTGATCGTGTGGTGGGCCGATCCCCAGCAGACCCTGGTGACGGTGGGACTGGGCATGGTCGTGGTGGGGATCGCGGTCCGGATCTGGGGCTGCGGCCACCTGGAGAAGAATCTGCTGGTGGTCACCACCGGTCCGTACGCACATGTGAAGAACCCGCTCTATCTGGGGACCCTTTGCTGCATGACGGGATTCCTGCTGGCCGCCTCCTCCACCGAGGGCACCGGCCGGTGGATTCTCTTCGGGCTGCTCCCCATCTACGTCCTGGGCTTCTACGTCTACTACCTGCCACGAAAGTATCGGGTGGAGAAGAACCGCCTCCGGGAGCGCTTCGGCGAGGCCTTCGACCGCTACGACGGCGCAGTCAACGATTTCCTGCCGCGCGTGCGGGCCTGGCATTCCGGCGACGACCGCCGGTTCCGCTGGTCCCTGGTGTGGTCCAACCACGAGCCGCCGATGGATCTGCTGATCATTGCCGTGTTCGCGGCCATCGCGCGGCGCGGCGACCTGCCCTTCTAGACCTCAATGTCCGAGGTCGAGATCCCTGCCGGTGCCTTGCCGCTCGGCAAGGTGCGCAGCAGCAAGCCGCTGGTGGTGCTGGCCCGCGACCGCTTCGGGCGTCCAGAGGTGGTCAAGTCCATCGTCCACACTCCGGTCTGGACCCGGCGGCTGCTGGGCCGTCGGCTCCTGGCCCGCGAGGTCCGGGCGCTGCGGCGCCTGGACGGCATCGAGGGCCTGCCGCGGCTGATCGAGTGGCGAGGCCCCGACGCCTTCGCGATGACCGTGGTGGACGGCGAACCGCTGTCGGCCGCAAACCGCGCCCGGGCGGTTGCCGACTACCCCGAGCAGCTGGCTTCGCTTGTGGCATCGATCCACGCGCGCGGGGTGGTGCACCTGGACCTGCGCGGTCGCCGCAACGTGCTGGTCCGGCGCAACGGGCTGCCCGGCGTGGTGGACGTCGGGGCAGCGGTCCTCACCGGCCCATGGACCAGGCTCTTCAGCTGGGTGGACCGGTCCGGCGTCCTCAAGGTGAAGGTCCAGTGGTGGCCGGAGCGGACCAGCGAGGCGGAACGCCGAATGGCCCGCCGCCACGCCCTGCTGCGACGCCTGTGGATCTTCCACCCGCACTGAGCGCTGCCCCAGGACAGGAGCTATTCCGGATGCGGCCTTGCCCTGTCGGCGTCAGGAGGACGGAAATCGAAGCTGCCCACCTGGAGAATCGTCATGCCGGGGTCCGTGGCGCGGCGCAACGGTTCCCCGTGGCTCACGGGCATGCTGCCGGCGACCGCATGGCCGTCGTCATCGGTCCGGAGAACCCCGATCTCGAGGCGCATGCGCATCAGGTCGCCGGGATCGTCAGGTGAGGTCCTGGCCAGGGGCTGCGGAGCCGGGGGCGGGGCGGCATGGGGAACCACCAGGTGGCGCCACCGCACCAGATCCCCGTCCCGGTCCAACAGACCCTCGCCGGCCTTCCAGACGGCCGCCAGCGAGGTCACCCCGGGCCGGACCCATACCAGTCGCGCCATCGGCCGCCAGTGGTCCTCCAGGTTCGGCGGCAGCCGCCACCAGGTGCTCACGACGGGCCACCCGCGGTCCTCGTAGCGCCGATCCACGGACCATCCCAGGAACTCGACCGTTCCGACTGCTCCGGCGTCGAAGGACACCGGCACCTTGCGCTCGGGCCCCTCCGGACCGGCCTCGAGGATCGGCCAGGCCCTGTTCAAGGCGCCGTCCGGGGCCATCAGATAGACCACATCCAGCCTCTCCTCGCTGCCGGGCCGATGAAACGCATCGACGATTTCATAGGTGTCGATGAGGGGGGCGGCGAGGTTCGGATAGTCGGCGAGCATCTGCCGGTGCAGGATCACCCAGTCAGCCTGGACCAGTCTGCTGTCGAAGGGGGCCAGGTCATCGAGGCCGGCACGCATCGACTCCAGGGCCTCGGGAGGGCCCCAGGCGGCCCACGCGAGCCGCCCGTGGTGCCAGACCTCACGGACATGGGTGCCGCCAGCGCCAGTGACCAGGGAGTGGATGCGGGCCTCACGCTCCGGGCCGTCAGGGCCCCACTGCTCGGCAGTCAGCGCTCCAGGATCGAACAGCACGCGGCTGCGGGGCGCCAGGAAGGCGAGGATCTCCTCCCGCTCCGCGTCCAGCAGCCGGCCGAACATGTGCATGGGTCCCTCCGGCTTCAGCACCTCCAGTCCGGGGGGCGCCTGAAAGGCGATGGCCCAGGGAAAGCCGGACAGCACCACACCGTTCCGGCCTTCGCTCAGGACGGCGACACGCCGGATGGCGGCGGAGTAGTCGCCGTGCGGCCGGAGATCGACAGCCAGAGTCCTGGCGGCGGACCAGGCGAGGAGGAGGCCCAGCGGCACGACCCATGAGATCCGCAGCAGGCGTCGGCTGATCATCTCGCCCAGCCGCACCGCTCCGTAGCCGGCTGCCGCATAGAGCAGCGGCAGGAACGGCAGCCAGAGCCTGAACTCCTTGCTGGACTTGAGGCTCAGGGCCGCGATGTTGACGGCCAGGAGGACGAGCAGGGTCCATGAGGCGGGACGACGGCCCGGCAGCAGAGCCAGGCCGCCCAGGACGAACAGGGCCACCTCCGCCCCGGTGAACGCGCGGCCGGCTTCGGTGAAATACCACCCCGGTCCAGTCAGTGAGCGCAGGCTCACCGTCGCCGCCTGGCCGACCACCTCGACAGGGGGATACAGCACGCGGACCAGGGCGTCGGTCCAGGCGGCCGGCAGGATCGGATGCATGAGACCGATGACCGGCGGCCCGAAATTCGCCTTCAGGTAGGGGAGCAGCGTGCTGCCGAAGGTGCCGTAGGCCCATTGGTCGACCAGGCACTGCAGAAGGAGGCACGGCAGGAACCCGGCCAGGGCACGGGCAGCCGCTCGGCGACCCCGGTTGCCCATACGCGATTCCAGGAGGGGGAGGCACACGAGGAGGACGGCAGCGGAGACCACCAGCTGGTACTTGATGAGGACCGCCAGCCCCAGCCAGGCGCCGGCCTGAACCTGCCGTCTGGCCCGGCCCCCTTCCCGGTAGGCGGCCGGCTTGTTCTCCGTCGGGAGCCAGGCAAGGAGGGCCAGGACGAGGGCCAGGGCCGAGGGAATGCCGCTGACGATGGACGTGTCCCAGCGGTGCAGCAGCGGTGAACAGGCCAGGAGCCATGCCGCCAGGATTGCCGCCCGGGTCCCGAAGAGACGCGCGGTCAGCGCCCGCGACCGATCGACGAGGAAGCAGGCGACCAGCATCTGGAGCAGCCGGCCGGCCCAGGGTGCCCATCTCAGGTCCTCGATGCCCAGGACCCGGGCCACGGCGAACAGAGGCGTCAGGAAGGCGGACAGGGTGAAGGTCCGCGAAGTGGAAGGGTCGGGCGGGTGGCCCTCGACGAAACGGGCCGCGCGGTCCAGATACTCGACCGCATCGCCGTTCATGTAGCCGTCCAGCCGCGCCAGGGCGATGAGCTGGAAGGCCAGCGCGACCGCGATCGGCAGCCAGCGCCCGGTCAGCAGCGAGTACCAGCGATGGCGGTTGAAGACGGATGCGGTCCCCACGGCGTGGCATCGTACGGCCTAGAGCCGCTCAAAGGAGATCCCAGGTGTTGCGTCACGAACGGTTCGAAACCACAAGATCTTGTGCGTTGGGCCAGAAAACCGTTGATTCACCGCCGTCGGGGCCAAACACTAGGGGCGCGGCACATGGGCGGTTAGGACCCTGCGTTTGGCGTGACGCAGGGGCGCTTCGGTGCGGCGATCAATGACATCAATTGAGGCGCAATCAGTGGGCAAACTCGAAAAAGTGATGGTTCTGGGTGTCCTGGGGGTCGTGATGATGATCCTCACGGTCTCCATCTTCTGGACCGAGGCCGGTCCCGTCGGCGCGGAGCCGCGGGTTCATGTCGCGGTCGACACGGGCGCGGGGGTTCCGGCGTCGGTGGTGGCGGAGGCCGTGGCAGGGGCCGAGGCCAGGCCGGTGCCGTTGAGCGCCGCTGTGCCGGAAGAGGATCCGGAGGCGGTCGTCGTGGACGCAGGTCCGTACCCGCCGGGAGACGCACGGCCCCTGCCCGCCGCTTCCAGCGCACCTGAGGTGGTCTTGCCGGCCACCGTCCCGGATGAGACCGGACAGGTGACCGGCTACAGGCCCTACCGGGTGCGGCAGCGCGACACCTTCGCGTCCATCGCCGAGGTCGAGCTGGGCGACGAGCGCTACGCAGACGAGATTGCCAAGCTCAACGAGGACGTGGATCCGCTGGATCTGGCAGCGGGTCTCCTGTTGACCCTGCCGGTGAGGGAGCTTCTTCCGGCCCTCGACGGCGGCGCGGCGCCGGATGCCCGCCTGCGCGAGATCGTCGTTCTCGACGGCGACAGCCTGTGGCGGATTGCATCACGCGAAATGGGCTCCGGGGCGCTCTGGGAGAGCATCCTGGAGGTCAACCGCGATCGCCTGGATTCGGCCGATGCCCTGATGCCGGGCATGCGGCTGCGCCTTCCCTAGTCGGTCGGTTGCGCCCGCTCCGCAGCCCAGCGGGCGGCGCCCACGGCTCCTGACCACGGCACCAGGGCGGCCGGAGCCACGGTCACGGCACAGGGAATGCGCTCGTCGGTGACTCTCCGCAGGGCGGGCTCAAGCAGGTCAAGCGCCGGCGCCATCCCGCCTCCGACCACCAGGGTGTCCACATCCAGGAGGCGCGCCGCTTGGCTGAAGCCCAGCCCCAGGGCGTGGCCGGCGCGTGACCACGCCGCGGCCGCGTCCGCGTCGCCCGACCGGGCACGGTCGGCGAGGGTCTCGGGATCGAAGCCGGTGTCTCTTTGCAGGGCGCGGGCGCTGGCATAGGCCTCGACGCAGCCGCGACGGCCGCAGGGGCATATCGGTCCGGCCGGATCCACGACCTGGTGGCCGAACTCCGCCCCCTGTCGCTGCGCGCCGACCAGCAGCCGGCCGCCCACCACGGCGCCGCCTCCGACTCCTGTGCCGAGGGTGCAGAGAAGGAAGTCGTCCAGCCCCTGGGCGGCCCCGGTCCAGGCCTCGCCCCAGGCGGCGGCGGTGGCGTCGTTGAGGAAGCGGGGGCGCACCCCGCAGGCCTCCTCGAACCAGGCGATGAGCGGGGTTTCCTTCATGGCTGCGACGTTGTTGGCTCCGCGCAGCAGACCCGTTTCGCGGTCCTCGAAGCCGGGCAGGCAGACGCCCAGGGGGGCGTCCTCCCCGATCGTTTCTCGCAGGTGGGCCAGGCACTCCGCCACGACCGCCGACAGTTCCGCATCGCTCGCCCGGCGTGTGTCGGCAGGCCGCTGGTCACTCGCCAGGACGCTGCCCTCGGTGTCCACCGCGACGCCCTTCAGGTTTGTGCCGCCGAGGTCGAGCCCGAAGGCCGTCACGTGGCGGTCGGGGCGGCGGCGTCCTGCTCGATGAACAGGGTCTGGGTCGGGAACGCGAACTCGAGGCCTTCGGCCTCGAAGCGTTCGAGGATCGCCATGTTCACGTTGTGGCGGATCTGCCGCCAGGCGTCCATGTCGGAGGCCCAGAAAACGAACTCGATGTCCATCGACGACGGTCCATAGGCCGCAAAGGTGGCAAAGCAGTCATCCCGCACCCCGTCGGTCGCGGTGCAGATCTCGATGAGGATCTCGCAGGCGCGCTCCATCCTGGCCGCCGGGGTGCCGTAGACCAGGCCCAGGGTCACGACGAAGCGTCGGGCCACGCGCGAGGAGATGTTCTCGACGATGGCGTTGGACATTTCCGCGTTCGGCACCACCAGCTTCGTGCCGTCGTAGGACTCGACCGTGGTGGTGCGAAGCCCCATCTGCTGGATCGTCCCGCGGATCCCCGAGACGTTGACCGTGTCGCCAACCTTGACGTGACGGTCCACCATGACCGTCGCCCCGCCGAACCAGTGCGCGAAGATGTCCTTGGCCGCGAAGCCCATCGCGACGCCGCCGACTCCGAGGCCCGACAGGACGCCCACCAGGTTGACGTCCAGTTCGAGCAACAGGGTGATGATCCCCATGGTGATGATCAGGATCCGCGCGACCCTCTGCAGGACGGGCACCAGTACGTCGTCGCTGTCGGTTTCTGTCTTGTCGGCCCATTGCCCCAGGTAGGTGCCGATCAGGTCCACGGTGAAGGAGCTGGCGAACCATGTGACGGCGACGATCGACAGGATCGTCACCACGCCGCCCAGGAAGGCCTCGATCGAAGGTGCCGGCTCCCAGTAGAGGGTGCCGGAGGCGACCGCTATCCCGCCGGCGGCGGTGAACAGGACCAGGGGCTTGGTCAGCGTGCGCAGCAGGATGTCGTCGAGCGGCGTGTCGCTCTTCTCTGCCATGCGCCTCAGCCGGCCCTTGAAGAGCCCGGCCAGGATGACGCCCACGACAATGCCGCCCACGACCGCTGCCACGGCGGTCGCCATGTCGGCGGGAGAGGTGATGTCGATCAGGCCGCGGATCTGGTCGCCCAGCGGCGGCGTGTCGCCGTTGTCCACGGTCCACCAGAGAAGGGCTGGTTGCAGAGCGCTCATGCGCGACACTCTAACCGCGTCCCGGCGGGATAGACTGCCCAAGGGAACGGGACACGAGACTGACATGGCCGATCACGAGACAGCCAAGACCCGCAACCGCGAGACGTCGGACCGCGAACGGGCGCAGGAGCCCGCGGTCTGCGAGGCGCGGCCGGTTCATCTGACTGTCGGCAACACGCACAAGTGCAACCTGGACTGTCCCATGTGCTTCAAGCACTACGAGGAGGGGCACAACATGTCGTATCCGACGATGCCCCTGGAGATGTTCCGCGGCATCGCGCAGGACGCCTTCGGCACTGCCGACCGGGTGACGCTGACTGTCTCCGGGGACGCCCTGGTCAGCGAGAACATCGAGCAGGAACTGGCCATCGGGGGCGAGTTCGGCGTCACCTACGAGATCACCACCAACGGCCTGATGCTGGGCCGCGAGCCGCTCACGGGGCTTCTCTTGGACCATTGCAGTGTCCTGACCATCTCGTTCGACGGGGCGACGGCGGCCACCTACGAGAAGATTCGCCAGGGCGGGAAATTCGAGAAGGCAACGGCAGCGGTGCGCTCCTTCGCGGACGCGAAGGCGGCTGCGGGCCATGGGCCGCTGCTCGCCGCAATGACCGTCCTGCAGAAGGACAACGTCGATGAGCTGCCGGACTGGGTGCGTCTGATGACGGACCTGGGTGTCGAGACGCTGGGCGTGGACCACATCGTGGTTCCGGACTTCGACACGTCGCCCTCGTGCATTCACGATCGGGCGGGCTGCAACGCCCGCATGGCGGAGGCCGCAGCGGTCGCCGAGGAATGCGGCGTGGCATTGCGACTGCCGCCGCCGTATTTGACGGACGAGACATCGGAGCCGCCGACCTCCGACCAGCCTGCCGCCACCGATGCCCCCCCGCCCGACGGTCCGGTCACCGCTGGCAGGGTGCGGTGCCCCTATGTCTGGAGCGAGACATGGATCGGCTACGACGGCACGGTCAGTCCGTGCTGCAATGTGGCCTACACGGACAAGATGGGCTCGGTGGCGGAGCTGCCGTTCAGCGAGATCTGGAACGGCGCGGCCTACACCGAACTGCGCAGATCCCTGGCCGAGGGCGACCCGCCCCAGGTCTGCCGCGACTGCCACCTGGCCATCCGCGAGGTGGAAACCGGCGAGACCTACGTAAAACGCACCTGAATCAGGGCCGGACGGCGATGACCACCCGTACCGTCCCTCCCTGGTAGTCCCGTTCTCCCAGCACCACCACCTCACGTCCGCCGGGATGGCGTTGGCCGAAGTCCATGCCCTCCTCGGAATGGGCGCCTGAGCCCGCCGGCCGCCAGGGTGGCCCCGAATGGGGCACCCAGGGCTGGAGACCAGGACGCGGCGGTCCATTCGGGGTGTGAGGCCGTCGGCCCGCCGCCGAACTTGAACATGATGACCTCGCCGGCGACCGGCAGTCCCTGGACCGTGCGGCCCGGCACGCCCCCAGAAGACCTACGCGACGCCCTCCTTTCCGGAGGCGGCGGCATGGCCCTGGCGCGGCGCGCCGGCAGCGATGTCCACCCGTCTGTCACCGTCGAAATCGCCCAGCGCGACCGCGTTGTTCCACCGTGATTGGCTCTGCGGTTCGGGATGTTCGGTCGGCGTTTAGAGGACGGCCGGTTTCTGCAGGACCGCGGCCGCCAGAATCGCCTGGAGCGTGATCATCCACACGCCATTCTACCTGGTGGGCGGGTCGGGATCGGGTCGCTTGAGTCCGTACCGGTCCATGAGCCGGTAGATGTGGCTGCGCGGCATGTCTATCTGGTCGGCGGTCTTTCTCACATTCCATCGGTTGGCTTCCAGCCGGCGGCGCAGGAAGGCGGCTTCGGCGGCGGCCCGGAACTCCTTCCAACTGCCGCCTTCCGGCAATCCGGGAAGGGTCGGCGCCATGCCGCCCTCCTCCAGATCGGAGGCACGCAGCTCGCGCGAAGGGGACATCACGACCATGCGCTCCATCACGTTGCGCAGTTCGCGGACGTTGCCGGGCCAGGACCGCGCCTCCAGGGCTTCGACCAGTCCTGCATGGAGCACTGGCTCTGGACGCCCATGGGTGGAGGCTGCGCGGCCTGCAAAGACTCTCGCCAGCTCGGATATATCGTCCGCCCGCTCCCTCAGCGGAGGCAGCTCCAGCGTGACTACCGCCAGCCGCCAGTAGAGGTCGTCCCGGAAACCGCCCTCGCGGACCAGGGCCGGCAGATCCCGGTTGGTGGCGGCAATCACGCGGACGTCGACCTGCACCGATTCGTCGCTGCCCACCGGCTGGACCCGTCCGTCCTCGAGAACCCGCAGGAGCTTGGCCTGGACGTCCGCAGCGACCTCGCCGATCTCGTCCAGGAACAGGGTGCCGCCGTCGGCGGTCACGAACAGCCCGTCGCGCCTGGCCAGGGCCCCGGTGAAGGCGCCCTTCGCATGGCCGAACAACTCGCTCTCCACCAGGCCATGGGGCAGTGCGGCCGCATTGCAGGCAACGAAGGGGCCGGGCGAGCGGGCGCTGAGGGCATGCACCTGCCTGGCCACAAGGTCCTTGCCCGTGCCCGGCTCACCGGTCAGCAGCAGCCTTGCGTCCGAGGAGGCCACCTGTTCGATGCGAGCCACCAGCGCCCGCAGGGACCGGCTGGCCCCCAGCAGGCGGTAGTCCTCGTCCAGCGCGCTGCGAAGACGACGGTTTTCGGCACGCAGGGCAGCGCGCTCCATCACGCGGGCCAGGGTGGCCGACAGACGGTCCCCGTCGACCGGCTTCTCCAGGAAGTCGTCGGCACCGCGGCGCATGGCGTCCACCGCGGTGGGCACGTCGCCGTGTCCTGAAATCATGATGACGGCCAGGCCCGGGTCCATCTGCCGGATCCGCTCCAGCACCTCGAGCCCGTCCATCCCCGGCATCTTGATGTCGAGCAGGACGACCTCCGGTCCGGCTTCGCCCGTCCACGCCTCCTCCAGGTGCGCGAGTGCCTCCTCGCCCCCGTCCGCCAGGTCGACCTCCCAACCCTCGTAGGCAAGAGCCATCTGCAGGGCCGTGCGCACGTCCTGGTCATCGTCGACGACCAGGACCCTCCGCTCCTGTGTGTCCCGTCCGGAGGACATGTCGTGATGCTACGGCGCGGCGGCCACGCCCGGCTACCCTGGCGGGGTGGCAGATCCGGTCATTGCCCTCGGCCTCATGTCCGGCACCTCGGCAGACGGGGTGGACGCTGCCCTGGTGCGGCTGCCCGTCTCGGGGCCTGGCGCGGAGTTGCTGGCCTTCCACTGCGAGCCCTATGAAGAGCAGCTGCGCACGGTGCTGCTCGACCCGGCCGGTCTCGGCCCGGCCGGCCTGGCGCGCCTGGATGCGGCAGTGGCCGACGTGTTCATTCGCGCCGCCCGCTCCTGCATGGGCGAGACGCCCTGCGATCTGGCCGGCTCCCACGGCCAGACCCTGGTCCACCTGCCCGGCGAGGCCACGCTGCAGGTGGGCGACGGCTGCCGGCTGGCCGAGGCCCTCCAGGTGAACGTGGTCTCCGACTTCCGGCAGGCCCACCTGGCGCGCGGCCTGGGCGGGGCGCCGCTGAGCCCCCTGTTCGACGCCCTGCTGTTCCCACCGGGCCGCGCCGTGCTCAACCTGGGGGGCACCGCCAACCTGACCCTCCTGGAGGAGGGCGCCGATCCGACGGGCTGGGATCTGGGGCCGGCCAACGGTCTGTCCGACCGCGTGGTTCGATCCAACGGCCTGGGCGAGATGGACACCGAGGGTTCCTCGGCGGCGAAGGGCACGGTGGACGAGGCCTTGCTGGCGATCTGGCTTGACGACCCGGCGCTGGCGCCGACGGGCGCCCCGCACTCGATGGACACGGCCGAGGTCTGCGGGCGGCTGCAGGCAGCCGCCCCTCCGGACTCTCAGGTGACCGATCTGCTGGCCACCGCTGCGGCACTGACCGCACGTCTGACGGCCCGGGCACTGGCCGGTGCTGATGGCATCGAGGAATTGCTGCTGTGCGGGGGCGGGGTCCACAACCGGGCGCTGACGGCGGCCATCGAGGAAGCTGTCTCGCCCCTGCCGGTCCACACGACTGCGGAGCGGGGGATTGACCCGGACGCCCGCGAGGCCATAGGCATGGCGGTGCTGGCCCGGGAGCGGCTCGCCGGCCGCAGCCCGATGGGCAAGGTCAGTGCGCCGTGAGTTCTGATGCCGCGCGCCTCGTCGGCTCCGTACTGGCGCCCCGGATCCTGCCCGGTGCCGACGATCCCTACTCGGAGTTCGATCCCGCCCTGCTGGACCGCTTCCCCCCACGTGTGGTCATCGTCAGGACTGGGACCCGGGACCAGGTCCTCGAGGTACTGGATGAACTGGCGGAGAGGCTGCCCGCGCCGCCGCTGGTGCTGGCTGACCTGGAGGGGGGATTCAGGATCTTCGACGATGCGCCGGTCCTCCCTCCCGCCATGGCGCTGGGCGCGGCGGATGACGAGGACCTGGCCAGGGAGGCGGGCCGGGCCACCGCCCTGGCCGGTGCGGCGTGGGGTGTGGCCGGCATCCTGGCTCCGGTGCTGGACGTGTTCTCGCTGGCCGACGCGCCGATTGTCGGCAACCGGTCGTTCGGGACCCACCCCGAGAGGGTCGCGGCACTGGGGGCTGCGTATGTCGGCGGGGTCCACGAAGGCGGAGGCCTTGCGGTGATCAAGCACTTTCCAGGCCACGGCGCGGCGGCGGGCGATTCGCACCTGGAGCGGCCGCTCTTGGCAGCGGACCGGGCGACCTGGGAGACGCGGGACCTGCCGCCTTTCAAGGCGGTCCTTGGGGCCGGTGCCCGAGCGGTCATGACCGGCCACCTGGAGGCCCCTGCGCTGGGCTGCGCCGAGGGCGAGCCGGCCAGCGGGTCCCGGGCTGTGGTGGACGGCCTGCTGCGCGGCGACTGGGGCTTCGACGGGCTGGTCATGACGGATGCCCTCACGATGGCCGGGGCCACCGGCGCGGCCTCATCGCTGGAGGCAGGCAACGATCTCGCCCTCATGCCCTCCGACGCTCTGGCGGCGGCGGAATCGCTGGCCGCGGCCGCTGGGCGCGACCCGGCCCTGGCCGCCCGGCTGCAGCAGGCGTCGAGCCGCATCCGACGGGCCTGCGCATCGGTTGCCCCGCGACCGCAGCTGGAGTCGGACCTCACCGAGGCCCTGGCCGCCTGCGACGACGTGGCCGCCAGGATCGCCGCCGCAGCGGCCACGATCGTCGGTCCGGACCTTCATGAGGCACAGCCGGACGCCGTGGTTGTGTCCGGTGAGCGCGTCGAGGCCTACCGCGGCTCTCTCGCGCCCTCCGAGGAGGAGGCGGACCGTGTGGCGGGTCTGCTGGACGCTGCGAATGACCCGGTCCTGGTCTGGTGCGGCACGCCGGCCGGCGCCCTGGCCTTTTCCGTGCCTGCGGTGGTGGTCTACGGGGACGACGACGCGTCCGTGGCGGCGGGCCGGGCAGTGGCCACGGGAGGTGCCTCGGCCCCCGGATCGGACCCCACCCGGCCCGGTAACTGACCCTCCTCCGTCCCCTAGAAACAGGACGCAAGGACACGGGGTCCCTTGACCCCTCGAGCCGCCCGTTCCTAGATTGAGGGGCCCCCCGCGGGGGGTCACGACGTCTGGTCAGCCGGGTTGGCCGTCCAGCAATCAGGAGTACACGGATGCATCTGCCTCGTTTTGCCGTCATCGCCGCTTCGGCGGTCGTCCTCTGGTCCGCAGCGCCTTTGGCGCAGGCCCAGGACGCCCGCTCCGTGTTCGACCAGGGTGTGAACCTGCTTGCACGTGGGAACGACCAGGGAGCGCTCGCACGTTTCCAGGAAGTCCTTTCCCTGGATCCGAGCCATGCGGAGGCCTACGCGCTGTGGCGGTCCACGGAGGAGGAGATCTGGCTCCAGATGCTTGTCAAGGAAGGCGAGATGGAGAAGGTCGCGCGACGGCTGCTGGGTCTGGCCCGCATGGGCCGCACCGAGAAGCGGGCTGACGCCGCCGCCATCGATGACCTGGTCGACACGATCCGCAGCGCGGAGTTCGAGGCTCGTCGGGCCGCGATCCTGTCGCTGGCCTCTGTGCACGGCTCCCACGGCGCGGCACGGCTGGCGGGCTACCTGGGCGACGACAACGCGCCTGACATGCGTGTCAAGGCTGTGCACGCCCTCATCGAGATGGGCGGCGACGCCTTCTGGCCGGTGGCGCAGTCCACGCGGTCTACCTCCGTGCTCACCCGGCGCGATGCCGTTTCTGTCCTGGGTCTGTCCATGGACGCCCGCGGGACAGCCTTCCTGGCGGCGGTGGCCGAATCCGAGTCCGATCCGGTGACCCGCCAGGCGGCGGCCAACGCGCTGGCTCGAATGGGAGGCGGCAGCGCCAGCTCCCTGCTGGCGGCGTTCGGCAACGGCCTGCTGCGGCGGGACCCTGCTCACCTGCGCCCCTTCGATGTCGATGGCGTGGTCTGGAAGTGGGAGGACGATGCCCTTGCTGCGGTTCCGGTGCCTGCCGCGCTCTATGCCATCGAGGCAGCCAAGATCGCGTTTGACCGGGCCCTGACTCTGGACCCGGCTGACCAGGCCGCGGCCGCCGGGCTGGTCCGGTCCTACGCCGCTGGTCTGGCCGAGACGCGCTGGATGGACGACCCCGGTGCCCTGGTGTCCCTGGGGGTCGGCCTGCGTGCTTCCGGGCCGGCCCTGCTGGACGCGGCGCTGGCCGGTGCCCTGGCTGACGGCGACGCGGGCGCCTGTGTGGAGATCCTGGACGCGGCGGCCGATGCAGGATCGCCGCTGCATGGGATCGCGGACGCGCTGGGCCATGGCGATCGCCGGATTCGCGTTGCAGCCGCTCTTGCGGCGGCCGACACCGGCGTCGTGGACAGCCGTGTGCTTGGCACGCTTGCCCAGGTGGTGGCCGACCGCAGCGTCCTGCTGGTCCAGATCATCGACGCGGACGCCGCTCGGCTGGGTTCGACCCTGGCCGCGCTGGACACGCCCGCCGTCTATGCGGTGGCGGAGAACGACGGAGCCTCCGGGCTGGCCCGGCTGCACCGGTTCCCCGGCGTGGACCTTGTGGTCGTGACAGACAACCAGGGATCGCTGACGACCGACCAGGTGATCGACGACATCCGTTCCGATGACCGCATGGGGGACGTCCCCCTGCTTCTGCTGGCCGGAAACACCGGCGAGGCGGAGGACCTGTGGGGCGGCAAGGTGTCGGCCGTCGCAGCGAGCGCCACACCTGGCACGATCGCCGATCTCCTGGGCGGCAGCCTCGATGCCAACCGTTCCCAGGCCGACGTGCTCAGCGCGAGGGCCGCATCGGCCCTGCTGACTTTGGCCTGGAACGACCAGGACGTGTCGGGTGCCCTTCCCGCCCTGGCTCGTGCCGCGGCCGACAGGGATGACTTGGTGGCGATTCCCGCGCTCGAGGTCCTGGCCAGCTTCGGCCGTCCGGAGCACATGGCCCACCTGGGCGGTGTCCTGCTGGATTCCGGCCGGTCCGTGGCCGTGCGCGTCGCGGCTGCCCGCGCGGTGGGCGGCATCCTGGGGCGCGAGCCCTCCGACAGTCCCGAAGTGCTGAACGCCCTGATCGGCGCCACCCGCACGGGCGACTTGGAGGTCCGCAAGGCGGCTGCCTCGGCCCTGGGGGCCATGAGCCAGGTGAGCCCGGCTGACCGTGCTAGGATCGTCCGCGAGCGGCGGGTCGACGTCGGCGACTGAAGGGCGCCAGCCCCTCTCCGGCCACGACCCATCCAGGCCCGGGTAGCTCAGCGGCAGAGCACCGCTTTCGTAAAGCGGAAGTCGAGGGTTCGAATCCCTCCTCGGGCTCCATTTACGTCCCATGATCCTCCTCTCACGCGGTGACCGGCCCTTTCTCGTGGGATGCGTGCACCTGCTGCCGCTGCCCGGCTCCACCGTGGGTGCTTCGGCGGCGGAGGCGGTGGAACGGGCCGGATCCGATGCGGCAGCGCTGGCGGAGGGCGGCTGCGACGCGGTCATCGTAGAGAACTTCCACGACGCGCCCTTCTTCAAGGAGGACGTCCCTGCTGAGACAGTGGCGGGCATCACAGCCTGCGCCCTTGCGGCCCGCGAGGCGGGCCTGCCTATCGGCATCAACGTACTGCGCAACGACGTCCGCGCTGCGCTGGGGATCGCGGCCGTCACGGAGGCCGCCTTCGTGCGTGCCAACGTCCTGGCCGGCGCCGTAATTGCCGACCAGGGGCTGATCGAGGGGCGTGCAGCGGAGTGGGCCCGCGCGCGGGCTGCCCTGTGTCCCGGCGTTGTGATCCTGGCGGACGTTGCCGTGAAGCACGCCGCGCCACTGGCTCCCCGACCGCCCGCCGAGGAGGCGCGGGACCTGGTTCTGCGGGCAGGGGCGGGCGGACTGATCGTGACGGGTCCTGCCACCGGCGCACCGCCGGTTCTCGGCGACCTGGAAGCGGTCCGAGAGGCCGCCTCAGGCCATCCCGTGTTCGTGGGCAGCGGCACCACCCCGGAGAACGCCAGGCCGCTGGCGGCAGCGGCGGATGGGGCCATCGTCGGCTCCTGGCTGCACCGAGACGGCGTCCTGGACGCGCCCGTGGATCTCGACCGGGTACGTCGGATCCGCGACGCGCTCGATTAGACTCGCCCCCCATGTCCAGGGAGGCGCGGACCAGGGAACGGTGGATCGTCTTGGCCCTTGCCGGCCTGGGCCTGGCGCTGCGGCTGCACGGGCTCGGGGACAAGGCGCTATGGACCGACGAGGAGAACATGCTCCGCAACGCACGGTCCGACCTGGGGCACATCGTTCAGACCTGGGCCCAGCCTCTCTATTACGCCTTTCTCCATGTCTGGGGCCTTGTGGTGGGCGAGACGGCGCTTCTGCTGCGCCTGCCGGCGGCCCTGCTGGGGACGGCCGGCGCCTGGGTGACCTGGGCGCTTGCTCGCGAGATCGCGCCGAGGCGGGTCGCAATGCTGGTGCTGGTCCTGGTGGTGGTCGATCCGTTCCACGTCATGCATTCGCAGTCGGTGCGCTGGTACAGCGCGACCTACTTCCTGATGACCTGTGCGACGCTGCAGCTGGTCCGCGGCATCCGATACGGGAGGCGGGCGGACTGGATCCGATTTGCCGCCTTGGGACTGGTCGCCTCTCTGACCGATTTCTGGGCCGCAGGCTTCCTGGTGGTCGAGCTTCTGGCCGTCGTCGGGGCGGCGTGCTGGTGGAGTCCGGGGGGTGCCACGCGGCGCCAATTGGCCGCCGGGGCGTGTGCGGTGCTGGCCCTGTCGGGGACGGGGCTGTGGAGGATGGCCGCCAAGACGGTGGACATTGTGGACCCCCAAAGAGCGGCGGGGCGGACGGCATTCCAGCTGTCGGAGGAGACTCCCTACGTCCAGGACCCGCTCAGCCTGGACTTCCTGGCGTCGGTGGGGAGCGCCTTCGTGGGCACGGAGGGCGAGCCGGGCCTGTCGGCGGCCGCCGCGGTGTTCGCAGGCCTGGCTGCGATCGGTCTGGTGACCCTGGCCGGCCGGGCCCGCCGCCTGACGGTCCTGTTCTGCTCGCTGGGACTGGCCCCGTTCGCAGCGCTGGCCGGTCTGGCGCTGCTGGACCAGGCGCCGCTGCACGCGGTCTACGTCCGCTACCTCATCTTCCTCCTGGCCCCCTACCTGATCCTGGTGTCGCTGGGAGCCTGGCGATTGGTGGACAGGGTCCCTGCCCGGGCCGCCGTCGCATCCGTGGCACTCCTGCCAGCCTTGATGCTGCCCACTCTGGGTGACTACTACACGACGCCCAAGCGCGACTGGCGCGGCATGGCGGAGTTCCTGCGGCGCAACGTGGCGGCGGGTGACGTTGTGGCCTGCCGCGAAAACTGGCAGTCGGTGGGCCTGCTGCGCTACCTCAAGGACCACCCGAGCCTGGCGCCGTCCCTCGAGGAAGGCCGGCTGCTCATCGAGATCGACGGCAACCCGCTGGTCGAGGAGCCCATCACGCTGATGCGGGACTGCCCGATCGTGCCCCAGGTGGCCCATGTGCTGCCCCCGCGTGTCGAAGGCGACCACTACCGTCTGCTGGATGCACTGCTTGACCCGGACACGTTTCGATGCCTGGTCGTGCGCCGCGCACAGGGTCCTGAGGACGAGGAGATGCCCTGGGGGGAGCCGGTGGCGCTGGGTGGCGAGCGCATCTGGTTCATCAACGCGTTCTATGCGGTGCCCAGCCATATCGAGCGCGACTGGACGCTGGCGGCCCGGTTCGGGACGATCCTCGATTCGGGGGCGCTCGAGATCTGGTGCAGCGAGCCGGTGCCGAGCGGCCTGGAGCGGTTCAATGAGGGCGAGGTGATCCATTGATCCAGTCCCACTTCGACCAGGATTCGGCGCGGGTGCGGGTCACCGTGCTGACCGCCAGCGATACCCGTTCCCTGGAGGACGATGAGTCCGGCTCCTGGCTGGCCGAGGCTGTGGTGGCGGCGGGCTTCGATATGGCAGAGAGGGCGGTGATGCCCGACGGCGTCGCGTCCGTACGCGCAATGGTGGAGGCCGCGCTGGAAGGCGAGTGCGACGTCGTGCTGGTCACCGGCGGCACCGGTCCGGCGCAAAGGGACTGCACACCCGAGGCGGTGGAGACCCTGATCGAGAAGCGCCTGGACGGGTTCGGCGAGCTGTTCCGGGCTCTCTCCTTCGAGGAGATCGGGCCGTCGGCGGCGTTCTCGAGGGCGCTGGCGGGCACGGTGGGGGAGCGGGCGGTGTTCGTCCTGCCGGGCAGCCCGGCAGCGGTGCGGCTGGCCTGGGACCGGCTGATTTCTCCCTCCCTGGGGCACCTGGTGGGGCTGCTGAGGGGCTGACATGAGGATGGCCGCACGGTGGCGCCTGTTCGTCCGCAATCTGCGTCCTGGCCTGACGGTGCGGCTGGTGGTTCTCGCCGCCCTGGTGGGCATCCTGGGGGGGGCCGCGGCCCTGGTGTTGACCTGGGTGATCCACTGGTCCACGGACCATCTGCTGGTGGGGCTGACAGGATTCTCGTCTGCGGCGCCGTCCGGCGAGGGCGGCTCCCCCGGCGGCGGCACGGACGTCGTGCCCTGGCTGCTCACGCTGGTGCCAGCGGCGGGCGGCCTGCTCTCGGGCTGGCTGGTCTGGAAATTCGCACCCGAGGCGGAGGGCCACGGGACGGACGCCATGATCCGGTCCTACCACCGGGGCGGCGGGGATGCGCGGGGACGCGTCGCCATCGTCAAGACGATCGCCTCGGGGATCACGGTGGGGACCGGGGGCTCGGCGGGCCGCGAAGGTCCGATCGCGCAGATCGCCGGGGTCCTGGGATCCAAGCTGGCTGGGGCCCTGCGGCTGACCGTGAAGGAACGCCGGGTCCTGCTCGTGGCAGGTGCGGCCGGCGGTGTCGGAGCGATGTTCCGCGCGCCCCTCGGCGGTGCGCTGTTCGCCTCCGAGGTCCTCTACCGCGACCCGGAGATCGAGTCGGACTCTCTGCTGCCCTCGATCTTCTGTTCGATCGTCGCCTACAGCGTCTATGTGTTCGGCGCCACGTGGCTGCTGCCTGGCGACGGGGCGCGGCTGTTCGGCGATCTGTCGAATCTGCGCTTCACGCACCTCGGCGACCTGCCCGCCTATGTGGTGCTGGGCGCCCTGTGCGCGGCAGCCGGCTGGCTGCATGTACGGGTCTTCTACGGGGCGCGGGACCGGCTATTCGGCCGGCTGCCCGTTCCCGCCTGGGTGCGCCCCGGGATCGGCGGACTGATCCTCGGGCTGATGGCGACCGCGGTATGGAGCTGGTCGGTGGCGGAGGGCCGGGGGCTGGGCGGCATCAACCTGCTGGGCGGCGGCTACGGCCTCATGCAGGAGGCCCTCGACGGGCGGCTCTCGGTGCAGGGGAGCGAGGTCGCCGGCTGGAGCCTGGCTGGGCTGTTGCTGGGCCTGGCGTGTCTCAAGATGTTCGCCACAGCCGCCAGCGTGTCCTCGGGCGGTTCGGGCGGCGTTTTCAGCCCGACCCTGGCTATCGGCGCGCTGCTGGGGGGCGCCGTCGGGGCGGTCTGCGCCTCGTGGGTCGAAGACCCGCGGGCCTTCGTCCTGGTGGGCATGGGCGGCTTCTTCGCCGGCATCGCGAAGATTCCCCTCACCTCGGTGATCATGGTCAGCGAGATGACGCAGGACTACGGGCTCATCCTGCCGATGATGCTCGTCTCGGGCATCGCGTTCGTGACCTCGCAGCGCTGGACCCTCTATCAGGAACAGGTGCCCGGCAAGGTGGACTCGCCGGCCCACCGGGGCGACTTCCTCATCGACGTGCTCGAGGAGGTGAGTGTCGCGGAGGTGATGGAGGAGAAGGACAACCGCACCTTCGTGGCGCCTGGCACGCCATTGCGTCAGATCCTGAAACTGGTCAGCGAGACGACGGCGAAGGTGTTCGTGGTCGTGGACGACGACCAGAAGCTGATCGGGGTGTTCGCTGCGCGAGACGTGCGACGCATCATGCAGGAGACGGAGGTGATCGATCTGGTGTGCGCGGTCGATATCGCCACGCCCGAGGTGGTGACGGCCGATCCGGCCGAGGACCTTGGGCGCGTGCTCCATCGAATGACACAGTACGAGGTGGATGCCCTGCCGGTGATGGACCCGCAGGCACCGGGCCGGGTGGTGGGCGTGGTCACCGAGTTCCGTGTAATGAGCGTCTACGACGAACGGCTCACCGGCGCCGCCCGGGGCCGCTAGGATCCCGCCCCCTATGGCCAAGATCCTCAAGGGCAATCCCGTGGCCGGCGGCGTCGCGGTCGGACCGGCGCACCTGAAGGGCTACGACCTGGAGGCCGTGGCCCTGCGCCGCGTACCGAAGGCCCAGGTCGACGACGAACTGAACCGGTTCCGCAAGGCGCTCGAGGACAGCCGCAAGCAGTTGAAGGGCCTGACAAAGACGGTGGAGAAGAAGGTGTCCGAGGAGGACGCGCGGATCTTCGGGGCACATCTGGCCTACCTGAAGGACCCGGTCTTCATCGGCGACGTGGAAAACCTCATCCTCAGCGAGCGGCGCAACGTGGAGTGGGCCATTGCCAAGGTGGTGTCCGATTTCGACCGGATCTTCAAGCTGGTCGAATCGGAGACGCTCAGGGAACGGGCCATGGACCTGCGCGACGTCGGCGTACGAGTGCTTCGCAACGTCGAGGAGCCTGACGACGATGCACAGGCGCCGCCCGCCCCGCGCCGCTACGTACTGGTGGCCCGCGAGCTGTCCATCGCCGACATGTTCAACCTGCGCAACGAGCGGGTCGAGGGGATCATCACCGAGACCGGCGGGATCACCTCGCACGCAGCCATTCTGGCGAGGACCATGGGCATCCCGACGGTGACCGGCATCCCCGACCTGTGGTCGAAGGTCGAGGAGGGGGCGCGTGTGCTCGTCGACGGCAGCACCGGGCAGATCGAGGTGGGGGTGAACGACACCCGCGTGGCCGAGGTCAGACAAGAACAGAAGTCGTCCAAGCCGGGAAAGGGCGAGCCCGAGTGGGTCGGAGGCGAAGACCGCACCGCTGACGGCACCGTCATCGAGGTGCTGGCCACCTGCGGAAACCCCGCCGAGGTCAGCCAGGCGTGCCGCTACCGGATGGATGCGATCGGCCTGTACAGATCCGAACTGCCCTACCTGGTCGGGCCCGAGCCGCCTGCAGAGGACAGCGCCCTGGACCACTACCGGGGCGTGGTCGACCGGGCCGAGGGTCGTCTGGTGACCTTCCGCCTGCTGGACCTGGACGCGGCCGTCCGCCTGCCGTTCCTGTTTCCGCGCCGCGAGCCCAATCCGGCGCTCGGCATCAAGTCGATCCGAGCGCTGCGCGACCATCCGGCCCTGCTGCGCGAACAGGTGCGTGCCTTCCTACGCGCGGGGGCCGAGGGGCCGATCCGCATCCTCATCCCGTTCGTGAGCAGCCCCGAGGAATTCGCCGAATTCCGCGCCGTCATCCGCGAGGAATCGCGGGCCCTGGACCAGGCGGGGGTGCCGCACGTGGACGAAGTGGCCGTGGGCGCCTCCATCGAACTTCCGTCGGCGGCACTGGCCGCGCGCGCCCTGGTACGACGGGCCGATTTCGTTGTCCTGGCCCTCGACAACTTCCTCATGTACCTGTTCGGGGCCGATCGTTCCTACGAGAGGGCCCGGACCCTGCTGGCCGAACGGCCGGCGACCTTCCTGCGCGCGGTCCGCAAGATCCTGGAGGTGGGCGAGGGGGCGGGGTGCGAAGTCACCCTGGCCGGCGAGATGATCGGCCGGGCGGAGACCCTTGCCGTTCTGGTCGGGCTCGGGGCGCGGCGCCTGAGCGTTTCGCCGGGCGCCTACCGGCCGCTTCGCGAGCACCTGGCGGATCTGCGGCTGGCGGACTGCCAGCGCAAGGCGGTCATGGCCATGCGCTTCGAAGGCGACTCCGGCTAGCCGGGTCTGGCGGGAGGGAAGCCGGGTCGCGCAGCACAATCGCCAATGGGCAGAGGTTCAGGGGACGGGGAGGGGGGCGGCGGGACCGGCGACGTCGGGGGTGGCGCTGGTGGCGGTAAAGCCCTCGTCTCGAAAGGCCTGGGCCATGGCTTCGGCGGCGCTGGTGGCGGAGTCGGCGCCCGCGCAGAGGGCAACCACGGTGCTGCCGCTGCCCGACAGGGTGGCGCCGAGTGCGCCGGCGTCCAGGGCGGCCCCCTGGGCCTGGGTGTAGCCGGGGGAGAGCGGTGCGCGGTGGGGCTCGTGCAGGCAGTCGATCATGCCCGCGGCGATCAGCTCCGCATCGAGCGTTGCGAGCCCCTCCAATAGCGCGGCCAGCCGGGGTCCCTGGGCGACAGCCGCTGCGTGTCCCACGCGATCGGGCAGGCACGCACGCATGGACGACGTGGGAGATTCATGGTCTGGCCAGGCAACGGCGAAGGACAGGTCCGGATGGAGAGGGCGGGGCAGCCACCGCCAGCCCTGTTCGCAGGGGATGACCAGCAGGCAGCCGCCGAACGCGGAGGCCCCGGCGTTGTCCGGATGGCCCTCTACTTGCGCAGCCAGTTCCGTGCGCTCACCGGGCGTGAAGGTGACCCCCGCGGCCAGCTCATAGAGCAGGATGCCTGCAATCAGAGCTGAGCCGGAGGACCCGAGGCCGCGAGCCACGGGGATAGCGCTGTCGACCGTGACCGTCAGGGACGGCGCCTCGACCCCTGCGCGCCTGGCGGCCGCGTCGAAGCCGATCCAGAGCAGGTCGCCGCCGGAGAAGTCACGGCCGGCCAGTTCCCCCTGGTGTTTCGTGGTGTGCGCGTCGGCGGGCCGGGCCTGCAGTTCGAGGCGGAGATCGAGGGCTACGCCCAGGCAGTCGAAGCCGCAGCCCAGATTGGTGGTCGACGCGGGCACTTGCAGGCGAATCACCGGTGCACGTTGGGGCCGGGCAACGCACGGGTCAAGCGCCTAGGGCCTCGATAGACTGACCGGGTGCGAGTCTCCGACCGAATGAAGGGGCTGATGCGGGTGACCGCTCTGGCGGCCCTGCTGTTGGTCGTCCCCGAAGCGGTCCTCTGGGGGCTGGGCGTCCAGGCGCCTGCAGACCGGCGCGATACCTGGCGGGGCTTCTCCGGATCCCCGAATGTCTTCACACGTGTCGGCGAGCGGATGGCCGTGGCCCCGTCGCGCATGGCGCCGGAAAAGGGCGACCGTCCCGGCCGGTTCCTGCCCGCATCGTTCGACCGGACCAAGGGCGAGAATGCGCTGCGTGTCTTCTGCGTCGGCGGCTCGATGACCTACGGCCTGCCCTGGCGTCGAGCCAGGCTGCAGTGGCCGTACCAGCTGGAGGCTCGTCTGCTCGAGGCCTATCCAGAGCGCGACATCGAGGTGGTCCCCGTCACGGCGCCGATGCTCGGGTCAGCCCAGCTGCTGGGCGTGGTACGGGAAGTCGTGGAATGGGACGCCGACCTGGTGGTCGTGGCTCTCGACCACGACGAGCGCTACTACGCGCCCGGTCTGGAGTTGGCGGAATGGGCCCAGTTGCCGGACGACCCCGGACCCGTGGCCCGCTGGATCCGGTCGAGCAGGACCGGGGCATTCCTCCGCGACCACATGACGGGTCCGGCGGCCGATTCGCTCCCCTACGGGATCGAGGACCTGGCCCTTCAGCATGCGGCGGCGGCGCCCTTCGCCCCCGAGGTCTTCCACCGCATCCTGGACGCCAAGTCGGGACTGCCGGCGAGTCGGCCGCGGCTCCTGTCGGACGATGTGCAGGATCGCCTGGTCGACCAGTACCGCCACCGGGTCGCCGCCATGGGCGCGGCGGCGCGGGAGACGGGGGTGCCGATCCTGTTCGTGGCCCGCACCCGAAACCTCGAGGATCCGCTGACGACCCCGTTCTACGTGAATCCCGACAACATCCAGGGAGGCGTGGCCAGCGCTGGGTCCCAGCGCTTTCACCAGAACAGCTATCGGCGCGGCCTCGCGGCCATGGCGACCGGCGACTTCGCGGAGGCTCTCAGCCAGTTCGAGCGAGTGCGCAGCATCTACCGCATGGACCAGGACCCGCGGCTCGCGTGGCTGTTCTCCCGTGCCTATCTGGGAATGGGGCAGGCCGCCGAGGCGCGTCTGGAGCTGGAGCGCCACGGGCGGAGCGACGTACTGAACGACGCCCTCGCCCTGCTGGCGGCCAACGGGGAAATCGTGCTCGTGGATCCCTACGACGCACTGGTCCAGGACGGCGGCGGCGTGGTGCCCGGACCGGCCCACTTCTTTTCCGGTTTCCAGCCCAGCGCCAGGGGACACCTGGTGATCGCAGAGGCGGTCCATGGTCAGGCGCGGACCGAGGGCTGGCTGACAGGATCGGTTCCTGCGGCATTCGAGGCCAGCGCGCGCGAGAAGGCGGACGAGGGGCTGCGGTTCGCACGCGCGCTGAGACCGTGGATGGACGTGGCGGACCATTGCCGGGCCGGGCGGTGGGACGAGGCCGTGCAGGCGGCGCAGGTTCCGGATGCGGCGCGCCACGTGATGAGCCAGATCTACCGGGCCTGGGCGCTGGTCCGGCTGGGCCGCGACGAGGCGGCCCGGGCGGTGCATGACGGACTGGCCGGGTTCGTCTCGGCCGACAGCGTCGACCCGGCCTTGCGCCGACCGCTCTCTTCTGCCGCCGCTGCCGCCCTCTGGGTGGCCGAGGAGGATCCATTCCTGGAATAGGCCGTTGGTTCCAGGGCCGCTAGACTCGACTCCTTCCGCCCATGGAAACCGGCATCTCCGAAGTGGCCCGCTCTGTCGGGTGTCCCCCCGAGCAGGTAGAGACTCTCCTCGAGCTTCTCGACGGGGGATGGTGCGCCTCCAGCATCCTGGCCCTGCGGAGCGACCTGACCGGAGGTCTGGATGCGCGGCGGATCCGGCGCCTGCGGGAAGAGGCGGACGAACGCCTGGCGGTGGAACGCCGCAGGGCCACGGTGCTCCAGACGATCGCCGACCTGGCCGACGCCCACGAGTCATGGCAGGAACAGGCGTCGCGGTGCAGCGATCTTCACGAGCTCGAGGATGTCATGCGCGCGGCCCGTCTGGACGCGGCCGGCGGTGAGGTCGGCCCGGCAGCGGACCCGGCCCTGCGTGCGGCACTGCGCTCCGAGGTGCTCAAGTGCGGCCTGTTGAAGGTCGAGGCGGTCAAGGGCAAGGAGGCGGAGATCGACGGTCTGGTGCGCGGGCTGGTGGGCAAGGAGATGGCCCTGTCTTCGGTTGCCCCCATCCGGCTGCTGGGCCTGCGCCGCCACGAGCGCGAGGGACGCCTGACGGTGACGGTCGTCCTGCCAACCGAGGCCCAGACGGCCTTCCTTGCGGAATGGGGCAAGACCGGTGATGCGGAGGCTGCGGCCGCCGGGCTGGAAGGCGGCCTGCTCGAGGAGATCGGCGTCGAGTGCCGCCGGATCCGCAAGGACATGGCCGATGCCAGGGTGCGCATTTCGGCCGCGAAGGTTCTGCATCACCTGCTCAGCGTCGGGCCCCTGGGCCCGGTGCCCCTGCTGGTCATCGCAGCGGCCAAGAAGACCACGGCCCATCTGGTTCTGGTCGGAGCCGACGGCAGGCAGCAGGCCGAAATCCGCGTCCCTCTGGGTGACGGAGAGGAGGCAGACAAGGAGATCGATGCGCTGGCCGAGATGTGGGTTGCAGCCGACCGGCCGTGCTTCGCGGTCGGCGACGGGGTGATACCGCGGCAGGCGGCCCTTCGGATCCGTCACCGCCTCCGGGAGCGCAGCCACGAGATCACTCTCGCACGAGTCAGTGCGGTCGGCATTCCCCACCACGCAGCGTCCAGCGACGGACGCCGCCAGTACCCGAAGGTGACCAAGACGGTCAGGATCGCGCTTCTCATGGCTGAGCGCCTGCGGGACCCGATCCACGCCTACGCAGCCATTCCCACCCGGTCGCTGGCGCTGGTGCCCTACCAGGGCGAGGTGGCCCCGCACCTGTTCGAGCAGGCACTCGGCTATGTGTGGGAGGAGGTCCTGGCGGAGGTCAAGGTGGACCCGCGGGTGGACCCGCCGGACCTCCTGAACCGGGTTCCGGGCCTCGGACGCCTGGAGATCGAGCGAATCCGCGTCCTGGTCAAGGCAGGCAAGGACGTTTCCTCTGTGGAGGACCTGTCCAAGGTGGAAGGCCTCGATTCAGGTCGGGGCGAGCGGCTGGCCCCGTTCCTGAAGGCAGCTGCGAAGGGGCCGGGCCGACGGACCCGCCAGGTGCCGAGGCTGCCTGCCGACCGGGCCACACTGGGTGAGTTGACGGAGGGGGAGGTCGTGCCCGGCGTGGTGACTCACGTAGAGGCCTACGGGGCGTTCGTGGACATCGGCATCGGTGTCGAGGGCTTCCTGCGCGCCGGTGACCTGTTCGAGGGTGGCGGGCACCGAAACGCCCGCGAGATCCTGAGCATCGGGCTGGGCGTGCGGGTGCAGGTGAAGGCGATCCACCTGGACAAGGACCGGTTCGACCTGGCCCGGACCCGGACGAAGCTGACGCCGCGGGGACGGAGCCGGGGGCCCCGGCAGACCGGACCCCGGGTCATGGTCCGGGCCGACACGGACCGGGCGAAGCGGCAGCGAGGAGGCCGCAAGCCGGGCAAGTTCGGTGGTCGCGGTCGCGACCGCCAGAGGCAGAACCGCCAGTCCGGCAGCATGGCCGACTTCAAGCAGGAGCCGCGCCCCGAGCACAACCCGTTCGCCTCGTTCTTCTCCGACGACGAGGAGGAGTAGGGCTTCTCATGCGCCCGCGTCGCGGGCGCCCTGGTACTGGGCCAGGTTTTCGAGCCAGGCGTAGGGCCAGCGCATGACGCGCCAGTAGAGGCGCGACGCGGGCGACAGGTTCGAATCATCCAGCAGGCCCGCGTAGTGGGCCGACTGGGCGGCGGTGTTGCGGCGCACCGAGGCGCGGTCCGGCACCGTATGGACTCCGAAGACCTCGAACAGGTTGCGATGGTCGGCCCGGATGCGCCGGTATTCCTTCCACACCGCCATGCCGTGGCTGTGCACCACCGCGCTCTCCGGCTCGTAGACGATGCGCCAGCCGTCGCGCAGCACGTCCGCCGCCCAGGCCACATCCTCGCCGAAGGCGCTCTCCGGAAAGGGATGGGCCTGCCAGGCCTCGCGCACCAGGCACGAGGCGACGTCGTCGAAGGCGCAGGCCGCCAGCCGCTGCAGCGGCTCCAGGTCGGCCCAGGTGGCCTCGTCCATCGGTTCCTGCACGACCCTCTCCTTCCGGCTGGCCGCCCAGGATTCCAGACGGTCGCGGAGGAACGGGTGGCAGTCGGGCTTCGGAATCTGGCGGCAATAGGCCCCGGCGGCCCCGTCCGTCCCCGCAGCGGCGTCGACCAGCGCTTCCAGCCAGTGGTCGCCGTGGGGTAGGGCGTCCTGGGTCAGGAACGCCACGTACGGAGCGTCTGTTCCGGCCATGCCGGCATTGCGGGCGGCTCCGTGATTGAAGGTGGCCGGGTCGATCGGCTCCACGCGGGCCCCGGCGCCGGCCGCGCGGGCCGCCGTCCCGTCGGTCGAGGCACTGTCCAGCACCAGCAGGTCGAACGGCTCGGTCTGGCGGCCGAGGGCGGACAGGACCCCCTCGAATTCCGGCCCCGCGTTGCGGGTGGGGATGACGACGGCGGCCCGCACCCTGCGTGTCAGCCCTGCTGAGCCTGCCCGCGAAGGCGGGCGTGGAGGGCCCGCGCCTTGGCGATGCAGACGTCCGAGTTGTCGTACTCGTAGCGGGCGAAGCGGCCCAGCAGGTCGATGCCGGTCGCCTCGACGGCGGCCACCGCCTCGGGGATCCGGCGTTCGGACCCGGGGTCGAACAGGATGTAGGCGTAGTTGCAGGTGCGGACGATCTCGGCCACCACGTCGTCCTTCGACGCCAGTCCGGCCGCCTCGATTCCCGCTTTCACGTCTGCGACCAGTTCGGGATCGTCGCGTGGCTGCCCGTCGCTGGTCACCTCGCACAGGAAAGAGGAACATCCCTCAGGCGCGTTGTTCGGCGAGTAGTTGGACAGCACCGTGACCCGGTTGGTGGGGCCCTGGCCCGGGAACGGCAGGTAGATCCAGGACAGCGGCGGGACCTCGTCGTGCGAGAGCCCCAGCAGAACGGTGGTGATGGCCAGGCTCCTGAGGCTCCCCACCAGCGCACGGGCCTCCTCGTGAAGATCGGGCATGGCGGCGGCCAGGATCGGAAGCGGGATCGTGGAGACCACGTGGTCGAAGTCCTCGCCGTTGACCGCCCATCTCTCGCCGACGCGCCGGACCTCCACCGCCGGTGTACGCAGCCGGACCCGGTCCATCACCGGGGCACCGACCGCGTCAGGCAGCGCCCCGAAGCCCCCTTCCCGAGGGTAGGCGAACTGGGCCTGGTGGGCGTAGCCGACGGTGGGCGGCCCCACGGCCGCCTTCAGGATGTCCTCGACCGGCGCGTCCGGCACCCGGCCGGAGACCCAGTCGACGCCCATCTCGGCCAGATCGACGGACCACACCTTCTCGTTGTAGGGCCGCATGAAGTGGCGGACGATCCCCGCCCCGAAGCGCCATTCGATCCAGTCGCCGAACAGGCCGGGCTCCGGCGCGCCCGCGCGGCGGGCGGTGGTGGCGTCGATCAGCCCCGACAGGCACTCACGCAGCGCATCGTCGGGCAGGGACCCGATGCCGTTCTCGAAGGGATAAGGGATGAAGCGGCCCTGGCCGCCCTCCGGGTCCATCCAGCGGATCCTGGTCTCGCGGTCGTGCCAGACGCACGCGTCGCGCCCGCCCAGCACCTCGACCTCCCAGTCGAAGACCTCCTGGTCGCGGCTGAAAAGGATGTGGCCGCCGGACACGTCGGTGGTCCAGCCGTCCACCGTCTCGCTCAGGCACAGTCCCCCGGCGCGGTCCGCTGACTCGAACACATGAACGTCCACGCCGTCCTCGTCGAGGAGGCGCGCGAGCGTCAAACCGGAGATGCCGGCACCCAGAACCGCCGTCCGCACACACCGAGCCTACACCGAGTGTGGCTACGATCCCCGTGTGGTGTGGCTGGTCACGTTGGTTGCCCAGGGCGGGCTGCTGGTCGGAATCGGGCCAGGCGCGGATGCGGACCTGTGCCGGGCGACCGAGGATGCGTTCCGGGAGTCGTCAGGAATCGTGGTCGTGCTCCGCCCGCTTGCGGAGTTGGGCGGCATCTCCGGCCTGGGCGCCGAGGGCGCGCCGGCCGTGTTGTGGATGGTCGGGGAGCGGACGCTGCGCGAGGCGGCCGGCGACGGGCACCTTGTGCCCTACGCGGTGTCCGCGGGAGTGTCGTCACCGGCCGGCGACCTGGCCGATGTGCGAGGCCGCTGGCGCGCAGTCGCCGTCCATCCGGTCCTGCTTGCTGCCTCGAAGGGAGCGGCGGAAGCGCCGGGCGACTGGCGTGAACTGTCCGAGCCGCCCTGGCGCGGAGCCCTGATCCTGGATGACGGCACGGCTGCGGCGAGCCCTACCGCCACGGTGGTGACCACGCTGCTGGCGGCGGTGCCCGCCGACGGCGCGGCCACGCGGCTGCCGGCAGCAGACTGGCTGCGCGGTCTGGACCGCAACACGGCAGCCGTGTTCGAGAGCCCGGAAGACGTCCTGGGCACCCTTGCTGCCGCGGACGAGGCCCGCTTCGCCCCGGTGGACGGCGAATCGTGGGCCCGTTTCCTCAGCACCGGGCTGGGCGGCGAACTGTCGGCCAGCGTCCCGGAGCCCGGTTCGCCCTGGCGTCTGTCCGGCGTCGCCCTGGTGCGCGGCGGAGGCATGGACTTGGCGGCCACCACCTTCCACGACTGGGCGCTGGGGGCGGCCGCGAGGATGCTCCTGTCCGACCATGGCGTCCTGCCGGCGCCCCTGCGGATCGATGACGGCATTCCTCCTCCCGCCTGGTGGGCCCGCGCCGGCGGCGCTCCGGGCGAGGAGAGCCTGGTGGGGGGCGACCGCGAGAGGGCCTTCGAGCGCGGCGAGGCGTGGATGGCCCTGTGGCGCCAGGGTGTGGTCGGTCGTGGGCGCTGGACCGAGGCCGCCTGGGACGCGGTCGATTTCCTGCTGCTGATCGCGGGCTCGCTGGCACTGGTCCTCCTTCTGGCCCGCGCCAGGCGGCTCTGACGTTCAGCGCGTCCGGACCAGCAGGGTGCCGGGGACCGAGGCGGCCTGTTCGCCCAGATCGGCCAGGAACCGGCGTCCGTCTGTGACGTAGCCCGCGGTGGGCGCGATCTCCGGCACCCGGGCGCCCCACCACGCGTTGAAGACCTCGAGGCAGACCTCTCGCACGTATTTCGCGACGCATGAGGCGGCGGCCGGCAGAAGATGGCGGTCGTCGGCCTGGGTCTCGAAACGGACTGCCAGATGTTCGTCCACCAGATAGGAGGACACGCCGGGACCCTCGAAATCCACGGTGACAGTCCGGAAGGGGAACAGGCCGGCCAGGAGCGGTGCGTAGCGGCGCCGGCCTCCATGGCGGTCACAGACCGCGTGGATGGGTGTGCCGTCCGCTTGAAGGACGACACTGCCCAGCACCTCTCCGAACGCGTCGAACAGGACGGCTGCCTTGTTGTTGCGCAGGCCCATGCGTGCATTGAACGCGCCGGCCGGCAGCACCGACACGACCGGGGGCATGAGCTCGACGTCGGCGGCCCGCGCCTCGTCGCGCAGGGTCGCCGCAAAGGCGGCAATGGCGCCGGGGTCGGCGCACCGCGGCAGGCGAAGGCCCGCGATCGGCCCCGACGGCTTACCGGTGAACCAGGGCGCGGCGGCCAGTTCCGCCGCTTGGCGGTCGGTGTCCGGCGCCAGTGCGAGCAGCTCCCCGAACTTCTTTGGAACATGGCCCAGACACGCAGCCACCCAGGCCAGGGCGGTGGTCTCCAGGCGCTCGGCCCGGTGGGGGCCCGTGAAGATGCGCTTGCTGTCGGCGACGGGCAGACGGCCGTCGGCAAAACGGGGTGCGCGAACCAGGGCGCCAGCCAGGGCGTCCTCCAGATCGGCGTTGGCAGCCGTCCGGGCTCGGCAGGCGGCCAACGTCAGGGGACCGAGCAGCGGGCCGTAGCCGGCTTCGTCGAAGCCGGCCTGGATCTTCCGCTGCCCTGAGCCGGTCAAGCGGCAGACCCATCCTGCGGCGGACCGGTGACCGGTGGGCCGGTGCTGCGCCTGCTCAGGAGGAAATAGCCGGCCAGGCCGGCGGCGAAAATGAAGATCGAGATGAACTGGCTGGTGGACAGCGCCCCGACATGGCCACGGACCTCGTCGCCACGGAAGGACTCGATGACGCTGCGGCCGATCGCGTACAGCATCCAGCCGATGCATGCAACCTGGCCGGCGAAGGCGCGCCGGGGCAGCAGCCAGCGGCAGATGCCGAACAGGGCCAGCGCGTTCAGCGCCATGTAGATCTGGGTGGGATGGACGGTCTGCCCGGCCAGGTCCGCGGGGAACAGCGATCCCGTCGGCAGGGGGTCGGGCACGGTGATCGCCCAGGCCACATCTGTCGTCACGCCGAAGTCGTCGCCGACCAGCAGGCAGCCCCATCGTCCGATGAAGATCCCCAGGAAGGCCGCCGTCAGGGCCAGGTCCGAGGCCCAGGCCCAGTCCATGCCCCAACGCCGCACGGCCGGGATGCCGACCGCGAACGCCGCGATGAAGCCGCCGTAATAGACCAGCCCGCCCTCCCAGACGGCGAGGATCCGCAGCGGGTCGCTGCTATAGGAGCCCGGGTGGCGGAACTCCTCGACCACCACGTACATGAGCCGGCAGCCGAGGATGGCGGACACCAGGATCCACATGCCGAGGTCCGCGTAGCGCTGCTCGTCCAGCTCCGGGTTCTGTCCGAACCGGGCGCCCAGGCGGCCCAGCATCCATGTCCCGACCAGGAATCCGGTGGCCAGAAGGGCTCCGAAGGAGGTGACGGGATAGCCGCCGCCGATGGGAATCGTGAACAGGACAGGGTGCACTGGGTGTTTCCCCTCCCGGGGGAGGCGTGGATAATAGCGGCCGTGATGCCCCAACAGAAAAAGCCCAGGGTGAAGGCCTATTTCGAGGGCCGCTACCGGAAGTACGACCGCGAACTGCCGCAGACGGTCTTCTTCTGTCCCGAATGCAAGGGGCGCGGCAAGGGCTGCAAGCGGTGCGACGGCTACGGCAAGCTCACGCGCGACTCGGTCCAGGAACTGATCGCACGGATCGCCCTTCGGCGCTTCCGTTCCTACAAGTGCAAGTTCCACGGCGGCGGCCGCGAGGACGTCAACGTGCGCATGCTGGGCGACGGGCGGCCGTTCGTGTTCGAGGTCATCAACCCCAAGGAGGCACGGCCGGACCTGGCGGAGATCGAGACCGTCTTCAACGAGGTCTACGAGGGACGCGCCGAGCTGCTGGACCTGTGCTGGTCGACCAAGCGGAGGGTGGCGGAGATCAAGGAGGCCAAGTGCTCCAAGAAGTACCGGGCCCGCGTCCAGGTGGACGGCGGTCTGAAGGAAGAGGACCAGGCCCTCCTGAATGGAAGAGGGCGGATCGAACTGCACCAGCGCACCCCCGGCCGGGTGGCGCACCGGCGCGCCGACAAGGAACGGATCCGGTGGATGGAACTCGTGTCGGTCGAGGGGGCCGACGACAACCACCTGGAGGTCGTCATCCATGCGGCCCACGGCACGTACATCAAGGAGGCCATCTCGGGCGACGACGAGCGGACTCGCCCCAGCCTGGCGGGCATGCTGGATCGGCCATGCACCTGCGTGGAACTGGACGTCGTGGGCATCTTTCCGCAGCCGGACGAGGAATCGGCCGCCGAGACCGTGGCCACGACGGCGGATGCGGATCGCTAGCGCTTCGTGACCAAGACCTCCACCGCCGAGCTTCATCTGCGCGTCGGCGGCATGACCTGTGCGGGCTGCGTGAAGACCCTCGAGCGAAGCCTGATCGGGGTGCCCGGCGCCCTTGAGGCCCGTGTGAACCTGGCCGAGCGGTCGGCCCGCGTGGTGGTCGAGAAGGGGGCGGTCGGCCGGGCCGACCTGGAACGTGCCGTGGTCGAGGCCGGCTACCGGATCGCGCGCACGGACGCGCACCCCTGGGCGGACCTGCGGCGCGAGGGGCTGCGCCTGGCAGTGGCCTTGGCCCTGGCTGCGTGCCTGCCGCTGGTGCACACCAAGGCGGTGGCTGCGCTGCTGGTGGCCGCTGCCGTGCTGGGACCCGGCTCGGTCCATCTGGCCGGGGCGTGGCGCGCGGTGGCCCGGCGCCGCACCGCTGACATGCATGTGCTGGTGACGCTGGGCCTCCTGGCTGGATCAATCCACATGGCAATCGGCGGCGGCCACGCCATGCCCGTCCTGCTGGTCGCCTTCCTGGCTTTGGGCCGGACGCTGGAGGCGCTCGTGCGGGGCCGGGCCCAGAACGCCCTGCGCGCGCTGGCTTCCCTGATGCCGGAAAAGGCGCATCTGCTGAAGGACGGCATCCTGTCCGACGTGCCGCTCGACGAGGTGCGCATTCTCGACCGCGTCGAGGTCCGCCCGGGCGAGCGCTTCCCGCTGGACGGCTTCATCGAGGAAGGGCGGTGCCTGGCGGACCTGTCGCCGGTGACCGGTGAATCCCTGCCGCGCGTGCGTGAGCCGGGAGACCGCGTGGCGGCAGGCACGCTGTGCCTGGACGCGAGGGTGCTGCTGCGGGTCGACCGGGTCGTCGGTGACTCCTTCCTTGCCGAGATGGGCAGGATGGTGCGCGAGGCCCAGGCTGACCGTGCCCCGAGCCGGCGGCTGGCGGACAGCGCCGCCGCGCTCCTGGTGCCGCTGGTCCTCGCGGTGGCCGGTGCGGCCGGGACCTGGTGGTGGATCCATTCAGGACCGATGGAAGCGCTGTTCAGGGTGACGGCCGTGCTGGTGGTGGCCTGCCCGTGCGCCCTGGGTCTGGCCTCGCCCATGGCGATTGTGGCCGGCAGCGCGGCCCTGATGCGCAACGGACTGCTGGTTCGTCGGGCCGGGGCCCTGGAGGAGGCGGCGAACCTCGACACGGTGATGCTCGACAAGACCGGCACGCTGACCAAGGGAACACTCTCGGTGACGCGGATCAGCCCGGCGGAGGGCTGCGGTCTGGCAGATCTGCTGGCGGCCGGCGCGGCGCCGCGGTCCGCCCATCCCGCGGCGGCGGCATTGCGCCGCAGGGCCGGCCGAGAGGGCATTACGCCCATCGACGTGTCGAGCACGCGTGAGCGTGCCGGACTGGGCACGCTCAGCGAGTGCGACGGCGGGCCGCTCCTGGTCGGATCGCCGGCGCTCCTGTTCGAGGAGGGCGTGGATGTCGCCGAGGCCCCCGAGGGAAGCGCCGACGAATCCTGGGTAGGTGTCGCCAGGGGCGGGCGGCTCATGGGCTGGCTGGCGCTGGGAGACACGCTGCGGCCTGGGGCGCGCGAGGCGGTGGGTCGGCTGGCGGCGCTCGGTCTGCGCGTCACCGTGTGTTCGGGCGACACGCCGCAGCGGGCGGAGGACGCGGCGGCCGCGGTGGGAGCCGCCCAAGGCCGCGGCGGCATGAGTCCCGAGGACAAGGCGGAGGCGGTCCGGACCGCCGGACGGGTGCTGTTCGCTGGCGACGGCCTGAACGATGCGCCGGCCCTGGCCGCGGCGACCGTGGGGGTGGCCGTGGCCGAGGGCACCGACGTGGCCCGCGAGGCCGGGCACGTGCTGCTGGTAGGAGGCGACCCCGGGGCCCTGGCCACCCTGGTCGTGACCGGTCGGCGGGTGCGGACGGTGATCCGCCAGAATCTGGCCTGGGCGCTGCTCTACAACGCGTTCCTGCTGCCGGCTGCCGCAGGTGTCGGTCCCTGGAATCCAGGTCCAGCCGCCGCAGGCCTTCTGATGGGGCTGTCATCGGTGACCGTGTGCCTGAATTCGCTGCGGCTTCTCAGAAGTCGCGCGTGATCCAGACAGACACCGAGGGCGAGTCAACCTCGGCCTGGTTCTCGATGCCGAGGGGGCCGCTCGAGCGTGTGGAACCCTCGACATGGACCGGTCCCCAGCCCTTGAGGCCGCCCGGCAGTCTCCGTGTCATGTGGATCTCGGCGTAGGGGTCGGGATCCAGCGTCTCGACTCCCGCCCGGCCAACGACCTGCCAGCCGTAGACGTCCCCCTGCTGCCAGACCATGCGGGCGCCGCGCCAATTGGTGTCCAGCGTGGCCGGACCGACCGACTCGGGCATGCCCAGCCCCTGCACCGGGTCAACCGCGCCGGGGACGCGGTCCGCCAGCTGGTCGCGGGCCCAGGCCCGCCCTTCGCGTTCGAAGGCCCGACGCGCAGCTTTCCCGTCCAGTTCCCCGTCGGCCAGCGGGTCGGTCAGCCTCCGCTCGGCCTCAAGGGCCAGGGCCCGGGCCTGCGGATCCTCGGCGCCGGCAACCGACGCTTGCGCGGACGCCTCGACGATCGTGTCCGCGGTCCGGCACGCGCCGCAAGCGACCACCACGATCGCCATGAAGGGCATTCTCTTCATGCAATAAGGATACGGCCTCACGTGCCGAGTAGACTCCATGCTCCATGCAAGATGGAACGACGAGGCCTGCGCAGTGGATGCGCCTGACCGTCTTGTGCCTGGTCCTGGTTGGCGCTGCGCCGCTGGGCCGTGCTCAGGGCGGATGGCTGGACAACCTGCGCTGGGCTCTCGACCTGAGCAGCAGGGCCGTGCACGCCACGGGCATGGACGGAGCGGGATTCCAGAGTGTCGTGGGGCTGGATCTGCACAAGGTCGTGTCGGCTCCGGACGGCGACATCGGCACGCTGGTCGCGCAGTTGTACTTGACGAGGGTGGACGGACTGCCGGCCACGCCTGGCGTCTTCGACGACTCCCACGACGCGCAACTGATCTTTCGGATCCTCAACTTCAACTTCACGCGGTGGGGCGGCCGCGGGGTCAATTTCAGGGTCGGGCACTACGAGGTGCCCTACGGGCTCGAACAGATCCAGGAGACGAACGGGACGCTCCGGCAGTACCTGAGCCCGGCCAACCTCGGTCTGAAGGCGGATTGGGGTGTTTCACTCAACGGGCAGCTTCCGCGCCTGGAATACGAGGTGGGCTGGTCGCGCGGCAGCGGCAACGAGATCCACGACGTGGACGGCAATTACGTGGTCGCTGGTCGGGTCGGTGTGCCGCGCGAGGAAAACCTGGTCCTTGGACTATCCGCATTGAAGGCGCAGATGATCGGCGGAGTGGAGAGGGTCCGCTACGGAATGGACATGAGGCTGGCCCTGCCCCGATTCGAGTTTCTGGCCGAGATGAGCGGCGGGGAGGACGACGACGGCTCCATCACCAACGGGCTGGTGGAGCTGAACACCCATTCGGCCGACGAACGCAGCATGGCCTGGGCCCAGATGCGCAGCTTGACGGCAGAGCCGGGCACCAGCGACCGTGTACGCTCCGGCGTTCTCGGCGCGGCGCACCGCCTGTCCAATGGTCTGACCCTCAGTGCCCAGTGGACGCACGAATTCGAGGACGACAAGGAGGACCTGCTGCTCTTCCAGGTGAGGAAGCGCTTCTAGCGAGGACTCCGTGATGCACGCACCCTTGATCTTCCTGAGCGTCCTGACAGTCCTGGCCGTTATGCCGCCTGTCGCCTCAGCCCAGACCCAGGCGTTCTGCGCCCTCCGGGATCCGGTCCGCAATATCAGGGATCTCGCACCGCGGATGTCGGGCTACACGTCGATCGTGCGCCGGATCGGCAAGACGCATCGGCTTGCGATCGACCGGGCCCTGCCCTTTACACTGCACTTCGACGAACTGGGGCAGCACACGCTCTACGTGGTCCAAGAGGACGGTCGTCCCGCCGGCCTGGTCCATGTGCGCTCCGAGGCGCACACATGGGGCCTGGTGGAAGTGGCCTGGCTGCTGGATTTCGATCTGCGCATCCGCGATTTCAGGTTTCAGAAATGCCGTGACCGCGGTCGGCTGCAGATCGAGGCGCGCGCGTTCCGTGCCCGCCTGAACGGTTGGGGGACGGACCAGCTCCTGGCGGCGTTGGTGCCGGGCAGCAAGGCCCGGCTAGCGCTAGACATTCCTGCAGGCCATGAGGCACTGGCGGACCTGGTGCTCCGGAACGGGGCCAAGACCATCGCGGCGACCGAGGCGGTCTGGAAGGAGGACGTTGCCCTGCTCAAGGCGTATCAGGCGGCGCGCACGGCATTCGGTGTTCACGTCGTTCCCATGGTGGTGGCTCGCCCGTATGACGAGGCCGCTCAGGTGCGTCTGCAGGAGGGCGGCCTGGGGGATCCGGGAGACATCGACCGGGAAAAGGTGCGGCTGTTCAGGATCCTGGATGGCCAGGGAGCAGGCCTGGGCTGGGTCGTGGAGACCCCATGGACCGCTGGGCAGGGCAGCGCGCGTGTCTGGTGGGTGCTGACCCTGGACGGTCTGGTGCTGTCGGCCGCAGACGCAGCGCTGCCTACGCACGATCCGCTGGCGCGTGCGTTTGCCGGCTTCGTCGGCCGGACCGTGGCCAGCCACGAGGATTGCCTCACGGCCAGTGACCTGGCGGCGTACGAGGTGATCCTCCTGTGCCGCATGAGGGGCCCGGGCGGTTGACTCTTCGCACCCAGGTGGGACTGCTCATCCTTGCCTGCACGTTGCCGGGGCTGGCCTTGATCCAGTGGCTGGCCGCTTCCTTTACGGATCTGGATCTGCGCCAGCGGGCCGCGGGCGAGCAGGCGCTCGTCATCAAGGACCTGGAACGCTTCGAGGGGTCCCTGCAGTTCTTCGTCCTGTCGACGGATCTGGCGCTGCCGGGCGGGTCGACCTACCTGGCCGAACGGGCGCTTCGGCAGGTCGAGCCCCTGAAAAAGGTCCTGGCAGGGCTGGCCGACACGCTGCCGGTGAGCCGCTTCAAGGTGGAAACGTCTGAAATCGAGGGACGTCTGGATGCGCTGGGTTCGATGGTGGAGGAGTCACTCCGCGCCCGGACCGGCGATCCGTCCCGGTCCGAACAGCTGCGTGCAGCGGCGGACGAGGCAGTGGATCGGCTGATCACGACGGTGGGATCCCTTCGGACGCTCGTCGCGCAGGCGCTGGCCTCTGAGAAGGCCGGTGTAGCCGCAGACCTGAATGCGCTTCGGTTCCGGACCGCCGTGTCGCTCGTCGCCTACCTGCTGATGGTCGGGGGTCTCTGGCTGTGGACTGTGCGGACGATGATCCGGCCGATGCGGGAACTGACCTACCTGGCGGAGCGGGCCTGGGACACGGACGAGACGCTCGAATCGGTGTCCGGCGGGCCGGCCGAGGTTCAGGCCATGAACGAGAGCCTTTCGCGTCTGGTCGATGACCTGGTCGACTCCCGGCAGGATCTGGAGGACAAGGTGCGTCAACGCACCGGGATGCTGGTCGAGGCCAAGAACGCTGCCGAGGCGGCCCACCGCCAGGGGCGCAACATGTCTCTGGTGGCGGCCAATGACATGAAGGCCCCGATCCGGGGAATTCTCGGTGCCTGCGAGCTCCTGGCCCGCACGGAGATGGACTCGGACCAGCGGGACCGCCTCATCCACGTTCAGCAGGCAGCCCACCGGCTCCTGAAGATCGCCCTAGGGATCGGCGCCGAATCGGACGGCGACATCGTCTCGATGCGTTTCGAGCCCAGGCCGATGGACCTGCCCCGCTGCCTGGAGAGTGTGGTCGAGGGCCACCGGGCCGCGGCCACCCACAAGGGGCTGGACCTGTCTCTGCGGTTCGGGCCGGGCTCGCCATCGGCAGTCGTGGCCGACCCGGACCGAATCGCGCAATTGATAGGCAACCTGGTCGAGAATGCCATCCGCCACACCGACAAGGGCGGGATTCAGGTGGGGGTGGAAGGCCATGAGGCCGCTGGTGATGTGCGCGTGCGATTCCGGGTGATCGATTCGGGCGAGGGAGTCCCGGCCGACAGGAAGGAAGAGATCTTCGAGCAATTCCTGCATGGAACGCAGGATGAAGCGGCCGGACTGGGTCTTGCCGTCGTTCGCCGGATCGTCGACCGGATGGGCGGCGAAGTGGGAGTGGACAGCGAGGTGGGCAAAGGTTCGCACTTCTGGTGCGAGGTCACCATGCCCCGCGTCCCCGCCTAGTCCCTGCCCGACCCGCTCAAATCCTGCCCCTGCTGGAGGGGCGGTCAGGGCGAGGGGAAGCCGACGCGGGTGTCGTCGCGCAACTGGGCGGCCACGGCGGAGTGCAGGTCGTCGTGGTTGGACTCCATGCGGTGGCGGGCGCGGGCGAAGTCGGCCCATGCGCGGGCGCAGGCCAGCTGCGCGACCGGCAGCTCGCGATCGCGGGCCTGGGCGTCGTCACCGTTCAGGGTGGTGGTGGCCCGCGAAATGACGGCCGCCATCACGTAGAGCGCGATGCCCATGTCGGCCAGGCGCGCCTGGATGCGTTCGCGCTCGCGGATCTCGGCGCGGTGCTCCTTCAGGGCCTCCTCCGCAGCGGCGGCCAGGTCGCGGACGCCGGCCTCGAAGCGCTCGGTCTCGCGTGCCAGATCCTTGTGGGCGCCGGTCAGCTTGTCGGCGCCGAGGCCCGTGGAGCGCGACACCTTGGCCGAGGCCACCTCGGCCAATACGCCGGGCCACTGGGCGGGGGACTTGAGGGACTCGACCATTTCCTTCAGGTCCTCGCCGGGCCCCTTGAGGCCCATCAGCGCGAACATCATGCGCAGGATCTGGTTGGTGCCCTCGAAGATCATGTTGATGCGCGCGTCGCGAACGAACCGCTCGTAGGGGTATTCGCGCATGAAGCCGGTGCCGCCGGCGATCTGCAGGGCGTCGTTGGCGACCCGCCAGAGGGTCTCCGTGCCGTGGATCTTGCAGGCTGCGGCCTCGAGCACCGGGTGCGTGTCCTGGGCGTCCGCGATCGACGTGGTCAGGAACACGATGGCCTCGAGCGCGTAGGTGTCCGCAGCCATGTCGGCCAGCAGGTCCTCGATCATCTCGAACTCGCCGATCGGGCGGCCGAACTGCTTGCGCTCCGCGGCGTAGGCGGTCGAGAGGTTGGTCAGGGCACGGCAGCCGCCGGCGCAGCCCGCGCCCAGGGTCTGACGGCCGGTGTTGAGGATCTCGAGGGCCAGCGAGAAGCCCTGGCCGATCTCGCCCACCACGCAGTCGTCGGGCACGAAGACGTCCTTGAAGTGCAGCGGCGTGGTGGACGAGGCCTTGAGCCCCATCTTGTCCTCCTCGGCGCCGATGGTGAGGCCCTCCGATTCCCGCGTCACCAGGAAGCAGCTCATGCGCCGCTTGCCGTCCGGATCCCCCGGTACCGGGGTATTGGCGAACACGGTGAACATCCCGGCGCGGCCGCCGTTGGTGATCCACAGCTTCTCGCCGTTCAGGACCCAGCCGCCGCCGTCGACCGGGTCGGCGGTGGACTGGATCGATTTGGCGTCGGAGCCCGCACCCGGTTCGGTCAGCGCGAAGGCGGCCAGGATTTCGCCGGAGGCCAGCCGCGGCAGCCACGTCTGTTTCTGCTCTTCGGTGCCGCGCAGCAGGATCGCCTTGAGGCCGATGCCCTGGTGGGCGCCCATCAGGGTCGAGGTGGACGCGCAGGCCGGACTCAGCACCGCCAGGATGCGGGCGTAGACCGTGTAGCCCAGGCCCAGGCCGCCGTATTCCTCGGGGATGGTCAGGCCCATGAGGCCCAGTTCGCACATCTCGGCCACCACCTCGTCGGGGATCGCGCCGGCGCGGTCGAACGCCTCTCCGTCGAGCCGCTCGTCAGCGAACCGCTGGATCTGGTCGACCAGCATGTCGCTGAGCTCCTGCTGTTCGGCCGTGATCTCCGGCCACGGCAGGATGTCATCGGCGCGGATCTCTCCGCGGAACAGGCCGGCAAGGAAGGTGTCAGACATGGCTGGGGGGGTCCGAGGATAGGGCACATGCGCCCAGGCCGCCGCGCCGGAAGGGCGGGAAGCCGGTGCCGAACACGGAGGCGATGTCGAGCTCGTCGGCGCTCGCGACCACGCCCTCGTCGAGGCACAGGCGCGCCTCGGCGAACATGGGCTCGAACAGGACGTCGATGATCTCGGAGGCGCTCGGCGCAGCACCGTTGGCGGACGGGCTGTCCCAGGCGGGGACCGGCTTGCTTCCGGTGTGGTCGTAGAAGCCGCGGCCCGACTTGGCGCCCAGGAGGCCGCCTTCGACCATCCTCACAACCTCGTCGTGTGGCTTCATGCGGTCGCCGAACGCGGCGTGCAGGACGCGGGCTGCGGACAGGGCGACGTCCAGCCCGACCTCGTCCGCCAGCCGCAGCGGGCCCATCGGCATTCCGAACGCCTTGGCGGCCGCGTCGATGGCCGCCAGGGGGACGCCGTCGTCCAGCAGCCGGCCGGCGGCGCCCATGTAGGGCGCCAGAAGGCGGTTGACCAGGAAACCGGGCCGGTCAGCGACGATGACGGGCGTCTTGCCCATGGCCACCGCAAGCGCGGCGACGCGCGCCAGGGTCTCGTCCGAGGTCTGTTCGGCACGAACGATCTCGACCAGCGGCATCTTCGCGACGGGGTGGAAGAAGTGCATGCCGGCCACGCGTCCCGGGTTCGGCAGCCCGACCGCCATCTCGGTGACCGGAAGCGTGCTGGTGTTCGTGAGGATCAGGGCGTCGCGGGGCAGCCCCGCGTCGACAGCGGCGCGGAACACCGCCTGCTTGATCTCCAGCTTTTCCGGCGCCGCCTCGAGGAAGAGGTCGGCGGCCCGCTCGCCGTGCATGGCCGGGTCGAGCACGAAGCGGTCGGTCAGCGCCTGGGCTTCGGAGCGGGTCAGGCGCCGCTTCTTCGAGAGTTTGCGGGCTGTTCGAGCGGCCATGCGCCCGGCGGCGAACAGTGCGTCGTCGGACGGGTCGCGCAGCCGGACGGACAGTCCCGCCTGGGCATAGCCCAGGGCAATGGCGGCGCCCATCTGGCCGGCCCCCGCGACCAACGCTCGTCGCGTCGGCGGCAGATCACCCTCGAACAGGTCGCGGGCAAGGTGACGCTGCGCCTCCGAGCAGCGGAAGACGTGCAGCAGGGCGCGGTGCTCGGGCGTCGCCAGCAGGTCGACACCGCCGTTGATCTCGGCCTTGCGCGCCGTGCCCGGTGCGAACACAGCCCGGGCGGCGGTCGCGACAATGCGCCTCGGCGCAGGGTAGGGGGCGGCCGCGCCGCTGCGCACCTTGCCGCGGGCGATCCACAGCGGGATCCCTGCCAGCGGCGGGGCGCTCATCAGTCGCTGGACCAGGCCGGCTCGCCGGCGTCGCGGCTCGGCGTCGCCGCGTGCGACGGCGCGCGCGCGTTCCAGGAGCAGTTCGCCGGGCACCGCCTCGTCGACCACGCCCTTGGCGGCCATGACCTTGGCTGGCAGGACCGATCCGGCCAGGACCAGCGGCAGCGCCCTGGCCAGCCCGGCCTTGGCGATGATGCGACGGGTGCCGCCCCAGGCGGGCAGCAGGCCGAGGCGCACCTCGGGCAGGCCGACCTTGGTGGTCTTCTCCGTTGAGGCAAGCACGACGTCGCAGGCCAGCGCCAGTTCGAGCCCGCCGCCCACGCAGTTGCCGCGTACCGCGGCGACGGTGCGGCAGGGCAGGGACGCGATCCGGTCGAAAATGTCCTGGCCGGCATGAATTGCTTCCTCGCGCTCTTCGCGCGTCTCCATCGACGCCATCAGGTCCAGGTCGGCGCCGGCGCAGAACACGTGGGTCGGCCCGCCGCACACCACCAGGCCGTGGTCCAGGTTGCCGTCCGCGGCGGCTTGCTCGATCCCGGTGACCGCGTCGGCCAGGGCTGCGAGGCGGTCGCGGTCGAGCGTGACCTTGCGTTCGTCTGCGCTCGCGATCTGCATCTCGGCCGGGGCGCCTTCGGGGAACGAGACGCGCACGCCGCTCATCGCTCGATCACCACCGCTTCTCCCTGGCCGCCCCCGATGCACAGGGTGGCGGCGCCCAACGAGCCGTCCAAGGCCTCCAGCTGCCGCAGCACGGTCAGGACCAGCCTGGCGCCGGTCGAGCCCACCGGATGTCCGAGGGCGATCGCGCCGCCTTGGCGGTTCAGGACTTCCGGGTCGGGCGCGCCGAAGGCGGCGCTTCGCCCGAGGCGTTCGTCGCACCACTGCGTGGAGTCCATGGCCCGGTTGCAGGCCAGCACCTGGGCGGCGAAGGCCTCGTTCAGCTCGACGACCTGCAGGCCGGAGGACGCCGCGCCGGCCTCGTCGCAGGCGGCGGGCAGCGCGAAGGCGGGGCCCAGGCCCATGCGCTCGGGCTCCAGGGAGCGGACCGCGAAAGAGCGCAGTCTGCCCTGCACATCGTCGGCTGCCACTGCGCCTTCGCGTGCCAGCAGCAGCACGCAGGCGCCGTCGGTGACCTGGCACGAGTTGCCCACGGTGACCGAGCCGTGTCTGCGGTCGAAGACCGGGCGCAGCTTGGCCAGGGCCTCGATGGACTGCTCCTCGCGCACCCCGTTGTCCTCCTCGACCCAGCCCTTGGCGCCCGCGATGGGCAGGATCTCGGTGGCCAGGGCCGCGCGAGCGGCGGCGGCCCGCAGGTGGCTGTAAAGTGCGAACTCGTCTTGCTCGGCGCGGCCGATCCCGAATTCCCGCGCCAGCCTCTCGGCCGTCAGGCCCATGATTTCGCCGCAGGTCGGGTCCGTCAGGCCCTCCATGACCGCTATCCGCGGCTTGAAGTGGCGCGGCCGGAAGGCGCCCAGAGCGGAGAGGCTGGCGCCGACCGAGCGCGCCCGGCCGAGCCGCTCGAAGGGGCCCTTGGCCGCCTCGGGAAACATGAGCGGGTAGCGCGTCATCGACTCGGTGCCGCCGACCAGCACCGTGTCCGCCAGGCCGGACTGGATCCGCAGGGCGCCGGTGACGACCGCCTCCATGCCTGATGCGCAGTTGCGCTGCACGGTGAAGGCCGGAATGTCGTCTGGCAGACCGGCGCGCAGGGTGGCCACGCGCGCCACGTTGGGCTCCGCGGCCTCCGCGCCGCCGCAGCCCAGGACCACTTCGTCGACGCGGTCCAGCCCGGCGCGCGCCAGGACCTCGCGTATGCAGGCCGCCGCCAGGGCCGCGGCGGACAATCCGCCCAGATCGCTGCCGATCCGCGCATAGGGGGTGCGGACGCCGCCGGCGATGACGACGCCGTCCAGCCGGGCGGAGGTCATGCGGTCGGCCGCTCGTCCAGGAACCGCTGCTCCTTGGGCATCGTTTCCATGCCAAGGTGCTCGATCATCTGGTCCAGGCTCAGGACCTCGACCGCGTTGGGTCGCACCTCTGTGGCCTCCAGCACGCTGGTGGCCAGGCGGTCGGCCAGGTCGTCCGGTGCGCCGGAGGCGGCGGAGACCCGCAGCGTCACGATGTCCACCTCGAACGGGTCGTTGTCCTTCTTGCCCAGCACCACCTGCCATTCCTCGACCTCGGGGGTCTCGCCCAGAACGTGGGCGATGTCGTCCAGGCTGACCAGGGTGCCCTTCATCTTCACCAGCTCCAGTTCCTTGCGGTTGGACACCCGCGTGATGTCGGAGGACAGCCGCGGGCCGGTAAAGCCGCAGCCGGGGCACCGCTCATGCGTGATGCCGCCCACACTCAGGTCGCCGGTGCGGTAGCGCACCACGCACGATCCCCGGCCGGCCACGGTGGTGAAGACGATCTCGCCGTCCTCGCCGTCTCCCACCGGCTCGCCGGTCTCCGGGTCCAGGATCTCGACGTGGCCCAGTGCCGGGGTCAGGTGGTAGCCGCTGGGAGAGTCGGGGTCGCACGGACACTCGGCCCATGCCAGCCGGGCCTCGGTGAATCCGTAGGTGCCGAGCGCCTTCACGTCATCGGGCGCCCCCATCGAGAGGCACAACTCGATCAGGCGCTGCTTGAGCGCAGGCGTCGTCTTCTCGGCGCCCAGCACGACGCGCGTGAGACGCTCCAGGCGCACGCCCTCGTCAGCGGCGCGGCGCAGGCAGTGGTAGACGAAGCCGGGGGTGCCGACCAGGCCGCCGGGGTTCATGCGGGCCATGGCCGCCACACCGCCGGCCGACCCCGAGACGCGGCCGCCGCCGGTGCCCAGCACCAGCGTTCCGGTCTCGATTCCGCCGAACGCCACCGCCCAGTAGGCCAGGTGGGGTGCGTAGGGAAACAGGCTGACGGACGGCAGGTCGCGGTCCAGCTGGGCCACTTCGAACAGCTGGGCCGCCTGGCGGCTGAGGACGTCCACGTCGTGGCGCGAATAGAGGAAGGGCACCGGCACCGCGGTGCGGCCAGTCGTGAACGTGACGAAGACGGGGAAGTACTCGCGCCGGAGGGCTGCCTTGGCGCCGGCCTTGCCCTTCAGCAGCAGCGGGAGCTTCTGCGCCAGAGGCAGCTGCCGGACCGTTTCCGGGGTGGGCTGCAGGACATATTCGCGAGGCCGGTCGGGCGCCTCCTCGGAGGGGGCCAGGTCGGCCTTGGTGGTGAAGGGCAGGGAACGGAAATCATCGAGGGTGCGGACCGCGAGGCCGTCGATGCCGGCCTCCCCCCAGACGCCCCGGTAATAGGGACTGAACCGTGCGATTCGGTGGATGGACGCGACCAGGGCCGAGAGATGCTCGGGGCGGGGGGCGGTCGGGCCGTCGCCGTTGCTCAAGATGGAGTCACTTCCCTGCCGATAGAACCCATGTGCGTCGCGCACATTAGCCCTCCCCCTGCGAAGCGCTCAACCCCCCAATTCCATGCCCCCGACCAAGCCCGCCTGACCCATGCACCCCGTCGGAAATGACGGAGGGGACCGCACCGTGCTCGTGCTCGGTGGCGGAGGCATGCGCGGCATGGCCCATGTCGGCGTGCACCAGGCCCTCGAGGAGCACGGCATCCGCATCGACGAGGTCGTGGCGACCTCCGTGGGCGCCACCGTCGGCGCCCTGATCTGCGGCGGACTGGAGAATTCGGAGATTGCGGCGTTGGTTGCGGACCTGTCCAAACGAGACCAGTTCCGGCTCAACCTGCTGCGGCTCCTGGTGCGCGGCCACCGCGCCGGCGCCGTCTACCGGGGCGGCCCGTTCCGGGCCTCCCTGCGCCAGGCATTGCCGGTCCACGACTTCCGCAAACTGGCCATCCCCCTGGTCTGCAACGCGACCTCCCTGGAGGCCGGTGAGCCTAGGTATTTCGGCGACGACGGCGACCTCGACGTGCCGGTGCCGGACGCCTGCTACGCGTCCTGTTCCCTGCCCGGCGTCTTCGCGCCGCTGCTTATCGACGGCGACCACTATGTGGACGGCGGCGTCACCGACACGGTGCCGCTCGGGACCGCCCACCGCCGCAATCCCGGCGCCCGCATTCTGGCGGTGGATCTGACGCCCTACACCGTGCGCCGCAAGGGCGCATTCGACACCAGCATCCGCCAGATCCTGCTGCGCTCCTATGTCCTGACCGCGCGGGCGCTCGCCCAGCGCAACCGCGAGGCCTTCATGTCGGCCAACGTGTGCCTGGTGCGCCCGCCCCTGGGGGGCCTGGGCAAGTTCGACTACACGCGGATCGCCGATGTCATCGAACGCGGCTACGAGACGACCTGTGCGGCGCTGGAGGGCAGCGACCTGTTCCCCGAGGTGTGCGGCACACCCGTGGAGGGCGGTGAGCAGTCCGACGGGGATGAGGAAGCGCCGCGCCTGTCCGACACCGCCTGATCTGCTCCGTAGGATGGTCGAATGCCGGCCCGACCCCTGATCCTCGGCCACCGCGGCCTGCCCGGTGCCGCGCCGGAAAACACGCTGCCCTCGCTGCAGGCTGCTCTGGACGCCGGCTGCGACGGGGTCGAGATCGACGTCCGTCTGGCGGTGGGTGGACAGCCGGTCCTCAGCCACGATCCGCCGCCCAGTGGCGGAGAGGACTGCCCTTCCCTGGCCGACGCCCTGGCCCTGGTGGGGGCCGCCGTCTGTGCCGTGGAGATCAAGGGCAGGGGCGAGGAGGCGGCACGCGCGGCCCGCGCAGCGTGCAAGGTGCTGCTCGCCGAGGCGGCCCCCGGACCGCGCTGGATCCTCGCGTTCGACCCGGCCGCCCTTCTCGCGGCGCGCGATGCCGCCCCCGGCCTGGGCAGGGTGCTGAACGTCAAGCGGCGTGCGGACGCCTCCGTGGCGGAGGCATGCGGCGCCTCGGTCGTCGACCTCGAGCGTCGGGGCGTCGAGGAGCCCCAGGTGGCTGCCCTGCGCCGGGCGGGCCTCGGGGTCTGGGCCTGGGTCGTGGACGACGGGGCGGAGGCCGCGCGATTCGCCGCGCCGCCGCTGTCCCTGGACGCCCTGATCACCGAGGACCCGGCGGCCCTGCGGGCGGCGCTGGTCAGCGCTTCTTGAAGAACTCGTCCATGCGCCCCTTGAACTGCTCGATGTCGTCCAGGGTCCCGGGCGCAATTTCCGGCGGCCTGCCGGTCTCCCCGAACCCGAACGGGCTCTGCGTCTGCCGCGCCGCGCGCAACTCCGTCTTGCCGGCGAACAGCAGGAAAGCCCCGATCAGGGCCACACTCAGGCCCGGGTCGGGCAGCGTCCTCCCGGCCAGCGTCGAGGCGCACGGACCCAGCACCGCGTAGGCGATCATGGTCCAGCCGAACCAGCGGCCGACGGCCACGGCCCGTGCGGTGGCCTCGACATAGGGGCGCTTCATGGCCAGCAGGGCGCGCAGGACCCGACCGCCGTCCATCGGGAAGGCGGGCAGCAGATTGAAGCCGCCCAGCATCAGGTTGATCAGCAAGAACGGTCTGGCCGCCGCGGCCAGGTCCACGTCCAGGCCCGCCCGGACCCCATGGGTGGCAAGCATCGTCATGCCGACCAGGGCGAAGTTGACCGCCGGGCCCGCCACGGCGATCCAGATCTCCGATTTCGGGTCGCGCGGCATGTGGCTCAGCCTCGCCATTCCTCCCAGCGGCCAGAAGGTGATGTCATGGACCCGGATCCCCATCCTCTGGGCCACCAGGCTGTGGCCCAGTTCGTGCAGCAGCACGCACCCGAACAGGATGAAAAGGAACAGCAGCGTCACCAGGCGGTTTTCCGGCCGGGCGGTCACCAGGAAGTAGATGATCATCACCCAGAACAGGGGGTGGATCTTGATGTCGATCCCGAAGATCTGGCCAACGCGCTTGGAGGACAGCACAGGCCGCAGTCTAGGGGGCGGGTGGGGCCTGGGACACAGGGGGCGGACGGCGCCGGCTCAGGCGGACCAGCGTCACCGCCGCCTTCGCGATTTCCCATCTGCTCAACTTGCTGCGGCCTGCGCGCCGATCCTCGAAGATGATCGGCGTCTCGCCGACCGAGAAGCCGGCATGGACCACCCAGACCAGCAGCTCCTCGAGGAAGGCGTAGCCCTCGGATCGGATCTCCTCCCAGGGGACCTGCTCCAGGACCTCGCGGCGGTAGGCGCGGTAGCCCCCCGTGCAGTCGGCCACGGGAATCCCGGTCAGGCGGCGGGTCAGGCGGTTCGCGGTCCGCGACAGCCAGCGGCGCCAGCCGGTCCAGGCCGCTACGCCGCCGCCGGGGACGTAGCGGGAACCGATCATCATGTGGTGGTGTTCCAGCCCGGCCGCAAGGGCAGGCAGGTGGCGCGGATCGTGGGAGCCATCGGCGTCCATCACGATGACCGTCTCGGCGCCCTTCTCCGCGCTGGTCTGGAGCCCCTCGCGGACTGCGCTGCCGTAGCCGCGGGCGCCCTTGCGGACCAGCACCAGGATCGCCAGCCCGGAGGCGGTCAATCGACGGACCTCCTCCGCCGTGCCGTCGGGCGAGTCGTCGTCGACCACAAGGATCTGTGCATCGGGCAGCTGGGCGAGGATGCCGCGCGCCATCGGCTCGATATTGGCCCGTTCCTTGAAGGTGGGCAGAACAACGTGGATCCCCGCGGGCACAGCCCGAGGCTAGCGCCGCCCGCCGCCTGCGGGGAAGATGGCGGACGATGGCCACCTGGATGCGAGACTGCCGGCACTTCAAGGGTGACCGGCCCTGCCTCCCTCACAAGGAGCACGGGGTCGAGTGCGCACCGGAATGCGCCCATTACGACCAGGTCCCGGCCCGGGTGCTCATCGTGAAGCTGGCGGCCCCAGGGGACGTGCTGCGCACGACCTGCTGCCTGGCCGCCCTCGAATCTCGGTGGGGGACCCGGCCCCACGTGACCTGGGTGACCATGCCGGAGGCCGCGACGGTGCTCGAGGGACACCCGGCGATCGACGACGTTTTGGTGGTGCCCGAAGGAGGGGTCCTGCCCGCCCTGGCGGCATCCATGCGCTTCGACCTGGTCTTCAACCCCGACGCGGACCGGCTGTCCTGCGCCCTGGCGGCGTCCGCGGACGCGGCGGAGCGTCGAGGCATGACCTCGGGGGCCGACGGCTGGGCCGAACCGCTCGACGAGGCGGCCGAGCAGTGGTTCGGGATGGGCCTGGACGACACGCTCAAGCGGGCCAACGAGACCACCTACGCCGAACACCTGCATGCCATGCTCGGCGTGGATATGGGAGAGCGCCTCCCTCGGCTGGTGCTGGGCGCCGAGGAGCGCGCCGCGGCCGAGGAAATCGGGCGGGCCCTGGGTCTGGTCCGCGACAACGGGCCCCTGATCGGCATCAACACGGGGGCCGGCAGCCGCTGGCAGCACAAGCAGTGGACAGAGGACGGCATCTGCGAACTGTCGGAGCGCCTGCTGGACAGGGGCATGACGGTGGCCCTGCTGGGAGGGGCGGAGGAGGTGGAACGCAATGCGCGGCTTGCGGAGAGGCTGGAAGGCCGCGCGGTCCATGCCGGCTGCGAGCATCCGATCAGGCGTTTTGCGGGCCTGCTGGGGCTGTGCGACGTGGTCGTCACAGGCGACACCCTGGCCCTGCACCTGGCCCTGGCCATGGGGCGCAGTGTGGTGGCGCTGTTTGGCCCGACCTCGATGAGCGAGATCGAGATCCCGGCGCCTGGCTCCAAGGTGGCCAGCGAGGAGATGGACTGTCTGGGCTGCTACCTGGCCCGATGCGACCTCGATCCCCACTGCATGAACACCCTGCCCGCCTCCCGCGTGGAGGAGGCCGTCCTCCAGTGCATCGCGGACTGACGGCTGCCGCCCGGGCGGCCGCGGTGTGCCTGGCAGCGTTCGGGTGCGCCCCGGTGCGGCCCCCGGTCCTCCTCATCACGGTCGAGGGCCTGCCTCCCGGCATCCTTGCAAGCCCCGACAGTCCCGTGCCGGGCCTTCGTCGGCTGGTGAAGCGCAGTCGCGTTTTCACGCGCGCCTACGCAGCTGCCCAGGACGAAACCGCAGGCTTCGGCTGCCTGGCTACTGGTCGGCACGCCGCCGACCACGGGGTGCGCGGTCCGGACGATTTCGTTGACGTTGGCGTGCCTACCCTCGGCGAACTGCTGGTCCGCGAGGGATATGTGGTGGCCGCCTCCCTGCCGCCAGCTGCGGCCGGCAGCGTCCGGGGTTTCCGGCCCCTGCCGGGAAACTCCCCGCCGGATGCAATCCGGGCCCTGGCCTCGTCCTCCACGCAGCCGTGGGCCGCGTGGGTCCATCTGGCGCCTCCGGCAGGGCTGGATGAGTTTCACCGGGTGCAGTGGATCGACGTGGAAGTGGGAGCCGTCATCCACACCCTCGACTTGCTAGGTCTGCTGGACCGCAGCGTGGTCCTCCTGGCTGGAGCAGGCGATGCGGTGAGCCTGTCCGACCGGGACATGGCGATTCCGCTGTGCATCCGTTTGCCAGGCGGGGTCTGGGGCGACGGCCCTCTGGACCGCCTGGTCTCCACAGTGGACGTGCTGCCCACCGTCCTGGCGGCGGTGGGGGCGCAGCGGCCGGGTGGATTGCCGGGGGTGGACCTCACCTCCTCGGTCGACCGCCGGCCGGTGGATGGCATCGCGGCGGATGGCCTGGACGGTGCGGTGGCCGTATGGCTGGGCTCCGCCCAACTGGTCCATGACCCCCAGTCGGGGGTCTGGCGCCTGACCGACAGGGGAGCAGAAGGGAGGATGCGCCGCGAGGTGCCGGAACGCGACGCGCGTGCGCCGCTGGACCTCTGGCAGTTCCTCGAGGACTTCGAGTCGGGTGGTGCGCACGCGCTGCCCGGCGGAAGGGCCGAGGGGCTGTGAGCCTGGCCAAGGGAATGCAGGTGGCCGGCCTGGTGCTGGTGCTGGCCGGGCTGGTGCTGTCCATCGTGACCGGGATGGAAGAGGCCCAGGGATTCAAGAGCATGTGGTTCGAAATTGGAGGCCTGCTGCTGGGCGGACTCGTCTTCCTGGCGGGCCGGGCCCTCGAGGCACGCGACTAGGTGGGCATGGCGGTGGGTCTCGGCATCCTTGGCCGGGCGTTGAGCCCCGCGGCTGTTCCGACCCACCTGACTGTCTACGTCACCGGGCGATGCAACCTCCGGTGCCGCCACTGCTTCCATTTCGAGGAGGTTCGCGACGGCCTCCCCGGTCTGGACCTGGAGCGGATCCGGCGCCTGGGCGCGACCGCAGGCCGTCTGCTTTGGGTCTCGCTGGGCGGCGGCGAACCCTTCCTCCGCGACGACCTGGTCGAGATCGGTGCTGCCTTTCCCGGCGTCCGGCATCTGACCATCCCGACGAACGGCCTGGTGGCGGGAACCGCGGACACCGCTGCTGCCCTGGCGGAACGGCTGCCCGGGACAGGCGTCTTCGTGAGCGTTTCCCTCGATGGCCCCCGGGAGATACACGATTCGATCCGCGGCCGCAGAGGTGCCTTCCAGCAGTCCATCGAAGGCCTGCGCGAGATCCAGGAACGGGCGGACGGCCGGTCCAACCTCTCGGTCGGGGTGATCACCTGTGTGACGGCGGAGAACCAGGACCGGATGCCGGCCTTCGTGGAGGAGGTGGCGGACCTGGATCCCGATCACCTGACCATCAACCTGGCGCGCGGCAAGGCCCTCGACGAGACCCTCCTGGAGGTCGACCAGGGCGCCTGGCAGGCCGCTCTTGATGTCCGGACGCGGCTCCAAGCAGAGGGCCGGCTGCGGACCTGGAACGCGGGTGCCGGTCGGCTGATGAGGGCCCGGGACCGGACAGCCGCCGACCTGGTGGCCGGCCGCACCTGGGCGCCCTGCACTGCGGGCGAATTGTCGGCGGTGGTGACCGAGGACGGGCGCGTGCTGTCCTGCGAGATTCTCGAGGCTGAACTCGGCAATTTGGCGGACACGGGGGATGACCTGGCGGCGCTGTGGGCGTCGCCGCAGGCGGTCGCCGTGCGCCGCAGGATCAGGGAGGAGCGCTGCGCCTGCACCTGGGAGTGCGCGATGGCCGACAACGCCCTGTTCCGCAAGCGGCTCTGGCCGCGGCTGGCCGCCCATGCCCTGGTGGGGCGCTGATGCGGACCCTCCTGGTCGTGCCGGCGCGCAACGAGGCCAGGACCCTGGGCGCCTGGGCCCCCCTGGCACGGTCGACGACGGCGGGGAGTGTGCGCGTGCTGGTCGTGGACGACCACTCGACGGACGGCACCAGGGCGGTTGCGGAGGCCGCCGGACTCGAGTGCATCCCGAGCCGGTTTGCGCCCGGCAAGGCGGGCGCGGTGAGGACCGGCCTCGAGGAAGGGGCGAGCTGGGGGGCTGACGTGGTGGGCATCGCGGACGCCGACGTTGTCCTCGATGAGGGAGCCGTCGAGGCGGCGGCCGCCCGACTGGCCGACCCGAGCGTCGGCATGGTGACCGGCCGTCAGGTCTTCGACCGGCCCGACGCCTATGACCGCTTCACCGCGTGGGTCCGAAGGATCGAATCGATGACCGGTGACGTGATGAGCGTCCACGGCCAGCTGCTTCTGTGGCGGGCCGATGCGGGGGCGGTGCCCACGGCGGGACTGGCCGCCGACGACCTTGACGTGCGCATGCAGGTGCGGCGCCGGGGCCTGGCAGTGGTGCAGGAGCAGGACGCCGTCTTCCACGAGATCAAGCCGACGGACCCGTTGACGAGGCGCGACCAGGCCCTCCGGAGGGCCCGCGCCTTCTGGCCGGCGCTGGTCCGCCACTGGCCTGGCCGCGGACTGCCGATGCGCGCACGGTTCCAGCTGGCCGCCTATCTGGTGGGCCCGCCCCTGGCCCCGCTGGCGGCGGCTGGCTGGTGGATCCTCCTTGCGGTCCTCCATCCGGTCGTCGCCGCGACGCTCCTGGCTGTCGTCCTGGCCCTTCCCGCCGGGCGGCAGTGGCTCCGTATCGCGGCCCTGATCCTGGCGTCGGGCTTCGGCGGCCTGCTGGGTCGTGGGACCGGGGATGCCTGGGAGCCCGCCCGGTGAACGAAGGCACCGGCGGCGGCCGATTCTGGCTCGCGCTGGCGCTGCTGGTGGCGGGAGCGGCCCTGGTGCGGGGAGTCGTCTTCGGGCAGTGGCACGAGGGGTATCCATGGGCCGAGCATCCGCCCATCGACGGGGCCGCCTACGACGCCTGGGCCCACCGGATTCTCGAGGGCCGCGGCGCCGAGGGCGGCGTGTTCTTCCAGGCTCCTCTCTACGCCTACCTGCTGGCAGGTCTCCATTTCATGACCGGCGGCGGCCTCGAGGCCGTCCGTGTGGCCCAGATGGGCCTCGGGCTGGCGGTGGGTGTCCTGGCGGCCCTCATGGGCCGGCGCGTGGCCGGACCGCGCGCGGGCCTGGTGGCCGGGGCGCTGACCCTGTTTTCGGCCCCGCTGATCCTCCAGGAGCAGGCGGTCCTGAAGACCACCTGCACGGTGGCGGCCCTGCTGGCGACGGCGTGGGCGTACTCGACCCACCGACGGCTGCTGACCGGTCTTGGGCTGGGGGCGGCATTGCTTCTGCAGGGCAACGCGGCGCTGGCCGCCCTGGCGATTCTGGTGTGCCAGACCTTCCAGGGCCCAGGGAGGCTGCGCCGCTGGGCGCCGGTGGTGGGCGGCATCGCCCTGGTCCTGGTGCCGGTGCTGGTCCGCAACCGCGTGGTCGGCGGCGAGTGGGTTGTGACCACTTCCCAGGCCGGAACCAACCTCTACGGGGGCAACAGCGTCCACAACCCCTGGGGAACGCCCCGTGGCTTCCCGTGGGTGCGGGGCATCCCGGCTTTCGAGGCCGGCGACTGGGCGCGCGAGGCGGAGCGCCGCACGGGCCGCGATCTGGGGGCCGCCGAGGTTTCGCGGTTCTGGCTCGCCGAGGTGCGGCGGGAAGCCGGTTGGGAGCGCCTGGGCCGCAAGGCCCGGCTGGCGGTGGGGGCCTACGAGGTCCCCGACAACCACAGCCTGGATTATGCGCGCCGCTTCGTGCCGGCCCTCGAATGGACGGTTCCCTCGGGGGTGCTGGTGGGGTGCGCCCTGGCGGGGCTGGCCCTGCTGGGCTTCTGGCCCGGCCACATGCGGCGGCGGGCGAGGCGCATGGCCTGGCCCGCGGCAGGCTGGTTCGCCACCCTGATTCTGGGCGTCATGTCCTCGCGGCTGCGGGCGCCCCTGCTGCCGTTCATGGCGGTGGCCGCCGGTGCCGGATTCGAGGCCATGGCCGCCTGCTGGTCGGCGGGCGGCTGGCGACGCCCGGCAGCAGCAGCCCTGGCCGCGCTGGGCCTTGCCGTTCCGTGGGTTGTCGTGCCGTCCGGCATGGCGGAGTCGGACGAGGATCACCGGCTCCTGCAGCACGCGCTACTGGAGATGCAGCAACGTGGCTATCCGTCCATCACGGACGGTCTGCTGGGCGTTCTGGAGGACCGGCATCCGGGGGATCCCCATATCGACCTTGCACGGGCCGAATGGCTGGCGGGGGAGGGGCGGCGCGAGGAGGCCCTGGCCCTCGCCCTGCGCGTCATCCAGAGGGCTCCGGGACCGGCGCTCGCGTTTCGCGCCCATCAGCTGGCCGGCATGGCGGCGCTGCTGGAGGGGAAGGACCGTCAGGCTGCGGATCTGCTCGAGGCCGCGCTGCAGTTCGATCCCGGGCACCTCGAAATCCGCGTGAGGCGCGACACCGCCTGGTTCCATCTGGGCCGCACGGACCAGGCGCTGCGCGACGTGGAGGGCCTTGTGTTCGAGCATCCGGACTTCTGGCTGGGCTGGGATCTGGCGGCGCAGATCCTGCTGCACCTGGACCGCGAGGACGACGCCCGGCGGTGCGCCGAGCGCGTCCAGGCCCTGGGGGGCTTGCTGTCGCCCCCGCTCCAACCGCTGCTGGAGGGCTGATCAGCGTTGGCGGACGGGCCGGGTCTGGGTGGCCACGTTCCACCAGCCGGCGACCTCAATCAGGGTGGGAGGCCGCGTGGCCAGCTTGGTGCGCAGCTGCTCCGCCACACTCTCCAGCGGTGTGACGGTCCGGTTCTCCAGCCGCAGGTACCACACCCCGTTGTTCGAACGGACCGGACCCGAGTCCTGGCCGACCTCGGCCAGGGCGACCCACGCCTCGACCTCCAGGCCAAGCACGCCCAGGGGGACGTCGATCAGCCCACCGGTCTCGCGGCCCTGCGGGTTTTCGGTGACCTCGGCTGCCACCACCGACCAATCCTCGCCGGCCTCCACGCGGGCGATCGCCTGGCCGGCGCGGGCCATCGCCTCGCGGGCCGCCTCTTCGCGCTGCCGCTCACGTTCCTCGGGCGGCGTCGTAGGCGGAAGGGTGGGGATCCGGAACGAGAAGAACATGCCGCGCAGGTCCAGATCGACGCCCTCCGTGCCGTAGCGGATCTCCCAGGCGGTGCGCACGTCTTCTTCCGTGACTGCGCGGTCCTCCAGCAGGATCCGTTCGGTCAACAGGATCCTCTCCACCCGGGGCCTCTCGGTGGCTCGCCATGCGGCCTCGGTCATGCCCTTGGCCAGCAGGTCCCGTTCCACCCACAGTTCGCGGTTGCCACGGAAGCCCGCGTCGATGCGCTCCTGGATCTCGCGGTCCAGCCGGGCCTCGACCAGGTCCGCCGCCAGGGTGATCCCGCGGCGGGCGGCCTCCTGGTGGACGATCACGTCGGAGGCGAAGGTCTGGAAATAGGCCGGGCCGGCCACCTCCAGGAGCCACCCGGCGAAGCGCTCCTCCCTGATGTCCTCGCCGTCGATGCGTGCGTACACGCCGTCCGGCAGGGGTTCGTCCTGGGGCAGCAGCAGGAGCGCGCAAAGGGCCGTCCATGCAAACCGCGCGGTCACCGGGGCAGCCTCGCGCGGGTCTCTGCCAGGCCCGGCGTGTCCGCATCCAGGCGCGTGGCCTCGTCCAGGGCCATGCGTGCCTCGATCCACCGTTCGGCCGCGATGTAGGCGCGCGCCAACAGCACCCAGTTGGGGGCATGGAGGGGACCCAGCTGCACGCCCCGGCGGCCGAACTCGATGCGGTCCACCAGAGCAGCCCTCCGCGCGTGCTCGGCCAGCTCCAGGCGCGCCTCCTGCTCGCGTCCCAGGGCCCGCAGGGCGCTGCCACGGCCGAGCCGAGCGCCCAGATGCCACGCGTCGATCGCCAGGGCGGCGGCAAAAGCGCGCTCCGCCTCCGCCGCCTGTCCCAGGGCACGCAGCGCGCGGCCGACCAGGTGCCGATGTTCGGCCGCCTGGGGGTCCAGACGGGCCGCTTCGCGGAAATGGGCAAGGGCGGCGGCCGGGCGCCGTCGCTGGAGCTCGATGCGGCCCAGGTAGTGGTGGGGCTGCCAGGCGCCGGGAGCGCGTTCAATGACAACGGCCAGATGATGGGCGGCCCGCTCGTAGTCCACGCGGATGAACCAGGCCATGCCGAGGCCCAGCTGCGGCCGGGCCTCGAGCGGCTTGATCCGCGCCGCAGTCTCGAAATGGGCAATCGCCTCGAGGGACCGCTCCGTGGCCAGCGCCTCCTCGCCCGCCTCGATTGCGGCGCTGTAGGGGTCGGTTCGGGGGTCCTGGACGAGCACGGCTGCGGTGCTCCACAAGGCGAGGGCGATCACCCCTGCATCCTATCGGCTCACAGGCCGACTCAGTCGCTCAGCAGCTGCAGGTCGACCAGCCGGCGGTAGAGGCCGTTGGCCGCCACCAGCTCGCCGTGCGTTCCCGATTCCTCCAGCCGGCCATGGTGAAGGACGGCGATGCGGTCGGCGTTCTGGACCGTGGAGAGCCGATGGGCAACCACCACCGCCGTGCGGCCGGTCAGCAGCCGTGCGCATGCATCCTGGATCAGCCTCTCCGATTCGGAGTCCATGTGCGCCGTGGCCTCGTCCAGGATCACCAGCTCCGGGTCGCCGGCCAGGGCCCTGGCCACTGCCAGGATCTGTCGCTCCCCGGTCGAGAGGCTCGCGCCGCGTTCGGTCAGGTGGTCCTCGCCCACGCGTGCTGCGATCCGCGTCGCGCCGGCGGCTGCCAGTGCGTCCTCCACGGCAGCGGCGTCCAGGCCGCGCCCGAAATCCACGTTGCGGTCGATGGTGTCGGCGAACAGGAAGGCGTCCTGGGGCACCGAGGCGACGCGGCGCCGCAGGTCGGCCACGTCGAAGTCGCGCAGATCGACGCCGTCCAGCAGGATCCGCCCGCGGACCGGGTCGCGCAGGCGGAGCAGCAGGTCCACGAGCGTCGACTTGCCGGCGCCGGTCGCACCGACCAGGGCCAGGGTGGCGCCCGGCTCCACGTCGATCGAGATGTTCTCCAGGACGGGGGTCCGGTCGTCGTAGGAGAAGGAGACATCTTCGATGGCCAGTGCGCCCCGGAAAATCTCGGGAACCTGCGCTTCGGCGGGCACCGCCGGTTCCGGCTCCGCGTCCAGCACCGCGAAGATGCGCTCCCCGGAGGCGAAGGCGCTCTGCAAAACGTTGTACTTCTCTCCCAGTTCGCGGATGGGCGCGAACAGGAACTCCAGGCACATCCAGAACTGCAGGAAGGCCCCGAAGGACAGCTGGTCCTGCGCGATCGCCTGCCCTCCGACGAGCAGCACGCAGGCCTGGGTGCTGATCACCAGCAGATCCAGGGCCGGCCAGAACAGTCCGAACCACTTCACCGTCTCGAGGTTCGCTTCCAGGCAGCCATCCAGCCGGCGATCGAAGCGCCTCGCCACCGCCCGCTCGCGCCCGAACAGGTGCACCACGTCCATGCCCTGGATCGCCTCGCTCAGGTAGGCGTTGCACCTGGCCAGCCAGGCACGGACCTGGCGATAGGTGGAGCGCGCCTTCCATCGGAAAAGTCCCGATACAGCGGCCAGCAGCGGCAGCAGCGCCAGGACCCACCAGGCCAGAGGGGCGTGAATGGCGAATAGCACGCCGATGACCACGGCGACCTTCACCAGGTCGAATACCAGCTGGATCACGCCGGAGGTGAAGAGGTCGTTCAGGTTCTCGACGTCCGAGATGACCCGCGTGGTCACCGCCCCCGAGGCATGCCGGTCGAACCATCCCACGCCCAGGCGCTGAAGGTGCTGGAACAGCAGGCAGCGGATGTCCAGCACGATCCGCTGGCCGGCACGGGCGATGGTGATCGCCTGGGCCAGCCGCAGTCCGGCCACCCCGGTCACCACGACCAGGTAGGCCAGGGCCAGCTTGAGCACCGCATTCGTGTCGGGGACCGCCTCCCCGGATACGGCGTCACGGACGGGTCCGTCCATCAGCATCCGCACGATCCAGGGTCCGCAGAGTTCCAGGCCGAACAGGACAACCAGACAGGAAAAAGCCAGGGCCACCGCCCTGCGGTGGGGGCCGGCGAAGGCCCACAACTGCCGGAACAGGGCGCGGTCGAACGCCTTGCCGACGACCTCCTCGTCCAGTGCGCCCTGGTTGTCCATGCGGATCACCATTGCTCGAGTTCCCCCTCGAGCTTCTGGTGCTGCCACTGGCGCGCGTACCAGCCTCCGCCGCCGACCAGTTCCGAGTGGGTGCCCTCCTCGGTGATCCGGCCCTCCTCGAGGACCACGATCCGGTCGCACCACCGGACGCTCGCCAGGCGGTGGCCGGCGAACAGCGTGGTGCGGCCGCGGCTGGCCTTCTCCAGGTTCTCGAGGAGCCGCGCCTCGGTGTCCGAATCGACCGAGGACAGGCAGTCGTCCAGGAGCAGCACGCCGGGGTCGGTCATCAGGCACCGCGCGATGGCCACCCGGCTCTTCTGGCCCCCCGACAGAGTGACGCCGCGTTCCCCGACCCGGGTGAGGAAGCCGTCCGGAAATCTCTCCACGTCGCCGTCCAGGCAGGCGCGCCGGGAGGCGCGGGCGACCGCCTCGCCGTCGGGACCAATCGGACCGCCGTCGTGGACCCCGAAGGCCACATTCGCCTCGAGCGTGTCGCTGAACAGGAAGTCGTCCTGGGGCACCAGACCGACGTGCTCGCGCAGCGTGGGGAGCGCCCAGTCCTCCACCGGGACTCCGTCGACGAGCACGGATCCGGGAGGCGGATCCACCAGCCGGGGGATCATCGACAGCAGGGTGGTCTTGCCTGATCCGACCGGCCCGACCAGGCCGATGCGCTCGCCGGGGTCAATCTGGAGCCGGATGTCATGCAGGGCCGGACCGGCGGCGCCGGGGTAGGTGTAGACAAGGCCTTCGAACGCGACGCGGCCCCTGATTTCGGACGGCAGGCGGGGCTCGGCGGGAGAAGACACGAGCGGAGCGGTGGCATAGATCTCCTCCATCCGCTCGGCGCTGGCCCGCGCCCGCTGGGCCATGCCGATGATCCAGCCGACGGCGATCAGCGGCCAGAACAGGCGCAGCACGTAGTCGGTGAACAGGTAGTAGTCGCCCAGACCGATCTCGCCGTTCATGCAGGCGAGGCCGCCCACCCCCACGATCAGGGCCAGGGCCAGGTCCTTGGCGTACCAGATGCTGGCGTCGGAGGCGCCGCGCAGCCGTGCGAAGGAGACCTGCGCCTCCAGGTACTCGCCCGCCCGATGCCGGAAATCGCTGGTCTCGGCGTCCCCGACCCCGAAGGCACGCACCTCGCGTGCGGCAGCGAACGACTCCTGGGCCCGCTCGCTCATGCCCGACAGCGCTTCCTGGACCGCATGGGACCGCCGGTGCATGCGCGGCGTCAGCAGCGCCACCGCCGTGGCCAGTGCCGCCATCGGGATGAGCAGCAGGGCGGTCAGGCCAGGGTGGGTGCGCAGCAAGACCGCCAGCGCGAAGGGGATCGTGACCAGGCTCGATGCCACGTACATGGCGCCCGGGCCCAGGAACATGCGCACATTCTCGACGTCGGTGGTCAGCCGGTTCAGCAGGTCGCCGGAACTGAAGCGCCGCAGGGTCAGCGGGTCGAGGCTCAGCAGGTGCTCGAAAAGGCCCCGCTTGATGCCTGCCTCGGCCCGGCGGCTGGAGCCGACGATCAGCAGTCTCTGGGTCAGCAGGAAGGAGGCTCGGAGCAGGCCCAGGCCCAGGATGACCGCAACCACGCCGCCGAGATCTGCGCCGCCGCCGGACGTGACCCGGTCGATCGCGACCTTGACCGCCCAGGGGATGCCCAGGTGCAGGGCGACAGTGAACGGCAGGCATGCGAAGCCCAGCCCCAGCCGGACCCGGTCATCCAGGAAGGTCTTGAGGAAGCGGCGGAAGACGGACACGGTTCCCGGATCGTGGAGTGGGGAGCGCCCTTGGGCAAGCACCGGCAACGGTGCGGGCGGTCGGTTTGTGGGGGAATGGGGCCTGTTCCATGCGGCGTACCGCCCGCTAGACTGTCCGGCTGCCTACACCATGGAAAAGTCCGTACCCCAGCAGTTGCAGGAGGCCATCGGCGGCTCCTTCCCCAAGACCGTTCTTCTCCAGAAGCGCGTGCGCGAGCTCGTGCACGGCGCCAAGCCCCTGGTGGACACCCTCGAGAAGAACCCGATCCGCATCGCCCTCCTGGAAATGGAGGAGGGGTTGGTGGATCTCGAGATCCGGAGCGGCGACGAGCCCGCTCCCGCGCCCGAAGAGGCGTAGCACCCCAAGGCAGGGGCGCCCGGTAGCATTCGCCCGCGTGGGAGGTCCGACCCCGCCGCTCGTCCGACTCTGTGTGCTCGCCTCTCTTGCGTGGGGGTGCGCCCCGGGTGCCGAGCGTCCGAGCGTCGTGCTCGTGGTGGCGGACACACTGCGTGCGGATGCTCTCGGCGCCTACGGTGCGCCCCCCGGCTCCACGCCCCATCTGGACGCCATGGCTGCGGAGGGAGCGGTCTTCGACCGGGCCTACGCGCCCTCGCCATGGACCCTGCCCTCCCTGGCCACGATCCTGACCGGCACGCAGCCTTCCGAACACGGGGTATGGCGCTTGACCGACGTGGGCGGTTCGCGGCGCCCTTTGCTGGCGGAAATGCTGGCGGCGGAGGGTTATGCAACGGCAGCGATCGTGTCCAGCGTGCTCGCAGGGCCCCAGTGGGGCTTCGACCGCGGCTTCGGCCACTTCGACATGGAACTGGCCGCCGGCGGCAACCGGGGAATCACGGGGGCCGGTGCGGCGTCGAAGGCGGAGGCGCTGATCGCCTCTCTTCCAGAACCCTTCTTCCTGATGGTCCATCTCTTCGATCCCCACCTGTCCTATGAGCGCCACCCGGGTGAGTCCTTCACCGAGGCTGCCTATCGGGGGACCCTTCGCGGCGGCGAGGAGATTGCCGATCTGCGGGCCCGCATGGACGGGCTGGACGAATCCGACAGGGCATTCCTGAGGGGGCTCTACCGGGGCGAGGTGGCCTCGGTTGACCGCGCCGTCGGCCGGATCCGGGCGGCCCTCGGGAAGCGGAATCCGGGAGGCGGGGCGGCCCTGGTGCTGACCGCCGATCACGGAGAGGAGATCCTCGAGCGGGGGTGGCTGGGCCACACGCGCACGCTGTTCGACGAACTGGTGCGCGTGCCGCTGATCATCGAAGGGCCGGGAGCCGGCGGGGGTGTGCGCCGCGAGGCGCCGGTCTCGCTGGACATGGTCACGCCGCTGGTCATGGGGTGGGCGCGGCCGCAGGGCACCGCCACCGGGCCGCCGGACGCCGGTCCGGTCCCCCTGACCGTGGACTTCGAGCCGGTCCGGACCGATGCGGCGGCGGTGGCCAAGCGAACCCGCATGCGAGGAGTCGTGGAGGGCCGCTGGAAGCTGATCGTGGACGAGCGCTCAGGCACCACCGCCCTCTATGACCTGCACGCCGACCCCGGCGAGACGCGGGACCAGGCAGCGCAGAACGCCGCGCTTGTCCACAGGCTGATCAGCGTCCTTCCGGAACTGCCGGACAGGGGGGATGGATGAGCGCCTTGCGTCGTGTCCTGGGCCTTCCCTGGGAGGCGGTGGCTGCGGTGCGCGGCCGACGCCAGGCCGGATCCGCACAGCATGCGGCGGTCCCGGTCATTTGCATCGGCAATCTGACGATGGGGGGGACTGGCAAGACGCCGGCCGCCCTGTGGGTCGTCGAGGCCCTGGCCCCGCGCAAGGCGGGCCTGCTGCGGCGCGGCTACGGCGCTGCTGCGGGTGCGCCGGGCGACGAAGAGTCGGCCTGGCTGGCCGCTGCCCTCGGGGACGGCGGGCTGGTCCACGAATCCCCCGACCGCGTGGCCGGTGCTGCGGCGCTAGTGGAGCGCGGGGCCGAAGTCATCGTGATGGACGACGGATTCCAGCACCGGCGTCTGGCCCGCGACCTGGACGTGGTGCTGGTCGACGCGACGCGGCCCTGGGGCGGCGGAGGCTGTCCACCCGGCGGCCTCCTGCGCGAGGGCCCCGCAGCCCTGGGTCGTGCGGGGGCGGTCGTGCTGACACGGACCGACCAGGTCCAGGAATCGCTGCTGGAGGGCCTGCGGTCGGAGGCGCGCCGTCGAGCCCCCGACGCCGTGCACGCCGAGGCGCAGCACTCATTCGCCGGACTGCGCGATGCAGCGACAGGGACCCCTGCCACGGCCGCGGGGCTCGGTCCGGTCACACTGGTCAGTGCGATCGGCAACCCGGACGCGTTCGAGGCCACGGCACGGTCGACCGGTCTCGAGGTCGTCGCACACCGTCGTTTCCGCGACCACCATGCCTACCGCGTCACGGATCTCGACGGACTGGAGCCCGGCCGCTGGGTGACGACGGCCAAGGATGCGGTCAAGCTGCCGGCCGCCGACGAGGACATGAGGCCGCTGGTGCTCGACGTGGAATTCCAGGTGACGCGAGGGGAGGACGATCTGCGTGCTCTCCTATCGAAGGCCGCGCGCGGGGATCTGAGATGAGCGCACTGGGGACCCTCCTGGCGCTCCTGGAGCGCTGCCCCCCCGCACTCGTCTACAGGTCGATGGAGGGACTGGCCTTCCTGTGGCACGCCATGGACCGGAGGCATCGGGTCCTGGCCCGGGCCAATGCCGCCCAGGCGCTGGGCGGAGAACCATCGGACCGGTCCATTCGCCGCCTGGTTCGGGCGTCCTTCCGGTCCAACGCGCGGGTCGCCGCGGACCTGATCCTGATGCCTCGCCTGGCGGATCCGGACCGGCTGGAGACCTGGCTGGACACCTCGGATGTCGGACCGCTGGTCGCCGGGCGGCAGCCGAGCCTGGTGGCGGCCGGACACATGGGACCGTGGGAGATGCTGCCGGTCACCATCCCGCTGTGGCACGGGCCGACCGCCGCCATCGGGCGGCCGCTCTCGAATCCAACGCTGGACCGCTTCGTGAACGGGCGCCGTGAGATGTTCGGGACCCGCATGCTGCCGCGGCGCGGCGGCGTCCGGAGCATGGTCGCTGCCCTGACCAACGGCGAGTCCGCCGGAGTCCTGATGGACCAGAACCAGCATCGCCGGCCGTTGTTCGTCGAGTGGCTGGGCCGCGTTGCCGCCACCGACCGCTCGGCGGCCGTTCTTTCCGCTCGCCTCCAAGTGCCTGTCCGCGTTGTCGCGGTCGTCCGGATGGGTCGAGGATTCCGGTTCAAACTCTTGCTGGGAAAGGAGTTGCCCCCGTGCAACGAGGACCCCCAGGTCTATACAAGGAAGATCCTGGAGGCCCTTGAACAACTGGTCCTCGCACACCCGGACCAGTACTTTTGGGTCCACAACCGCTACCGGACGCGGCCCCCCGACGAGACCGGATAGGGAGCAGCCACACGACACGCAAGCAATACGACCCCTCCAAGCTCAAGCAGACCTCGCTCTTCCAGCGTGACTCGCTGGTGGTCGCGGCCGACTTCGCCCGGCCCGGCGCCCCGATCCCCGGGTTCGGGGCCTTCATGGACGAATTGCCGGACATCCTGGGCGGCTCCGACTTCAAGGCGCTGGTGGAGGCGCTGGTCCAGGCGAAGACCGGCAGGCAGCCGGTCGGCATCGCCCTCGGCGCGCACGTCATCAAGGTCGGCTGCTCGCCGATCCTGATCGACCTGATGCAGCGCAAGCTGATCAAGCACGTCGCCATGACGGGTGCCGGAGCGGTCCATGACTACGAGGTCAGTCTGGCCGGCAAGACCAGCGAAGACGTCGGAGACCAGCTCGAGCTGGGCGAATTCGGGATGGCCAAGGAGACCACCGAGGGGCTGAACAAGGCGGCCCGCAAGGGCCACAGGCTGGGGATCGGCTTCGGGCGCGGCCTGGGCGAGACAATCCTCCAGCAGAAGCACCCGCACGCCGACCTGTCGATTGCTGCCGAGGCGGTGCGGCTAAAAATCCCCGTGACTGTGCACGCTGCACTCGGGACCGACATCGTCCATATGCATCCCTCCTGCGACGGGGGCAGCGTGGGCAAGGCTTCCATGCGCGACTTCCACACGATGGCCGAATTTGTCGCGCGCATCGGACAAGGGGTGTGGTTGAACATCGGGTGCGCGGTGCTGCTGCCCGAGGTGTTCCTCAAGGCTGTGTCCATGGCGCTCAACCTGGGATTCGACCTGTCCGGCATGACCACCGCGGGACTGGACATGCTGCGGCCCTACCGGGTCATGGAAAACGTGGTGCGCCGGCCTCCCGGCAACGGCCTGTTCCTGGGTGGACAGCACGAATTCCTGCTGCCGCTGCTTCGCCAGGCCTGGCTGGCGCGTCTGGAGGAGCAGAAGTGAGTCCGATGCTTGCTCTCCAGGCGCTGGGGGACCCGAGGATCCTGATCGCCGGCGACCTGATCCTGGACTCCTATGTGCGGGGTGCCGTGTCCCGGATCTCGCCGGAGGCCCCGATCCCCATCCTGGAGGTCACGGGAGAGGACGACCGGCTCGGCGGTGCAGGCAACGTGGCCGCGAATGTCGCGTCGATGGGGGGGCGGGCCGAAGTGGTCGGCTACGTGGGGGACGATGCGGCCGGCCGCCTCCTGGCTTCCATGCTCGCGGACGGCGGAATGACCGATTCCCTTGTCGAGGTGCCCGGGCGCCGGACCACCCGCAAGACGCGCCACATGGCGCGCATCCACCAGATCCTGAGGGTGGACTGGGAGGTCCGGGGGCCGGCTCCCGAGGATGCTGCCTCGGCGCTGCGCTCTAGACTTGCGGAGCGCATCCCGCAGAGCGCCTTCCTGGTTCTCTCTGACTACGGCAAGGGCACCCTCGATGACGAGACCGTGCAGTCGGCCATCGATGCCGCCCGGGCAGCCGGCGTCGGCGTGCTGGTGGATCCGTCGGGCACGGACTACACGCGCTACCGCGGCGCCACTTTGATGACCCCGAACCGGGACGAGGCGGCCCGCGCGGCGGGCATGGCGCTGGACGACATGGGCAAGGTCTCCGAGGCGGCGTCGCGTCTGATCGATGCTGCCGACCTGCGCGAGATCGTCATCACGCTGGGCAAGGAAGGCGTGTACGTGCGGACGCGCGAGGGCGAAGAGACTGTGATCCCGACACATGCCCGCGCGGTGTTCGACGTGTCGGGTGCAGGTGACACGGTGGCCGGGGTGCTGGCCCTTGGCCTGGGCTCCGGCATGGACCTTGAGGCCGCGGTCGGACTGGCGAATGCGGCGGCCGGGGTCGTGGTCGGCAAGCTGGGAACCGCGACCGTGACCCGCGAGGAGGTGGCCGGCTTCGCCCACCAGGCCCAGGTGGGCAAGGTCCTGGATGACGGCGCCCTGGATCCGGTGCTTGTGCGCCTCAAGGCGGAGGGGAAGAGGATCGTCTTCACCAACGGTTGCTTCGACATCCTCCATGCGGGCCATGTGCAGTACCTGGCCGCCGCCCGTGCCTACGGCGACGTCCTGATCGTGGGGGTCAACGACGACGCCTCGGTCGGCCGTCTCAAGGGCGACGGTCGTCCGGTCAACGGCCTGGAGGACCGGTTGGCGGTCCTGGCCGGGCTGGAATGCGTGGACCACATGGTGGCGTTCACCGAGGACACCCCGGCCTCGCTCATCGAACGGGTGGCGCCCGACGTCCTGGCCAAGGGCGAGGATTGGCGCGACAAGGAGGTGGTCGGCGCGGCGTGGGTCGAGGACCACGGCGGGCAGGTGGTCCTGGTCGAACTGGCGGAGGGCCGGTCCACCACGGGCATCATCGAACGCATCCGGTCGGACGGGGACTGAGCGTGGGCGGAGTGGAGCGGCCGACGGCCGTGCTCCTCGGTCTGGGCTTCGCCGCAGGCGTCCTGGGGGCCCTGCTCGGGATCGGAGGCGGCACGGTCATCGTGCCGGCGCTGGCGCTTCACCTGGGCCGTTCCCTGCCGCGCGCCGTGGGGACGTCGCTGGCCGTGATCTTTCCGGCGGTCCTCCTGGGCGCCGCCCTGGAGGCGTGCTGGGGCACGCCCGTCGGGCCGGTGCCCGCAGGAACCGTCGTCTGGGGACGCGGTTTCCTGCCCATCGCCGCGCTGGCGCTGGCCGCGGGCTCCCTGCCGGGATCCTGGATCGGGGCGTGGCTGGCGGACCGGTTGGGGGAGAAGGGACTGCGGCGTGTCTACGGGCTGTTCCTGCTCGTCGTGGCCCTGCGCATGGCCTGGAGCGGGAGCGGCGGGAGCCTGTCGCTGGCAGGGACCTGGGCGTTGGGATGGCTGGCCGGGGCAGGCGTGCTGGCCGGAGTCTGTGCGTCGCTGTTCGGGATCGGCGGTGGGGCGGTGGCGGTCCCGGCGCTGGCGCTCGGCACGCTGGCCTGCGCGCCCGACGCCCTCGGGTTCCACGCGGCACGGGCGACCTCGCTGGGCATGGCCGCGGTGGCGAGCCTGGCCGCCCTGGTGCTGCATGGGCGTCGTGGCCACGTGCTCTGGCGCTGGGCGCTGCCGATCCTGCCTTCCGCCCTGGTCGGGCAGGCGGTGGGGGTGGTGCTCGCACGAGAGGTGCCGGGTGACGCACTCCGGGCGGTCTTTGCCTGCTACCTGGTCCTTTGCGCGGTCAGGTTCCTCCGCCGAAGCGGCGCAACCGGGACGGACTAGTCGTCCTGCTGGAATTCCGACAGGGCTTCCCAGGTATGGGAGCCGAAGCGGGAGACGACCCAGGCCTCGAACAGGTGGTGCTCGTCGGGCTTGAAGTCGTTCATCTGGTCATACAGGTGAGCCAGGAACTCCAGACGGGGCGTCGACGGGGCATTCTCGATGCCCCCCATCCGATCCTGGAAATGCTGCTGCATCCGGGACCGGATGGTCGACAGGCGGTCCTGGCGGCGATCCTCGTCCTCTGCAAACGAGTGCACACTGTGGGTGAAGGCTTCCCAGTCGATCGGCATCACGGTGTCCTTGGGCGGCGAGGGTAATGCCAAGAAACGCATGCTCCCCGCGACATATCAAGTTTGTTGCTTATGGCGTCCGAGGTCAAGTCGTGCGTCGGACTTTTCTCATGGAGACTGCTGCCCACCGGGATCATGCGTAGATCCCCCGCAGCTGGGAACAGCCCCACACCCTCTCGATGGCAAGGATGTACGAGGCCATGCGCATGCTCGTGCCGGTGCGCTGGGCGCATTCCAGGACGTCGTTGAAGGACGCGACCAGCAGCCTCTCGAGGCGCCCGTTCACGTCCCACTCCTCCCACGAGTAGCCCATGCGGTTCTGGACCCATTCGAAGTAGGACACGGTCACGCCTCCCGAGTTGGCCAGGATGTCGGGAATCACCACCGAGCCCTTGTCCTCGAGGATGGCGTCCGCGGGCGGGGTGGTCGGGCCGTTGGCTCCCTCGATGATCAGCCGGGCCTGGATGTCGCCCGCATTGCCGGCGTGGATCTGGTTCTCTGTGGCGCACGGAGCCAGCACATCGCACGGCTGCGTGAGCAGTTCCTCGTTGGTCATCCAGTCGGTGTCGGGGATCCCCTCCAGAGTGCCCTCCTTGGAGAAGGCGTCCAGGCAGGCGCGCACATCCAGCCCGGCCGGGCTGTGGATCGCACCCCGGATCTCCGAGAGGCCGGTGACCTTGTAGCCCTGCTCCTGGAACAGCCTCGCGGCGATGCCGCCCACGTTGCCGCAGCCCTGGACGACCACCGTCGTGTTCTCCGGCGTTCCGCCCCAGCGCTTGAGTGCTTCGCGGGTGGTGATGGTCACGCCGCGGCCTGTCGCCTCGGTGCGGCCCTCTGAGCCGCCGAGGCCGAGGGGCTTTCCGGTCACCACAGCGGTCTCGGTGTGGCGCACGTGCATCGAGTAGGTGTCCATCAGCCACGCCATGTGCTTCTCGCCGGTGTTCATGTCCGGCGCAGGCACGTCGCGTTCGGGCCCCAGCATGTCGAGGATGGCCGACGTGTAGCGGCGCGTGAGGGCCTCGAGTTCGCGTTCGCTCATCTCGCCCGGGTTGCAGATGATCCCGCCCTTGCCGCCGCCGAAGGGGACGTTCACGACGGCGCATTTCCACGTCATCCAGGCGGCCAGGGCCCGTACTTCGTCGAGAGTCACGTCCGGCGCGAAGCGGACCCCGCCCTTGCAGGGGCCGCGGTCGATGTTGTGGTGGACGCGGTAGCCGGTAAACACTTCGAGCTCACCGGAATCCCGAAGGATGGGGAGGGCCACGGTGATCTCACGCACCGGCTTGCGGAGCATGTCGATCTGGCCCTCGGGGAGGCCCAGTGACTCCGCGGCGGCGTCAAACCGCACGGCCATGGCCTCGAAGGGGTTGAATTCGTCCTGCATGGTGGTCCTCAGGCGTAGAGCCCGCGCATCTCGGTGAACCGGGCCACGCGTCCCACGCCAACTGTATGGGCGGCGGCCCGGAGATCGAGTCCGGAACGCGTCGCTGTCTCGAAGACTTCGTCGAACATCCGCAGCAGATGCCTCTCCAGACGCGTCCGGACATCCCACAATTCCCAGAAGTAGCCCATTCTGTCCTGGACCCACTCGTAGTAGGCGCCGACCAGTCCGCCGGAATTGGCCAGCACATCAGGCACCACGTTGATGCCCCGCCCGGCCAGCACCGTTCGGGCATCCCAGTGGACGCCCTGGTGGGCTGCTTCGATGATCAGCCGGGCCGCGGTCTGCTCTGCGACGGAGGACGAAATCTGTCCCTCGGTGGCGGCGGGGATCAGCACATCGCAGTCGAGCCGAAGAAGTTCGTCGTTTGACACGGCTGTGCCCTCGGTGAACTCGGCAAGGGTCCCGCCCGCCTCGACATGGGCGATCAGTTTCGGCACATCCAGGCCCGGGGGGAGATGGCGGCCTCCGGTGATGTCACTGACGGCGATGACCCGGGCGCCGGCTTCGTGCAGGAAGATCGCCGCGTGGGCGCCGACTTCGCCGAACCCCTGGATCGCGACGGTGGCTTCCTCGATCCGTGAGCCTGACCGTGACAGTGCCTCAGCGGCCAGGATGCCCACCCCGCGGCCGGTGGCCTCCTCGCTGCCGTGGGAGCCGCCCAGTCCGCGCGGCTTGCCCACCACCGCCGCGGTCACCGTGTGGCGAGCGTGCATGGAATGGGTGTCCATGACCCAGGCCATGGTGCGGCCGTCGGCCCCGACGTCGGGCATGCAGACGTCGCGGTCCGGCCCGGTGAAGTCATAGATCGACGCTGTGTAGCGCCGGACCACCCGCTCCAGCTCGCTGGCGCTCATCAGGGAGGTGTCCGCCTTGATCCCGCCCTGGGCGCCACCGAACGGGACGTTCACGATGGCGCACTTCCAGGTCATCGAGGCCGCCAGGCCGCGCATCTGTTCGCGCGTGACGTGCGGCCCGATCCGGATGCCCCCCAGGCACGGCCCGCGGGCGACGTTGTGCTGGATCCTGAACGCCGGCCGCACCACCAGGGATCCGTCGTCCAGGTGCACCGGCAGGTTGATCTTCAGTTCCACGGCGCAGCGGGCCATCATTTCGGCCAGCCCTCCGGACAGGCCCAGGCGGTCGGCTGCTTCGCGGAACTGGTTGTCCAGGTCCGCGAGTGCCTCCTCCTCGGTGAACAAGGGCAGCGGGGTTCGCGGTTGTGAGTGTGTGGAGGTCAAGGAGTCGTCGTTTATCGTGGGCGCACAATGGCCGGTGCTGAGTGCTTGAGCGGACTGATGATTCGGATGCCGAACGCTCTCGGGGATTCTGTCATGGCGCTGCCCGTTCTGGAAGCCGCCCGCCGCCGCTGGCCGGAGGTTCCTCTGGTCGTCAGCGCCCGTTCTCAGATGGCTCCCCTCCTGGAACGCGTGTCGGACGTCTTCATTCCGCATGGATCGGGGCTGGGCCCTGTGGGCCTGGCGCGGGTGGCCCGGCGTCTGGCCGCCCACGCTCCCGATCTGGCGCTGGTGCTGCCGCGCTCCTTCGAGACCGCCCTGTGTGTGCGGTGGGCCGGCATCCCGCAGCGCTGCGGGCTCCGGGGCCAGGGCCGCTCACTGCTGCTCACCCACCCGGTGGAGGAGCCGCCTGGGCAGCCCCGAGGTGCCCTGGAGGGACGTGCGAAGGAGTTTGCCGCCCCCTCCCAGGACGGGTGGTGGCAGGTCCTGGCGACTGCCGCAGGGGGACCGATCCCCGGTCCCGACGATCCGGCCCGCCGTCCCCGCTGGGTGCCGCGCGCTGACGATGCTGCTCGCGCAGCGACATGGCGGGCCGGAAGGAGCGTCGGCGGACCCTGGGCCGTCCTGGCGCCGGGCGCAGCCTTCGGCGCGAGCAAGCTGTGGGAGCCGGCTGCCTGGGCCGCGCTGGCGGCGGGGCTCCGGGTCCGGGGCATCGAGCCGATCCTGGCCCATGCCCCGGGGGAGGAGCATCTCGGCCGAGCCATTGCGGAGGCGGCCGGCGGAACGATGCCGGTGGCCACCCTGGACCTGTGTGCACTGGCGGCCCTCATCGAGGGCGCCGCCGTCTTCGTCGGGACCGATGCGGGGCCGCGCTGGCTGGCGGCCGCCGTCGGCACGCCCGCCGTCTGCCTCATGGGGCCCAATGATCCGCGCCTGACGGACCTGCCCCTGGGCGCGGCCCACGAGGTGCTGCGTCGCCAGATCGAATGTTCGCCGTGCCTGGCAAAGCGCTGCGGCGAAGGGCACCACGACTGCATGGCGGGCATCCGTGCCGAACAGGTGCTGGCTGCGGTGGACCGGGTGCAGGAGGCGGCGCGGTAGGATCCGCTCCCATGCCCGAGGACGCCGCACCCGTTCGCCAGGACCGCGAGGGCCACGTCCTCACGGTGCAGATCGACCGACCGCAGGCAGCGAATGCCATCAACAGGGCAGTGCTGGACGGCCTGCGCAAGGCGGTGGGGGAGGCGGGGGCAGGGGACGCCCGCTGCGTGGTGATGACAGGGACGGGGACCAGGGCTTTCTGTGCCGGGGCGGACCTGAAGGAGCGAGGGACGTATTCCGAGTCGGAAACGAGGTCGTTCGTGGCCGACATCAGCGCCCTCATGGACGAGGTGGCGGCCCTGCCGATGCCGACCGTGGCGGCCGTGAACGGGGCGGCGTTCGGAGGCGGGACCGAACTGGCCCTTGCGTGCGACGTGCGAGTGGCGGCGCCGAACGCCCAGTTCGGTCTCACCGAGACCTCCTGGGGGATTATCCCGGGTGCCGGAGGAACCCAGCGGCTGCCGCGCCTGGTGGGTGCGGCCAAGGCCAGGGAGCTGATCCTGTGGGCTCGCCGGATCGATGCCGACGAGGCTCTGCGATGCGGCCTGGTGTCGGAGGTGGGCGATCTGGCCACCGTCCTGGCCGAATGGCTGGAGCAGGTTTGCGCCCTGGCCCCGGTCGCCGTGAGGGCCGCCAAGCGGGCCATCGCCGAAGGGGCGGCGCTGCCCATGCACGAGGCGATCCTGGTCGAGCGCTCCTGCTACGAAGAGACCCTGTCCACCCAGGACCGGCTCGAGGCGCTGGCTGCATTCCAGGAGGGCCGCCAGCCTCAGTTCGAGGGCCGATGAGCGCGGCACCCGTGTGCGGAATCGCACACTAGAATGGGGCAATGGCCCTGCGCATCCAGGTCAACGAGGACGGCCGCCGCGAGCGGCTGGCGCTTGACCGGCCGATCATCACGGTGGGGCGGGCCCTGGACAACGACCTCCGGCTCCGGGACCAGCAGGTCAGCCGCTACCACTGCCGGCTGGAGCGGACGGGGGCGGAATTGCACCTCATCGACCATGAGTCCGCCAACGGGACGCTCCTGAACGGTCGGGCGGTGCGCCAACGCATTCCGGTGGGCGCCGGCGACCGCATCCGCGTGGGCCGGACGGAGATCCTGCTGATTGCGGAGGACGATGCCGAGGGCCATGAGGGACCGGAGCGGACGCTGGACGAGCGGCCGGACACGGAATCCCAGGCCCTTCGCGCCCTGCAGCGCCTGACCCGTGTCCTGAACGGACAGGCGTCCGAGGGGCGGCCCGACGAGGTGCTCGCCTCGATCAGCGAGGCCTGCCTGGAGCTGACCGGTGCGGAGCGGGCCTTCTGCTGGCATGGCGAGATGGTGGCGGCGCGGCACGCCGGCGGACAGCCCGTGGCGGAGGCGGAGATGAGCCGCAGCCTGGCGCAGCGCGTCATGGACGACGGACAGCCGGTCTTCACACTGGACGCGGCCGGCGACGACCGCCTGGCCGGGCTGGACAGTCTCCACGACCTGGACCTGAGGGCGCTTCTGTGTGTTCCTCTGCGGGTCGGCGGCGAAATCGAGGGCGTGCTCCTGGCGGACAGCCGGCTGGAATCGGCTCCCTTCAGCGAGACGGACCTGGACGTGCTCGAGACGCTGGCCGACCAGGCCGGCATTGCCATCCGCACCGCCCGGCTGCACGAGGAACTCCGCCAGCAGGTCGCCGCCGGTGAACGTCGGGTCGCGATGGCGAGGAGCGCCCTGGCGAAGAGCGCCCCCCTCCGGCCCATCATCGGCGAGTGCCGCGCGATGCGCGAGGTGATGTCGCTGCTGGAGCGTTTCCAGGTCGACGATCTGCCGGTCCTCATCACCGGCGAAAGCGGCACCGGCAAGGAGCTCTTCGCCCGCGAGATCCACCAAGGCAGTGCCCGGGCCGAAGGGCCCTTCGTGGCCGAAAACTGCGCCGCCCTGCCGGAGACGCTCATCGAGTCGACGCTGTTCGGCCACCGCAAGGGGGCCTTCACAGACGCCATCGCCGACCGCAAGGGTCTGCTGGCCCTGGCGGACGGCGGCACCCTGCTGCTGGACGAGGTGGGGGAGCTGACCCTGCCGGCCCAGGCCAAGCTTCTGCGCGTGGTGGAGACCGGGCGATTCCGCCCCGTTGGTGCGGACCGGGCCGTGGCCGTCGATGTGCGGCTGGTGGCCACGACCCACCGGGACCTCGAACGGGCCGTCCAGGACGGCGATTTCAGGGCCGACCTGTACTTTCGCCTGGCAGTGGCCTCGCTGGAGCTTGCTCCGCTGCGGAGCAGGGAGGGGGACGTGGAGCTGATCGCCGCCCATTTCCTGGCGGAGATCGCCCAGGAACGTGAGGAGGCACCTCGCACCCTGTCGGCCGCGGCGCTGGACGTCCTGCGGGACTACGCGTGGCCCGGCAATGTCCGGGAGTTGGAAAACGAGATTCGCAGGTCCGTCCTGCTGGGAGGGGCGGTGATCGGGCCGGACGATTTCAGCGTCTCTGTCCGCGATGGCAAGGACGGGCCGGCGGACCGTCGGCCGCTGCCCGAACAGGTCCGGGATCTGGAGGAGGCAGCCGTGCGGTCGGCCCTGGCCGCTTGCCGGGGCAACAAGAGCCACGCGGCGGAGCGGCTGGGCATCACCCGTTTCACGCTGCAGCGCAAGCTGGACAAGTTCGATGGGGAGGAGACCCCGTGATCCGTCGACCCGTCCTGTGCGCCGTGCTCCTCTGCCTCCTTTCCTTCCCGTCGGCGAGGGCTGACGAACTGCTCCTCAAGAACGGCCGGGTCGTGGAGGGCCACATCATCGAGGAGACGACCGAGCACTACGTGGTCAGGACGCGGTTCGGCAAGAAACGTATCAAGCGGAGCGACGTCGCGCAGGTGACCAGGGGCCCCACCCGGCGGGAGGTGTTCGAGAAGCGGTTCGAGGAGGCCGCCTCGGCGGACGCATTCGTGGAATTGGCTGCCTGGGCAGAAGGACAGGAGCTCAAGAAGGAAGCGCGCCGGGCGCTTCTCGAAGCGGTGCGCCTGGACCCCGTGCACGAGGCGGCGCAGACGCGCCTCGGCCGTGTCCTCCACGAGGGCCGCTGGGTGACACCGGCGGAGAAGGAGCGTCTGCTCCGCGACAAGGAGGCGGCTGCCATGGAAGCGGCCGGCCTGGTGCGCCGCGAGGGCCGGTGGGTGACGCGCGAGGAGGCGGAGGCTCTCGAGGCGGGGCTGGTGCTGCACGAGGGCCGCTGGGTCACGCCGGAGGTGCGCGGACGGGCCCTGGGCCTGGTGGAACGCGACGGGAAGTGGATCGAGCCGCCCCGGGCCCTGGCCCGGGACCATGCGGACGAGGTGGTGCGTGCGGTGGGACAGGCAAAGGGGGCGGTGCCCCTGGAGCGCGTTGAGACGCGCCACTTCCTGGTCCTTGGACCTTACGACCGCCAGACCCTGGTGGATGTTGCAGCCCTGCTGGAGAACGCCCGGGACTGGATCGGCAAACGGCTGGGTCCCGGCCAGGAGTCCGTAGACCTGGTCTGCCTGTTCGAGCGGGACGGACCCTACGGCGTCACGGTGGATCTGCTGGAGGGACGCACCCCCTGGGTCGGCAAGGCCTGGGCCGCCTCGGCCCGGCAGTCCCACGGCGCCTGGATCTTTGATCCCGTCGGCCAGGCGGCGGTGGTCCGCCGCGGCCGCCCCGAGGCGGATGCGATCGGCGAGGCGGTCCATCTGGCGGGCCACATCCAGGTCGCCCGCCGCGGCTACAAGGGGGTGGTGCTGCCGGCCTGGTACGCCGAGGCCTGGGCCGCCCTGTGCGAGGCCGCTGTCACGGGCCGCAATGCGGTGTTCTGCAAGGCGCCGGGCCGCTACGCCAGCCACCACGATGACCGCGGCCTGTTCGAGGCCGGGGACTGGCGCCAGTCCCTGAGGAAGGTGGTGGATGGGCCGGGCTGGCTTCCGCTGACCCGGCTGCTGCTGGCGGACTACCGGGACCTGACGCGGACCGCCATCGCCGAGGCGATGGCCTTCGTCGAGTTCGCCGAAGTCCAAGGCGCCGTCAAGACCCTGCACGAGGCGGTGCGGCGCTGCTATCCGGGACCCGATCCGGGCGTGGGCGGATCCCGTCGACGCGCCGCCAACGAGCAGATGCTTCGCGACGCCATGGGCGCCGGCCTTGTCACCGTCGAGGGGAAATGGCGCGAGTGGCTGCTCCGTCCGCCCGCGGAGGGCGAGCAGGAATGAGCCGCAGTCCCGAACCGAGTGTCGACGGCTACGAGATCCTGGGGCTCCTGGGCGAAGGGGGCATGGGCACCGTGTGGAAGGCGCGCCAGGTCAGCCTGGACCGGACCGTGGCTCTCAAGGTGCTCCACGAGGATCTCGTGCGGTCTCGCGTGTCGCGTGAGCGGATGCGCCGCGAGGCCCGGGTGGCGGGACGCCTGGATCATCCCGGACTGGTGCGCGGCATCGACATGGGCGAGTCTGACGGCCGGCTGTGGTTCGCGATGGAGTTCGTGCCGGGCGAGACCCTCCGGGACCGGGTGCGGCGGGACGGCGGCATGGAGGACGAGGATGTGGTGGATCTGGGCATCCAGGTGGCCCGGGCCCTGCGCCACGCGCACGGCCACGGCGTTGTCCACCGCGACATCAAGCCCGGCAACATCATGCTGGCTCCCGACGGCACGGCCAAGCTCACGGACCTGGGGCTGGTCCGGGACGCTCTCGTGGACGGGCTGACCCGCCACGGATCGACCCTGGGCACACCTCCCTACACCGCTCCCGAACAGGTGCGGGCGCCGTCGAGGGCCGGCATCCAGGCCGACCTCTACAGCCTGGGAGCTACGATGTTCTACGCTGCGGTTGCCCGAGCCCCCTTCGTGGGTCGGAATGCAGCCCAGGTGCTGGCCAGCGTCCTGTTCGACCGGGCGCCTGATCCGCGCCGGTTCTGCGACGGGATGGACCGCGATCTGGCGCTGGTCATCCGTCGGCTGCTGTCCAAGGAGCCGACCAGGCGTCATCCCCATCCGGACGCCCTGCTGGAGGATCTCCAGTCCATCCGGGAGGGGGGCCGGAGTTCGGCCGAGACGCGCCGCGCCGCACGCGGGCCGTGGGCGGCATGGGCGGCCGTTGCGGGTGTCGGGGCCGTCGGCCTGGTATGGACCGCGACGCGCGGCGCGGTCGATAAGGAGGACAGCGCTGCAGCGGCTGGCGTGGGCGTCGCGCCCATGGACAGGTCGGCGCAGGCAGCGGTCTCCATGCCGCCGACCCCGGCGGATCCGTCCACAGGCAGCGCTGAAATGGCGCGCCACGACGCGGCGCTGGCCGCCTTGCTGGGGGAGCAGGAGCGGGCCGTGGCCTTGCTGGCACGTGAGGGGGAATTTGCTGCGGCCGTGGCGGTCGTCGAGGACGTCGGCCGGGCCTGGGAGGAGGCCCGCGCCGGTGCCGCGGACGGGTGGCAGGAGCGGGAGAGGGTCCGCGTGGCGGGCGCCCTGGAGGGCTGGCAGGCGGGCCGGCGCGCGGCCCTTTTCGGAGAGGCGTCCGCACGAATGGCCGCTGCTGCCCGCGCCCTCGCTTCCCTCGATCCGGATTCGACCGATCCAGGCCAGGTAGAGGCGAAGGGCCTGGCGCTGCTCGCCAGCATGGCCCTGAGGCCCGGCGGCCTCCCGGATGGAACTGGACCCGACCCGTTCGTTCTGCTGGAGCAGCGCGTCGCGGAGGCCGCGGCACGGCGCGCCAATGCCCTTGCGGCGGCGGGCGAGGCTGCGTTCACACGCGTCCTTGCGCCCCGGTGGCTCGGGTTTCTGGAGCGCGGCGCCTGGGTGGAGGTGGAGGCCGAGGTCGGGGACCGTGCCGGCCGACCTGCCTACCGGACCGTCGACGCCGATCTGGCGGGCATCGCCGGGGCTGCCGAGGCATTGATCGCCTGGCGTGAGGACGGGCTGGCAGCCCTGGCCGGCAGGGTGGGGAGCCAGGTCTCGTTGACACCGGTCTCGGGCGTGCTGTTCAAGGGCCTCCTGGAAGCGGTCGACTCGGCGGAGGGGACGTTCACCGTCAGGGACGGATCCGGCATGCGTCACGGATCCTGGGATGACCTTGCTCACTCGGTCCAGGTGAAGCTGGCGCCGCCGGACGGATCGGTGGAGCAGCTCCTGGCCTTCCTGGCAAACGGCGCAGCCGTTCCCGGGGGCGCCGCCGGTGCCGCCCTGGCTCGGGCGCGCCTCCAACGGCAGGGGAGCGGCGGACTGGCCCTCGCAGAAGGCGCCGAGGCCGTGGATCTGCTGGTGGCGGCCGGCGAATGGGCCCTCGCGGTGGAGGCAGGCGCCACCGCGTCTCGGACCGCACCCACGCGCGACCTGCTGGATCAGGCGCGCGCGGCCCACGCGCGCAAACTCCTGCTTGATCCCTTGTCCGCCCTGTATCCGGGCGCCGAGGTCGGCCTGGAGAACGGTGCCCTGGTGGTCCGGTGGCGCCCCCGGGGCAAGGATGGCCTGGGAGCCCCCTGGACCGTGGACCGCCAGGGATGGGCGGCGGTCGAGGGTGGATTGGAACGGGTGGCACGCACCTTCCCGGTCGATCCCGGCGACGCAGGGCCCGGCATCCGGCTGATGGTCAAGGCGGCGCCGGGCCGGGTCGCCCGCGTGGAGTGGACCTTCCGGTGGACCCGGCCGGAGTCGCCCGTGACCTGGCTGGAAGTCTCCTGGGGGCCTAGCGCCTTCGCCCTGTGGCCGGGCGATCGAAGCGCGCGAGGCGGCATCCTCATGGAGGAACGGGGGCCCGGTCCGCTGAGGGCCTCGCTGCCTCGGGACGCGGATGCGGCCCTGCCGCTCAGGGCGGGCGGCATCCGCCGACTGGAACTGGTCCGCGATCCCGAGCTGGAGACCGTGACCCTCCTGCTGGACGGGCGTCCGCGCCTGACGCTCGAGCCGTCGGTCTGGGCGACCGGGGATCTGCCGGTCGTCATGCGGACCCTCGATCCGATGCTGATCCTGCAGGTGACGGTGCGCGGCGCCGCCGTGCCGGGAGTGGGTGGATGAGCGGCCGGAGGAACTACGACGATCGCGTTGCGATCCGGGTCCGGGGCACCTCAGGGAATCTCGAGGGGGCGGAGGTCCTGGTCCTGCTGGGCGAGACGGTGACCATCGGGCGCAGCCGCCGCTGTAATCTCCATCCTCCGGGCCTCGGTGCAGCCGATCGCGAGGCCTACCGCCGCCTCAGCCGTCTCCACTGCAGAGTCACCCTGTCCAACCCCCGACACGTGGTGGTCGAGGATCTGTCGTCCAATGGGACCCGTGTGGACGGGCATCACGTGGACCGGACAGTGATTGAGAATCTCGAGGAGCGGCCGGTCGTGCTGGAGATGGGAGGGGCCACCGTGGCCCTGAGCATGGAGAGGACGGCGGACACCTGAGGTCGACCCGGCGGACAGCCTCCTGGGCGCTCTACGACCTGGCCAACACCCTCGTCTATGCGGTGGTGGTGACGCGCTTCTACACGCCCCACATGGAGTCGTGGACGGGGAGCCGGACGCTGGTGGCGGCGCCCTTCTTTGCCGCCATGACCTGCTCGGCGCTGCTGTCGCCGTGGCTCGGTGCGCGGGCGGCCCGCGGATGCGCGGTCGCCGACCTCCGCATCACGGTGGGCCTGTGCACGCTCGCCCTGGTCTGCATGTGGAAGGCCGCCACGCCCGAGGCACTTGCGGCGGCCTACGCGGCGGCCCTCCTCGCCTACCAGCTCTCCCTGGTCGCCTACAACGCCTGCCTGTCCCATCTGGCGGCGCCCGGCAGGCAGGGACGCCTGTCCGGTCTCGGCGTCGGGCTCGGCTACCTGGGGGCGCCCATCGGACTCGGAATGGCCGCGCTTCTCCAGACCAGGTGGGGAGCGGGTCCCTTCGAGATCTACCTGGCGACGGCGGTGGCTTTCCTGGCCCTGGCCGTTCCCTGCCTGCTCCTTCCCAAGCCGGACCAGGACCGCTCCGCACCGGTTCCCCGGCTGTCGGTGTTTCTGCGCCATGTCCGCCGGACTCCTGCCCTGCGCCGGTTCTTCCTTGGCAACCTGCTGTGCGCCGACGCCCTGAACTCGGTCTACGTATTCGTGGCCGATTTCCTGCTGAATGCGGCTGGATGGAAGGAGGCGTGGCTCATCCCCTTCCTGGTGGCCACCAACCTGCTGGCGTTTCCGGCGGCTCTCTGGATGGGCCGCCGGTCGGACCGCCGCGGACCCGGGTCCGCCTATCGAGTGGGAGTGGTGGCCCTGGCCGCCGGCCTGGTCCTTGTCGGCCTTCCGATGGCGGTGTGGCCTGAATCATCGGTGGTCCTCGCGCCTGGGCTCGCGCTCGCGGGAGCGGTCGGGATGGCCGGCATATGGACCGCGGGGCGGCCCTGGGTCATCGGTCTCTGCCAAGGGCGCAGCGGCGAGGGCTTCGGCCTGTATGGCGTCACCAACAAGATCTCGTGCGTGGGCGTCCTCCTGTACGCCTGGGTGGCGGATGACCTGGATAGCCCCGCCCTCGCGCTCCTGGTTCCGGCGCTCGGGATGGCGGCCGGATGGGCCTGTCTGAGGGGTGTGCCGGACTCGCTCAGCAACGCGCCAGCATCCGAAGCGCCTTGACCGCCGTGGGCGTCTCGGCGCCACCGGAAGCCAGTTGGAGCACCTCGGCGACGTCCTCACGCGTGGCGCCGCACCGCAGGGCACCGCGCAAGTGGGAGAGCAGCTGGCGCGGCTGATCGGTGGTGGCGAGCCATGCCACGGCCAGCAGCTCCCTCGTCCGCGCGTCCAGGGCCGGTCCGGACAGCACGGCCCCGTAGGCGTGTTCCCGAATCCAGCGGGCCAGCGAGGGATCCAGCTCCTGCAGGCGGCCGCGCACCTGGTCGGCGTCCGCACCGTAGATCACCTCGAACAGGGCGTCGCCGTCGCCGGTGGCGGAAGGCGGAGGGCCTGCTTCCGGCAGCAGCCCGGCACTGTCGAGCACCTCGAAGGCCTCCACCGCACGCGGATAGCCGGCAAACGGCACCACCATGCGGAGTGCCTCCCGGACCTCCCCCGGGGCCGCCGAGAATGCGGCGGGGCCGCAGGCAGCCTCCAGGTCGCTCCAGCGTCCTGAGCAGGCGTGCAGGAAGAGGGCCAGGAGGGAGCGGTCCCGCGGGTCGAGCGCCATGACGGGCGGAACCTAGTGGCGCCCAGCGGCGTCCGTCAACGCAGGGGCACCGTGTCTGCGGGCGGGCTATTCTTATTGCCATGCGTCAATTCATTCTGATGGCCGTTCTCGGCGCCGCCCTGACCGTTGCCGCCGTCCAGGTCCTTGGCCTTCTGGAAGAGGATCCGTCACCCGTCGGGCCGACCGTGCAAACGGGCACCACCGTTCCGGTGCCTTCGGGCGAATCGAATCCGGCCGCTCCGCGCAGCGAGAACTGGAATGGGGTCGCCAGCGAGGAGTGGATCGTGCCGGTGGAGGACGGCTGGGACGTGGATCTCTCGGGAGTGGATCTGACCGCCGACGTGCTGATCCGGGTGGGGGGCCGGACGCTGCGCAGGGATGACCTGGAGCGCTTCCTCTGCCTGCGCTATGGCGACAGCCTCGTGACAACCCTGCTGGGGCTCGCGGCGGCGGGTCCCCTGGCGGACCGGACCGGTGGTCTGCCGGAGCGCGATGCAGCCGCCGAGGCCGTGGCCCTGGAACGCATGCGGGAGTCCCGGGGGCTGGCGCAGGAGGACTGGGAACTGAGGCTGCGCGGCGCGACGGCATGCGGGATGACATTCGCTGTCGAAGGCATCCTCCAGCGCCAGCGGCTGATCCGGCTGCTGCTGCCGGACGTGGAATCGGTGGCGGACCTGCCCGAAGAGACGCGGGAGGTGGTCACTGCCGCTTTCCTGGACATGGTGGTGCGGCAGCGGGCCTCGACACGCATGGCCCTGGCCTCCGGACAGCCGGCGCCTCGCGCGGCCATGGACGCGGAAGCCATCACCATCGACAACTGGACGACCCAGCAGCTGCCCGTCCGTGCATGGACCTTTCTTGACCACGCCCTGCCCCGGGGCGTGATTGCGGCCGTGAAGGACGGACCGGCGACTGAGGACCCGGACACGCCGCCCTGGCAGCTCCGCGGCAAACAGAGGAATGTGCGATTGGACCAGGTCCTCCCGTTCCTGGAGGACACGATCACCGACGAGGACCGGCGTGCCGGCCTGAGGGAACTGGTGATGTGGGCTGCCTGCGACGAGGCATTGGCGAAAAAGCGTGCGTTGGTGTCCGACTCGGACGCCTGGGCGCTCTACAAGGCGCGCCTGCGGCAGCATGCGGGCACCATGGTCAGCCTGGATATCTCGGTGAAAGAGATCCAGGGTTTCCCTTCCATGGCCCAGTTTCGCCGCCATCTGGCGCTGCTGGAGGGGCACCAGCGGGCCTTCCCCGATCTGGTCGACGACGAGAATGCGCGGCGTGAGTTCTTTGAAGGCTGGCGCTTCGTCTTCGACAGGTGGGTCGCGTCGCTCGAGGCGATCTGGTTTTCCGCCGTCGACATGGTGGACGGCTACGCCCACGATCCGTCGGGCTGGGACCACGCCCAGGCCAGTGCCGAGGCGGCCTGGGCCGAGAAGGACGCATTCGGCTTCCATACGCTCCGCGAACGCCACCGCGAGAACCTTCTGGGACCGGACACCGAGGGAGTCAACGTCCAGTCCATGCGCGTGCGGACGATGCTGACCAACTACTCGGCCGGGCAGCCCAGGGGCGGGCCGCGAAACACCCTCTACATGGTCCTGGGCGAGAACATCTACACCAGCAACCTGACCGGCTACACCCTGACCGAGAACCTCCTGGCCCGTTCCAAGAGCACGGACGAGGTCATGGGGCCGTGGAGAGGGCCGACCGGATGGTGGATCCTCATGATGGAGGGGGCGCGCAAGGGTGGAGTGGCGGCGACCTATGAGGAGCGCCGTGGATTCGTGGATCATGAATGGCGACATTTCATGCTGCGGCGCTGGATCAACGACACCCTGACGGCGATTTCCGAAGGCGCCTAGGGCGCCAGGGTCCCGGCGGGTTCCCCGCACTTCCACCTTGCGCCCGGTTCCTCCGGGTCAAGGCGGGCGCTGGCAGGAACCAGTACGATCACGGTGGACCCCAGTTCGAACCGGCCCAGCTCCGCGCCTGTCTCGAGCCGGACACCCGGGGTGGTGGCGAGCGGCGAGCGCGGCCGAGGGGGCCTCCCCTTCTCCCAGGGCAGGCGGATCGAGCCGACATTGCGCGCGCCGACCAGGATCACGAACAGGACCGGTCCGGCCTCCGAAACCAGGCGGCAGACGGCTCGCTCATTGGAGGCGAACAGGTCGGACCGGCGGTCAGGCCAGGGCGGCCGGACCGGGAACAGGGAACCGGGGATGCGCAGCACGTCGGTCACGACGCCAGGGCACGGAGTGTGGACCCGGTGGTAGTCGCCCGGGGCCAGATACCAGGTGGCCTGACGGCCGCCGTCCACCTCCGACGCCCACTCGTCGCGTCCCAGGAGCACGGCGGGCCGGGCCCGGAGGCCCTTGGCCTCGAGCGCTGCGTCGGCCGTGACCGCACCGGCCGCCACCAGCCGCCCATCCACCGGGCAGGCGAGGCCCACGGAGTCGGCGGGAAAGGGCCGGGAGCTGGGCGCCAGTGCCCGTGTGAAGAACCGGCCGAACGTGCGCCAGCCGCCGTCCGGACGCACCGCCTCGTCCAGACGAGCGCCCGTAGCACGCGCGTAGAGGCCCGTTGCAAGGTCCAGGAGCCGTGCCGGCACGGGGACCCGGGTCAGGGCTCCCAGGAGGCGTCCGATCACGGAGCAGGGCTCAGCGGGGCCGATGGCCGCCCGGCCGGCCGGTCCGGCGGTGGTCACGGTCGCCGGGGCGGTTCCAGCCCTCGGACGGATGTCCCCAGCCCCTCATGGACTGCAGGCGTGCCTGCTCATGGCGAAGGACCCCGACCCCTTCCTCGCCCACGAGCGGGATGAGGGCCTCCTCGAGCGTGGCCCGGATGTCCCTTCGGCGTTCATCCCATCGCTGGAGCGCCTCCCGGTCGTCCGATTGGAGTGCTTGCCGATATTCGTCGAGCAGTTCCCTCTCCTGGGCCGTGGCCCGGTCGAGAAGGCCATGGATTTCCTCCTCCTGCGCTTCGAGGAGGTCGAATCGCCTTGCAATCCGGCGGGCCGCCACATCCAGGGCCTGGGATCGGAAATCGCTTCGCCAGCCCTCGTGGGGGCGTTGTCCGCCGACGCGGCGGTGTTCTTCTCGGTCCCGCTTTCTCGGTGCAGGATGGTCGCCCTGGTCGATGCGTGTGGGGCCCTCCGCGCGGTGCGGCCGTTCGGTGCGCACCGCCTTGCGGGCGATCAGCGAACCGGCCGCACCGCCCACGGCGGATGCGCCCAGGCAAAGGAGTCCGAGGCCGATCCACTTGTTCATTACAGTGTTCCAACCCCGGTGCCTTCCTGGGGTTCCGGGGTAGCATAGCCGTCGTGTCCAGCGCCGATCGAGTCTTGCCCGCGGATGTCCACCGGGTCCCGAAAGGATGGGGCGAGGAGTTGTGGATCCACAACGATCATCGCTACTGCGGCAAGGTGCTGGTCCTGAAGAAGGGCAAGCGGTGTTCGCTTCATTGCCATCGCATCAAGCACGAGACCTTCTACGTCCAGAGCGGGAGGGTCCAGATGGAGCTGGTCCATGCGGACGGGACCACGGAGGAATTCGAGATGGGGCCGGGCGAGTCGCTCGAGGTGCCCCAGGGCCTCCAGCACCGTTTCACCGGCATCGAGGACTCGGAGATCTTCGAGTTCTCGACCCAGCACTTCGACAGCGACTCCTACCGGATCGAGAAGGGGGACTGACCTCAGGACTCCGACCGTCTGCGAAAGACGGTGTCGAGGTCCCAAACAAAAAGCCCCCCGGGACGAATCCCGGAGGGCCTTCCTCGTTCAGGCTTGGACTGAGTTGGCTTTTGGCCGGTGAGTTCGAATCCCTAGTTGAGCCAGACCGTGCCGCCGAGTGAGATCGACGTCGGTGTGGCACCGAACAGGGTCAATTCGAAACCCATGGCGCCCAGATAGAACTGGACCCCAGCCAAGGATGCATCGCCAGGCAAGGGGATGCTGCTGAGGCCGAGAGCCGGGTCCGGGACAGTGGACACGCCTTCGGTCGCGTTGCCGCCCAGGCCGCCTTCCGTGCCCGTGTCGCTGACGCCATCAAGGATGGGGTCGAACGCCGGAGCGTAGAGGCTTCCGAGCAGCAGCAGCGGGTTTGCCATGAACCCGAGGGTGACGCCGTCAAGCATGACCGGAATCAGGCCATTCGCTTCGGTAATCGGGTTACCGAGAATGGGAAGACCTTCGAGTCCGAACGTGCCCGCACCCGTGGTCCCGTCGCCCGTGATGCTCCAGAGGAGCGCCGGGGCGCCAAGGCCGAGGGTGTTCGGGTCGACGCCAGCACCGCCGAAGTTGATGAGGCCACCGGTGCCCTTGTCGGTCACCCTTACGGCGACACTGTCAGGAACAGCACTCGTGACACTCCAACTCCGACCGCCGTTGCCCCAGTCGAGATCGGCAACGCCGTCTCCGTCGAGGTCAGCGCCCAGGACGGCCGACCAGATGGTCGGGTCGTCCCAGCCAACGTACCCACCCCACTCGTTGGCGCCGTAGAAGATGGACACGATCCCCGGAGAGAACGGGCCAAGGTCCACGATGCGAGTGTGGCTGGAGACGTTGATGCCGGCAAAGCCCCACAGGGTCTGACCGAAGTTCGAATCGTTCTCCGAAACTCCGTCACCAGAACCAGGCGTGTCGTCTGCCGACTCATCATTGGAGAAGAGCCAGTAGGTCTGCGCGCTGGTGTTGGTGATGTCCTGGACCTCAAAAATGACCCAGGATGCCAGTCCACCTGCAGTTGTTGCGGGTACCTGAATGCCCCGGCCGGCACCGTCATCGACACCCACGCTGATAGCGAAGAAGGTACCGACGGTCGCGCCGACGTTCAGGGCGAAGGGCCCCGTGTTCCAGACAAGGGCGTAGTCGCCAGTGCCCATCCACGGGGTCAAGCAGATGTCGTTGGCAGCATCGGCGTCGGAGGCTTGCGCCACACTCATGTCGCCGATTCCGAGCAGACCCGAAGGTGCGCTCGTTGCCGCCCAGACCAAGCCCCAGGAAGTCCTGGAACCACCGGAGTCAATCCCGTTCCCGATCACACCACCCGACGTACCGCCCCACGCCATGTTCGGCGTGTAGCAGCGTCGGAGAGCTTGACCGGTCTGGCCGGGTCCGCCACTGGGCCAAAGGCCCGGGTTGGCGAAAAAGACGTCCATACCATTGGTCATCTGCTGAAAGTTATGTGAATACGGCTTCTGCGCCGTCGCCTCACCCGCGGTCAAGACCGCGGCCAGGGCGAGCGATGCAGGCACGTAACGCCAAGCCTTCGTCATATGCATTGTTCTCCGATCCATGTAGCTACTGAATTTCCCAGGGAGTCGGTGTAGTTGCCGACCGGGAAGCCCCCGCACGGGGACCACATCTTTCCCAGGGAGTGCGTTAAGTCTCATCTGCATTTATTGCGGGGTCAAGGGGGGTTTTTTGGAAATCCCAATTGGTCCAGAAGGAAACCCCTTGTATTGGTCCGTGGTAGGACGCGGGTGCCTCGGCCCTTGTTCCCTTTCCTTTTCGGCTGTCCGGAGGGTCTGGCTTGACCATTGACCACGGAGGGGGCTACAAAGCCGCATCGCCCGTGCCTCGCTTCACGGATGGCGCCGGTGTCCCCTCCCACTCATGTCCTCTCCCACGCTGCACGTAGCGGTTCTCGCCGCAGGCAAGGGCACCCGCATGCCCTTCGATGGCTCCAAGGTTCGCATGCCGGCGTGTGGACAGAGCGTCCTGGCCTGGGTCCTTGACGCAGCAGCGGCCACCGAGCCGGAAAGCGTGCACGTGGTCACAGGGCATGACCGTGGCGCCGTGGAGGCCCTGGTGGAGGCCTGGGCGGCGAGCGCAGCCGCAGAGGCGCCGGACACGGTTGCCTGCGTGGTCCAGGAGCAGCAGAACGGGACCGGCCATGCGGTACGGATCGCGATGGGCGGGGCCCGGGAAGGGCTGTGGCTTGTGGTCTGCGGCGACACGCCGTGCATGGACCCAGCCGATCTGGCAGATGTGGTGCAAGCCTGCCCCGAGGGCGGAGCCTCCCTGCTCACCTTCGAACCTCCCGACCCGTCGGGCTACGGGCGCATCCTGCGAGGCAAGGACGGCGGCCTGGTCGGCATTGTGGAGCAAGCGGACGCTGACGACGACCAGAAGGCGGTCACGGAGGTGAACTCCGGCGTCATGTGCTTCGATGCGGCGGCCATGGGGCCGATCCTGGAGGGCCTCGGGACGGACAACGCCCAGGGCGAGCAGTACCTGACCGAGGCACTGGTTTCCCTGGCGTCCTCGGGCGCACCGGTGGTGCTGGTCGTGGCGCCCGATGCGGACTCCCTGATCGGCATCAACGATCCCCTTGACCTGGCCTCTGCGCGGGCGATCCTGCGTGAGCGCATCCTGGTGGGCCATATGCTTGCCGGCGTGGACATCGAGGATCCCGACACCACCTGGATTGAGGCGGGCGTGGACATCGGGTCGGGGACCCGCGTCTTTCCGCACACGGTGATCCGCTCCGGCGTGAAGGTCGGAGACGGGTGCGAGGTGGGGCCCTTTTCCCATCTGCGGCCGGGCACGGTCCTGGAGAACGGCGCCCAGATCGGCAACTTCGTGGAATCCAAGAACGGGATTCTGGGAGCCGGGGCCAAGGCCAAGCACCTGACCTACTTGGGAGACTGCTCGATCGGGGCCGGGGCCAACATCGGCGCCGGCACCATCACTGCCAATTACGACGGCAAGGACAAGCACCACACGGAGATCGGGCCGGACGCCTTCGTGGGCAGCGGCACGGTGATCGTGGCCCCTGCGACGATTGGTCGCGGTGCAACGACCGGTGCAGGGGCAGTGGTGACGCGGAACACGGTGGTCGAGGACGGAACGGTCGTGGTGGGGGTGCCCGCCCGGCCACTGGACAAGGGCGGCGACGCCCGTGAGGAGGTCGACGAATGAGGCATGGGGACGATTCTCTGCGGGTGTTCGGTGGCAACGCCCATCCGGACCTGACGACGGCCGTGTGCAAGGAGATGGGGGTGGAGCCCGGCCGGATCCGCGTCGAACGCTTTCCCGACGGGGAAATCGACGTCCGCGCGGATGAGGACGTCCGGGGCACAGACACCTTCATCATCCAGCCCACCTGTCCGCCGGTGAACGAGAACCTGATGGAACTGCTGGTGATGATCGACTGCATGCGCCGCGCGTCGGCGGACCGCATCACCGCGGTCGTCCCCTACTTCGGCTACGCCCGCAAGGACCGCAAGGACGAGGGGCGGGTGCCGATCACCGCGAAGCTGGTCTCCAACCTGATCGTCGAGGCCGGGGCCACCCGCGTCCTCACCATCGACCTGCACGCCTCCCAGATCCAGGGCTTCTTCGATGTACCGGTGGACCACCTCTATGCGCGTCCGGTGCTCATCGACCACTTGGCGCATCAGGACCTCGGGAACCTGATCGTGGTGGCGCCGGACGTCGGAAGCATCCGGCTGGCCCGTGCCTATGCGAAGGCCTTCCATTCGCCGCTGGCCATCATCGACAAGCGCCGCGTCAGCGGTTCGGAGACGGTGGTCGAGCACGTCATAGGGGATGTCGACGGCTGCAGCGTCCTTTTGATCGACGACATGATCTCGACCGGCGGGACCATTTGCGACGCGGTCCGCATCCTGAAGGAGCGGGGCGCCTCCGATGTGCACCTGGCGGCGACCCACGGCGTGTTCGCCGGTCCGGCCACGGAACGATTGGCCGCAGCAGAGGTGGCAGGAATCCACGTGACGGATACCATTCCGCTGGGTGACCGGGGCACGGACCGCACGCAGGTGTGCTCCGTTGCGCCGCTGCTCGCCCGAGCCATCCAACACATCCACCGCGCAGAGTCGGTGTCCTCGCTGTTCGAGGGCGAGTAGACCCCGCCGGCAACGCACCGGACCTCTTGCAAGAAGAACGATCCCATGGAATCGACAGCTGAATTCACCCTGGACATTCGACCCCGCACATCGTCGGGCACGCGTGCGGCAAGCGCCCTGCGGGCGGAGGGCCTTGTGCCTGCCGTCATCTACGGCAGGGGCGAACCAGTCGTGCACATCTCGGTGTCGCTGGCGTCGCTGACCCACGCCTTCGCCCACAACATGCGGGTGTTCGACGTCGAGATGGACGGCAAGGAATCCAGGCTGCTGCTCCAGGAGGTCGCCTACGACGCCCTGGGCGACGAGATCCAGCACGTGGATTTCCTGCGTGCCGTCAAGGGGGAGACGCTCCAGTTCACGGTGCCCATCGAGTTCGTCGGGCACGCCAAGGGGACCATGGAGATCCAGCACCTGCTGATGGAACTCGAAGTCGAGTGCCGGGCTTCGCTGCTGCCGGACTCGGTGCCCGTGGTGGTCACCGAGATGGAAGAGGACACCCAGATTACGGTGGCCGACCTGGTACTGCCGGAGGGGGTCGTGTCGCTGGTCGAAGCTGACACGCCTGTCTGCTCCGCGCGCGCCCGGGCCGAGGAAGTCGAGGATGCGGAGCCGGAACTGGAGGAAGGCGCCGAGCCTGAGGTGATCGGCGAGGTCGTAGACACGGACGAGGACGAAGAGTCCCCGGACCAGGCGGGCGAAGAGGGCTGAGACCGGCCCCCTTGCCACTAGGGAACAGCCCTGTAGGATGCGCGGCCCTATTTCCGGTGCCGACGGTCCCGAACGGGCCGTCATCGGCATCGGCAACCCGGGGGGCGAATACGCCCGCACCCGCCACAACCTGGGCTGGGACGTCTTGGACTTCCTGGCCGATGAGCGGGGGCTGGTGTTCGAAACCTGGGAGGGAGCCGCGCACCTCGGACAGATCGCCACCGGCGACGAGGGCCGGTTCGCTCTTGTGAAACCTTCCACCTACGTCAACGAGACTGGACGAGCGGTGCAGGCCCTGTGCGACAGGCACGGGCTGGCCGCCAATCGGTTCCTTGTCGTCTGCGATGACATGCACCTGGACCTGGGCCGGGTCCGCGTCCGCGGCTCTGGATCGTCAGGAGGCCACAAGGGCCTCAAGTCGGTCGAACGGGCGCTCGGCACGCGGGACTATCCCCGGCTGCGCATCGGCATCGGAGGCGGGCGGGACGCGGTCGACCACGTCCTGGGCCGGTTCTCGGACCGGGACCGCGAGGTCGTCGACGTCAGTGTCGCCGAGGCGGCGGATGTGGTGTGGAAGTGGATCCAGGGGAGCGGCCTGGCTCGGCTGATGAACGAAACGAATGGTGAATGAACAAGCAATGACGATGTACGAAGGAATGTTCCTGCTGGACAACAAGGCGATGGGCGAGGACTGGGGTGCGTCCCTGGACCAGGTCGTCGACCTCGTGACCAAATCCGGCGGAACGGTCGCCTCAGCGCGGCGATGGGACGAGCGAAAGCTCGCCTACAAGGTCAACGGCCGCCAGCGCGGCACCTACGTCCTGACCTATTTCGATGCGGACGGGGCCGGGGTGGCCGCATTGGCCACGGAGGTGCGTCTGTCGCCGATGGTCATGCGGCATGTGGTGCTGGGATGCGAGGCTGCTCCGGAAGAGGAATTGGAGGTGGGCATCCAGCGCGAGATTCCCGAGCCCGAGCCCGAGCCCGAGCCCGAGTCGCCCGCTGAAGGGGAGACTGCTGACAAGGAGGCCGCGCCCGACGCGACCGCTGACGCCGATGAGGAGCCGGCGGCAGAGGAAGAGGAGGTGGTGTCGTGAAGCAGGACAAGCGAGGCGGATTCTGCCCTGGATGCCGGGACACGAACTTCAGCTACAGGAATCTCGATCTGCTGACGAAGCATCTCAACCCGCAGAACAAGCTGCTCAGCCGTCGAAGGACCGGTTTCTGCGCGAAGTGCCAGCGCAAGCTGAAGCGGTCGGTAAAGGTGGCGCGCACACTGGCGCTGCTGCCCTACGGAGGCTGACAGATGCGCGTGATCCTGTTGGAAGAAATCGAGGGCCTCGGCGCGAAAGGCGATCTGGTTGACGTCAGCGACGGGTTTGCCCGCAACCGGCTGCTGCCGCTCGGCTCCGTCGTGGAGGACACGCCGGGGAACGCCTCCCTGGCCGAGAAGCTGCGACGGGCGGCGGTCAGCGAGGAGGCTCAGCGTGTGGAAGCGGCCACCGCCGTGGCCGTCGGCCTGGAGTCGCTCGACCTGGTGTTCGAGGAGCGCGCCCAGGAGGACGGCAGCCTCTACGGGGCGGTGACGGCTGCGCGCATCGCGCAGGAGCTGCAGGCCCGTGGCCTCGACGTCGATGAGCGGCACATCAAGCTGCCCGAGCCGGTGAAGTCGACAGGGACGCGTTCCGTGCGCATCGAGCTGCATCCGGAGGTTTCAGTCGACCTGGCCATCCTGGTGGCGGCGGTGGACGTGCCGGAAGCAGACGAGGAGGGGGATGTCGGTCCCGCAGAGGAGCCGGCTGCTGAGCAGCCCAGCGCTGAGGACGCCGAAGCGCAGACCGCTCTGTAGACGGTCGATGCTGGAACCGCCGCCGACGGCGGGGTAGGTTGCCGGGCCCGGCGAAGATGCCACGACTGTGTGCGGGGCGGGCCGCGGAATAGACCTGGAGTGTCGATGGGCGCTAGCGAATCGGGGAGCTTCGGCTCCCTTCCCCACAGCGAAGAGGCAGAGCGCGCCGTTCTCGGCGCCTTGCTTCTGAATGACCTGGAAGCCACCAGCGAGGCGGTGGACCGCCTGGTCGAGGAGGACTTGTACGTCCCCAGGCACCGCAGTGTATTTCGCGCCATCCGGGTCCTCTATGAGCGGGGCGATCCGGTGGACCCCGTCATCGTCCACGACAGCCTGCTGGAAGCCGGAGCCAAGCGCGGCGAGTGGGATCTGAAGGGAGTCGTCGAGCTGGCTGAGGAAGTCCCCTCGGCGGCCCATGCACCCCGCTACATCGCCACCGTGAAGGACCTGTCCACGCGCCGGCGCCTGATCCAGGCGGCCCACGGCATCGTGAAGACGGCGGGTGATCCCGAGGAGCGCCTGCCTGAGGTGCTCGATGCGGTGGAGCGGTCCGTCTTCGAGGTGACCGACCAGCAGCGAGGGTCAGGCAGCGTCCAGGGACTGTCCAAGGTGGTGAACGATCTGCTGGCACGGATGGATGCCACCTCGGGCCACGGCTCGCTGGTGACGGGCCAGTCGACCGGTTTCGATGACCTGAACGAGCTGACCTGCGGCTTCCAGAACGGCGACCTGATCGTGATCGCCGGACGGCCCGGCATGGGCAAGACCGCCCTGGCGCTCAACTTCATGGAGCGCATCTCGGTGGACGGCAGCGCCGGCTCCCTCATGTTCAGCCTCGAAATGAACCGCGAGTCCATTGCCAGCCGCCTCATCTGCATCCGGTCGCGCGTGGACGCCCAGGCGGTGCGCCGCAACTCGATCCCCGCCTCGGAGTCCCCGTATTTCAGCCAGGCGGCGTCGGACATCTCAGGGGCCCCGATCTATGTGGACGACAGCGCGGACCTGACCGCCCTCGGGGTGCGCGCCCGCGCCAGGCGCCAGAAGGCGCGCGGTGAACTGAACCTGATCATTGTCGACTACCTGCAGCTGCTGCAGGGAGATGACCGACGCGAGAACCGGCAGCAGGAAGTGGCCTCGATCTCGCGGACACTCAAGGCGACCGCGCGCGAACTCGAGGTTCCGGTGATCGCCCTCAGCCAGCTCAACCGGGCGCCTGAGCAGCGCGAGGACCCAAGGCCACGCATGGCGGACCTGCGCGAATCCGGCTCGATCGAGCAGGATGCCGACCTCATCATGCTGCTGTACAAGCCCAATCCGCCGAAGGGCCAGGAGGCCTCGGAGGCGGAGGAGAACCTCCTTCATCTGGATCTGGCCAAGCAGCGGAACGGTCCGACCGGGCGGGTCCGGCTCAATTTCCAGCGCACCTGCATGAGGTTCGATCCGTGGTCCGGCGTCGACGCGGCCGAGATAGCGGTGGGATGATCGGTGTCCTGGCTGTGGCGGCTCTGAGCGCCGTCGCGTCGCCCGTCCAGGAGGGGGTGCCCGAACCGGTGATCGTCGAGATCGTCGTGGAGGGCAACGAGCATCTCACGGCGGACCGGATCGTGGCCGGGCTGGCGACCCATGCAGGATCGCCGCTGGACCGCGGCCGCCTGCGCGAGGACCTGGCGTTCCTCTGGTCCCGGCTCCGGGTCCAGGTCCTCGACGTGGAGATCGAACCGGTGGAAGGTGGTCTGCGGCTGGTGCTCCGGGTGCGGGAATCACCCATGGCCGGATCGATCCGAATCCTTGGGGCGGAGGCCTTCAGCGAGAATGAACTCATGAAAGCTGCTGGCCTGACGCAGGGCACTCCCGTGGACGAGGCCGCTGCGGAGAGGGCCGCACGGGCGGTGGAGTCGCACTACCGGGACAACGGGCACGCCTTCGCTCATGTGGTGTCCAGATTCGATGCAGCGGCCGGCACCGCGGTCCTGGACATCGCGGACGAGGGCCCGGTGGTGATGGTCGGCCGGATCCTGGTCGAGGGCGCCACCGATGTGCCCTTCGATGCACCCTTCTGGTCGGGCCTCCAGGACTGGGTCAGCGTGATGCAGGTCGAGGCGGAGGGCCGCTTTCTCGACGGGTCGACATTCCAGCGCAGGGTCCTGGACGAGGACATCGTCCGCATCGAGGCCCTCTACCACCAGCTGGGCTTCCTGGACGCCCGTGTGGGGCTGGCCGACCTGGTGTTCACGCAGGATCGCGAGCAGGTGGATGTGGTCATCCGCGTGGACCAGGGCCCGCTGTTCCGCGTCGCGCGGATCGAGGTGGAGGGCGTGGAGGCAGTCGATCCGGAGGAGGTCCTCGCGCGGATTTCGCTGCAGGCCGGTGATGTCTACGAGCAGGGAGCGGTGGGCCGCGACATGGTGGCCCTGCGCGCCTTCTACGAGCAGCTGGGCTTCCCATTCCACCCTGGAGAGCTGCCCGACGGCTGGGCCTTCCTGGATCCGTCGGTTCGCCAAGAGGGGGAGGAACCCGAGGTCGTCGTCACCTATCGTCTCCGCGAGGGCCGTCGCATGGCCATCCGAGACGTCCTGATCCGCGGCAACCGGGCCACGCGGGACAGGGTCATCCGCCGCGAGCTCCTGTTCGAGCCCGGCGAGCCGCTCCGCGTCTCCCTGATCGAGACCTCGGTGCGGCGCCTTGCCTCGACCAACTTCTTCCAGGGCCCGGGCGGCATGCCCGACGTGGGCTACCGGATTCTCCCCACCCAGGACCCGCAGTTGAAGGATGTGCTCGTGGAGGTCGGCGAGTCGACCACCGGTGCCATCAACTTCGGCGGCGGCTTCAGTTCGACGACCGGCGTCGTCGGCCAGCTGCGGCTGGTCAAACAGAACTTCGACCTCTTTGACCCGCCCTCCTCCTGGGGCAGCGCGATGACGGAGATCCTCGACGGCCGCGCCTTCACCGGGGGCGGGCAGGACCTGCGCGCCACGATCCAGCCAGGGACCATTTTCTCGAGCTACTCGCTGTCCTTCACGGAGCCGGACCTCTTCGGCGACCATGTGGAGCGGATCAGCCTCGGGGTCACCGTGTCGGACCGATTCCGCTTCCTGCGGACCCATGACGAGGACCGGAAGGGCGGCTCCGTGTCTCTCGGGCGCCAGTTCTCCAGGGAGTCCTCGCTGCGGGTCAGCCTGGGTACCCAGGAAATCACCGTGGAGGACGTCGTCTTAGGGGCCGAGGACCTCTTCACTCCGGATTTCCCGGCCGACGGCTCGTCGCGGACCGACCGGCGCAACACGCTCAGCCTGACCGGCTCGTTCAACGGCCTGGATGTGCCGATGGATCCGCGGTCCGGCCATCGGGCCCGGCTGTCCGGTGACCTGACGGGTTCGCTTCTCGGCGCGGATGTCGATCTCTACCGTGCGACGCTCGACACGCTCAAGATCGTGCCCCTCTACACGGACGGCAGAGGGCGGGTCCATACCCTGAACCTGTCGCTGCGGGGCGGCGTGGTGCGTCCCTACGGCGACACCGACGTGGTGCCGTTCATTGACAAGTTCTTCCTCGGCGGCACGTCGACATTCAGCGGCCTCCGCGGCTTCGACTTCCGCGGGGTCGGGCCCATCAACGCCGGTGGCTTCGCGGTCGGCGGCGACGCCATGTGGGCCACCACGGTTTCCTACGGCTTCCCGCTCTTCTCGACTCCGGTGCCCGGCCGGTTGGCCGAGCACGAACACATGCGCGGCGTCGTCTTCCTCGATGCGGGCGCCCTGGGCCCCGGCGGAGTGGGAGTGAGCCCGATCAACGGACTGGGCGACGTGCGGGCGTCGGTCGGGTTCGGCATCCGCTTCGCCCTGCCCATGCCGGGCATGGCGCTGCCCCTGTCCTTCGATTTCGCTCTGCCCCTGCGGGATGAAGCGGGGGACGACACCCAGACCTTCAGCTTCACACTGGCCAGCCCCTTCTGACCCCATCATAAGGACTCCGAACATGCCTGCGATTCGCTACGCGCTCCTGCTTCCCCTCATGGCGCTGCCCGTGCTCTCGGTCCAGGACCCCGATCCCGGCATCCGCTTTGTCGATCTGGACCTTGCCCTGGCAGAGGCCCAGGGAATCCCGAGGTTCAGCCAGAAGCTGGCGTCCTTCGCATCCGGCCGCAGCCAGGACCGGGCTGCCCTCGCGGCAGCCGAACGCGACATCGAGGCGTTGCGCCGAGAGCTCCTGGGCCTGGATCCCGAGTCCCCGCAGTTCCTCGAAGCCCAATCCGAAATCAATGTCCTGGCCTACCGGCTGGACCAGGACCGGCGCCGCCGGTCGGCCGAGGCGGACCGGGCCAACCGCATGCTGACCCTGGAGGTGAGCGGCGCGATCCTCGAAGCGGCGCAGCAGCTGGCCGGGGAGAGGGGATGGCACGCGGTCCTGAGGACCCGGGACCTGGGCGCTGGTGGTGGATCCCAGGCAGCCCGCTATGCCGCCTTCCAGGAGGCGGATGTCCTGATGCGTTCGGAGGCGCTTGACATTACGGCCGAGGTGATTAGCATCCTCGCGCGCTAAGCAACCCGTGGATCCCTGCTCTGTGCGGGGGTCCGGTATCCGGTTTGGAATCCAGGGGCCCGGGAAACGCGGCATGCGAAATCCACCCGGGAATGCGACGTGAAACAGACAGAGATCCGGCTCGATGAGCTGGCCGATCAAGTAGGGGGGGATCTCAAGGGGGATGGTGCGCACCTCATTACCGGCCCGCGCAACATCAGCGAGGCGGAAGCGGACCACATCACGTTCCTGAGCGGCGAGCGCTACCAGCCGCTGCTCGCGGAGACCCGGGCCGGCTGCGTCGTGGTGGGCAGGGATTTCGAGATCGAGCGCGACGACCTCACCGTCCTGCGGGTCGACGACCCCAGCCGCGCGTTCTCGGCCATCGTCCTGCTGTTCCAGCCGGGTGATCCGGCCCCCGAGCCGGGCGTCCATTCGTCGGCCGTCGTCCATCCGGACGCGGAGCTGGGCGAGGGGGTTTCGGTGGCTCCCGGTGCAGTGGTGGAGGCTGGCGCCCGCGTCGGTGATCGGTCCCAGGTGAGGGCGCAGGTCTGCATCGGGCGCGACGCGGTGGTGGGCAGCGACTGCCTTCTGCACCCGCGCGTCGTGCTGTATCCGGGCGTGGTCCTGGGTGACCGCGTGATCATCCATGCGGGCGCGGTCGTCGGGTCCGATGGCTTCGGCTTCGACCGGGAGCCGGACGGGTCATGGACGAAGGTTCCGCAGGTCGGCTCCGTGGAGCTCGGTGACGATGTCGAGATCGGTGCGAATGCGACGATCGACCGGGCCCGATTCGGCACCACCCTGCTGTCCCGGGGCACCAAGGTCGACAACCTGGTCCAGGTGGGCCACAACGTCCAGGTGGGGGAGGACTGTCTCCTCATCGCCCAGGTCGGCGTATCCGGCTCCTCCGTGATCGAGAAGGGCGTGATCCTGGCGGGGCAATGCGGCGTCGGAGGGCATGTCCGGGTGGGGGAAGGGGCCCGGATCGGCGGGCAGTCGGGCGTCACCAAGGATGTAGCGCCGGGACGCCGCATGTTCGGCACTCCCGCCGTCGACGTTCGGGAGCGCAATCGGCTGCGGCCCTCCTGGCTCGCCAACCGCCTGGAAGCGCTCGAGCGCCGGATCCGCAGCGTCGAAACGGATGGTGAATCGTGAGACGCGCCCAACGCACCATCAGCCACCCGGCCGAACTGGCAGGGATCGGCCTGTTCACCGGGGAGAATGTGCGCATGAGGCTGCTGCCGGCCGAGCCCGACTCCGGGGTCGTGTTCCGCCGGGTGGACCTGGAGGGCTCGCCCGAAATTGCCGCCTTGGCGGACAACCTCACGAAACCGCGCAGGCGGACGATCCTGAAGCGCGGGGACGTGGAGGTGAACACCGTCGAGCACCTGCTGGCAGCCTGCTGCGGGCTGCGCGTCGACAACCTGATGGTCGAACTCGAAGGATCTGAGGTGCCGTCCGTGGACGGCAGCTCGCTGCCCATCGCCAATGCCCTGGCAGGGGCGGGGGTGGTCGACCAGGACGCACCGCGCAAGGAGTACGCGGTCAGCGAACCGCTGGTCATCGAGGAAGGAGACGCCACCCTTGTGGTCCTTCCCGCCACAGAGGGCTTTTCCATCCAGTACCTGGCAGAACTGCCCGGAAACGGCGGCGGGTCGGAGAGCATGATGGCCCGCTGGAGCCTGGACCCGGCGCGGTTTACGGAGGACATCGCCGGTGCCAGGACCTGGTGCCTGGCAGACGAGGTGGAGGACCTCAAGAAGATGGGCATCGGCCAGGGGCTGGCCCGCGAACACACACTGGTGGTGGACGATCCGGGCGACGTTTCGGAGCTCCGGTTTCCAGGTGAACCGGCGACCCACAAGATCCTGGACGTGATGGGGGACCTGTTCCTGCTCGGCGCCGACCTCAGGGCGCGGGTGATTGCCACCCGGTCAGGACATGCTGCCAACGCGCGCATGGTCCGGCTGCTGACGGAACGAATGAGGGCCGAGGAGGCCCGCGAGGAAGTCCGGGACACAGGACTCGATGTGCGCAAGATCATGAAGCTGCTGCCGCATCGGTACCCGTTCCTGCTGCTCGACCGGGTGGTGGAGATCGAAGGCTTCCAGAGAGCGGTGGCGGTGAAGAACGTGTCGATCAACGAGCCGTTCTTCCAGGGCCACTGGCCCGAGGCGCCGATCATGCCCGGCGTGCTGCAGCTCGAGGCAATGGCCCAGCTCGCCGGAGTCCTGCTGCTGCGCAAGCTCGAGAACACGGACAAGAGGGCGGTCCTGTGGGCCATCGACAAGGTGCGCTTCAAGGGACGGGTGGTCCCGGGCGACCAGCTGGTTCTCGAGGTGGAGACGCAGCGGATGCGGTCCTCCATGGGCCAGGTCTCAGGCCGGGGCCGGGTCGGGGACAAGGTGGTCTGCGAGGCGCTGTTGACCTTCACCATGGTGGACGGCTAGGGAGGGACATGACATGACCGCCACGACAACCCACGGCGTCGACCCTGCAGCGGTCGTCCATCCCACCGCCGTCGTGCATCCGGGCGCCACCGTCGGCGCAGGCTGCGAGATCGGTCCGTACTGCGTCATCGAGCCGGGGGCGACGATGGGAGAGGACAACTTGCTGGGCCCCCATTGCACGGTCCGTGGACGCACTGTGCTGGGGTCGCGCAATGTCCTGGAGAGCCACGTCGCCCTGGGCGGCGCACCCCAGGACCTGGGCCACCGGGGCGAGCCCACCGAGCTGGTGATCGGCGACGGCAACACGTTTCGCGAGTTCGTCACCGCCAACCGGGGCACGGCGAAGGGCGGCGGCACGACGCGCATCGGCAGCATGGGCCTGTTCATGGCATACGTCCACATCGCGCACGACTGCGACATCCACGATCACGTGCTCATCGCCAACGGGACCGGGCTGTCGGGGCACATCAGGGTCGAGAATCACGCAAACATCGGAGGCATGGTCGGGTTCCACCACTTCGTCACGGTCGGGGCCTACAGCTACATCGGCGGCATGTCGCGAATCGTCCATGACGTCCCTCCCTACATGGTGGTGGAGGGGGATCCGGGACGTGTACGCAAGCTGAATGCCGTCGGGCTGCGCCGCAACGGCTTCGACGCCGGGCAATTGGCCCTGCTGAAGGCGGCCTATCGGGCCCTTTACCGCACGAACGAGCCCGTGACAGATGCGCTGAACCGCCTCAGGGCCGAGGGGCCCGCCACAGCCGAGGAGGAGCGCCTTTACGAGGCGGTGCGCCTGTCCTCGGACGGTCCCCATGGCCGCCACCTCGAGGGGCGCCGGACGGACAAGGGCCGATGAGCGGTCCGATCCGTGCCGGCGTGTGCGGCGTAGGCCACCTGGGCCGGATCCATGCAAGGATCTATGCGGAACTGCGCGACACGGAACTGGTCTGCGTCGTGGACCCGGACGAGGTTCGAGGGCGGGCGGTGGCCGCCGAATTCGGAACCGAATGGGCACCCGATGCGGAGCGCCTGGCCGACCGCGTGGACGTGGTCAGCGTAGCGACGCCCACGGTGCGTCACGCGGAGACAGCCCTGCCTCTGCTCGAGGCCGGCGTCTCCTGCCTCGTTGAGAAGCCCTTCGCCCCCTCCCTGGAGGAGGCGGACCGGATGATGGCAGCGGCGGTAGATTCGGGAGCGCGACTGGCGGTGGGGCATGTGGAGCGCTTCAACCCTGTGATCTCCGTGGTCCGTGACCTTGACTCCGCACCGCGCTTCGTGGAAGTCCACCGGCTTGCGCCATTCTCCTTCCGGTCGGTCGACGTCGGAGTCGTCCTGGACCTGATGATCCACGACCTGGACATTCTGCTGGCGGTGATCGACTCGCCCATCGAGACGGTGGATGCGGTGGGGGGCTCCATCCTGACGCGCAGCGAGGACATGGTCAGTGCCCGGCTGCGCTTCGCCAACGGCTGCGTTGCCAACCTGACTGCCTCGAGGGTGTCGCTCGAGCCCATGCGGCGGATCCGCATCTTCTCGTCCGAGTCCTACGTGTCCCTCGACTTCCACAAGCGCTATGCCCTGTGCGTGCGCAAGGGTCCGCGCTGGGACGACTCTGCGGTGGCCCGGCTGGCTGAGAGTCCCGCGGCTCTCGCCGATGGCGATGCAAGCGTGTTCGGCGACCTCCTGGAGGTCCAGGAAATGGAGATCCCCGACCACGAGCCGCTGGTGGAGGAAATCCGGTCGTTCGCGGCCGCGGTGCGCGACGGCACACCGATGATTGTCGGTGCGACAGCGGGGCGCGCGGCCCTCGAGGCGGCACTGAGGGTGCGGGAGGCGCTCGACGAGTCGACCTGGAAGCCCGGCCCGTGACCCTGCCCGGACTCGAGGCGAACTACGACCCGGTGGCGCTGGAGGAGGCCGTCCTGTCCCTGTGGGAGAACGAGAGGACCTATGACCAGGTCCGCGAGGCGCGCCGGGACGGTGAGCCCTTCGTGTTCTGGGAGGGCCCGCCGACCGCCAACGGCCGGCCCGGCATCCACCATGTCCTGGGGCGGACACTCAAGGACGTGGTGTGCCGGTGGGAGACGATGTGCGGCCGGTCGGTGCGGAGGAAGGCCGGCTGGGACACCCACGGCCTGCCGGTCGAGATCGAGGTGGAGAAGGAGCTCGGCATCGGATCGAAGGAGGGCATCGAGGATTTCGGAATCGCGCAGTTCAATGCCAGGTGCAGGGAGAGCGTGTGGCGATACCGCGAGGAGTGGGAACGGCTGAGCGCGCGGATCGGCTACTGGCTGGACTACGAGAACCCCTACGTCACCTGCGAGCCGGACTACGTGGAGTCGGTCTGGGCGATCCTCAAGGCATTCCACGACGACGGGCTGCTGGTGCGCGGCTCGAAGGTGCTGCCGTGGTGTCCGCGCTGCGGGACCGGCCTGTCCAGCCATGAACTGGCGCAGGGCTACGCCGACGTCGAATCCACGGCCGTGACCGTGCGTCTGCCGCTCGAGGACGGTTCCGGTGACCTCCTTGTGTGGACCACCACGCCGTGGACGCTTCCCAGCAACTTCGCCGTCGCGGTGCATCCGGAACACACCTATGTCCTGGTCGAGACCGACGGCGGCCGCCCCGTCTGGCTGCTGGAGTCGCGCGCCGAGTCGGTCCTGGGAGAGGGGGCCGGCGAGGTGCTCGAAACGGCGTCTGGTTCCGACTTGGCCGGCCGCGCCTACCGACCGATGTTCGGCGGCACGATCCCGGAGCGGTCCACGCCGACCACATGGGAGGCAGAGGAGGCGCTTCGATGGAAGGTCTGGACAGCGCAATGGGTGACCGACGCGGAAGGCACCGGCTGCGTCCACTGCGCCCCCTACGGCGCCGACGACGTGGACCTTGCCCGCGAGCATGGACTGCCTCTGCGCGAGGCGGTGGACGCCGAGGGACGGTTCAGCGGGTTCTCTCCTGTGGCGGACGGGACGCCGATTGGGGACGCCGACGGCCTGGTCGAGGCCCTGCTGCGGGAGGATGGCCGGCTCTTCGCCCAGGGCCGCGTCACCCACTCGTATCCCCACTGCTGGCGCTGCGACAGCGCCCTGTTCTATCGCCCCACGCCAGGCTGGAGCATCCGCACGACCGCGTTCAGGGACGCCATGATCGAGGCCAACGATGCTGTCGAGTGGTTCCCGGCGGACATCGGCGAAGGCCGGTTCGGCCGTTGGCTGGAACACAACGTCGACTGGGCACTGTCCCGTGACCGGTACTGGGGGACGCCGCTGCCGTTGTGGGTCTGCGGCGCCTGCGAGGCTGAGGTGTGCATCGGGTCGGTGGCCGACCTGGAGGAGCGGGCGGGTGCCCTGCCGGCGGACTGCGACCTGCACCGGCCCTCCATCGACGAGGTGCTCTTCGACTGCCCCGAGTGCCGCGAGCCCGGCATGCGCCGCGTGGCCCAGGTGGTGGACGCCTGGTTCGACTCGGGGGCCATGCCGTACGCCCAGGACCACTGGCCCTTCGAAGGAGACGCCGCGCCGGCCTGGCCGGCGGATTTCATCGCCGAGGGCCTGGATCAGACACGGGGCTGGTTCTACACGCTGCACGCCATCGGGACCTTCCTTGCGGGGCGTGAGGGCAGCGCGTTCCCTGCCGGGCCTGTGTTCCGGTCGGTGCTGGTCAACGGGTTGGTCCTCGATGCGGACGGCCGCAAGATGTCCAAGCGGCTCGGGAACACCGTCGATCCGTGGGCAGTCATCGAGAAGCACGGTGCGGATGCGGTCCGGTGGTCTCTGCTGGGAGGCGGGGCCCCCTGGCTGCAGCGACGCTTCGATCCGGCCGCGATCGGCGAATCGCGGCGGCGGTTCTTCGGAACTCTGGCGTCGTCTGCCTCGTTCCTGGCGCTCTACGAGGGGCTTGAGGACGACCGGTGGAAGACGGCCACGGACCTCAAGCCGACCCCCCTCGACCGGTGGCTGTTGTCGAGGGCGGAGGCGCTCGGGGACGAGATGAGGCTGAGGGTGGCGGAGCGCAATTTCGCCGGCGCCTGCCGCGCCCTGGAGTCGTTCACGGTCGATGAACTCAGCAACTGGTACATCCGCCGCAACCGGCGGCGGTTCTGGCGGGGGCAGGACGATGCAGACCGGTGGGCGGCGTTTCGCACCCTGGACCAGGTGCTTTCCGAGGCAGCGGTGTGGCTGGCGCCGCTCTGCCCCCTGTTCGCGGAGTCCCTGTGGCGCCGCGACGGGCGGTCGGGATCGGTGCACCTGGAGCATCTGCCGGTCCCGGACCCGGCCCGGCGGGATCTGGATCTCGAGGCCTCTGTCGCGGCCTCCATGGCTGTCGTGAGCGCCGGTCGGGCGCTCCGGGAAAGGTGCGAAGTGCGGACGCGCCAGCCATTGAGGCGGCTCCACGTGCTGTCGGCGGACGCGTCCTTGCGTGCCCGCCTGGAGGTGCCGGCGACCGCAGCCGAAATTCGCGAAGAACTGAATGTGCACGACCTAGTCGTCCGCCAGCCTTCCGATGGCGACGTAACCCGTGATGCCAAGCCTGATTATGGGCGATTGGGCCCTAAGGTTGGCTCGGCGATGGGCGCCCTGGCCGAGGCGATCGGGGCCCTTTCGGACGCGCAGTTGGAGGCTCTCGAGACAGGGGCATCCTTGGAGGTGGAGGCCGCGGGGCAGGTGTACGCGCTCGCGGCAGAGGATGTTCGCATCCGCCTGGACGCGCCCGAGGGCATGGCGGTCGCCTCCGCAGATGGCATGGTCCTTCTGCTAGAAACCGAACTGGACGACGATCTGGTGCAGGAAGGCCTGGCCCGCGAACTCGTCAGCAGGATCCAGGGTCTGCGCCGCGACCTGGGGCTGGCAGTGGAGGACCGCATCCGCATCCGCATGGACGCGCTCGAGGGCGGACCGGTCCGGCTCGCCGTGGATGCCTGGACAGATCGGATCCTGGATGAGGTGCTGGGGCTGGAGTTGCTGTGGACCCCTCGCGAGGGCGACGGATGGCAGGATCTCGACCTGCCGGACGGGCATCCCTGTGCGGTCCTGCTCGAACGTGTCGAGAACGGCGCGGAGCGGGTAGTCTAGAAGCGGCGCAACGGCCGGCTGTTTTCCCGGCGCGGCGCCGCGATCTGTGGCTGCGAACCGATAAGTCCGAAACGGGAACCGGTCCTGGTGCCTGCTTCGTGTCCCTTGCGGATGCTGGCTGGCCCCGGGGTTCCCACCTGAACTGGGGGTTCGCCTCCGCTGTGCGGTGCCGCTCCGGGGCTTTCTTGCCCGGCGCGCAATTCCTTCTGGGATCGGGACGCCCGGATGGATATTCTCCGTGGACCCTCCTCTTGGCGGTTGGGGGTCATGGCATGAGGAACCTACTATTAGCGGTCGTCCTGGTGCTGGCCGGCATCATTGCCGGCCTCATCCTGGCGGAGAGAAAGGTGTCCGCTCCGGCGCTGTCGGCTACGCAGGCAGTCGTCGAGGAGGCCCATGTGACGCCGGCCGTCCCCGCGCCTGCGGCGGCGCACACCCTTGAGGCTGGGCCCGAGCCGGCGGCGGCCGTGGTGGCCCCCTCTGACCCGGTCGCTGCCCTGGTGTCCCTGCGCAACAGGCTGCTGGCGGAAGTGGACGCCGACATCGAGGCCGGCCGGTACCGCAAGGCGGGCCACGGCCTGGCCCGCATGGCCGTGGCCGTGGCCAGGCTGGAACTGGGGGCGGCGGTGCCGTTATCCCAGCTCGAGCCCATCCAGCTGCGGATCCGGCGGCTGAACCAGGCGTGGCTGCTGTCCCCGGATGGCAATTGGGAGTCGGCCTCCGAGACGGTGAAGGACGGTGACGCCCTCGAGAAAATCATGCGGCGGTTCCGCAATGATCACGGTCTCAGGGTCACTGTCGAGATGCTGCGGCTGTTCAACGGCCTGCAGGGCGACCTCATCTATCCCGGTCAGACGATCCGCGTGCCGACTGCTGATGTACGCATCGAGATCTGGCGGTCCAGTTTCACCATGGTGGTGTGGATCGGCGATGCGGTGGCCGGACTCTATCCGGTCGGTCTCGGCAATGATCTGGGGCCTACCCCTGAGGGGGAGTTCACCGTCGTCAACCGTTCCGAATACCCCGTGTGGTTCCGGCGCGGGGCGCCTCCCGGACAGGCACAGATGCCGCCGTACGATCCTGTGCTGAATCCGGACAACCCGCTGGGCACGCGGTGGATCGGCTTTGCGCCCGCGGACGGCCGCGAGGGGCTGGGGATCCACGGGACCAACGACGACGCCGCGATCGGGCAGAAGATCTCCCAGGGCTGCATTCGGATGCTGAACCGCGATGTCGAGGAGGCCTACCCCCTGATTCCTCGCGGCAGCGTCTGCGAGATCTACTAGCGGGGCGGGTGGCCGCCGCGCCCAAGGGCGGCAGTGAAGCCCCTGCCTGGGATCCCGAGGTCGTCGACCACCAGGGCACCGGTCCATTCGGCTGCTCCCTGGAAGCCTCGCTTGGCTGCGATGAACGTCACCGTAAGGTCGGCACGCAGACACATGCCGCGCGGAACCCCGCGGTCCGCGTCCAGCCCTGACGGGACGTCCACGGCCACAATCGGCACCGAAGCATCCTGGGCGGCAGCGAACAGGTCGACGAGAGGACCGGTGACCGGACGAACCAGGCCGATCCCGAAGACGGCGTCGACGATCCAGTCGCGGCCCTCTGCCTGGATGTGAATCGCTTCAGGCTCGGCAGGCTGCGGAAGGGGTCCTGCGGCTTCTGCCCAGGCGCCAGCGGCGGCGGCGGCAGGTCCGTCCGCTCCGAGCGCGGGCGCCGAGATCACCGGGACCACCGTGACGTCCCACCCGGCCTCCCGCAGGCGGAGTGCTGCCACGTAGCCGTCGCCGCCGTTGCTGCCGGGACCGGCCAGGACCAAGGCGGAGCCGGCAGGATACTCGTGGCGGCTGACCATCTCCGAGGCCACGCGGGTGCCCGCCCGGTCCATCAGGACGGCTTCTGAAAGATCTCCAGTGTCCACAGCCCATGCCTCGACGGCTCGCACCTCATGGACGCTCAGAAGGGGCGTGGGCAGACTCATCCCTGAGACTCTAGGGAATTCCGGAATTATGCGACAGCGGGTATTGACCCCCGCCTGTGGGGGGGTAATGTGCGCGGCCCGTGTGGAAGGAGTGTGTCCTCCGCGCGGTGAGCGTTGCGGCCCTCGAGAACGGGGGCATGAGTTGCCAATTTCCGCCGGATCCTGCCGGCCCCTTTGCGCTGGGCGTATGCCCGCGTGGGCCTGGACGGGTTCGGACGGTCGATCTTTGACAAGGGAGTGACCTTTGAGCCCTTGAGAGTCGTGATTCGCCCGGACCGAGCAATCGGGACGGGTGATTTCTCCATTTAGTAGATGGATCAGAAGTTTCATTAACATGAAGGGTTTGATCCTGGCTCAGAGTGAACGTTGGCGGCGTGGATTAGGCATGCAAGTCGAGCGAGAAAACCGACTTCGGTTGGTGAGTACAGCGGCGAAAGGGTGAGTAATGCGTCATCAATCTGCCTGCGAGACCGGAATAACCGTCCGAAAGGGCGGCTAATGCCGGATGGCCCCGTTCCGGGGATTCCTGGAATGGGTAAACGGTAGCCGGCTTCGGCCGGCCTCTGCTCGTAGAGGAGATGGCGTGCTATTAGCTAGTTGGTGAGGTAACGGCCCACCAAGGCGAAGATGGCTAGGGGACCTGAGAGGGTGACCCCCCACACTGGAACTGAGACACGGTCCAGACTCCTACGGGAGGCTGCAGTCGAGAATATTCCGCAATGGGCGAAAGCCTGACGGAGCGACGCCGCGTGGAGGATGAAGGCCCGTTGGGTTGTAAACTCCTGTCACAGGTTATGAATGCAGCCGGTTGAATAGACCGGCTGTTGACAAAGGCCTGAAAGGAAGCACCGGCTAACTCCGTGCCAGCAGCCGCGGTAAGACGGAGGGTGCAAACGTTACTCGGAATCACTGGGCATAAAGCGCGCGTAGGCTGTATTGCAAGTCCGCTGTGAAATCTCCCGGCTCAACCGGGAAACTGCAGCGGAAACTGCGACGCTAGAGGTCGGAAGGGATGTGTGGAACTCCTGGTGGAGCGGTGAAATGCGTAGATATCAGGAGGAACTCCGAAGGCGAAGGCGACACATTGGTCCGATTCTGACGCTGAGGTGCGAAAGCCAGGGTAGCGAACGGGATTAGATACCCCGGTAGTCCTGGCCGTAAACGATGGGCACTAGGT
>CAZZHK010000003.1:138973-181844 GCA_964653725.1 uncultured Planctomycetales bacterium | reverse complement strand
GGAGTCCTTCCAGGACCACCACTTGAGGAGTTCGGGGTCGGGGTCCTGGGTCTCGGCGAAGTAGACCGCGCAGCGGAAGACGTAGAGCAGGCAGCGGTCAACGACCTGGCCCACCTGGGTGCAGTGGCCCACGTAGAGCTCCTGGGGATCGAGGCCCTCGAGGTCGGAGACCTCGCGGACACCCAGATCGTAGAGATCCTGGGCAATCGAGGGCCCGACACCAGGAATGACGCGCAAGGCCTTGAGGACGCGCTTGTGGTCGCTATGTATCCCCATTGGATATACGTTGGGTATACGCATTGGCGTTTTCGGGTAGTCTCTGGTCATGAGGAAGCGACTGACACGGCATGGCAACAGTCTAGCGCTCATCATCGACCGTCCCATCCTGGACCTGCTGGGCATCGACCGTGAGGGCGAGCTGGAGATCACGACCAACGGCAAGGTGCTGGTGCTGACACCGGTGCGCCAAACTGACGAACCTGACGCCGGTCGGGACTCGGGCGTCGATCCGGTGGTCTGGCGTCTCGGAAACTGGTAGCGCGGCAGGAACGCCGGGCGCGGCTATCCTGCCCGGCCATGGCCTGGCCTCTGGCAGAAGGACGCCCCGAGGAACGGTTCGCGCCCGCCAAGCCCGCGTTGACGCGGGCTGCCGCGGTGCGCGAGGCGAACCGCTGCCTGAAGTGCTTTGATGCGCCGTGCGTCACGGCCTGCCCGACCGGCATCGACGTGCCGGAGTTCATCCGCCGGATAGGCAACGGCGACGACAAGGGCGCGGGCCGAAAGATCCTCGAGGCCAACATCCTCGGCCAGTCCTGTGCCCGCGTGTGCCCTGTGGAGGTGTTGTGCGTGGGAGCGTGCGTGCACCGAATGGGTGAGGCACCGCCGATCGAGATCGGCCGGCTGCAGCGTCATGCGTGCGACGAGTGGCTGGCGGACCCCGAGCCGTTTGCGCCGCCGCCGCTGGACCGCGGGTCGGTGGCATGCGTGGGCGGCGGGCCGGCCAGCCTGGCCTGCTCGGTGGAGCTGGTGCAGCGCGGCATCCGCGCCGTCGTGCTGGAGAAGCGCGAGGTGCCGGGCGGCCTCAATACCTGGGGGGTGGCGCCCTACAAGCAGACCGCGCGCGAGGCGCTGAGCGAGATCGAGTGGATCGAGACACTGGGCGTCGAGATCCGCTGCGGCGACGGCGTCGCGCCGGAAGCGGCGCCCGCTCTGCTGGACGACTACGACGCCGTGTTCCTGGGGCTCGGCCTGGGAACGGACCGGACGCTTGGCCTGCCGGGGGCCGACGCGGCGGGCATCCACGGCGCCACCGCGCTGATCGAGTTGGTGAAAATGGGCGGCGCGCCGGATCTGGCGGCGGTGACCGACGCGGTCGTGATCGGCGGCGGCAACACGGCGGTGGACGCGGCCCGTGAACTGGCGGGTCTGGGCGTGGGCAGCGTGGCCCTGGCCTACCGGGGCGGCCCGGAAGGCCTGCGTGCCTACGCATTCGAGCTGGACGGCGCCGAGGCGGACGGCGTGCGCGTGGTGACCGGCTTCGTGCCGGCCGCTTTCGAAACTGACAGCGACGGCAGCGTCAGCGCCGTCGCGGCCCAGGACGGCCGACGGCTGGAGGCCCAGATGGTGGCATTGGCGATCGGCCAGGAGCGTGCGGCCCCGGTCGCGATGGCCTTCGACGGCGTCGAGGCGGAGGACGACGGGCGACTGCGGGTCGACGCGGCCACGGGTGCCACCGGCCACCCCCGCGTCTTCGCGGGCGGCGACTGCGTGAACGGCGGCCGCGAAGTGGTCCACGCCGTGGCGGAAGGCGCCCGCGCCGGCCGCGCCCTGGCGACGATGATCCTGGACAGGACGTGACCATGGCCGACCTCACCAGCGACTACCTAGGGATCAAGAGCCCCAACCCCTTCTGGCTCGCCTCGGCACCGCCCGCCAATTCGGGGCCGCAGGTGCTGCGTGCCTTCGAGGCAGGCTGGGGCGGGGCCGTCTGGAAGACGCTCGGCAACCCGATAAGAAACGTCGCGAGCCGCTTCGCTGCGGTCCCGCTCGGCGACAACGCGGTCATGGGCTTCAACAACATCGAGCTCATCACCGACCGGCCGCTGGACGCCAACCTGCGCGAGATCGCCGAGGTGAAGCGCGAATTCCCCGACCACGCGGTGGTGGTCTCGCTGATGGTCGAGTCACGCGCCCAGTGGCGGGAGATCATTCAAAAGGTCGAGGATGCTGGTGCCGACGGCCTGGAACTGAACTTCGGCTGCCCGCATGGCATGTGCGAGCGCGGCATGGGCTCGGCGGTGTCGGACGAACCCAAGGTGGCCGAGGAGATCACCGGCTGGGCGGTCGACGCGGCCTCGATCCCGGTGATCGTCAAGCTGTCGCCCAACGCCGGCGACATCCGCGAACCGGCGATGTCGGCGCAGCGCGGCGGCGCGCACGGCATCAGCCTCATCAACACCATCAAGTCCCTGATGGGCGTCGACCTGGATCGCATGGTCCCGCACCCGCGCGTCGGCGACGCCAGCACCAACGGAGGCTACTGCGGCCCGGCGGTCAAGCCGATCGCGCTCCACCTGGTCGCCGTCCTGGCGCGCGACGACGACTTCACGCTGCCGATTTCCGGCATCGGCGGGGTCACCACCTGGCGCGACGCCGCCGAGTTCATGGCGCTCGGCGCAGCCAACGTCCAGGTCTGCACCGAGGTGATGCTCCACGGCTACGGCGTGGTGGACGGCATGATCGACGGACTCAGCCGGTTCCTCGACGAGAAGGGCATGGCCTCGGCCGCCGACCTGGTCGGTGCGGCCGTGCCCGGCTTCAAGGAATGGGGCGAACTCGACCTCAACTACGCCACCGTCGCCGAGATCGACGCCGACGCATGCATCGGCTGCCAACTCTGCTACGTGGCGTGCGAGGACGGCGCCCACCAGTGCATCGACCTGCCCGACGGCGTCGCCCCGGACCGCGAGGCCGCCTACGCATGGCTGAACCCCGACGCCGAGCGCCTGACTGCCGCCCCCGACACCACAGCGCAACAGGAGGGCCGCGTGCCGATCGTCCGCGAACCGGACTGCGTCGGCTGCAACCTGTGCGCCATCGTCTGCCCGGTGCCCGGCTGCATCTCGATGGTCGAGCGCGACGGCGGCGAGCCGCTGACCTGGAACGACATCGTCGCCGCCGGCGACGATCGGCTGCCCGGCGGCCTCGAGGCGGACTAGCGGCCGAGGCGCGGGACGCGCAGACCGTCGATCAAGTCGCGCTCGGTAGGCGAGAACTCCTCGATCACGTAGGAGGCCGCGAAGGCCAGATCCCAGGCATCCTCCAGCGTGACCATGGGCCGCGTCACCGCATGCAGGACCTCCATGGAAGGGGACGCCACGCCCGCCGCCAGCGCCTTGTCGCGTGCGCGTGCCGCGTCCAGGGCTGTGATCTCCTCTGGCAGGGCCGGTGCGCCGAAGAAGACCGGGACCAAATCAAGGATCGGCACGCCGTCGGCGTCCATCGGCGCGGGCAGGACCACCACCTGGTAGCCCGACGCCGAGCCGTCATTGATGCGCTCCAGCGTCTCGGCACCGGCGAACAGCACCGGCTCATAGCCCTGCCGCCGGTGCGCCAGGTCAGGGTCGACCTCCAGGACCAGGATCGCCCCGGCCGCATAGGCCGGGCGCTCGGCCCGGTACCAGTGGGTCGCGGGCCGCTCCAGCACGAACGGCTGGACCCGGACCACCGTCACCGGGCTTGCCGTCGGCTCCGCCGGCAGCACAGGCGGCGCTTCGCCTTGCCCATGGACCATCCAAGCCGTCACACCGGCGGCCAAGACCCACAGTGCAAGGAATCCGGACACGACCCGGTGCCCCGGGGTGCCCTTGCCGCTCATCAGGCTCTCAGCCATGGGTCAATTCCTCGTCAATTCCAGGTCGTCGAGGCCCAGCCGCCCCTCCGCACTGCCGTGCGAGGGACCGAAGCGCAGGACGATCTTGTCCAGGTCCGCCAACTCCAGCCCCGATCCGTCGCGAAGAAAGTCCGCCAGGCGGATCCTGATGGTCTCGTATTCAGCGCCCCAACCGGTGCCGTTGCCGCAACTGGTCCGCGCGTATGGCTCCTCCACGCCGCCCCCGTAGGCAGCGACGCTGATGGTCCTGGCCCGGCCCGAGCCGTCCACCAGCTCCACCTCGAATGACAGGTCCCCCAGGGCTGCGATGGTCAGCGTGTGCCGCGTCAACTGCGCCGTCCGGAAGGACAGCCATGTATGGCCGGACACGTCGGCGTCCTCAACTGCGAGATCGAATTCCAGGAAACGGTCGACGCCGTCCCAGGAGAACACCAGTCCGGCCGTGTCGTCGGTGTTTCGTCCCAGGGTCACTCCGTTGAACTCGTCCGACGCGTTATTCGTGAAATTCGAGTTGCCATCGTCATTCAGGCCCTCGGTCAGCGCCGTGACATCGAACGTCACGGTGGCGCCGGAACTGGCCAGGGCGGTCCCCGAATTGGTCTGGAAGTCGTCCACCACGAACTTGTCCGCGTCTTCGCCGCGCCGATGCATGAGCGTGACGACTACACAGCTGCTGGTCGGGGCGCCAATCGGCTTGAAGGACTCCCACTGCCGCCACAGGAAGTCCTCAGCGGGCACGTTGTCCTCGAGGTGGTGCTTGATCAGCGGCAGCAGGTAGCCGCGCATGATCGTATGAGTGTTCTGGCGCCCGACCTTGCAGGGGCCAGAGGCCCAGGACGAGCCGCCACCGTCATGGAAATCGCCGTGGCCCACCCCCTGAAGTGTGATGGCCTGCCGCTCGTCCTCGGCCCGGTCGTGCAGATGGAACGACTGGGCGATGTTGTTGTCGGCACAGCCGGTGACATCCGAGTCGCTGGAACCCACCCACAGGTGGTAGGGCACGCCGTGGGGGTCGGCGCGCGCCGGACCCTTGAAGTCGGTCGGAGCAATGGACGACACGAGCTTGATGTCATCGATTCCGAAGTTGGTCGGCGTGAAGTCCCCGTCGAAGAGCTTGTCGTAGGCGATGGCCACCCCTTCCCCGCCGCGGCTGTGGCCGATCCAGACGATCGTGTCTTTGTCCACGTGTCCCTCGAGAAGGCCGCCCGCGATGCTGGACAGGTTGCCGAGGAAGTAGTCGGTGTTGGTCAGCGTCGTCGTCGAGGCCGTGCCGACACCGGGCACCGTGTTGTTCTGGTGGCTCATTACGATGTAGCCGTAGGAGGCCAGATGCTCGCCGATGTGGTCGTACCACTGGTAGTTGTGGCCGTTGCCGTGGCTGACCACGACCAGGGGCAATTCGCCCAGGGATGCGATGTTGGAGGGGTAGTAGGTGTTCTGGCCCAGCCACGAGCCCCCGCTGTAGACGATTTCCGTGACCGCGTAGGGACCCGGCTGGGTCAGGTCGTCGACCACCCACAAGCCAGCCTGGTCCCCGTAGCCGTCGATCAGGTCCGCTGCATCGAGCTGCCCATTGGCGTTCAGGTCGATGACCAGGTCGTAGCCCACCCCCAGACCGGCGCCAGCGTCGCCCAATAGCTGCCCGTCATCTGCCAGGAACGTGTTGGCTGCCAGACCGCCCGGCTTGAACGTGATGAAGGCCGGGCCGTCATGGGTCACGTCCTGCAGTGAAGGATTGGCGTCCCATTCGGCCGCCGTCCGGTCCTCGGTGACATAGATGGCGCCGCTCTGGCCCACGCTGAGGCCCGGATGCTGCGACAGATCCACTGCCGCACTGACGCGGGACCCCTGGTTGAAGGCCGCGACAGTCTCGAAATGCGGATAGACGGCCAACATGTTGCCCGCCAGTTCCGTGTGGCCCACCGGGGCTGAGGCCGTGATCGTCACATCCACGCCGTTGGTCCACTCGATGGGCAGGGGGCTGGCGGTGGGATCGAATACCGCCGCCACCAGGAAGAACTGCTGGCCCACAAGCGCGTCCACGGAGGGGATCGGGATGTTCACCTTGAAGGAGCCCGTCGCAGAGAGCACGCCGTCGAGCGCCGTGAAGAACAGCGGCGTGAAGCCCAGCGCCACGTCCTGCCCGAACAGCGGCGTTGGGCCGCCGTCCACGTCGATCAGGACGGCGAACGGCTGGCCTGCCGGACCGGACAACTCGAGGAGCACGCTGCCGCCCAACCGCGTGACCACCGTGGTCTGTCCGTCGAGCTTCAGGTCGGAGGAGGGCGTCGCAGGGGCGAGCGCCGCAAGGGCCAGGGCCGCGAGGGCCGCGGGCCGCATTCGGGCAATGCGCATAGTTGTGTGCATTATGCACCAGATCGGCCCAGTTTGCCGGTCCGTCCGCCCCGCTAGGATTCCGCCCCGTGACCTCGCTAACGAATGCAGACCTGGCTCCGGTGGCCCCCGAGTGCCGGACCTGGAAGACCCACAACTTCGCCGCCCTCTGGGTGGGCATGGCGGTGTGCATTCCCACCTACCAACTGGCCGCGGGACTGTTGGGCCAGGGCATGAGCTGGAGCCAGGCGATGCTCACGATCGCCCTCGGCAACCTGCTGGTCCTGGTGCCGATGGTGTTGAACGGCCACCCGGGCACCAAGTACGGGATCCCGTTCCCGGTGCTGGCGCGAGCATCGTTCGGCGTACGGGGCGCCCACATCCCCTCCATCCTGCGGGCCCTGGTTGCGTGCGGCTGGTTCGGCATCCAGTGCTGGATCGGCGGCCACGCCATCTATCAGCTGGCCGTCGCGGTTGTGCCGGGGACATGGACGCTGCCGCAGCCCTTCGCCCAGGCGCTGGGCATCTCGTCTGGCGAGCTCCTGGGCTTCCTGGCCTTCTGGTTCGTCAACCTGCACTTCATCCACCACGGCACCGAGTCGATCAAGCGGCTCCAGACCTGGGCCGCCCCGTTCCTGATCCTGATGGGGCTCGCACTTCTGGCCTGGGCATGGATGAGGGTCGGCAGCCTGGGCGAGATCCTGGAGGCCACAGCGACCCGTCCCGGAGCGCCGCCCTTCTCCACACTCTTCTGGCCCGGCCTCACTGCCATGGTCGGCTTCTGGGCCACGCTGGCGCTCAATATTCCCGACTTCACGCGTTACGGGTCGGGCCAGCGCAGCCAGATCCTCGGCCAGGTGCTGGGCCTGCCCACCACGATGATCCTGTTCTCGTTCGTGGGCATCGCGGTCACCAGCGCCACCCGGATCCTGTTCGGCGGGGAGGGGATCTGGGATCCGGTGGAGCTGGTCGGCCGCATCGGCGGCCCCCTGGTCACGCTGGTCGCGATGCTGGCGCTGAGCATCGTCACGCTCTCGACCAACGTCGCCGCCAACGTGGTCTCGCCGGCCAACGGCTTCTCCAACCTCTCGCCGCAGAGCATCTCCTTCCGCGCCGGCGGCTACATCACCGCCATCATCGGCCTGGTGATGATGCCCTGGAAGCTGATCGAGTCGTCCGAGGGCTACATCTTCACTTGGCTGATCGGCTACTCGGCACTTCTGGGCCCCGTCCTGGGGATCCTGCTGGTGGACTACTTCCTGCTGCGCCGCACGCACCTGGACGTCGACGACCTCTACCGACGGGGCGGCGCCTACGAGTACTCCCGCGGCTTCAATCCGGCCGCGATCGCGGCCCTGGTGCTGGGCGTGGCGCCGAATCTGCCCGGCTTCCTGGCCCAGGCCTTCCCCGACGCCCGCTTTCCGGGGATGGACACGGCGTTGTGGGTCCGGTGCGAGGGACTCTACGTGTATGCATGGTTCATCGGCTTCTTCGTCGCAGGAGGCGTCTACCGGGTCCTGATGGCTGGCACCGGCGCACGCACCGGCCCCGGATACGCTGAGGGCCATGGCTGACAGCCGCCCGATCACCTACTGGGACTACATCCGCGTCCCCGACCTGCTGGCCCTCCAGGGCGGCGTGGAGAATGACGAGGAAGGCCTCAGCCAGGACGAGGTCCTGTTCATCACCGTTCACCAGGTGGTCGAACTGTGGTTCAAGCTGATCCTCGGCAACCTGGCCGCGGCGCGTGACCTGTTCGCCCTCCCCCACGTCCCCGACGACAAGCTGGCCGGAGCCTCGCGGAGGCTGGACCGGATCGCGACCATCCTCCACGTCGCCGCGGACCACTGGCGCGTGGTCGAGACGCTGACTCCGCGCGATTTTCTGGACTTCCGCGACAAGCTGTTCCCGGCCAGCGGCGGGCAGTCACCCCAATTCCGCGAGATCGAGATCCTGATGGGCCTGCCGGATGAGGCCCGCCTGCCCTATGTCTCCGACGGCGACTACCGCGAGGCCCTGCGCGAGCCCGACGGCAGCGACGGATGGGCGGCCGGCCGCGTCGACGACCGGAAGGCGGACACGCCGACCTTCAAGGACGCCGTCGAGGACTGGCTGTTCCGCACACCCATCAACGGCTCCACCCCCGACTCGGACGGCGACGGCGGCGTGGTCGATTCCTTCCTGGACGAGTTCCTGGTCCGGCACAGCGAGGGGTCATGCGCCCAGGCCGACCATGCGGCCGCCCTGGCCGGAGGCGGCGAGGCCGAGGTCCGTCTGCGCGAGCGCTACGCCGCAGCAGCGGACCAGGCCGCCGCCTACCTGCGCGCCGCGGACGTCGAGCAGGACGAGCGAGACCGGCGCCGGCGCATTCGCGCAGCGGTGGTCTACATCGAGACCTACCGGGACCTGCCGCTCCTGGCCTGGCCGCGGGCCATCCTGGACGGAATCGTCGCTGTGGAGCAGCGTTTCGTAATCTTCCGCCAGCGCCACGCCCGCATGGTCGAGCGCATCATCGGACGGCGCGTCGGAACGGGGGGCAGCACCGGTGTGGACTACCTTGACGAGACGGCCCTGCGCTACCGGGTCTTCAGCGACCTGTGGGCGGCCCGCACGCTGCTGCTGCCGAGCGAGCAGGCGCCCGATCCGAGCGGCACGGACGTCTACGAATTCCGCTACGAGGGCTGAGGCCGCAGCGCCTCGGCCACGGCGTCGCGGAGTATGGCGCCGAGAGTCGACAGCAGCGCCCGGCCTTGGTCCGCCGTCGCCGCCGCCGGATCGCCGAAATACGCGTCCGGGCCGCCCGCCTCGGCGAACGTCGCTGCGCCCTCGCCGATCGCTCTGGTCAATGATGCGTCGTTGGCCGCCAGGCCCGAGGCCAGCGCGGCGTCCACGCGGTCCGGGGCGATCGCCAGAATCAGCGATGTCTCGAAGGCGCCCGCGTGGTCGCCAGACAGGAACGCCTCGCCCAGCCGCTCCGCATATGCCGGTCGGGCCAGATTGGGAAACACGACTGTGCCGCGCCCCGCCAATTCGGCCGCGGCGGCCTTGCAGCAGGCGCGGTTCGCTGGATCCAGGTGGGCCGAAACCAGGACCAGGGCGCGCGGCCCCAGATCCAGGACGCCGCCGCCCACCTCGCCCAGCACGGCGGCCATGGTGTCTCGGCCCAGGCCCAGCGTCCCCGCGTGGGCCGCCGCGAATGGTGCGGGCGAATAGGGCAGGACCGGCAGCAGCAGGCAGCGCTCCCCTGCCTCCTCCAGGAGTCCGGCGCCCGCCGCAGCCATGGCCCGGCCGATCAGGACGTCGGTGTCGAGCGGCAGGTGGGGTCCGTGGGCCTCGATCGCCCCCACGGGCAAAAGGACGATGGCGCCCGGTGCCTCGTCCTGGACGGCCGGCCAGGACATTTCGCCCCAGGACCTCATGCGGTCCCCCCGCCTTCGGCCGCTGCTCGCTCGCGCAGCAGGGTCCGCTGCACCTTGCCGCGGTCGTTGCGCGGCAGCTCGGCCAGGAACCGGAAGCGACGTGGAACCTTGTAGCCCACCAGGCGCTCGCGGCAGTGGGCCTGCAGGGATTCCGCGTCCTTCTCGGCGCCCTCCGCCATCACCACGAACGCGACCGGCTTGTCCAGTCCGTCGGCGTCGGGGTAGGCCGACACGCAGACATCCGACACGTCGCCGTGAGCGCGCATGACATCCTCGACCTCCAGCGGACTGACGAAGATGCCGCCGATCTTCAGCAGGTCGTCCCCCCGGCCCTCGTAATAGAACAGCCCGTCCGCCTCCACGCGAAACACGTCTCCGGTGACCACCCAGTCGCCCACGCAGGTCGCCGCCGTCTTGTCGGGATCGTCGTGGTAGCCCAGCAGCTTCGATCCGCCCTTCACCCATAGCGTCCCGGACTCGCCGTCGGCCACGTCTTCGCCGTCGGGTCCAACCAGCCGGACGTCGTAGCCGCGAACAAGCCGGCCGAGGCTGCCTGGCGCGTCCTCGCCGGCCCTCTGGCTGATGTAGATGTGGAACATCTCCGCAGACCCGATCCCGTCCAGGACCTCGATTCCAAGGGTCTCGTGCCAGCGAGACGCCAGGGCCGGAGGCAGGGCCTCGCCGGCCGACACGCTGAGGCGCAGCGAGGACAGGTCGCGGTCCCCGAGGCCCTCCAGGTCAAGGATCTTGGCCATCGTGGTCGGCACCGTCGACAGGAAGGTCACGCCGTGGCGCTCCACCGCGTCCAGCACCGCCTCGGGGCTCGATCGTTCGGGGAACAGCGCCGCCGAGGCCCCGACCGCCAGCGGAAAGAACAGGTTGATGCCGGTGGCGTAGCCGAAGAACAGCTTGCTGACCGCGGCGGTGACGTCGGAGGGCCCCAGGGCCAGCACGTCGTGGGCATAGGTGGCCGTGTTGAAGGCGAAATGGCCCTGGGTGTGGCGCGCTCCCTTCGACTGGCCGGTGGATCCCGAGGTGAACAGCCAGCAGCACTCCAGGTCGGGTCCGCCCCGGTGGGCATCGATCTTCGGGTCGGCAGCTTCGATGGCGGCGGCAAATGCGTCCGCCCCCAGGACGCGCCCATCGGATCCTGCGCGGTCGCAGCCCTCGCGGAACGCCTCTTCACCTGCAGCAGCCACTAGGCCGACGGCCGCGTCGGTGTAGCCCCAGTAGTGGGCCATGTCGTCATCCGTCAGCCGCGGGTTGACCATGGTCAGGATCGCACCCATGCGCAGGGTCGCGAACACTGCCGCCGCAAAATCGACGCCGTCGTCCAGGCTGACCAGAACGCGGTCGCCCACGCCCGCGCCCGCCTCCGCGAGCACCGCGTGCGCCCGCCGAGAGCGGTCCGCCACCTCGGCGTAGGACCAGGTCCGATCCCGCTCACGGATGCACGGGGCATCGCCCCGCCCCTCGTCCTCGTGCCGCTCCAGAAGCGCCCAGGACAGACAGAAATCCGCCGGCAGATCGGCGGCCCAGTCGGCGGGATGGGCGCTCACCTGGCGGCCTCCGCAGCGATCTCGTCCACCACACGCTCGCACTCCTCCTCCGTGTTGTAGAAGTGCGGCGCCACTCGAATGCCAGCCCCCGGCCGGTGGTCCAGCAGGATGTCGCGCTCGCCCAGACGGTGGGCCACTTCGGCGCCCCCGGGCACATCCAGGACAACCATCGGCGACCGTCGGTCGGGGTCGCCGGGCGACGCCACGCGGAGGCCTTTCTCGCCAGCCCGTTCCACGACCCGCGCCGACAGGGCCTTCGTGCGCTCGCGCACAGATCCGATCCCGATCTCGGCGATGATCCGCGTGCCTTCCCGGGCCGCGAACAGCGTGGGGATGGCCGGGGTGCCGTTCAGGAACCGCGGCGGGCCGTCGGCGTAGCGGACCGGTCCTGTCTCGAAGGCGAAGGGGTCGGCGTGGGCCGCCCAGCCGGTGTGCATCGGCTCACAAGCGGCCTGAACATCGGGCCGCGTGTAGAGCCACCCCGCCCCTGGCCCTCCGCACAAAAACTTGACGCTGCCGCCGCAGGCGAAGTCGCAGCCCAGCTCCTCGACGCCGATCGGCACCGCACCGACAGCCTGGTAGCAGTCCAGCACCACCTTGGCGCCCACCTCGCTGGCCCGGTCGCAGACCGCGGCCGCATCCTGGATCCAGCCGGACCTAAAGAGGACATGGGAGATCGGGACCACCGCGGTGCGCTCGTCGATCGCCTCCAGAAGGCGGCCCGGATCCACCGTCATGCCGTCGTCTGAGGGCACCACGCAGATTTCCGCCCCTCGACGGGCCTGCGCCTCCCAGACGTACATGACGGTCGGGAAGTTGAGCTCCGTGTAGACGACCTTGGGCCGGTCGGGCGTGAATTCGAGGGCACTGGCCACGGTGGCCATCGCGGTCGACACGTTGGGCAGCATGGTCACCGTTCCGGGTGGCGCCCCGATCACCGGCGCCACCCGGTCGCCGTGGGTCAGGGCCATTTCCCACCAGCCTTCCTCCCAGGCCCGGATGCCGCGCGTCGACCAGTCGCCGGCATATTCGGCAAGGGCATGGAAGGCGGCCCGGGGCATGGCTCCCAGGGAATGGTTCACCATGTAGAGAGTCTCTTCGAGGATCGGGAACTCCTCGCGCCACGCCTCCCAGTCCTGGCTGGAGGCGGCTTCGTCTTGCGGGACGGACATGCACCTGGAATCTTGCCAGCCCGCCCCTCTCCCTGCCAGGGACCCGGAACCCGCCCACGCGTTGCGTGTATAAAGAGAGGCCTCGAATTGGCAGGCCGCCCGACCCATGGCACCTCTCAGTCGCTACTCCGAGAAGCTCACCGAGCGGGAAAGGGCAATCCACGTGCTGAACCGGTTCTCCTTCGGGCCTCGGCCGGGCCAGGTGGAGAATGTCCTTCGCTACGGCGTCGACCGCTGGTTCGAATCGCAGCTGGACCCGGACTCCGTCAGCGACAGCGCGCTGGACAAGACGCTCGGAACCCTCGAGAGCCTGGGCAAGTCCGTTGACGAGTTGGCCGAGTCCTACGCCAACACCGGACGGCGTGACGCGGTCGACCAGAAGGAGCTGCGCCGCCTGCGGGAACTGCGGCGCCAGCCGAAGAGGGAAATGATGGCCTCCGTTTTCCTGCGCGCATCCCAGGGCAACCGCCAGCTGCAGGAGGTCATGTGCCGGTTCTGGCGCAACCACTTCAATGTCTCCTACACCAAGGGCAGCAAGCTGGACCTGCTGGTCACGGGCTATGAGCGCGATGTGGTGCAGGCCCATGCCCTGGGCCGGTTCGGCGAAATGCTTCACGCATCCGCCGCCCACCCGGCCATGCTCGTGTACCTGGACAATGCCCTGTCGCGCCGGCCCCCGACCGCCCAGGAGCTGAACGAGATCGAAGTGCGGAGCCGTCTGCGGACCGGATCGCCCCAGCGCGCCGAGGAGGAGGTCGAGATCGCCATCCAGCGCGGCCTGAACGAGAACTACGCGCGCGAGCTGCTCGAGCTGCACACCATGGGCGTGGACAACGGCTACAAGCAGAAGGACGTCATCGAGGTGGCGAATGTCCTGACCGGATGGACGGTGGACGGAGACCGGCGTGGTTCCGGCAAATTCCAGTTCCGGCCTGACATGCACGTGATGGACAAGAAGCGCGTGCTGGGCAAGAGGATCTACAACCGCAAGGACCCGGCCGCCGAGGGAGTCGAGATGATCGACATGCTCGCTCAGCGCAAGGAGACCTCGCACTTCATCGCCACGAAGCTGGTCCGCTTCCTTGTCAATGACTCGCCGGAGCCCAAGCTGGTCGACGCTGTCGCGCTCGCCTTCCGACGCAGCGACGGCGACATCAAGGCCATCCTTCGGTCCCTTTACGGGTCCAAGCCGTTCTTCGCGCGCGAGAACTACCAATCCAAGTTCAAGACGCCCTTCGAGTTCGTCACCAGCGCACTGCGAGCCACCCAGGCCCAGGTCACCGATCTGCGAACCGTGAGTTCGTGGCTCAAGGACATGGGCCAGCCGATCTACCACTGCGACCCTCCGACCGGTTGGTCGGACGGTGCCGAAGCCTGGCTGGACCCGGGCGTCATGGCGCTCCGCTGGCAGTTCGCGGCCGAATTGGCACTGGGACGCATGCCCGGTGTCCAGGTCCCGGAGTCGTTCTACGACGCCGCCGGGGACCAGCATGCCCGCCTGTGGCAGGACACCTTGACCGCGCAGGTCCTGCCGGGCGGATCCAGCGCCCGGACCCGCGGCGCCCTGGCCCGGACCACCGACAAGTACTTCCGCACGAGCAGCAAACCGCGGGCGCAGGAACTGGGCCCCGAACTGCTGGCGCTCCTCATCGGCAGCCCCGAATTCCAGAAGCAGTGACCATGCAGACCACACGACGCCAATTTCTCCAGCACACCGCCTGCGCAGGGATGGCGGCGACCACCAGCCCTGCCTGGTTTGTCCTGTCCCGCAAGGAGCGCGGCAAGGGGGCGCCGACCCTCGTGGTGATCTACCTGCGCGGCGGCGCCGACATGCTCAACATGGTCGTACCCCACCGGGACAGCCGCTACTACGCCGTGCGACCGACCATCGGGATCCGGAAGGAGGACGGGCTGATCGACCTGGACGGCAAGTTCGGGCTGCACCCGGGCCTCGCCGCCCTGGCGCCGTTCTTCACGGACGGCTCGATGATCCCCGTCCTGAACGTCGGCAGCCACCACCCCACGCGCAGTCATTTCGACGCGCAGGACTTCATGGAGCGCGGTGCACCGGGCATGCGAACCGTGCACAACGGATGGCTGAACCGGTACCTGCAGGCGACCCGCAGCAAGGGGGAGACCAGTTCGTTCCGTGCCGTCGGCCTGCAGGGGCTGCTTCCGCGGTCGCTGCGCGGCGAGTTTCCTGTGCTGGCAGTGCCCAACAACGTCGATAAGCGGCGCGGCGAGAAGACCCTCGACATGTTCGACGACTTCTACGCGGAGGGCCAGGAATCGTCCGATATCGTGGACTCGGGACGCAACACCATCGACGCCCTGAGGCGCTTCCAGGAGATCGTCGGGACCCGACGCGGCAGGAGCCGTTCCCGCTATCCCGACTCGTCGCTCGGGCGCGGCCTGCAGTCGATCGCCAAGGTCATCAACGCCGACGCAGGGCTGGAGATCGCCGGCATCGACTACGACGGCTGGGACCACCACGCCAACCAGGGGGGGGCCGCCGGCACCCAGCGCAACATGATGGAGACGCTGTCCCAGGGGCTGGCCGCCTTCGCGGCCGACCTCGGAGAGAAGCTGGACCACACCATGGTCCTGACCATGACCGAGTTCGGCCGGACGGTGCGTGAAAACGGCAACAACGGCACCGATCACGGCCACGGGGGCGGCATGTTCGTCCTCGGCGGCGGTGTGAAGGGCGGCAAGGTCGCTGGGCGATGGAGCGGCCTAGGGGACGAAACCCTCTACCAGGGCCGCGATCTGCCAGTGACCACTGACTTCCGCGACGTCATGGCCGGCAGCCTGAAGCACCTGTTCGGCTTCAAGCCCTCGTCGGACTTCTTCCCCGGGCACGCGCCGACCCGGACCGGCATCTTCTAGCGGGCTCACGCAGATGCAGCCCAACAAATCCCCTTCGGGACCAGTAGCAGAGTCTATGCCCTCCCCCCTCCCTGGCCGCACGGCGGCCCTTGCTGCCGTCATCGTCCTGGCCCTCGGGTGCGGGCAGGACCCGGTCCCCGGCGCCGAATCACCGGCGGCCTCCGAGCAGCCGGACCCGAAGGCGAACCGAGCGCAACGCGAGAGAGGGCCGCAGAACGGCGCGGGACCCCGACGCCGTTCCGGCGTCGACGGCGAGGCCGCCTTCGGCAAGGGCTTTTTCGGCACAATCAACCTGTTTGCACCCATCGACAAGCGGCTTCGGCAGGCCGTCCTCGCGGGCGAGACATCGCTGGAGCAGCTTGCCATGATCGAGGAGATGTCCTACGAGCGGGAGCTGGCCATCCGACGGCAAGCCGCCCGCAAGGACCCCACTCTGCTGAACCGCCTGGTCCTTGGAGACATGTACCTGGCACTCGGCCAGGCGGACCAGGCCGTCACGGTCCTGGAGAGGGCCTCCAAGGCATTCCCCGAGAGCGACCGCGCACTGCGCGCCCTGGCCTTGGGATACCTGCGCCAGGGCACCGAGGCCAACTGCCTCACGCACGGCACGTCCTCGATGTGCCTCTATCCGGTCAACAGGGGAGCCCAGGACGCCGGTGACGGCGAGGGAATGACGCACATGGGCATGGCCTATGAGGTGGGCCCGGCGCTCGCGTCGTTGCGGACCTACCTTCGCCTGCTGGAGCGCACCCCCATGGACATGCATGTCCGGTGGCTGGCCAATATCGTCGCCCAGGAGGCCGGTGTATGGCCCGACGGCCTGCCCAAGAAGTACCGCTGGGACATCCCAGAACCTGAACCGTCCGAGCCGTTCCCCGTTTTTTCCGAGAGGGGGGCCCAGGCCGGCGTCGCCAGCCTGTCGACCACCGGCGGCGTGATTTTCGACGACCTGACGGGCGACGGGCGTCCGGACATCATGTGGTCAGGACACAACCTGAGCGATTCCCTGCGCCTATTCCGCAACGTGGACGGCTCCACATTCGAGGACATCTCGGTCTGGGCCGGGCTCAACGAGGCTCGGGGGGGATTCAACATTACGCAGGCCGACGTCGACAATGACGGGGACCTGGACGTCTACCAGTCCCGCAGCGGCTGGGCCGCGCAGATGCCAGATTCCCTGATGATCAACGACGGCCAGGGACGCTTTACGGACAACGCGGCGGAGGCAGGTCTGGACCGCCGCGAAGGCACCTTCTCGGTGGACTTTGCCGACTACGACCTGGACGGGTGGGTCGACCTCTACCGCTGGGGCTTTCCTGCTGGGCCCAGCTCCGAGGCGTCCAACCGGCTGCTGCGCAACCAGGGCGACGGGACCTTCCTGGACGTCACCGACGATACGGGCACCGGCTACAAGGGGCTGGTCGTTGGCGCCGCCTTGGCCGACGTGGACGGTGACATGTATCCCGACCTGTGGCTGGCCCCGCTGACAGACGGTTCCGCCATGCTGCGCAAGAACGAAGGTGGCATCTCGTTCCGGGACGTGACCGAGGAGGCGGGGTTGATTCCCGTCGATCGCGGATTCACCACCTGGGTGCTCGATTACAACCAGGACGGACACCAGGACATCTTCCTGGGCACGTTCTACGCGCAGATGACGCTGCAGCTGCGCGGGCTGTCGGGGTACCCGACCAAGGATGCCCATCCGGCCCTGTTCAGGAACAATGGTGACGGGACGTTCAAGGAGGTCGCGTTCGAGTCAGGGCTCGACCGGGCGTTGAGCACCATGGGCTGCAACTACGCCGACCTGGACAACAACTCGTTCCCCGATCTCTACATCGGCACCGGGTTTCCCTCCTTCGAGGGGATGATCCCCAACGCCCTCTATGCAAACCACGGCGGGCAATTCGAGGATGTCACGATGCACGCGAACGTCGCGCAGCTGCAGAAAGGGCATGGCGTTGGGATGGCCGACGTCGACGGGGACGGGGACCTGGACATCGCCCAGAATCTGGGGGGCGCCTATGTCGGCGACTCATTCCCCAATACCCTGCTGATCAGCCAGGGCACGGACAACCACTGGGTGCGGCTGCACCTGGTAGGCACGGACTCCAATCGGGCGGCCATCGGCGCCCGCATCCGTGTCGAGACCGACACGGGCAGGGCCTACGAGACTGTCACCGCCGGGGGCTCCTTCGGGAGCCGGGACCTGGACACCCAAATCGGCCTGGGCATCGCGACCAGGATCGAGCGGATCCAGATCCGCTGGCCGTTCAAGGACGGCGCCGCCCAGGTCATCGAGGACGTCCCGATCGACACGCACATCGAGGTGGTCGAGAACGAGGACGGCTACCGGATCTTGTCGCCCTAGGGGCGCGACAGCGAGCGCACGAAGTCGACCAACGACCAGAGATCCTCGTCGCTGAAGGCGGTCTCCGAGAACGAAGCCATCGGGGTGCCGGGAAGGCCGCAGCGGATCCGCCAGAACAGGTCGGCGTCCTCGGGACCGCCCAGGAACTCGCCGGCGGCCAGGTCACGCGGACGGATGGGCAGCCCCATGTCGGTGAACAGCTCATCGGCAAGGTCACCGCTCCCGTCGCCGGCTGCGCCGTGGCAGCTGGCGCAGAACTCACCGAACAGCGCCGCGCCACGGACCAGATTGGGAGGGCCTGGGCGCCGGGGCGGCACCGGCAGACGCACTCCTGGCTGGACCGCCCGGTCCGCCAACTCGCGGACTTCCCTTTCGTCGAGTTCCTCGTCCTCGGCCGCCGCCCACTCGCGCAGCTCCTCGGCCTTGCCGATCCGACGGATCTCGCGCACGTAGTCGACCAGGAGGTCGCGCTGGCGCGGACTCAGCAGCAGGCTCGGCGGCATGCCGGCCTCGGGAATCCCCCGTTCGATCACGCGCAGCAGGTCAGCCTTGAGCGGGATCCCGTTGTCGGTAGACACGTAACGGAACCGTTCGCGCCGGAAGTCGCGCGGCACCAGGTCCGGCTCCCCCGCCAGCCGTCCGTCACCGCCGCCGCCCAGCCCATGGCAGGCCACGCAGTGGCGCCGGAACAGACGTGCGCCGGCTGCGAGTTCGCCCGTGGGCATCGCGGATCCTGAATCGGGAACGACCGCTTCGGCCATCCGGTAGGCGGACTGGACCCAGACAGCGACCGCGACGGTGCCCGCCGCACACACCAGGGTCCAGATCACTGCTCGCACCTTCATGCGGATCTCGTTGCCCGGCGGGCGCCGGGCAGCAGCCCCAACCAGGAACACCCCAGCAGCGCCAGGCCCGCCACCAGCCCGGCGCTGGTCCAGGGCAGGCCGGCCAGCCACGGGGCCAGGCGCTCCTGGACTTCCGCGAACGACCATCCGCTGCGCGTGGTACCCAGGCCCCGGATGCCGCCGGCCACGACCAGGTTCAGGAAGAACGCCAGCAGCGAAAAATGCATGAGCCAGAAGCCTGCCCAGATCGCCCGGCGCGTCCCGGATCCGGCTCGGCACTTCTCAAGCAGCCAGCAGAAGCCGATGCCCAGGAGAATCGTCGAGTTGATGCCGATGGTTGTCCCCATGGCATGGGCAACCGTGATGTGGGTGCCGTGGGTGAACCAGTTGAGGGTCGGGATCGAGATCAGAAGGGCCAGGATCAGGTTGACGATCACCCAGAACGTGGAAGCGGAGAGGAAGGCGCGCGGGATCTTGCGCTCCGGAGCCTCCTGCCAGACGCCTCTCTCGAACGGCTGGGCCAGGTCCATCATCAGCGAGACGAAGATGACCCACTCGGTCATCGAGATCACGAAAGCCATCCAGCGGATCCACTCAGCCTGGGGCAGGTGGTAGGTGTGGTGCGCCCAGCCGAACATCAAATTGGTGAGCCCCAGCCAGTAGAAGAAGAACGCCTTCTTCGAGCGCCCGGTGCCGCCGCCCGCCAGCCGGTCCCCCAGGGCGATCGCCAGCCCGTAGACGAACATGTTCCAAGAGCCGGTGAGGGCGCCGTAGGACTTCCACTGCACCGAGAGGTCGCGTACCGGTGTGTCCCCGAAGAACGGGATCCGCCACAGGTGGGCCTCGGTGTAGGTGTAGGCGAATGCGACCGCCCCGGTGATCCACATCCAGACCCACACCGGCCAGGGATCCTTGCCGGCCCGGGCAGTGCCGATCACGTTGACCAGGTAGCAGACCCACGCGGCGCCGATCAGGAGTGAGACCGGCAGCGGGAAGTTGAGGTACTCGCGGCCTGTGAAGATGCCCTGCGCGTAGGCCGACGTGGCCACCACCCCGGCCACCGCAAGCAGCCAGAACTGCAGGCGCGCCAGTCCCGGACGCACGAGTCCGCGGCCTGCCAACTCCGGGAGCCAGGCGTACACGCCGCCCATCGCCGCCAGGAAGATCCAGGCCAAGGCGAAGGTCACGTGCAGCGGGCGCAGTTTCGTGAAGACGCTGATGTCGCCCTCGGGCCACGCCACGATCTGGACCGCCCAGGCGCCCGCGACCGTCGCCACCAGCAGGGACAGGGCCGCCGCAAGGAAGAAGCGCGCTGCGGGGTCCTTTTTCACGGGCCTTCCTCGCGCGGCGCAGGCCGCTCCGTCTCCGCGAACCATTTCGGCGGCCAGGATCGCGGGGGGAATGTCCCGGTGGCGTCCACCGCGGCCAGGAAAGCCGCCACCCCGGCGGCCTCCTTTCGCGAGATCTCGAAGTCGGGCATCTGACCGCGGCCGTGGTCCAATACCCACTCGACGGTGCGCTCGCCCACGCGGCTGATGGCGTTGGTCAGATCGGGGCCGATATAGCCTCCCATGCCGTAGAGCTGGTGACAGGCAATGCAGTTCTTCTGGCGCCACACGACCAACCCCTCGCGCCCCTGATCGTCCAGGACCAGCTGCTCTCCCGCCTCGCCCGGATCCCGGTAGACGCCGACGGACATCACCAGGAAGGCCAGGCACAACACCGCCAGCACCCGCCGGTTGATGCGAGTGAGCGCCGCATCCTCCGCAGGGTCCAGGGGGACATGCGATCCACTGCCTCCAGCCATGGAAATTCCCGGTCATACTACGCCCCCTGAACTCCCAAGGAGCACCACTGCCATCCGCAGAATTGCCGTTCTCGCCGTCGCAGCTGGCGCCGTTGGGCCCGCCGCGAGGCCAGCGACAAGGAGCGCGTCCGCCCCGAGGGCGACTCGCTCGGCGACCACGCCGCCTGGTGGCTGTGGTGGGACAGCGTCTCGCGTGACATCGAGCCCGCCGAGGGCGGTGTGTTCGGCTGGCACCAGTCGGCCGCCTAGGACCGCCGGCGAGGACGGGCGAGGGGTCCGGGTAGCATGAGCGCCATGCGCGCCGTCCTGATGGCGCGGCCCGAGAGCGGGGCCGCCGAATTCACCCGTGACCATCCGGTTCCCGACCCGGGGAAGGGAGAGGTCCGCGTCCAGGTCGCCAATACCGCGATCTGCGGCACGGATCGCCACATCTTCCACTGGGATGACTCCATCGCGGGGACGATGAACACGCCGGTGGTGATCGGCCACGAGTTCTGCGGCTTCATCGAGGAGCTGGGCGAGGGGGTCAACGGATGGGCCGAGGGCGACTACGTCTCGGCCGAAATGCACCGAGTCTGCGGACGCTGCCGGGCGTGCAGCGCCGGCAACCACCACGTCTGCGAGAAGACCGAGATTGTGGGCCTGCACGCCGACGGCGCCTTTGCCGAATCGGTCGTGGTCCCGGCCGCCAACCTGGTGCGTTTGGACCCGGAGGTCGTGCCGCCACATGTCGGAGCCTTCCTGGACGCCCTGGGCAACGCTACGCACACCGTGCAGGCGGCCGGCGGCATCAAGGGCCGCCACGTGATGATCACTGGCTACGGCGCCATCGGCGCCATGGCGGCCGCCGTGGTCGCCTTCGAAGGGGCCGCGTCGATCACGATCACGGAGGTCCAGCCCGGCCATCTGACGCGCGCCCGCGCCTGGGCAGACGGCCAGGACCGCGACGTCCCGGTCCACATCTACGACGCGGCCCAGGCTGACCTGCTCGCCGCAGTGCGCGAAGAGACGTCGGGTGGCGTGGACTGCGTCCTGGAAATGAGCGGCGCGCCACCGGCCATCAACCTGGGCCTGGACCTTCTCTACCCCGGCGGCGACATCGTGCTGCTCGGGATCCCCTCAGCGTCGGACCTGACCCTGGAGGAGTTCAGCCCGCGGGTCATCTTCAAGGGCCTCACGATGCGCGGCGTGGTCGGGCGCCGCATGTTCTCCACCTGGGAGAAGATGCTTGAGATGCTCGCCGCAGGGCTCGACGTCGAGCACATCGTCACACACCGGCTCCCGCTGGAAGGCTTCTTCGACGGCATCGCGCTGCTGGACGCTGGCGAGGCCCACAAGGTCGTGCTCGATCCTCGCATGGACGGGTCAGCGTCGTGACGGACACGAAACCGGCCTCCTTCGAGGAACAGCTGGAGGCAGAGCTGGGCGAGATTCGGGAGGCTGGCCTCTGGAAGGAGGAGCGCGTCATCCACAGCGCCCAGGCCGCCGACATCCGCGTCGCCGGCGACACGCAGGTCGCTAACTTCTGCGCGAACAACTACCTCGGGCTGGCCGGCGATCCGGAGCTGGTAGAAGCAGCCCGCGAGGCAATGGGGAGGCGCGGCTTCGGAATGGCCAGCGTGCGCTTCATTTGCGGCACGCAGGATCTCCACAAGGAGCTCGAGGCGCGGCTTTCCGATTTCCTCGGCTTCGAGGACACGATCCTCTACACCTCGTGCTTCGACGCAAACGGCGGGCTTTTCGAAACGCTGCTTGGGCCCGAGGACGCGGTGATCTCCGATGCCCTCAACCACGCCTCCATCATCGACGGAATCCGGCTCTGCAAGGCGCAGCGCCACCGCTTCGAGCACGCCGACATGGCCGATCTGGAGCGCTGCCTGAAAGAGGCGTCGGACTGCCGGCGCGTTCTGATCTCCACCGACGGCGTCTTCTCGATGGACGGCGACATTGCTCGACTGGACGAGATTTGCGACCTGGCCGAGCGCCACGGCGCCCTGGTCCACGTGGACGACAGCCACTCGACAGGCTTCATGGGCGAGCAGGGCCGCGGCACCCACGAGCACTGCGGCGCAATGGGCCGGGTGGGCATCATCACCAGCACGCTCGGCAAGGCCCTGGGCGGCGCATCGGGGGGCTTCACCTCGGCCAGCCGCACAGTGGTCTCGTTCCTGCGCCAGCGCTCACGCCCCTATCTGTTCTCCAACACGGTCGCCCCTGCGATCGTCGCCGCCGGCATCAAGGCGGTCGAGCGCCTTGCAGCGTCAACTGAGCTGCGCGACCGGCTGGAGGCGAGCACGAAATGGTTCCGCGCGGCTATGACGGAAGCGGGCTTCGACATCCGCCCCGGCGAACACCCGATCGTCCCGATCATGCTGGGCGACGCCCGGCTGGCCAACGAGATGGCCTCGGCCCTCCTCGACCGCGGCATCTACGTGATCGGCTTTTCCTTTCCTGTCGTACCCAAGGGCCAGGCCCGCATACGCGTCCAGATCTCGGCCGCCCACACGCGCGACCACCTGGAGAAGGCCGTCGCCGCCTTCACCGAGGTCGGCCGCGACCTCGGCGTTCTCGCCTGATCCCACCCGAACACGGACCTGGCATGAAAAACGGGCGGCGCCGGTCAAGGCACCGCCCGTCCTGTGAGAGGGGAAGGCGTGGCCCTAGATGGGCTCCTTCTGCTTGCAGCAGGGCGCATCGCCCTTGTCGCAAGCCTCCTTCTTGGCCTCGTCGCAGCCAGGCTTGTCGCAGTCGGAGCCGCATGCATCGCCCTTGCTTGCGGAGCCCTCCTTGCTCGGGACCTTGCGCAGCACCTTGCTCTTGGCGGCGCCTTCCTTGGAGCAGTCCCTGCAGCGGGTCCTGGTCGCCCAGGACACGTCTGCGACCTTGAACTTCGAGTCACCGAAGGTCGTCAGCAGCGAGGCGTAGCTGACCGGCTCGGACAGGTTCACGGAGACGGTGCTCGGACCCTTCTTGACCAGCTTGACGCTGTTGTCGGTGATGCCCATCCCGGTCAAGGAGCCGCCGACGGCCTTGACGCAGGCGCCGCAGGTGAGGCCGGTCATGTGCAGGGTCACGCGACCCGTGAAGGTGAGCCGGTTGGTGTCCAGCATCAGCTTGCCGCCGCCCAGGGCAGCCGTGAGCTGGCTCAGGCGCAGGCTCTCGCCTGAGGACACCACGAGGGTCACCGAGCCGGACTTGAGGTCGGGCTTGGCTGCACACAACGCCGGAACGGTCTCCCGAAGCTGAAGCACCATGCCGCACTTCTTGCAGTCGCCGGGCTTCGCCTCGGCGACGTCCGGGCACATGGGGCAGCAGCCGTAGACCGGCCGCCCGATCTTCATCAGGGAAGCCGTGACCGCGTCGACATTCTCTGTGTTCAGGTCGCGCAGGGGCACATTGACCACTGCGGGCGCGCAGTCGGTGCAATCCGCCTTGGCACCCTTCTCTGCCGAACACTCCTGGGGGCCCGCAACCTCACAGTCCTCCTGAGCCATCACGGGGACCGCCATCAGGACCAGGACCGCCAACAGGGCGGGTGATTTCACATTCTTCATCGGATTCAGTACTCCTCTTGTGTTGCTTGTCAGTTCTGCGAGGTCCCACGCAGCTCCACCATCTGCTCCGGCGTCAGCGTTCGCTTCACCGTGAGGATGTTGTGGACGGTGGTCCTCAGGCACTCGTCCCGCAGCTCGCCGAGCTCGTCGGCGAGGCGGAAAACCTCTTGTTCGTCGACCTCGACCGCGTCGAGGGCGCCTTCCAGCTCGGTCATCTTGGCCGAAACCTCGCCGCGAAGCGTGGCACCGCGCTCACCGCAGTTGTCACCCTTGCAGCACGAATTCAGCGAGACCTGCTGCTGGGGGCTGAGAGCCACGTCCGCGTGGGCGGCCGCGGCCTCGGCGTGGCAGGAGGCACAGGCGCTCGAGGCGGCCTGCTCCTGGCTGTCACTCGACTGGCGGACATTGAGGGCCACGCTGCCGATGAGGGATCCGACCACGACGCAGACGAGGACCTTCACCGCGGACCTCCAGCGTCGGCGAGCAGCAGCTCGGGGCGGTCTGCGAGGAAGCCGACGTCGGGCAGGGTAAGGCCGCGCGTCGCCCAGCCGCCGGTTCGGCCATCCAGGTCTGCCACCACCATGGACGGATCGCCCAGGGGAGCAGGCGCCAGCGCTGCCGCCAGCCCCAGATAGACCGCCACGCAGGCCGCCGCAGCCAGGATTCCATGGAAGGTCGCGAGAACGGGTGCGGGTTTCGCAGCCCGGGCATTCGCGACGACGCGGTTCGCCAAGCCCAGGCCGGCGCGCTCGGCCGAGTGGGCCGGCTGCGCCTGGGCCAGCAGACGATCGAGGACGGGATGGTCGGATTCCATGTCTTTGCTTCCTTTCGACAACGCGGACGCGGGCGTCATTCCGCCCTTAATCCGCCTCCGGGGGCTTCTTCGTGGGATATTTCTTGTCGTTCCAGCGGCCGGAATCGGGAGTCAGACGCGATCCCGCCATTTCGGCCAATCTCCTGCGCGCACGTGACAGACGGCTCATCACGGTGCCGGGCCGCAGGCCCAGCCCCTCTGCGATCTCCTCGTAGGACTGGTTCTCCATTTCGCGCAAGACGAACACGGCACGGAGCTTGGGGCTCAGGCCGGCGATCAGACGGTCCAGCAGCGCCAGGGCCTCCTGTTCGGAGGCAGCCGCCACCGGATCGGTGGCCGGATCGGTGGCGGCGGGCGGCTCGGCCACCGCCGAGAGCGGCGCGGCCGGATGACGACGGGACCTCTTGAGGGCGTTCAGCGCCACGCTGACCGCCACCCGGGTCATCCAGGTGGTGAAACGGCTCTGGCCGCGGAACTGGTGGGCCTTGGCGAAGATTCGCAGGAAGGCATCCTGGGTGACGTCCTCAGCATCAGCGTCTTGGCCGCAGATTCGGCGCACGGTCCGGTAGATGCGGTCGCCTTCGCGCTCGAACACCTCGCCCAAAGCGTCCGCATCGCCGGCCGCCAGTCGGCGAACGACCTCGAGCGGGACATCTTCGCGCGGACCCATGGACCTTTCCTACGCGCGACGCCTCCAGAGCGCCAACTCATGTCCGGCGCACCACAGGGTTGGCACCACGAAAACGGTGACCAGCACGACCGCCATGCCGCCGAACACGGGCACCGCCATCGGGCCCATCACATCCGCGCCGCGCCCGCGGCTGGTAAGGACCGGCACCAGCGCCAGCAGCGTGGTGGCCGAGGTCATCAGGCAGGGCCGGATCCGCTTGGACCCGGCGGCAATCGTCGCTTCGCGCACCCCCTGGACGGTGGAGGGCTTGGCCGACGCGAAGGTCTGCTTCAGGTGCGTGGCCAGGAGCACGCCATCGTCGGTGGCGATCCCGAACAAGGCCAGAAAGCCGACCCAGACCGCCACGCTGAGATTCAGAGGTTGGATCTGGAAAAGGTCGCGGCCGGAAGCACCGAAGACCTCGAAATCCATGAAGCCCGACCACCCGTAGAGGCCGAGCAGGAGGAAGCCGCCAGCCCAGGCCACGAAGACCCCAGAGAAAACCAGCAGGCTGGTCCACAGCGACCGGAACTGGACCTGGAGGATCAGCAGGATGAGCAGGAGGGCTGCCGGCAGCACCACCATGAGTCGCTTCTCGGAGCGCACCTGGTTCTCGTATTCGCCCGCGATCCGCCAGGTGACGCCCTCCGGCAGGGCCAGGCGGCCGAGCGCGGCCGTGACTGCCTCGGCGGCCGCGACCTGCGCGATGCCCGGGTGGGCATCGAACGTCACGTAACTGACCAGCTGGGAGTCCTCGCTCTTGATGACCTGCGGGCCGGGCGTATATCGGATATCCGCCAACTGCCCCAGCGGAACCTGGCTCGAGTCCGGGGCCGGGACGGCGATCTCGGCCAGCGCCTCGACCGTGTCGCGGCGCTCGCGCTGGTAGCGCACCAGGACGTCGTGGCGGCGCCTTCCCTCGATGATCGTGGTGGCGCGCACGCCACCGGCAGCAGCCCCCAGCACCCCCTGGACAGACTGCACCGACAGCCCGTGCCGGGCCAGCGCCTCGCGGTCCAGCACCACCTCCAGGTAGGGCTTGGCGGTGATGCGGTCGGCGATCACCGACCCGGGATCGACCTCCGGCACCGACCGCAGGACCTCCTCCACGGCCAGGCCTGCTGTCTCGATCCGGGCCTGGTCAGGCCCGAAGACCTTCACGCCCATGGGCGAACGCATGCCGGTCTGCAGCATGATCACCCGGGTGCGGATCGGCTGCAGCTTCGACGCGGACGTGGTTCCCAGCACCCCACCGGCCGCCGCGATCTGGCGCCAGATGTCGTCCGCGGTGCGGATCTCGTCGCGCCACTGGCGCACGCGGCGCCCGTCGTCGTCCACCCCCCACTCCGGCCTGTAGTTGACAACCGTCTCCATCATCGAGACCGGCGCCGGGTCCAGGGCGCTCTCGACGCGTCCGATCTTGCCGACCACCGAGGTCACCTCGGGGATCGCCTCGATGGCCCGGTCCTGCCGGGCCAGGATGTCCGCGGCCTCGCCGATCGAGGCATGCGGCATCGTCACCGGCATGAAGAGAAAGGTGCCCTCGTCCAAGGGCGGCATGAACTCCTTGCCCAGCCCTTGCCAGACCCGCGCGCCACCCACCACCAGGGCCAAGGGCAGGCACAGGAACAGCACCTTGTGACGCAGACACCACCCCAGCACCGGCGCGTATGCACGGAGGAACAGTGCGAAGCCGCCCAGCACCGTCGCCAGGAGGCCGAGGGTAAACGCCGGGCCCGCCCAGATCCGGTCGGGGCCCAGGGGCTGCCAATGGCGCGCCAGGAGCATCGCGGCCCCGACCGCCAGCACCACATTGCCCACCGTCCTCAGCGCCGTGCGGCGCTGCACGCGGCGCAGAAGCAGACGGGCGGCGGGCGGCACGGCCACCAGGCCGACCAGGACGGCCGCCAGCAGGGCGAAGGTCTTGGTGTAGGCCAGCGGCCGGAACAGGCGGCCCTCGGCCCCCTCGAGCGCGAAGACCGGCAGGAACGAGACCACCGTCGTCAGCACCGCCGTCACCACCGCGCCGCCGACCTCGGCCGTGCCGCGCCGGATCGCCTCCTGCCTCGACACACCGCTGCGGCGCTGACCCAGATGGCGGAGGATGTTCTCGGTCAGCACGATGCCGATGTCGACCATGGTCCCGATCGCGATGGCGATCCCTGCCAGTGCCACCACGTTCGCATCCACGTCCGCGGCGCGCATGCCCAGAAAGGTCAGCAGGATGGCCACCGGCAGCAGGGCCGAAACGACCAGGGAGCTCCCCAGATGCAGGAGGAGCGCCAGGACGACCACGATCGTGACCAGGACCTCGTCGGTCAGGGCCCTGGTGAGCGTCGAGAGGATCTCGTGGATCAGGTCCGTGCGGTCGTAGAACGGCTGGATGGTCACGCGGCTGATCCGGCCGTCGGCCAGGACCCGTGCGGGCAGCCCCGCCTCGATCTCGAGGATGCGTGCCTTCACCCGCCCGATCACCTCGAGCGGGTTGGCACCGTGCCGCACCACGACAACGCCGCCCACGGCCTCGGAACCACCCTTGTCCAGCACCCCGCGCCGCAGCGCCGGGCCGGCGGCGACATGGGCCACGTTCTCGATGTGCACCGGTACGCCGTCGCGCACCGCCACCACCGTCCGCTCCAGGTCGCGGGTCCCCTCCATCAGGCCGCGTCCGCGAACCAGGTATTCGACCCCGTTGGCCTCGAGCGTCCGCGCCCCCACGTCCATGTTCCCGGCGGCCACCGCCGCTACGACGTCGTCGAGTCCGACGTCGTAGCGCCGCATCGCATCCGGATCGACATCCACGTGGAATTCGCTCTGGAAGCCGCCGACCGAGGCGACCTCGGCAACCCCTTCGACGGACGCCAGGGCGTCTCGCACCTGCCAGTCCTGGAGATCGCGCAGTTCCTGCGGGTCCCAGCCTCCCGCCGGCTGATCCGATCCGTCGCGGCCCTCCAGCGTGTACCAGAAGACCTGCCCGAGGGCGGTGGCGTCAGGGCCCAGGACCGGCTGCACGCCCTCCGGCAGGGCGGTGGCCGACAGGCTCGACAGCTTCTCCAGCAGACGGGACCGCGACCAGTAGAACTCGATGTCGTCCCGGAAGACGACATGGATCGACGAGAACCCGAAGAAGGACAGGCTCCGCACCGTGGCTACGCCTGGTGTGCCGAGCAGGGCCGTGGTGAGCGGATAGGTGACCTGGTCCTCGACGTCCTGCGGAGACCGGCCGGGCCACTCGGTGAACACGATCTGCTGGTTCTCGCCGATGTCCGGCAGGGCGTCGGCCGGGACCGGGCTGCGAGGCAGGCCGCCCATGTCCCAGTCGAACGGCGCCACCAGCAGGCCACCGCCCACGGCGCCGAGGACCAGCAGCCCCGCGACCACGGGATTGGCGAGGAAGAAGCCGGCGGCGCGGTCCGCGAGAGACGGTCGGATGTCGGTCACCGGCCCTGCTCCGGGTTCATCATGCTGGGACGGGCCTGGATCTGCAGCGCGCTGTCGATCTTGAAGGCGCCGTTGACGACCACCCGCTCCCCCTCCTTCAGTCCGTCCAGCACCACGTAGTCCCCGCCGGCCCGCGGACCGAGAACGATGCGTCGGCCCTCGAAGGAGGGCTCCGGCCCACCCGGGACGGCCACATAGACGACCGCCCGCGCACCGGTCCGGAGCACCGCCGTGGCCGGCACCATCAGCGGCAGCGGTCCTCTGGCGGCCGGCTTCACCAGGCCCAGGTCCTCGGCCCAGACCAGCCTCATGCCGCACTTCATGCAGGGCACCGCGTTGGCACTGACGACCTCGGGGTGCATGGGGCACAGCCACAAGCCCGAGAAATCGGGATCTGCCACGCGACCTCCGGCCCCCAGACTGGCCTGCACCACCCCGCGCGCGAACATGCCGGGCTTGAGCGCGCCGTCGGCGTTGTCGACCTCCACGCGCACAGGAATCGTCCGGGTGCGCTCATCCACTTCGGTCCCGAGGAAAGAAATCCAGCCGTCGTAAGTGACGCCTGGGATGGCGTCCGCCTCGACAGTCACGTCCTGGCCGTAGCGCAGCCACTCCAGGTCGGACTCGTAGGCGTCCAGCCACACCCAGACCCCCGACAGGTCGGCGATTTGGTAGAGCTGCGCGCCGGTCGCCACATACTCGCCCTCACGAACGCCCTTGGTCACGACGACGCCCTCGAGGGGCGAGTTGATGAGGACCGTCTCCTCGGCGGACTCGCGGCGCTCGATCTCCGCGACCTGCTCCTCCTCGAGGCCCAGCAGCAGGAGCTTTTCGCGCGCCGATTCCAGCGCCCGTCGGCTGCTTTCCGCAAGGAAGGCGCTGCTCTCGCCAGCCCCCGCACGACGCTTGGCCTCGATCAGTTCCTCCTGGGCCACCAGCAAGCCGGGGCTGTAGATCTCGGCCAGATGGTCTCCGCGGTTCACACGGATCCCCGTGTAGTCCACGAACAGCCGGTCGACCCTGCCGTCGACGCGCGCGGCGATGGTCCGAACACGGGTTTCGTCGTAGTCCACGCGACCCGCCAGGCGGACGCTGGCCGCGGCCTCCCGGCGCTCCGCAGGCACCGTCCGGATGCCGGCCAGGGCGACAGCCGCCTCGCTCATCTCGAGCACGGCGCCCGGGCCCTTCGAAACGGTGGGCTCCTCCACCAGATCCATCTTGCAGAGCGGGCAGGCCCCGAATCCGGCCTTGCGCACCTCCGGGTGCATGGGACAGATCCAGGTGGCCTGGCCTGCATCGGCATCGGTGGCCATGTCCGCGTCGGGGCCCGGGATGCCGCTGGGAGCCGCCGTCCAGCGGCGCCCCCCCTCGAAGGCCGCCGCCAGGGCAGCCAGGCTCAGGAGCACAATCCAGGTGGGCGAGAGTCGTCGTACGGTCATCGGTCGGATCCTCCAGTCAGGTAGAGCAGTTCGGCGTGGCGCTGGGCGCTGTCGGCGCGCGCGCGCCGGGTGGCCGTTTCGAAACCAAGCATGTCTTTCTGGCCCTGGATCACCGTGTCGAGCGTGGATTCGCCCGCACGGTACGCGGCGTCGGCCAGTTCCAGCGCCTGGCGGGCGCGCGGCAGAAGGGTCTCACTCTGGAGTCGCGCTCGGCGCAGGGCGTCCTCGAGCCGCCACCTGGCCTCCTGAAGTTCGGACTCCATCCCCAGGCGGCGGTCCGCCCAGCGGGCCCTCGCCGCCAGCAACGCGGCCTGCGCCTCGTCTTGTGCCGCCGCGTAGCGGCGTGACCGGATCGGCAGGGGAAAGGCGACACCGACGCTCCAGGGGTCCTGGCCGCTGCCGGCCACGGCCAGAGCCGCGTCGTCGGTCAGGAACCAGTCCAGGGAAACCGACACATCGGGGCGGCCCTCCAGGGCGGCCAGATCCAGCAGGCGTTCGCCGGCCTCCACCAGGAAGGCCAGGGCGGCCAGCTCCGGGTGGCGCCGGACGCCGGACATGGACTCTTCTTCGTCAGGCAGGCCAGGTAGATCCACGTCCGCGACGGGCCACGGAGGCGAGTCACCAGGCGACAGCCCCAGGAGGGAGCGGAGACGCGCGCCCAGCGGACGGCGCCTCGCTTCGAGCCCTGCGACCTCCACCTCCAGCCGTCCGATCTCCATCTGCAGCTGCAGGACGCCGCCCAGGGCGCCTCCGGCCCGCAGCCTGGCCTGGGCGACCGGCTCGAGGAGCTGCATCAGATCCAGACCCTCGCGCGCCGCCGACAGGGCACCTGCCAGGTAGGAGTACTCGTGCCAGGCCACACGCACGTCGCGTTCGATCCGGGCGGCCAGGCCATCCGCGCGCGCGCCGGCCGCGGCCGCCTTGGCCTCGGAAACCGCTGCCCTCAGACCCCGCTTGCCGGGCCAGGGAAAGCGCTGACTGACCCCCAGCCGGTCCTCCTGGGCGCCGGTGCGGGTCTCGATGGGCTCGCCGAAATGGGACAGGGTCAGGATCGGTTCGGGCAGGGCCTGTTCCTGGGCCGCCCGGCGCGCCAGGGAAATGGCCGTTGCGCGAGCCGCCGCCAGTGACGCGTTGCCCTCCAGCGCCGCCGCCACGTAGGCCTCGATGCCGCCCTGGGGCAGCGCGGTGCGCTGCATCAGGGCCGGCATCGACACCAGGTGAACACCGGAGGACGCGGGCATCAGGGCCTGAGGACCCATCACCCCGCAGCCGCCCAGGAGCAAGGCTCCCAGGAGGGCCGGGTGACGGAAAAATGCAGTAAATGTGGGGATTCGGAAAATGAGACAGCTCCGCTGTGTGCAAAAAACACGAACAGCCCGCGTCCGGACCGGAGGCCCGGGGGGCACAACAGGGAAGCCGCCGGCTAGGTCAGCCGGACACAGAGGAGCACGCAGGCCGCCCGGGGAGGCGGGGGCGGGGCGTGCACGGGCGGCCGCAGCAATCGCTGGACGGGACTGTCCAGGATCCCCAGCGGCTGGGCCGCTGCAGCGTGGACTCCGCAGGCCGTCGGCGTGGCCTGGAAAAGGGCGGTGGTCGCCATCGGCGCCTGGTCCTCCAGCGGCGCCACGCAGACGCAGCCTTCGCAGGAGTTGCCCGCAGGCTCAGGCGGAGCCTGCGATCCGCCCTCGCAGCAGGAGGACGAGGCCGTTTCGGCCGCCGCCTCGTGCAGGAAGCACAGGCACGGCAGTGCCGGCACCGCCAGGAGCGGCACGGTCAGCACGGCAAGGATGCGCAGGGAGATGCCCATGTCTGGCAATTGGACAACCCGGGGACCGGGTCTTCTTCCCTAGTCTAGGGCAGGTTTTGCCGCTGCGTCGGCGCCGCCCACGCGCGTCGCCCAAATAGTCGCGACCGCCAGCAGCACCGCCGCCAGCACGTGCGGGGACCGGGGCGCCATGTCGAACAGCGACAGTCCGATCAGAGGGCCGACGATCCTTGCAATCGAGGCCACCGACTGTGTGATGCCGAAGGTGCCGCCCTGCAGATTCGCAGGGGTGCGCATCGAGACCATGGCGCTGATCGAGGGATGCACCCAGCCGTTGCCCATCGACAGGACGCACAGCGGCACCAGAAGCAGGCCGGTCGGGGTCCACGGAAGGGCGGCGAGACCGATCGTCATCAGGAGCATGCCGGCGGCCAGCATCGGCCCCTCGCCGGCGCGCCGAACAAGGCCGCGGTAGAGGCCCTGGGACAGGACCAGCACCACGCCGATGAACGCGAACGTCTTGGCGATCTCCACATCCAGGCCATGGATGTCCTGGAGGAACCGGGTCAGCGTGGTCTCGAAGTTGGCGAACGCGAAGGTCCCCAGGAAGGCGAGCAGCAGGAGGGCGCGCAGTGCCGGAAGGCCCCAGGCGCGCCGCATCGCATCGAAGCGGCCGGGGCGGTCCTCTCCGGGCCCGTTGCCGCGGCGCTTCTCCTCCGGGAGAGATTCACGAAGTGCGAACAGCGCCCACACGCTGTTCAGGAGCCCAATGCCGCCCGCCACGAAGAACGGCATGGCCAGGGCCCGCAGCGGCTCGTCCTCGAAGACCGTTCGGCCCCACGACCAGGCGATCGCTCCCAGAGCGGGCCCGATCGAGAAGCCGACCCCGAACGCCATGCCGATCAGGGCCATGCCCCGGGCCCGGTCCTCCCGCGGCGTCACGTCGGCCATGTAGGCCTGCGCCACCGAGAGATTGGCCCCGAAGAAGCCCGCCGCGAGCCGGGCGGCCAGCAGGGTGGCGAAGCTGGTGGCAAAACCGCACAGCAGGTAGCAGACCCCGGTCAGCGGGATCGTGGCAAGCAGCACCGGGCGGCGGCCGATCCGGTCGGACAGATGGCCCCACATCGGCGCGCACACGAACTGCATGAACGAGTACGCAGCCATGATCAGGCCGATCTTCGGATCGCTGATGTCGAACGAGTTCGCGTAGGCGGGCAGCAGCGGGATGACGATTCCGAACCCGATCAGGTCCAGGCAGGTCGTCAGGAGGATGACGCCCTTGCCGGGCTTCACCGGTTCCACCACCTCCTTGCGCCTCCCTGTCCCCTGGTCCGCGCTAGTCCATGTGGGCGATGACGCGTTCGTCGCCCATCTGCAGTTTGAGTGCCATCCGTCTGGCCATCTTGCCGCCCAGGGTCTGGTTGACAAGCATGAAGCCCTTGGTAGCCACCCGCCACAGGAAGTCGATCGGGGGCCAATCCTTCCAGGAGTTGATCCCCAGGGCTCGGTTGTAGAGGACGTTCATCTCCGTAACCATCCACTCGGAATAGAGCATGTAGGTGGCCAGAAGCGGCTTCTTGAGCCAGCCCTGCTTCATGGTCAGTTTCGCGACGGGCATCAGGCTGGGCATCTTCACCACCATCGGGAACCACTTGTGCAGGTTCTCCACGGCGGTCTTGTCCCGGACATCGATGGTGGCGGTGCGATTGAACTTGGTCGGGAAGTCGTCGTAGTCGTCAACGGCGATCCCCATCTCGCGTGTGATGTCGTTCAGCTCGAACTCGGGGTAGGGCTGGACGATGGACACCAACGGGTGGTCCACCTTGCTTTCGATGTTGAGGCGGACCGTGTCCAGCTCGTCCTCGAGTGTCCCGCCCGGGCCGCCGAGCATGTTCAGCGAGCCCAGGCGGATGCCGTACTGGTTGATCCAGCCGGCCACCCGGGTGAGCTGGTCGCGCTCGGTGTTCTTGCGGAACACCGTGTTGCGCACGAAGTCGTTGGCCGCCTCGAACGCGATGCGTGCATAGATGGCACCGGCGTTCTTGAGGATCTTGATGTGGTTCTCCTTCGTCATGTTCGCCATCAGGATGGCGTCAAAAGGAAGCCCCACCTCGCGGGGCCAGCGTTCGCCGAACTCCTCGAGCCAGTCCTCCTTGAGGTTGAAGATGTCGTCCAGGAAGTGGACGAACCGCAGCGGGTATTGGCTGCGCATCATCTCGACCTCTTCGATGACGTGGCTCACCGACCGCTTGCGGACGTATTCGGAGTTTTTCGCCTTGTAGATTTTCTCCTTCCACGCGTGGTGGAAGCAGAACGAGCACATCATCGGGCAGCCGCGCTGTGTGACTACGACCTTGCGGGCGCTGTCGCGGTAAATCGACTGGGCGTCATAGATGACCGACCGGTCGGGGATGCCCAGGGACTCGAGATCGACCAGCGGCCGCGGCTCGTTGCGGAGGATGCCCCCGTTGCCGTCGTCGAAGCACAGGTTGGCGATTTTCTTCACGTCGCCCCCCTTCTCCATCGTGTCCAGCAGTTCGACCAGGGCGCCCTCGCCCTCGCCCAGGCAGATGGCGTCCACGGCGGGGTCCTTGACGGTGTCGGGCACGAAGGTGGGGTGCGGGCCGCCCATCACCGTGAAGGCGTCATAGTGATCCTTGAGCACCCGGTTGGTCGCCTCAATGGTGCGGTGCACGCCGGTCATGGACGACCAGCTGATGACGTCCGGGGCGTAGTCCTTCACCTTGTCGATCCAGTGCGGATCGGGGATGAACAACGCCTGCATGTCGTGGCCCGAGTCCTTGACCGCGCGGCTGAGCCACATGGGGCCCAGCGGCTCCTGGGGGAGCGTCATGCTGATATGGAGAACCTTCATGGCAGTCGCGCTTGAGTATATCCCGGTCCGGCAGCCCGGGCGGATCCGGGGCGGCTCCTATCCCTGGGGCGAAGAAAGTCCCAATTCCAGGGTCAGTTGCCGCGGGCGGTTGCCCGTGAGCAGACCCGCTCATCCTCGATGGCCGCCAGCATCTCCTCGCTGACGTCCCCGGTCGGGTAGGAGCCCGTGAAACAGCCCGTGCAGAAGCCCTCGATGGCCGGGTTTCCCTCGCGCGCGGCGCTGACCATACGGTCGCGCTCCAGGTAGACGAGGATGTCCGCGCCTATCTCCTGTCGCACACCCTCGACATCGCGGTGGCCAGCCACGAGTTCGGACCTGGTCGCCATGTCGATGCCGTAGGGACACGGGTGGGCCAGCGGCGGGGACGTGATCGCCATGTAGACCTCACGCGCTCCGGCGTCGCGCGCCATCTGGACGATCCGTGCCCCCGTGTTGCCACGGACGATCGAGTCGTCCACCAGGCACACGCGGCGGCCCTGGAACTCCGCCCGGATCGTATTGAGCTTGCGGTGGATCGAGGACTTGCGCGCCGCCTGGCTGGGCATGATGAAGGTCCGGCCTATGTAGCGGTTCTTGACCAGTCCCTCGCGGTAGGGCACCCCCAGGGTGCGGGCCATCGTGACGGCCGCGTCGCGCGCCGAATCGGGGACCGCCATCACGACGTCGGGCAGCGGGTGGCCCGATTCGCGCCACTGCTCGGCCAGCGTCTCGCCGAACCGCACCCGGGTCGCATAAACGGAGATGTCGTCCAGGCGCGAGTCGGGCCGTGCGAAGTAGACGAGCTCGAAAATGCAGGGGCGGTGGGACTGGGTTCCGATGATCTTGTAGACGGGCTCCCGGTCTGGCCCGATGAACACCGCCTCGCCGGCGTGCAGGTCCCGCACCGCCTCGAAGCCGTTGATCTCGAGGGCCACCGACTCGGAAGCGACCGCCCACGCCTGGCCGCCCTCGTCCTCGCGGACCCCCACGATGCAGGGCTTGATGCCGAGCGGATCGCGGAAGGCGAACAGGCCCTCGTCGGACAGCACCCCGGCCACCGAATAGGCGCCCTTGACCATCTCGAACACGCTGGCCACGGCCGCAAACACTTCCTCGGCTGCGGCCAGGGCGCTTCGGTCCCGGCTCTGGGTCATCGCTTCGGTAAACACGGCCAGGATGGCCTCCAGGTCGCACGAGGATTCCATGTGGAGGCGGCGGTCCTTGAAGAAGCCGCCCTCCAGCTCCGCCATGTTGGTGACGTTGCCGTTGTGGGCCATGGCCACCCCCAGCGGGTAGCGAAACAGGAAGGGCTGGGCGTCCTCGCCGGTCCCTGTGCCGACCGTGGGATAGCGCACATGGCCGACGCCCAGGTGGCCTTTCAGCCGAACTACGTTCTTCTCCTTGAAGACGTCGCGCACCAGGCCGAAGCCCTTCTTCACATGAAAAGTCTGGTCGAAGGTGACGATGCCCGCGGCGTCCTGGCCGCGGTGCTGCACGGAGATGAGCCCCTCGTAGATGTCGGGGAGCACGTCCTCCCCGTCGGGGGCGTAGATTCCGATGAAGCCGCACATGGACCCCCATCGTAGGCCGTTACGGGCGGTCCCCCAAGGTGCGTTGCGGCGGTAGTCTGGCCTCACATTGAAGGAAGGCGGCTTGTCCCTGGACTGGATGCAACGGCTGGACCGTCGTCTCGGGGATCGATTGTGCGCCCGGCTCAGTCCCTGGGGCAGACGAAGGAAACCGACCGACCCGCGCCGCATCCTGTGCGTGAAGTTCTGGGGCCTGGGCAGCCTGACCCTCCTGACCCCCGCGGTGGAGGCATTGCGCCGGCGCTGGCCCACCGCCCAAATCACGTTCCTGACCCTGGAGCCCAACGTGGACCTCGCGAAGAGGCTGCGGCTCGGCGACCAGGTCCTCGGTGTGCGGCTGGCAGGGGGTCGCCTGGCAGTGCTCGGACGCGTGGCCCGGCTGCTGGGCCAGGTCCGGCGGTCGCACTACGACGTGGTCGTGGATTTCGAGTTCTTCGTGCGGTTCTCAGCGCTCCTGGCATGGGCCTCCGGTGCGCCCCGGAGCCTGGGCTTCTGGTCGCCCGAGGTGCCGCGCGGCGACATCCACACCGATCCGGTCCCATTCCTGGACGACCGGCACGTCGCCCACAATTTCCTCGCACTCATCGAGGGGCATCGCTCCAGGGCCCGCGCCACCTTCACCGCGCCTCGCATCGAGGCGTCCGAGCGGGCCGTCGTGGCGGCCCTGCTCCACTCCCACGGATGGGACGGACATCAGCCTCTCGTCGTCCTGAACCCGCATGCAGGCCGTCTTGCCCTGGAGCGGCGCTGGCCGGTGGGACGGTTTGCGGCTCTCGCCGACAGGCTGGGCGCCGAGGACCAGGCGCTGGTCACTGTGATCGGCGCGCCCGGAGAGGAAGCGCACGCACGCCAAGTGGTGAACACGGCCCGGCACCCGTTGCTGGATCTGTCCGGCCAATTGTCGATGGGCGAGCTCCTGGCCCTGCTGGACACCGCTTCGCTGGTGGTCAGCTGCGACAGCGGCCCGATGCACCTTGCCTCGGCCGTCGGCACACCGGTGGTCGGCCTCTTCGGCCCGGAGACCCCGAAGCTCTACGCGCCGCTGGGCAGCGGGCCGCGGCGCTTCCACTGGGAGCCGCCCTCGTGCTCGCCGTGCATCAACGTGCATGACAACAAGTTCGTGGACTGCCTGCGCGGCTTTGCCGAGTGCATGTCGAGGATCGGGGTGGAGGAGGTCCTGACCACCAGCCGGGAACTGCTGGAGGTCCGCTCGCCCGGCCGGACGACCTGAACAGCATGCGCGTCCTTCTCCTCAATCCACCGGCCGCCGACCTGGTGCTGCGCGACTACTACTGTTCGAAGACCACCAAGGCGAACTACCTCAACCAGCCGATCGACCTGCTCCACATGTCGGGGCGCCTGGCCGCCCGCTGGGACACCCTGGTCCTGGACGCGGTCGCCGAGCAGCTGGATGAGCGGAACACCCTGGCGCGCATCCGCTCGCTCGATCCGGACGTCGTCGTGGCCCTGGTGGCCTCCGTCACATGGACCTCGGACCGAGCATTCCTGGCTCGCGTGGCAGGCGCCACGGGCGCCCGAATCCTGGCCACCGGCGACATCCTGCGCGGCGCGGCCGGCGCCCGGCTGGCTGCCGACCAGGACTGGCTCGAATCCGTCGTGGCCGACTTCTCCCGTGACGACGTTGTGAGGCTGATCGAGGGGCGGAGCCCGCGCGCGCCCGGTCGTGGGATCCACATGCCCACGCCCCGCCACGACCTGTTCCCCCGACGCGGCTACCGGTTCCCGTTCTCGCGGGGCCGTTCCTTCACGACGCTGCTGACCGACCATGGCTGCCCCTACCCGTGCCGCTTCTGCGTCATGGGCACGCTGCCCTACGGTTGCCGGCCGCTGGGCGAGGTGGAGGAGGAGCTCGACGCGATTCAATCGATGGGCCTGGCCGAGCTGTTCGTGCTTGACCAGACCTTCGGGCTGGACGCGCACCGCGGCCGCGAGCTGGCCGGCCTCCTCGGATCCCGGGACTTCGGCTGGACCGCCTTCACCCGGCCCGACACTGCCCTCACCGAGGGCCTTCTGGGGGCCATGGCAGCTGGCGGCTGCCATACCGTCATCCTGGGCATCGAGTCTGCCAGCGACGCCTGGCTGGAGACCCAGCAGAAGGGCTACACGACAGAGCAGACGGAGCAGTCCGTGGCGGCGGCGCGTGCGGCGGGCCTTCGCACGGTGGGCACATTCCTGCTCGGCCTGCCCGGCGACTCCCGCGCCGATGCCGAGGCTTGTGTTGATTTTGCCATTCGGCTGGGCCTCGATTTCTTCTCCGCGAATGTAGCGGTGCCCCGGGCGGGCACACCATTCGAGAGGCAGGCACGGTCGGAGGGCCTCCTCGACGTCTCCGCCCCGGTCATCGCGGACCAGGCGGCCCAGCACGGAGCCCTGATGGCCACCGGCTCCCTGACGGCGGACGAGGTACGGAACGCGAAGCGTGCCGCCGTGCGGCGGTTCTACGGGCGGCCAGCGTGGCTGGCCCGGCGCCTGGTCGGCGCGGGATCGGTCCGGGCCGCGTGGGCCGAGGCCCGTGAGGGTGCCGCCCTCCTGTGGCGCAACACCGCCTGACCGGGGGGGTGGAAATGGGCAGACGGCTCCCGTTGTGATGGGCGCCGTGAAGGCACTCAGGCCCGTTCTGCCCGCGCTCCTTCTGCTCGGAGGTCTGGCCGCGACCTTTCCCGGGGTCTTCTTCGGCGGCCGGACGCTGGCCGCCCTGCCTGGCTCACCCGGACTGACCCACCGCGCCGGCGTGCCGGACTCCGACGGAGCTCGGCCGCCTCTGGGCGCGGCCGTCACCCCCGGCCTGGACACCTCGGCCGCCTTCGTTGACGAGCCACTTCTGCGTGTGGCATCCGCCCAGATAAAGGAAGGCCGTTTTCCACTCTGGAATCCCCATGCCGCGATGGGGACGCCGCTGTTTGCGGCCTTCCAGGCGGCGCCCCTGTCGCCGCTGCGGTGGCCGCTGCTGGCCTGGCCCGACGTGCCGTGGATGTGGGATGCGGTCTATCTGGGCCGCTTCCTTCTCGCCGGCCTGCTCGCATGGGGCTGGCTGCGGAACCGCGGCCTGGGGGCGCCGGCCGCCCTGGCCGGAGCATTCAGCTTCATGCTGACCGGCTATTTCGTCCTTCACGCCTCGATGCACAACCTGGGCAGCGAAATCTGGCTGCCGGGGATGCTGTGGGCCTGCGACGCCCACGGGAGGTCGGGCAGACGGGGATCACTGGCCGCCCTCGCCGGACTGGGCTGGCTGTCGGCCACAGGCGGCAATCCGGAGTCCTGCGTGATCGCTGCCGGCTCGGCTGCCCTGTGGACCCTGTTCCATGTCCGCGCCTGGGGCGCCGGGCGCGTCCTGCGGATGGTGACTGCGTTGGGGCTGGGATGCCTGGCCGCAGGGCCGGTCTGGACCATGGGTTTCGAGTACCTGGCCGTCTCCGCCCATCACCACCCCGCCTCCACCGGCACCGACGCCTTCCGTCCTTGGGCGCTGGCCGAGCTGCTGCTGCCGGGCCTCTACCGGTCGGCCGACAATCCCCACCACATCCTTTCGGTGCTGCCGCCGACCCTGGGCCTGGTGGTCCTTTCCCTGGCCAAGGCCGCCACCTTGGGCCCCCGTGGACAGAGGCTCCGGAAGGACGCCCACCTGCCGGTGACCGGCCTCGGGATCTTCCTCCTGGCCTGCCTGGCCAAGATGTTCGGGCTGCCCGGCGTGCAGTGGATCGGACGCCTGCCCCTGCTGGACCTGTTCATCTGGACCAAGTACCTGTTCGTTCCGGCCGCCCTGGCCGCAGCCGCGCTGGCGGCCGCCGGGACCCAGCGGCTGGTCGATGGCGACCGGGTGCCGCTATGGCCGGTCGCTGCCCTGCTGGGCACGGGTCTGCTCCTGGCCTGGTGGGGAGAGGCCCAGGCGGAGGCCCGGGGCCTTGGCTGGGTGCCGTCACGCAGCGCCCTCCTTCCGCCCCTCCTGGCGTCGATGGCCGGGATCCTGATCGCCTTCCGCGGACCGGCCGCCCGACGCGGTGGAGCGGCGGCGGTCGCCGTGGCGCTGTCCCTGGCCCTGGCCGCGCCTCACCGCTATCCGCTGCGGGTCGATCCCCTGCCACCCTTCCCGCCGGTGACCGCCGTGGCATCGATGCAGGGGCAACCAGCCACGGGGCGTGTGTTCGGCGCCTTCGGGGCCGTCGCCCCCAACCTGGCGGGCGTCTACGGGCTGCATGACATCCGGATCCACGAGGCCCTGATGGTGGGCCGAACGGCCCGCGCCCTGTCCCTCCTGAATCCCAACTTCACCCCCTCCATCTTCGACGGAAACGACCTCGGAGAGCGCACGCGTGAGGAGAGGATCGCCGCATGGGCGGTGGCCGACTGGCTGATCGACAAGCCCTACTTCAAGGAGCAGGCCGCCCGGGAAAACCACGCCTTCAACTGGGACCACCCGCTTCTGGACCTGTTCGCAGTGCGATGGATCCTGGTGCCCGCCCGGTCCCAGGCCGAGGCGCTCCTGGAGCTGCTCCCCTACCGATATGCCCCTGTGGCGTTCACCTCCGGCGGGCCGGTTCTCGAGAACCAACGCGCCCTGCCGCGCGCTTTCGTGGTCCACCAGACCGTCCACGCAGCCGACGAAGACGAGGCGGCCGCTGCCCTGGCTGAGCTGGTCTCCGGCCGCGACGATGCCCTGCGGATCAGGGCCGTGGTCGAGGGTGCAGACGCTCCACGCCTGGACCTCGATGCTCCACTGATCCCGTCCCGCGCTTCGATCGTCCACGAGGACCCTGTTTCGGTCGTGGTCGAGGTACACGCGGAGGCACAGGGGCTGCTGGTCCTGTCCGACACCTTCTATCGCGGGTGGGAGGCCTCCCTGGCGCCGCTGGCCGGGGGCGAGGCCGTCGGCGTGCCCGTGTTTCCGACCGACCTGATGCTGCGCGGGGTCAAGGTCCCCGCCGGATCGTGGACCGTCGCCTTCCGCTACCGGCCCGCCACCTGGACGATCGGATGGGTGCTCGCGGCAGCGGCGGCGATGATGCTCTGCACGATCCTGTTCGGGGTCAGAGCAGGCCGCTGACCTCGATCGCTGCGGCCGCCAGGTCCTCGGCATCCACCTCCGACATCGGCTCGGCCGCTGCACCCAGACGCTGGGTCCGCCGCTTCTCCGTCTGGAGGTAGAGCGGGTCGTAGTAGTGCTCGAGCAGGGCCTCCACCAGGTCCTCGAAGCGCCCGTCGTCCAGAAGGCCGACCAGGGCCCCCGCCCAGCGGTGCCCGAGACGGCCCTCGATGAACGGGAGGTGGGGCCTCAATTCGGCCCGCTTCTCCGCCGTGTCCATGTACTCGTCCGTCAGCAGCCGGACCCGGCGTGCCATGGTGCATACCAGACGCACCTCCTCCCCCGTCTCGACCGCCTCGAACACGCCGGCCGGCAGGATCACGCTGCCCACCTTGCGCGACTCGCCCTCGACCAGGACCGGCGAGGCCCCCGCGATCCGTTCGAGGCGCTCGACCAGATGAGTGTCGAACGCCTTCTGGGTCCGGGGCTCCAGGCCGACCGCTCCAAGGATCGAGGAGCGGTGACGTGCAAGGCCCTCCAGGTCCAGCGTGGAGCCGGGCCGGTCCTTCTCGACCCGGCGCAGCAGGTCCGTCTTGCCGGTGCCGGTCATGCCGCGCAGGACCAGGAGCGGGCCGGGACGCTCCGCCTCGAGACGCGCCACCACGCGCCGTCGCCAGGACCGGTAGCCGCCCTCCAGCAGCGCGACCCCCTCGTAACCGAGCTCGCCGAGCAGATGGCAGGAGACCCGCGACCGGAAGCCGCCGCGCCAGCAGTAGGCGACGGCCTTCAGGACGCCCGTCGCCGGGACAGGGGTGAGGTCGCCAGGATGGACCGCGACCGCCGGCCCCGGATCGACGCGGTCGACGGGCCGTCCGAGCAGCGGGTCGAGGGCCTCCAGCATGCCGGGGACGTTCTCGGCAACGAACCGGCGGGCCTCGTCGTAGGCGGCCTCGGGGCTGCGCTGCTTGTAGAGGAAGCCGACGACATGCCGCTGCGCGTCATCCAGGAGCGGGATGTTGACCGCCCCGGGCAGGTGGTCCTCGGCGAACTCCCCGGGGCTGCGCAGATCGATGAGGGGACGGCCCGCCTTGAGGGCGGCCTCCACGTCGACGCTGGGAATCTTGATGGCCGGGGTCACGGGCCCCAGTCTAGGAAAGGAAAACGGCGGGCCGGTCCGCAGACCGCCCCGCCGTCCTGATTGCCTTCAGTACTAGAAGGGGCCGTGCCCGCCGCGGCGTCCACGCTTCCGGGGTCCGTCGTCGCAGGACCCGCAGCCGCCGCCCATGAACGGGCAGCCTCCGCCGCCGGAGCCGCCGCGACTCTTCATGGAATGGCCGGGGCCGCCGCCCATCATCGGATGGCTGCCGCGTGAATCCCGGCCTCCACCGCCCATCATCG